>NZ_JBVIGN010000021.1:0-129764 GCF_055570785.1 Streptomyces sp. NPDC031100
CGCCCCCCCCCCCCCGTTCCCCCCCCTCCCCCCCCTCTCCCTCCCCCCCCCCCCCCCCCCCCCCCCCACCCTCCCCCCCCCCCCCCCCCCCCCGACACCGGCTGAGGCGCCCCGTAGGCGAACGAGCCAAAGGGGATGGGCCCGCACCGCCACCCTCGTCATGCGGCGCGCACCGATCTTCGCGCTCGGCACCACCGCCCTGCTGGTGATCCTCGGACTGCCCTTCCTGGGGGTGAAGTTCGGGACGGCCGACGACCGCCAGCTGCCCTCCGGCGCCGAGTCGCACGTGGTGCAGCAGCACCTGAGGGACGGCTTCCCGGGCACCCCCGGCGGCGGCCTCGAAGTCCTCGCCGAGGGCAGGGCCACCGAGAGCCAGTACGCCGACTACAAGCAGCGGGCGGCCGCCCTGCCCGAGGTGGCCCGCGTCGACGGCCCGCTGGTGAAGGGGGACACGGCGTACTTCACGGTGCAGCCCAAGGGCGAGGCCGTCGACACCGGCGCCCAGCGCCTGGTCGGTGACCTGCGCTCGCTGAAGGCCCCCTTCGACACCAAGGTGACGGGCACGGCCGCCGTCCTGGTCGACTCCAAGCACGCGATCGGCGAAGGCCTGCCCTGGGCCGGGGCGTTCATCGCGGTCGTCACCCTGCTGCTGGTCTTCCTGCTCACCGGCAGCGTGCTGATACCCCTGCAGGCCGTGGTGCTCAACGCGCTCAGCCTGACGGCGATGTTCGGCGCGGTGGTCTGGGTGTTCCAGGACGGCCACCTCTCAGGCGCGCTCGGCTTCACCAGCCCCGGCTCGATCGAGACCACCCTGCCCGTCCTGATGTTCTGCGTGGCTTTCGGCCTCTCCATGGACTACGGCGTGTTCCTGCTCTCCCGCATCAAGGAGGAGTACGACCGCACCGGCGACCACAACGAGGCGGTCCGCCACGGACTCCAGCGCACCGGCGGCCTGATCACCGCGGCGGCGGTCATCCTCGCGGTGGTGATGGTCGCCATCGGCACCTCCCGGGTGACCAACACCAAGATGCTGGGCCTCGGCATCGCGCTCGCGGTGCTGATGGACGCGATGGTCGTGCGCAGCCTGCTGGTACCGGCGATCATGCGGCTCACGGGCCGCGCGACCTGGTGGGCTCCGGCCCCGCTGCGCCGCTTCCACCAGCGGTTCGGACTGAGCGAGGGCGAGCCGGCCGCGCCCGCGGAGGAGAACGAGAAGAAGGAGACCGCAGCGGTGTGAACGGCGGGGGCGGTCTGGGAAGCTGTGGCCCATGAGAGCCGTGGTGTTCGAGCAGTACGGGGAGCCGGCCGAGGTGCGGGAGGTGCCCGACCCGGAGCCCGCCGAGCACGGGGCCGTGGTCCGGGTCGAGGCGACCGGGCTGTGCCGCAGCGACTGGCACGGCTGGATGGGGCACGACCCGGACGTCCGGCTGCCGCACGTGCCGGGGCACGAACTGGCCGGTGTCGTCGAGGCGGTGGGCTCCCGGGTGACCGGTTGGCGGCCCGGCGACCGGGTCACCGTGCCGTTCGTCTGCGCCTGCGGCAGCTGTCCGTCCTGCGCGGCCGGCGACCAGCAGGTGTGCGAGCGCCAGACCCAGCCCGGCTTCCACCACTGGGGCTCCTTCGCCCAGTTCGTGGCCCTCGACCACGCCGACGTGAACCTGGTCGCGATCCCGGACGGGATGGCGTACGCCACGGCCGCCGCCCTCGGCTGCCGCTTCGCCACCGCCTTCCGCGCGGTGGTGCAGCAGGGCCGGGTGGCGGCGGGGGAGTGGGTCGCGGTGCACGGCTGCGGCGGGGTCGGGCTGTCGGCCGTGATGATCGCGGCGGCCTCGGGCGCACGGGTGGTCGCCGTAGACGTGGCGCCCCAGGCGCTGGACCTGGCACGGACGTTCGGCGCGGCCGAGTGCGTGGACGCGGCCGGTGTGCCCGACACGGCGGCGGCCGTCCGCGAGCTGACCGGCGGCGGCGCCCACCTCTCCCTCGACGCCCTCGGCTCGCCCGCCACCTGTGCGGCCTCCGTCGACTCCCTGCGCCGCCGCGGCCGGCACGTCCAGGTGGGCCTGCTGCCCTCGCCGGACGGCACCACCCCCGTCCCGCTGGCCCGCGCCATCGCCCTGGAGCTGGAACTCCTCGGCAGCCACGGCATGGCCGCACACGCCTATCCCGGGATGCTGGAGCTGGTCGGGTCCGGGGTGCTGCGCCCCGACCTGCTGGTGACACGGACCATCACGCTCGACGCGGCCCCGGCGGCCCTCGCGGCCATGGGGACGGCACCGGGAGCGGGGGTCACGGTCATCGAACCGTGGAGCTGACCGCGGCCCCCTTCCCGGCCGAGGTCGGTCAGTCCACTCTCCTGCCCCGGTTGCCCGGTCGGGAGGCGACCCAGGCGCGGACGGTGTCGGCGTACCAGTAGGGCTTGCCCCCCTCCACGTGATCGGGCGGGGGCAGCAGGCCGTGCTTGCGGTAGGACCGTACGGTGTCCGGCTGCACCCGGATGTGCGCCGCGATCTCCTTGTAGGACCAGAGCCTTCGGTCGGTCATCAGTTGCACCTCCCTGCGCGCGCCGCGGCGGCGGCCTGGGGGCGGCCGTCGGGGGAGCCGGGCGCTGCGCTGGCGAGCACCAGCGTGTGCTCGGTGAACGACGCAGAGTGACCACGGGACAGGGCCTGTCGGCCGGGTGTGACGGAGAATTCGCCTAGGCGTGACATGTGTGACAGGAAGGGGCTGTTTGTGACACAGCCGACGCACAGGCTTGTGCCCGCGCCCGGGCGGGGCGCGTCGATCTGACGGGCCGGAACCATCCGGAAGCTGCCATCTCGTGGGCCGGCTCCGGGAGTTCGCTGGTGGCCCGCTCCTGGAGTTCGGGGGCGGACTCCGGTGCCCGGCGGTAGACCCCACCACGGGCCGTGCCCGCGCACGGGAGGACGGGCCGGACTCGCTGCGTCGAGCCCGGCCCGCCGGCTTCCCGCACCTCCGCCGGCCTCGCGGCTCCCCCGTGGCCGGGCCGCCGGAGGCCCCGCTTCCCCCGGGCATCAACCGGCGGGGCGATCAGCGTCCCCCGACCGGTTGCCACGGGTCTTGGAAAAAAGCGCACTCCGCCCGGGCGTGAACACCAGGCTCGTCGCCTCGCCCGCCATCCGGTCCGGCACCGAGCGCGCCGCCGGCAGCCTCCGGGCCCTGAGGAACTCCCCGGGCGTGCAGCCCGTCATCGCCTTGAACTCGCCGCTGAGGTGCGCCTGGTCGTAGTACCCGCACAGGGCAGCGGTCTCGGCCTGACCGCGTCCCGCCGCCAGCAGGCGCCGCGCCCGCTGCAACCGCAGCACCCGGGCCGCCGCCTTCGGGCCGAGGCCGATCTGCTCCCGGAAGCGGTTCTCCAGGTGCCGTACGCTCCAGCCGACCTCCTCCGCCAGCCGGGGCACCGGGATCGCGCCCCGGCTGCCCCGCAGCAGCGACCAGGCGCGCACCACCCGCGGGGAGCCCGGTACGCCCGCCCGGGAACAGCGCAGCAGCACCTCGTCCAGCAGGGCGAACCGCTCGGGCCAGGCGGGCAACGCGGCCAGGGCGGCGGCCAGTTCGCCCACCCCCGTACCCAGACGGTGCGGCAACTCGTCGGGGTCCAGGGACCGGTCGGCCAGTTCGTACTGGGGCGTGCCGAACAGGGTGAAGGCGGCCCACGGCGCGAGCAGGATCTCGATGCCGGAGAGCCGCCCCGCGTGCTCGCCGAGGGCCGGCGTGGTGGTCAGGCCGTTGACCACACAGACCAGGGTCGCCGGCGGGCGTCCGGGCCGGGAGATGCGCACGGGCTGCTCGAAGCCGAGCAGCAGCGTGGCCACGCCGATCGGTGCCTCCAGGCGGCGCCGCGGCCGGTCGAGCGCGACCCGTACCCCGCGATAGCTGATCACCCCGGGGCGCAGGGCCGGATGCGGCCGTGCGAGGACCGTCTCCCACTCGCCGTCGGGCCCGTGCCCGGCCCGGATCACCGTCCCGCCCGTCATCGGCCCTCCTCCGGAACGCACCGGACGTCCCCTGGTACTACGACAGGAACACCTACGTGTCCAGCGTGCAGTCCCGGATCAGGTGGTGGAAGGTGAACCGGGAAGGAGTCTCCTCCCGGATGAGGTTGTTCTCGATCAGCACGTCGAAGTGGCGCTCCACGTCGCCGGCCGGCAGCCCGGTGACCGCGGCCGCGTGGGCGACGTCGTACGACGCGGACGGGTGCCGGCTGATGAGGCGGCTGAACTGCCGTTGTGACGGGTTCAGATGCTGGTAGGACGTGCGCAGCATGGACATCAGGTCGCGTTCGGCGGTCTGCAGGCACTGGGCCCGCTGGGAGGTGCTCGCGAGCCGGTCGACGAGGTCCGCGATCGCCCAGGCGGGCCTGCCGCGCAGCCGGGCGGCGGCGATGCGGATGGCCAGCGGCAGATGGCCGCACAGCTCGACGGCCCGGTCGACCTGAGCGGGCTCACGAGCGGCGCGCCGTTCCCCGACGATACGGGCGAACAGCGTCGCGGCGTCCGCGTGCGGCAGCACGTCCAGCCACAGCGGCAACGCGCCGTCCAGCGCGGTGAGTTTGCGGCGGCTGGTCACCAGCACCAGCGCACCGCCGGTGCCCGGCAGCAGCGGCGTCACCTGCGCGGTGTCCGCCGCGTCGTCCAGCACCACCAGGCACCGCTCGCCCGCCAGCCGCGACCGCCACAGGGCGCTGCGCTCCTCCAGGCTGGCCGGGATCCTCTCGGGGGGCACCCCGCTCGCCTGGAGCAGGGTGGCGAGGGCCTGCTCGGGGGGCAGCGGCGGCCGGTGCGCGCTGAAGCCGTGCAGGCCGATGACGTACTGCCCGTCCGGGTAGCGGTCCGTGACGCGGTGGGCGAAGTGGACGGCGAGGGTGGTCTTGCCCACGCCGCCCATGCCGTCGACCGCGATCATCAGCGGCGACCCGCCGTGCTCCTGTGCGTCCGCGTCCAGCAGGGAGTCCAGTTCGGCGGACCGGCCGGTGAAGTCGGTGAGGTCGTGGGGCAGGTAGTTCCGTTGTCTGCCGGGGGCGGGCGCGGCGGAGCGGTGTGCGGGGCGCTCCTCGCGCCGGATGTCCTCACCGCGGACCGCGGGGTCGGACGCGCCGGGGCCGTGCGCCGTGGGGGAGCCGGCGAGGATCTCGGCGTGCAGCGATCGCAGGTGCCGGCTCGGCTCCAGACCGAGTTCCTCCACCAGGAACCGCCGGCCCTCGTCGTAGACCGCGAGGGCGTCGGCCTGCCGGCCGCTGCGGAACAGGGCGAGCATGAGGCTGCCGCGCAGGGAGTCCCGCAGGGGGTACTCCGCGAGGAGCGCGTGCAACTCGGCCACCAGCGAGCTGGTTTCGCCGTTGCGCAGCCGCAGGGCCATGAGGTCCTCGAGGGCCGTCAGCCGCTGCTCGTTGAGTTTCACCGCGGCCGAGGCGACCGCCGGGCAGGCGATGCCGGCGAAGGCGTCGCCCCGCCAGAGGTCCACCGCCGACTGCAGCAGCCGGACGGACTCGGCGAGCCGGCCCTCCCGCTCGGCCGCCTTGGCGGCCCGGACCCGCTTGGCGAAGCAGTGGGCGTCGACGGCGTCGTCGGGAACCATCAGCCGGTACCCGACGTCCATGGTGACGAGGCTGATGTCCTCGGCGGCGGACAGGATGCGGCGCAGATCGCGGATCGCGTTGTGGACCTGCGGACGGGCCGACGACGGCGGGTCCTCCCACAGCTCGTCCACGAGCAGGTCCATGGGGACCACGCGGTTGGCGTTCAGGAGCAGCAGCGCCAGGAGTTTCTGCTGGCGCATGCCCCGGACGCGGATCGGTTCACCCGCCTCGCGCGTCTCCAGAGAACCCAGGACGAGGAATTCCATTTCTTCTGCCCCCGATGTGCGTGGCGCTTCGGCACCGGATCCGTGGGGTCTCACTTTCCCCAGGTGACGTCGTCCGTCGACTCGACGGCCGTGGTGGTGCCGTGGTCGGCCTCGACGACTCCGGCAATGTGCTGCACGTGGTCCGCGAAGTTCACCGTCAACGTCATTCCGGCAGCGGCGAGAAGGGCGGAGGCGATGATTCTGGAGACACGGGTAGCCAGCACGGAATTACTCCTTCGATGATGAGGGGATTTCAGGGTTCATTTCCCTGGTGTTCGGCGGTCGCTCTCGTTTCCGCCGATGCCTCTACTCTGCTCGAGCCGCGCTCCGGAGGGAACAGAGATCCACTGGACGGAACATGCAGTGTCCTAACCCGTCCACCGTGACCTGCGGTGACGAAGGGGCTCAGGAGTCCCACCAGGGGCCTGGCACCAGGACGGCCTCGGCGGTCACGACATGGAATCCGTGCAGGTCGGGATGGTCGGCCACGGCTCGCTCGGCGAGCCGACGGGCGCGCTGCTCGGCCTCGGCGAGCGTGCCGGCGAGCAGGAAGAGGCCGAGCGTCAGCTCCCCGGAAGGGCCCTGGTGGACGGTGACGTGCTCAAGGCCGTCCGCTTTTTCCGCGCACGCCGAGATGATCGCGGCCGTATCCGGCCGGTCCGCGGTGTCGTCGGGGCCCTGAAGACGCACGTGAATCAGATGCATGTGTTCATCTTCGGCGCCGGAAATCCGCGCGGCATTAACTTCCGCTGGACGGTTTGTGCCATGGCATAAAGAGTCACTCGCGCGACCGGGCCGGACAGCATAAATTGGCCAGGATGTGTCGGTGCCGGCCGGCCGGGGCAGGTGCGTTCACCGGCCATGGACCGTCCGGCCGCCACCCCCGCCCGCACCGCCGTACACAGGCATATGCCGCCTTGGGGCGGCCCGGCACGGGCGCCGCGCGTACCCCGGCCCAGTTGGTTGAACGTTCGCCGAATTGGCCGGAACCGGCCTCGCCGTCATCTCGGGAGCATCAGGAGTTCAACGTCAGTAAGCTCTGGGGCACTAAGTTTCGAACTCAGTGAGTTTGATGCTGGCCAGGGGGATTGCATCATGTTGGATGTTCTGGGACTCGATGCTGACGCCGAAGCCATCTACCGGGGGATGCTGACCAATCCCCAGGACGGCGTGGCGGCGCTCGCGGTCCGGCTGGGCCTGACGGAGGAACAGATACGCGGAGGACTGGACCGCCTCAGCGCGCTGGCGCTGATCCAGCCTTCGGGCAGGGAGGGCATAGGGTTCCGGGCGATAGGCCCGGAGAGGGCGATGGAGGTGCTGCTGGCCCGCCAGCAGGCGGAGTTGGCCGCGCAGCAGATGCGCGTGGAGGCCTCCCGCGCGGCGGCCGCCCAACTCATCGCGGAGTGTTCGGCGTTGCGCCCGCGCGCCCTCGACCACGCCTCCGAGCAGCTGCTCGGCCCGGACGCGATCCGGGAGCGGCTCGCGGAGCTGGCCGGTTCCGCGCGGACCGAGGTCACCACCTTCGCGCCGGGCGGCGCACATTCGGCGGAGGACCTGGCGGCCAGCCGGGGGCCCAACGCCGACCTGCTCGGCCGCGGGGTGCGGATGCGGACCGTCTACCTCGACAGCGTGCGCAACCACGCGCCCACGCTGGAGCACGTCAGCTGGCTGCACCAGCACGGCGGTCAAGTCCGCACGGTCCCCGACCTGCCGATCCGGATGATCATTTTCGACCGCAGTCAGGCGGTGCTGCCGATCGACACCAATGACGCCCGGGCCGGCGGAGTGGTGCTGCGCGGCGCCGGAACGGTCGCGGCGCTGTGCGCCCTGTTCGAGAGCGTGTGGGCCACCGCGATCCCGTTGGGCACCACCCCGAAGTGCGGGGCCAAGGACATGCCGCCGCAGGAGCGCGCGGTACTGAAGATGCTCGCCCAGGGCTACACCGACGAGGCGATAGCCAACCGCCTCGGTGTCTCGCCCCGTACCGCGCGTCGCGTCGCCGCCACGCTGATGGAACGCCTGGACGCCCGCAGCCGTTTCGAGGCCGGAGTCCACGCCGTGCAGGACGGCTGGCTCCCCTCCTCACGGTGACCGCGGGCGTCCCGAGCACACCGGTCCCCCCGGTCAGGCCCCGGCCGCGCTCTGGCGGGCCTCGCGGCGGTCGGCCACGAGCAGGGCCAGGGCGGGGAGCAGCGTGACGGCGTAGACGGCGAGGAGCCAGGCGAAGGAGTGCGCGAAGGCCCCCGGCACCAGGCCGTGGCGGGCTCGTGCCGCCGCGTCCAGGATCACCGTCACCACGGCCAGGGCGACGGCGCCGCCGATCCGCTGGATCAGGTTGAGTTGCGAGGACGCGTCCGGGATGGACTGCGGCCGGATCGACTGGAACGCCCGGGTCATGGCGGGCACGATGGTCAGGCCCGTACCGAGGCCCCGGACCGTGAGGCTGGCGCACAGCAGCGGGTACGGCGTGTGGGCCGACAGCCCGGTCAGCGGCACGGTCGCCAGCATGGTGAGCGAGATGCCGACGACCACGGTGCCGCCCCCGCCCAGCCGCTTCATCAGGATGCGGCACAGCCAGGCAGCCGAGACCACGCCGAGGCCGCCCGTGGACATCAGCAGACCGGTCGTCACGGCGCTCTCACCGCGCGCTGACTCGAAGTACAGCGGGATGAGCATCATCGGCGAGTAGAGCACGAAGCCCAGGCAGAAGATGTTGATCGCGGCCGTGCGGTAGACGCGGTGGGCGAACAGGCGCAGGTCCAGCAGCGGGAAGCGGGCGCGCAGCTGGCGCACCACGAACACGGTGCCGGTCAGCACGGCGAGGGCCAGCGGCACCAGCAGGGCCGGCCGGGCGTGCAGCCCGCCGCCGGAGAAGGCGTGGATGGCCAGCACCGTGCTCACCGTGCAGGCGGCCGAGGTCAGCAGGCCCACCACGTCCAGCGGCTTGGCCTGCCGGCCGGCCGGGGTGTCCTTGCGGACCCAGCGCAGGGTGACGGCCAGCAGGACCGCGCACAGCGGCACGTTGACCGCGTACACCGCGGACCAGCCGCCCGCCTCGACCAGCAGGCCGCCGATCGTGGGCCCCAGCAGCGGGCTGATCAGCATGACGCTGCCGTTCAGTCCCTGGACCCGGCCGAGGTGTTCGCGGGGCACGCCGGACGTGAGCAGGATCGTCGACACGGGGGTGAGCACACCGGCGGCGGCCCCGGACACCCCACGGGCGGCGATCAGCTCCGGGAGCGTCTGGCTGAGCGCACAGGCCGCCGAGCCCAGCGCGAACAGCACGGTGGCGCCGGCGAAGACCCGCTTGACGCCGAACCGGGTGGCCAGCCAGCCGGTCGCCGGCATCAGGGCGGCCAGCGCGATCAGGTACGTGGTCACCACCCACTGCACCTGGTTGATGGCGCCGAACCGGGCGGTGGTGTCCTCCAGGGACACGTTGACGATGGTGGTGTCGAGCAGGGCGAGGAATCCACCGGCGATGGCCGCGGCCATGGTCAGGACGGTGGGGCCGGACGGTCCGGAGGACGCCGGGGGAGCGGAGGATTCGGCCTCGGCCCCCACGGTCCCGTCCCCCTCCGTCCCGTCCCCCTCGATCCCGTCCCCGTCGGCCGGCGGGGCCTTCTCGGACTCGGCCGTCTCGGACCGGGCCTTCACGGACCCGGCGTCCTCGGACTTGGCCTCCTCGGACCCGGCCTTCTCAAGCTGGGCCTCCTCGGACCGGACCGGTGCGGAGGCCTGTTCCGCACGCTCCCGGTCCGCGGCCGGGGCGTCGGCGCTCTCCGGCGGGCTCGGCGCCTGCTCGTGGGTCGGATTGGTCAGCGACATGTGGGCGCATCCTTAGGAAGTCAACAGGTGGGAAGGCAGGTTCAGTCCGCCGACGCGAGCGCCTGCTCGACCCCGTCGAGGACCGCCTCACCGGCGGCACGGGCCCCGGGGCGGTTGCGGCACGAGAGGGTCAGCTCGGTGTCGTCGTCGATCTGGCAGGCGCTCAGGAACATCTCGGCGTAGGGCACGAGCATGGGCAGCGTGGAGAACGCGGTGGGCCGGAAACGGTCGGTGCGCAGCTCGTCGGTGTCGATCCGGCCGTGGTCGGTGATGATCGCCGTGCAGGGGAAGCGGGTGCCGTCCAGCTCCTGCGCCTCGCGCAGGGAGTTGGCGAACGGGTTCTCGCGCAGGAAGTCCTTGCTGAGCGAGGCGACTTCGCGCTTCTGCAGCAGCGCGCGCACGATCCGGCCGTGCAGTGCCTTCCAGCTGTCGTCCCGGCGCAGGTCCAGCACCAGCTGCGAGGTCAGGTTGGCGGTGGAGCGCACCGAGCGGTCGTGGCGGCGCAGGTCCACCGGGACGATCAGGCGGCCGGTGTCGCCGGCCAGCTGCCGGGAGAGGGCGGCGGCCACGCGGGCGGTCACCGCCGAGGGGCAGGCCCGGACCCGGCGCCGGAGCCACAGCGGGGTGCCGTCGGCCGGTCCGTCGCCGAGGACGGCGGGGAAGCCCGCGAGCCGGGCGGGCGGCTCGGCGGGGGGCACCGTCCCGGCGGCGGTGCGGAAGTGGGCGTCGTCCACCAGGGAGGGCGCGCCGAGCGGCTCCTCGCCGCGCAGCACCCGGAAGACGTCGGCCGTCCACTGCCGCAGCCCGCGCCCGTCGGTGACGATGTGGCTGGCCCGCACCACCAGCCGCGTCACCGCTCCCTCGCTGAGGCCGACCTCGCAGACCGGGCCGGTGACGACGTCGAGGTCGCGGTGGAAGAACGGTGCGTCGAAGCCGGTGTCCGCGGGCAGTTCGACGACCGGCGGCACGGGGCCGTCGGCGCGCCAGACCGCGGCCCGCCGCCGTACCGCGAGGCCCGGGTTGGCGAGGGTGGCGACCCGTACGGCCTCGCGCAGGGCCTCGGGGCCGATCCGGCCCTCGCCCTCCACGACCATCTGGATCAGCTGCGGGGTGCCGGTCGCGGCGGCGTTCAGATAGCCGCGCTCGATCGGGGAGATGCGGCGGGTGTACGGCCGGGTGGCCGTTGCTGTCGCTGTCATGCCGCCTCCTGGGGCAGGGCGTCGGTGCGGAGGGCCCGTGCGCCGCGGCCGGACCGCCACCACCAGCGGACGGCGGCGGCCCCGTCGGCGGCGAGGGCGAGGTGCAGGTCGGGGCCGACGACGGCCGAACGCACTTGGTACGTCGCGACGTTGGTGGGGCGCCAGCCCGGCCGCCACGGGGGCAGCCGGACTCCGGCGAAGGTCTCCTTCGTCACGTGCGAGGCCTTGATGAGCGCCTCGCACTCGGCGAAGTCCCGGATGGTGGCGGGCTCCGGCCGGCCGAGCAGGTCGCCGAGCCAGCGCATGGCGTACGGCCGGTCCCGCTCGTCCTGGAGGTCCACCCCCACGGTGGCCGCCGTCGAGAGGGCCACGGCGCTGAACTCCCCGCAGTGGGCCACCGACACGGAGAGGTCGCGGTCCGGGATGCTCCAGCGTTTGTGCGCGTCCCGGACGAGGTCCCGGGCGGCGACCTCGACGCCGTACACCGCCCGGACCGCCTCGATGATCAGCGAGCGGCCGGACTGGCTCAGCCGGTGGCCCATGGGGTCGCGGGGGAGCCGGGTGTGGCGGGTGACGAGGCAGTCGATCACCGACCCGCCACCCGAGCCGCCGCGCACCACCGGATCCAGCAGCAGACCCATCAGGCTGCCCATCACGCCCCCGCGTCGAACACGGCCGCCGCGTACGACCCGCCGTAGGCGAAGCTGGACAGCAGCAGCGTGCCGGCCGGTGCCTCGCCGCCGAGGGCCGCGACCAGACCGAGCGCACCCGCGCTGCCGTACGTCTCGCCCAGCAGGGCCTTCGGCGTGACGGCCGGGCGGTCGGCGAGACCGGCCAGGCGCAGCGCCCGCATCTGGGCCACGTCGACCAGGCTGTAGCCGGAGGCGGCCGAGATCACGGTGTCGATCTCGTCGGGCGTGACCTGGGCCTCGGCCATCGCCGCGCGCAGGGAGCGCGCCCAGGCCTCTCCGTCGCGGCCGATCCGGCCGATGCCCACCGACTCGCCCGAGGCGCCGTACCCGCGCACCCGGGCCAGGACGTCCGCGCCGCGCGCGGCGGCCGACTGCCTGCTCTCCAGCAGGATGGCGGCGGCCCCCTCGCTGAGCACCAGGCCGGTACGGCCGCCGGGGACCACCCGCGCGGTGCGGGCGTAGCCGGGGAGGCCGGCCTGGGTGGCCAGCGCCTGCTCGGGGAACTCGTCGGCGATCACGACCATGATCCGGTCGCAGGCGCCGCGGGCGATGACCCGGGCGGCGAGCTGGAGCGCCAGGACCGAGCTGGTGCCGCCGTTGGCGATGGTGGCGGTGTAGCCGCGGTAGCGGTGCAGCATCGCCACGTGTCCGGCGGCCGCGTTGACGACCGTGTTGGCGAACAGGGCCGGGTTGGCGCCGTTGATGCCCTGCTGGAGGACGCCCTTGTGGAACTGGAGCACCGAGGTGACGGGCCCGTAGCCGGTGGCGAACACGATGCCGGTGCCCTCGGCCTCGGCCCGTGACGGCTTGCCGTGCCGGCTGTACAGGTCGGCGACCGCGGCGGCGGCCAGCAGGCTCAGCGGGTCCATCCGGCGGGCGCGGCTGGGGTTGATGCCCCGGGACGCGGCCTTGACGTCGAGCCGGCCGACCGGGACCTCGCCGACGCCCTCGACGTGCTCGACACCGGTGAAGCAGGGCTGTTCGCCGGTCAGGGCGGCGACGAGCGCGGAGGTGTTGCCGGCCGCGCCCGCCAGACCCGCGACGCCCGTGACGACGACGTCGTGGACGGACTCGGTGCGGCGGGGGGCCGAGCCGGGCCGGTCCGGCCGGTTGAGGACGACCGAGGCGTTGTTGCCGCCGAAGGCGAAGGAGTTGGAGAGCACCACCTCGGGCGAGGCCGGGCGCCCCGCGTCCGGTACGACGTCCAGTCCGAACGGCTGCTCCACGCCCCGGGTGTTGATCGTCGGGGGCAGCGTCCCGCGGTCGATCGCCAGGGTGCTGACGACCGCCTCCACCGCGCCGGCCGCGCCGAGGGTGTGGCCGATGATCGACTTGGTGGAGCTGGCCGGCGGGAGCGCCGCCCCGAACAGCAGCTTGACCGCCTTGGGTTCGGAGGCGTCGTTGGCGGGCGTGCCGGTGCCGTGCAGGTTGAGGTAGTCGACGTCGTCCGGGCCGAGGCCCGCGGTGTCCAGGGCCTGTGCCATGGCGGCGCAGGCACCTTTGCCGCTGGGGTCCGGGGCGGTCTGGTGGTAGCCGTCGCAGGACAGGCCGTAGCCGCCCAGCTCGGCCAGCACCCGGGCGCCGCGCGCGGCCGCCCGGTCCGCCGGCTCCAGGACCATGAACCCGGCCCCCTCGCCGAGGGTCAGCCCGGTGGAGGCCGACATCGGCGAGCAGGGCTCCGGGTCCAGGGCGCCCAGGGCGCTGAACCCGAACGCCGACAGGGAGGCGAGCGGGTCGACGCCGCCGCAGACGACGTAGTCGACGTCTCCCTTCCACAGCAGCTCGGCCGCGTAGCCGAGGGCCACCGCGCTGGCGGCGCAGGCGTTGGAGAGGACCACGCGCGGGCCGCGCAGGTCGAACTCGGCCGCGATGTAGTCGCCCACGCAGGGCAGTTGGGAGGCGGCCGCCGCTTCGGCGTCCAGCTTCCCCTCGTGCACCAGGTCCGCGTGGACCCCCTCCAGCGTCGGCATCGCGCCGAGGCTGGAGCCCACCACCACCGCGACCCGGTCCCGGTCGACCGTGTCCAGGTCCAGGCCGCTGCCGCGCAGCGCCTCACGGATGGCGGTGGCCGCCAGGCCGTAGCAGCGGTCGAGGTCGGCGGGCTGCTCGGCGGTGACCATGCCGGCCCACTCGGTCAGCAGCTCGGAGGTGTCGAAGAGGGTGTTGGTGCGGATGCCGGAAGTGCCGGCCGTGATGGACGACCAGCCCTTCTCGACGTCGTCCCCGGCCCCGGTGATCAGCCCCAGGCCGGTGAGGGCGATTCTCGGCGTGGTCATCAGGAGATCCTCGTGGTGAGCGAGCGGGCGATGACGCGGGGCAGGGTCACGGTGCGCAGCGGGCGCTCGGCGCCCTGCTCGTCCTCGCCGACCAGCTCCAGGCCCGGGACCCAGAAGGGGGCGTCCAGCAGCGCGAGGACCAGCTCCTCCTCCGGGTTGGCGGAGGGGGCCTGCCACAGGACGGTGCCGACCTCCTGGCCGGCGGCGGTCACCTTGGCGCCGGCGGCGAACCGGCTCTCCGCCGGGGCGGCCAGGGCGGTCAGCTTGGCCGTCCCGGTGGTCGGCTGCACCAGGTCGTCGGAGCCGTGGAACTCGCCGATGCGGTTCCAGTCGATCATCCAGGACAGGTCGGCCTCGTTCACCGTGAGACCGGCGAACCCGGCCGCGTACACGGCCATGCCGGCCTCGGCCCGCACCCGGACCAGGCCCTCGGTGCCGACCGGCGCGCCGCCCTCCTCGGCGACGGCCGCGAGGACGGCCTCGTGGGCGGCCTCGGGGGCGTTCGTCAGCAGGAGGTAGCCGTACTCGCCGGTGGTGCCGACGCGGGCCAGGTGGGCCAGCGCGGCCGGCTCGTCGGCGAGCGCGGACTCGGTGACGGCGTGCAGGGTCAGGCCGGAGATGTCGAAGTCGACGAACTTCGCGGCCACGGACCAGGCGGTCGGGCCCTCGAAGGCGCTGGCGCCCCAGCCCTCCGGCTCGACCTCGACGGTGACGTCCTCGGGGACGTCCAGCTGCTCCAGGTAGCCGCGCAGCTCCTCGGCGGTGACCTGGGTGCGCGGCAGCAGCCAGGCGTCGTCGCCGATCTCGAAGTGCAGCAGGATCGCGAAGGGGGTGCCGTCGGCGTTCAGCGCGAGCGCCTCGCGGACGGTGTCCGGCTCGACGAACTCGCCCGACTTGGCCAGGAACTGGTCCAGCAGGGAGATCCGCTCGTCGCCGGAGATCCGCACCAGCGGGGCGGAGATGCGGTAGGCGCCGACGGTGGTGCGGACGGTGGTGTAGTCGTCCGTCTCGGTGCGGAGCGGGGCGGTGGTCATGATGGGTGGTTCCTTTCGGTACGGATCTCGGTCTGAACGGTTCTCGAGAAGTTCGTCGGTCACAGGGCGGGTTCGGTGCCCACGGACAGGAGCCAGGCGTGCGGCCGCCGGGCCGGGGACGCACAGCCGATGAGCAGGCCGGACGAGGTCGTGCGCAGGACGATCTCCGCCTCGGCGGACCCGGGCCGGTCGGGCCGGCAGTGCAGCCAGCTGCCGTCGGACAGCCGGACCGCGGCCGCTGCTGCCCACACCTGACGGAAGTCGGGGGAGTTCAGCTCCCACCGGGCGCCTGCGGAGTCGATCACCACGGTGGTCCGGCGCGGGGTGTTCGGGGTGAGCCAGAGAACGGCCTCCTCCTCGGTGCCGGGAGCCTGGATGTCGACACGGACCGGCTGGGCCGTGTCGTCGGGCGCGGTGAGTTCGAAGCCGAGCCCGTCCTGCGGGCCGTAGAGGCCGAGGGGGTGCTTCTCCTCCCAGTCGGAGGCGGACCCGACCCCCCAGCCGAGGCCGCTCGCGCGGCTGAACCGGCTGTGCTCGGCGGTGACCCACATCCCGGCGCTCCAGCGGGGGTTGTTGCCGAAGGCCCGGGTGCGCGGGAAGGAGCTGCGCAGCACCTTGGTGCCGCCCTCCCGCCAGGCGACGACACCGGCGGCGGAGGCGTCGAGCTGGAGCCGGCGGGGTCCGGCCACCGCCGGCGCGGCCGGGGCTGCGAGCGCGGCGGGCGCGTCCTCGGGGCAGAACTCGGTGCGCAGCCGGGCCACCCCGTCCGGACCGGTCTCCAGGGCGCGCTCCAGCAGACCGCTGTGGATCAGCCGGACCCGCTCCCGCACCGGCACCCGCACGCTCCAGGCCGCGCCGGTCCAGGTGAGGTCGCCGCCGACGGGGGCGACCTGGGCGGCCGCGACCACCTCGGAGGCGTCCCGGACGCCGAGACCCAGCCCGAGCGGGTGGGCCGGACCGCCGTCCTGGGCGAAGCCGCCCTGGCGCAGTGCGACGGTCTGGAAGATGCGTCCGGGCCGCCGGGTGAAGGTGAAGTCCTGGCTCAGCACACCCTCGGTGAGGGTGACCGTGCCGACCACCTCGTCGTCACCGCACCGCTCCGTGATCCGCACCCCGTGCTCGACGGGGACGAGGTCCAGATCGCGCGGTTCCCCCTCCCGCCAGCCGGCCGGGCGGTCCGCACGGCAGCTGGGCCAGGTGGAGACGAACACCGGTCCGTGGTGGCCCTCGGCCAGCACGTGCACGGTCCCGTCGTCACCGTCCACCTCGACGGCCAGCGGCCCCGAGGCGAACCGGTACGGCTCGGCACCGCGCGGGGTGCGGATGCGGTACGGCGGTTCCGCCAGCCGGAGTGCCCGGCGCGCGCCGTCCGCTCCGGTGACCGCGGCCTCGCGGACGACGCCGCGGTCGACGTCGACGCTCGCGGTGAGCTGGAACTCCCCCACGGCCAGGCAGTAGTCGACCGTGCGGACGCCGTCCACCAGGCGGACGTCGGAGCGCATTTCGTCGTCGCGGGACTCGGTCACGGTGGCGAAGCTGTTCAGTCCGCCGAGCGCGGCCCGGACCTCGGGCCCGAGGTCCGCGAACACGCTGCGCAGGATCAGCGGGATGTAGTTGTGCAGCTCGACGTTGCCGTCCTCGCCGGGGACGGTCTGCCCCACCGAGACACAGCCCACGCGCCGGTAGAGCCGGAAGGCCACGGTGTTGGCCGGGTTGACGGTCAGCCGGAGCACGAGGCAGCCGGACTGCACCATCCACTCGACAGCCTCCGTGAAGAGCCGTCCGGTGATCACGCCGTTGCGGTAGGCGGGTGCCACGAAGAACATGTCGGCGATCAGCTCACCGGCGCGGGCGGAGCGTCGGCCGGTGTTGTGGAACAGGCCGAAGGTGCCCACCACACGCCCGCCGTCGACCGCCACGATGAACGTGCCCGTGTCGCGCTCGGCCAGTTCGCGCTCCAGCTCCTCGCCGGTGATGCCGCCGACTACCGGGTTGGGGTTGTCGCGGTGGCGGTTGTAGAGCTCTGCGATGTCATGCGCGTCGCCCTCCTGGTACGGGCGGATCGTGATGGACATTCCACACCTCCTTCTGTTCGGGTCGGACTGGTACGGGGACGGAGGCTTTACGACTTGCGTCCGGTGGTGACGATGAGGGAGCCGGCCGCCGCGAGTTCCGAGCCGACGGTGGCCCGCACGGACACCTGCCGCAGGCCGCCCAGGCGCTGGCCGAGCTTGGCCTCCAGGTTCAGCTGGTCGCCGGGGACGACCAGGCGGGAGAACTTCATCGAGCTGATGGAGCCGAGGTAGCCGACGCTCTCGGACGGGTCGCCGCCCTCGGCCGGCGGCTCGGGCGCCTCGACGATCTCGGCGACGTACACGACGGCCACCAGCTGGGCCATCGCCTCGACGATCATCACGCCGGGCATGATCGAGTGGTCCGGGTAGTGCCCGGCGAAGAAGGGCTCGTTCACCGAGACGCTCTTGACCCCGCGGCCGGACACGCCCGGCACGACGTCGTGGGCGCGGTCGATCATCAGCATCGGCCAGCGGTGCGGCAGCATCCGCTTGATGTCGTCCGAGGAGTAGCTGTAGGTCTTCTTGGCGGCTGCCGCGCCCTTCTTGGCGGGCGCCTCTGTGCTGACCGCCATGCTCACACCTCGCGGGCTTCGATGAAGTCGACGAGGGCGTTGATGGAGCCGAAGGCCTCGAAGTCGTCGTCGCTGATCAGCACGTCGTACTCGTTGTTGACCATGACGACGATCTCCAGCGTGTCCAGCGAGTCCATCTCCAGACCGCGGCCGAACAGCGGCTGGTTGTCGGAGACGACGGCCGGCTCCACGTCCAGACCGAGTCTCTCGACGATCATCGACTTGACCTTCATGTTCTTCTCCAGGCGGGCCTCGGCCTGGCTGCGGATGTCCTCGAAGGTGGCGACGGACATGGGTGTTCCTTTCGATGAGGAATGAGGGACAGTCAGAAAGCTTGTGCTGAGGGCTAGTTGGGGATCATTCCGCCGTCGACCGTGAGCACCTTGCCGGTGATGTAGGAGGCGGCGGGGCTGGCCATGAAGGCGGTGGCCTGGGCCACCTCGGCCGGGGTGCCCATGCGGCCCATGGGGATGGCCTGCAGGGCCTCCTTCATCTGGGCGGGCGGCACCTTCTTGACCATGTCGGTGTCGATGAAGCCGGGCGCCACCACGTTGACCCGGATGCCGCGCGGGGCCACCTCGTACGACAGGGTCTTCGCCAGGGAGATCACGCCGCCCTTGCTGGCCGCGTAGTTGGCCTGGCCGGCCCGGCCCGCGATGCCGCTGGTGGAGGCGATGAAGACGATCGCGCCGCCGCTGGCGTACATCTGCTTGGTCGCCTCACGGGCGGTGAAGAAGGTGCCGGTGAGGTTGGTGCCGATGACCTCCTGCCACTTGGCGCCGCTCATGGCGGCCAGGTGGCCGTCGGCGGTCACGCCGGAGTTGAGGACGGCGACGTCCAGGGAGCGCCACGCCGTCTTCAGCTCCTTGAACATGGCGGCGACCTGGGTCTCGTCCGAGATGTCCGCCTGGAGCAGCAGCGCCTGCCGGCCCAGGGCACGGACCCGCTCGGCGACCTCCTCGGCCTTGGCGGCGTTGGAGCGGAAGTTGAGGGCGACATCGCAGCCGTGCTCGGCCAGGGCGATCGCGACCGCCGCGCCGATCCCGCGCGAGGCGCCGGTCACCAGGGCCTTGGTGCCCTCGGCGAACAGGGTTCCGGGCGTGCTCATGCCGCACCCCCCAGCATCGCCGCGGTCACCCGGTGGCTGCCCGGGTCGAAGCCCTCCGCCTCGGTGCCGAGGCCGGCAACGGTTGCGGCCTTGAGGACCGCCTGCGCGACCGCGAGGTCGAGGATGCCGAGGCCGAAGGGCGAGAAGACGATCGGGTCCTTCGAGGCCGGGGGCTCGGTGCAGCCCAGCACGGAGGCGATCTCGGCGTGCACGAACTCCCGGTGACCCACCTCCTGTTCGGCCTTGTGCAGGGAGGTCTGCTCGCGGATGGCGTGCTCGATGTCGTCGACGACGTTGTAGGCGTCGAGGACCGAGTTCGTGCTCAGGTCGCGCAGGGACAGGTGCAGGATCACCTGGCCGGCCGGCCGCTCGGGGTACTGGGCCAGGTCGAGCCAGTACGTCGAGTCGGTGGTCGCGATGCTCACGGTCGCGGCGGCGAGCGCGTCGCCGACGTCACCGGTGCGGAACGTGATGTCCGGGTACTCGGACTCCAGTTCGGCGGCGAAGACCTCGGCGCGGCCCGGGACGACGTCCTGGAGCACCACGGTCTCCAGGTCGGGGTGGGTGTGCGTCAGGAAGGCGAGGACCCGCTGGTTGATCGTGCCGCAGCCGATGAGGCCGGCCGTGCGCACCCGGCGGTCGCCGTGCAGGGCCCCGGCGGCCAGGGCGGCGCTCGCGGCGGTGCGGGAGGCGGAGATCTGGCTGCCCTCCAGCAGGGCCTTGGGGTAGCCGGTGGCCAGGTCGTTGAGGATCTGCACCGAGGAGGCCCGCTGCAGGCCCCGCTCGACGTTGGCCGGGAAGGACGAGATCCACTTGAGGCCCATCACCGGCTCCGGGCCGCCCAGGTAGGCGGGCAGGGAGATGATGCGGGAGCCGGCGGGCTGCGGCGGACGCAGGAAGCTGGAGAACGGCACCTGCGAGTGGCCCTGGCCGTGCAGCACGTAGGCGGTGCGCACCGCGTCGAGGACAGCGGGTTCGAGACCCGTCAGAGCGGCTTGGACGTCGTCCCGTCCGAGGACCTTCACGACTCGCTCCTTTCATGGTCGTCGGCCTGGTGTTCGGCCTGGTCGGTGTGGTGCGGGAGCGGGATGTCCTGGAAGGTGGTCTCGACCCAGGCGTCGGAGTAGATGGTGTCGAGGTAGCGGTCGCCGCCGTCCGGGAGCACGGCCACGCAGGTGACGCCCGCCTCCAGCCGGCCCGCTGCCCCCAGCAGTGCGGAGATCACGGCACCGGACGAGCCGCCGGCGAGGATGGACTCGTGGGCGAGCAGCTGCCGGCAGCCACGCACGCACTCCAGGTCGGTGACCTTGACGACCCGGTCGGCGAGCCCCGGCCGCAGCAGCGGCGGGACGACCGCCGCGCCGTGCCCGGGGATCGAGCGCCGGTGCCCGCGCTCCCACGGCTCCGGCGGCCCGAAGATGACGCTGTTGACCGCGTCCACCGCGACGACCCGGGTGGCCAGGCCGTTGTCCTGGATGTACTCGGCGCAGCCGCGCAGCGTGCCGGTGGTGCCCGCCGCGAGGAACAGGTAGTCGGGCCCGCCGGGCAGCGCCTCGCAGATCTCCTGCATGGTGTGGTGGTGCGCCCGGGCGTTGTACTCGTTGGCGTACTGGTTGGGCCAGTAGGCGTCCGGCACGGTCTCCAGCAGGGTGCGGACCCGGTTGATCCGCGACGGCAGGTACTCGCCGGTGGCCGGGTCGCGGTCGACGACCTCGACCTTCGCGCCGTACGCCCGCATGATGGCGGCGTTCTGCCGGGTGGTGCGCGGGTCGACCACGCAGATGAGGTCGAGCCGGTAGAAGTTGCAGAGCTGGGCGAGGGCGATGCCGAGGTTGCCCGAGGAGGACTCCACGACCGTGGACACCCCGGGGACGAGCTTGCCGGCCTTGATGGCGTGCTCGATCATCGACTTGGCGGCACGGTCCTTGATGCTGCCGCCCGGGTTGAAGCGCTCGCACTTGGCGTACACCTGGAACCGGCCCGGCGGGAACAGCCGGTCGAGGGCGACCAGCGGGGTGCCGCCGATCGTGGCGACGATGTCGGGATCCCGGGAGCGGGTGGCGCCGAGCGCCAGCGCCGCCCCGTCGGATGCGAGGACGGTCATGCCGGGACCTTTCTGCTGATCTGGAGCCGCAGTTCGCTGACGTAGCGCTCGCCGTCCGCGTCCGCCAGCCAGGAGGCGTCCGGTGCGGGCAGCGGCTCGCTGAGGGTCACGAGGGCCTCGGGGTCGAGGCGGCGCGCGGTGCGGACGAGGCCCGCGAAGGAGAGCACGAGGGTCGGGCTGGTGAAGTCCACGAGGGACGGCTTGGTCTCCTCGGGGAACTTGGCGAAGAGCAGGTCGGGCAGGGCGTTCTCGGCCACCCAGCGGCGTACGGCGAGGTAGTCGCGCTCGCGGTCGGCCTTGTCCGGCAGGGCGACGCCGGCGACGGGCAGCCGCCAGGTCTCCCGGAACAGGACCAGGTCGTCGAGGGTCACGCGCGGGGCGTGCACCCGGTCGAGCCCGATCTTGAAGGCGTCCGCGGCGATGATGGAGACCGGCACCGCGAGCAGTTCGGCCATGCTCCACTCGCGCCCGTCCGGGGTGGTCGCGGTGACCGTGCCGTCCGTCTCGGCGAGCGCGATCGACGCCGCCGGATCGACGCGGGTCCGGTCGTCGAACGGGGCGCGGGTGAAGCCGATCAGCCGGTCTCCGGCGCCGATCGGCGCGGGGACCATACGGCCGCTGTTGCGCTTCCACTCGACCGGCAGCAGCGGCACCAGGCGCGGGGCGTCGAGGGCCGCGTTGACCTTGTCCCGCAGCGAGCCGGCGTCGGTGCTCCAGTCGAGGAACGGCAGGTCCAACGTGGCCAGGCAGGCGTGCAGTTCGCCGAGGACGACGGTGTAGTCGCCGGCGGTGACGGCGTCCGCGGACGGGGCCGCCACCTGCAGGTCGGGGCTGTGCACGGCGAGGTGGGGCGAGCGCACCGGCCCGGTGGCGAACACCGCGCGGGCCCGCTCCTCGATGTCCGCGACCTCCAGCCGCACCGGGACGGAGCCCTCGGCCGCCGGGTCCAGGGCGAGCACCTCGCGCCACTTCCCGGCCAGTTCGCGGGTCGCGGTGTGCACGGGCGTGGCGTTGTCCCCCCAGAACAGGCCGAGCACCTGCGTCCACACGTCGGCGAGGGTCACCTCCGCGCGGCGGGCCGCGGCCTTGCGGACGAAGCCGGCGACCTCCGCCTCCACCAGCTCCGCCAGCCGGTTGCCGAACCAGTCGGCCGCGTCGGCGACCAGGGCCAGCGGACGGGCGATCGCGTCGAAGAAGTCCCGCCCCAGGTCCATCCGGCAGTCGCGGAGGGAGTCCTGGTAGCAGAGGGTGCGGCCGGCGTACGCCTTGCCCTCCTCGCGGGAGGCCGCCTGTCCGGTCGTACGGACGAAGAAGTCGTCGAGCCGGTCGAGTGCCCCGACCAGGTCCTCGGCGCTGCCGGCGCGGTCGATGTCCTCGCGCAGCCGGTCCAGTTCGGTGAGGACCGCGTCGCAGCGGACGAACAGCTCCGGGTCGCCGATGGCGGCCACCCGGCGCCGCAGGATCTCCTCGGCGCGCACGTCCACGGGGATGTTGGCGTCCCAGGTGAGCACCCGCTGCTTCAGCAGCCGGGTCAGGATCTTCTCCACCCGCTGCCGTGCGGTGGCCGGATCCCAGCCGGTGGCGTCCGCGATGGCCTCGCCGCCCCGGTCGCCGTCGGCCAGGGCCAGCACCTGGACGTCGTCCTCGCGCAGCCGCACCGTACGGCCGCCCTGCATGACCAGCCGGTCGCCGTCGAGGTGCACGTCGGGCCGGAGCATCGGCGGGAACCACCAGCGGGCGCCGGGCTGTGCGGCCATCCAGTCGGCCAGGGCGGCGATGGTCCAGCGCTCCAGGAAGGTCCGGCTCGCCGCGGTGAGCGCCGGGCCGTGCTCCACGTCGACCGCGCGCTGCCCGCGGGCCACGGACATCCAGGCCGCGGGGCCGAAGAAGCCGATCGTCTCCGCCTTGGCGCAGTAGCGCAGCCAGTACATCGCCAGGGTGCGCTCGCGCCGCCGGCGCTTGGACTCCGGGCCCCTGCCCGCCGCGATCGAGTCCAGCAGGTGGTACACCGTGCGGTTCTGCCAGGCGATGGCCCGCCGCACCCGGTCGTCGGCCGCGAGCCGGGCCAGCTGTTCCGACTCGGCCCGGGTGTCGGCCCGGTAGGCGGCCGCGAACCGCTCGTCGCCGGCGGCACCGGACTCGACGTGGGCCGCGGCCTCGGCGGCCCGCGGGCCGCCGAGCAGGTCGAGACCCGAGACGGGGAAGCCCGCGCTGCGCAGCAGCCCGACGCCCCACACCTGCCAGTCGCTGTCGCCCAGCCGGTACGCCGGGGCGAACGCCGACCAGTCGAAGGGCCGGTCGCCGCCCTGTTCGCGCACCGCCGGAGCGGCCGCGGGGGCGGTGATCGCGGTGGTCACAGCACCGCTCCTTCCGGGGTGCCGACCGGGGCCGACAGGGCCTGGGCCAGGCGGGAGACGCCCTCGGCGATCCGCTTCTTCGGCACGTTGCTGAAGCACAGCCGCAGTCCGTCGGCGTGCTCGCCGTCGATGCCGAAGTGGCTGCCGGGCACGAAGGAGACCCCGTGCTCCGCCGCGGCCTGGGCGAAGGCGGTGGTGTCCACGCCGTCGCGGTGGCGCAGCCAGATGTAGAAGCCGCCGTCCGGGCGCTGCCACTGCCAGGGCCCGTCGGTGCCGAGCTCGGCCTCCAGGGCGTCGGCCATGAGGCCGCAGCGCTCCCGGTAGCTCGTGCGGTAGGCGTCGATCAGGTCGGTCCAGCCGGACCGGTTGTGGAAGGCTGCGATCGCGGCCTGGGCGAGCGCGGACGGCGACAGCGCCATGACCTCGGTGGTACGGCGCAGCGTCGGCGCCAGTTCCGCGGGCGCGGCGATCCAGCCGCAGCGCAGGCCCGGTGCGAACACCTTGGAGAAGGTGCCGAGGTAGACCACGCGCTCCGGGTCGAGTGAGTGCAGGGCGGTGGTGGTCGTGCCGTCGAAGGAGAGCAGGCCGTAGGGGTTGTCCTCGATGACCAGCAGGTCCAACTCGCGGGCCGTGACGAGGAGTTCGTGGCGGCGGGCGACGGACAGCGTGGCGCCGGTCGGGTTCTGGAAGGTGGGGTTGCAGTACAGCAGCCGCACCGTGCGGCCGGCCGCACGCAGCTGCAGGACCGTCTCCCGCAGCCCGGCCGGGTCGAGGCCGTCGGCGTCCTCCGGCGCGGGGTGGAGGGCGAGGCCCGCGGTGCGGAAGGCCGCGGCGGCACCGGGGTAGGCGGGGGTCTGGCACAGGACGGTCTCGCCGGGGACGCCGATCCCGAGGCCCAGGGCCATCAGGCCCATCTGGGAACCGCTGGTCGGCACCAGCTGGTCGGCCGTGGCGGTGCTGTCCTCACGGGCCATCAGGTCGGTGATCGCCGGCACCAGGGCCTGGGCGACGTGCGGGGTCGTGTACTGGAAGGCGAGCCTGCCGCCGAGCTTGACGAGCCGGGACAGCTGCGCGGAGATCGTGTCGAGCGGGAGGACGTTCAGGTCGGGCAGGCCGCCCGCGAACGAGATGACGTCACCGCCGCGTTCGAACAGGCGCGGCATCTCCACCGCGGGTCGTATGTCGGTCCACATGGCGGTCAGCTCCCGGCTCTGGCCGGCAGGGCGGCGGCCAGCTGGTCGTGCACGGAGCGGAACAGCCCGGCGGAGGAGGTGAGCGCGGGGTCCCCGATGACCTCGGGGTCGATCTCGATCCCGTACTGCTCCTCGACCGCCATCACCAGGGCGATGGTGTGGAGCGAGTCCACGCCGAGGTCGACGAGCGGGGTCTCCGGGTCGGTGACCGTGACGGCGCAGATCCGCTCGACGAGCTGGTCGAACTGCGACTGGGTCGGCTGGTCAGACTGCGACTGGTTCATGGCTGGTCCTCGTCGGGGTCGTCGATGGCGTCGGGGTCGTCGGGGTCGTCGGTGCGGAAGGCGGTGGGGTGGTGGCGTCCTGGGCGCGGGCCTGCGCTGCGACCAGGCGGGCCGCGGCCGCGCGGTCCGGCTTGCCGTTCGCGGTCAGGGGCACCGTGTCGACGAGGGTGATCAGGTCGGGCCGCCGGGCCCGGTCGAGCCGCAGCGTCAGCTGGGCGCGGATCTCCTCGGCGGTGAGCGTGCTCTGCACCGCCAGGTGCAGCGGGCCGTCCTCGGGCTCGGGCCGCAGCGCCACCGCCGCGGTCACCCCGGGGATCCGCTCGGCGGCGTCCTCGATCTCGGTCAGGCCGAGCCGGATGCCGCGCCGCTTGATCATGTCGTCGTTGCGGCCGACGAAGTAGAGCCGGCCGTCCTCGTCCAGGTAGCCCTGGTCGCCGGTGCGCAGTTCGAGCGAGCCGTCGGCGCGCCGGACGTAGCGCTGCTGCTGCTCCAGCGGGATGCCCCAGTAGCCGGCCATCACGGTGGCGCCCCGGACGACGATCTCGCCCACGTGGCCGGGCTCGAGGGTGCGCCCGTCGTCGTCGGTGATCCGGACGTGGTCGCCGGGGATGGGCGGGCCCACCGAGTCCGGGTGGGCGGCGTACTCGGCCGGGTCCAGGATGGAGATGCGCTTGCACTCGGTCATGCCGTACATCGAGGCGAAGACCGACCCGGGGAAGGCCTCCAGCAGTTCCGCCATGACGGCCCGGCCCGGGCGGGCGCCGGTGTTGGTGAACAGACGGACCTTGGTGGGGCGGCGCAGCTTGCTCTGCAGCATGGTGAGGATCTGGGCGAGGGAGGGCACGAGCGGCACCACGGTCACGCCGTACTGCTCGATGACCTTCAACAGGCCGCGGTCCCCGGCGCGTTCGGCGAGCACGAGCGTGCCGCCGGTCAGGGCGCAGAACAGTGCCTGGTAGAGGCCGTAGTCGAAGGAGAGGGGCAGCCGGCACAGCACCACGTCGTCGGCGCGGTAGCCGAGGCGGGCGTTGACGGCGTCGACGGCGGCGAGCATCTGCCGGTGCGGGCAGACCACGCCCTTGGGGCGGCCGGTGGTGCCGGAGGTGTAGATCAGCATCGCGACGGCGTCGTCGGGGACGTCGGCCGCGAAGTCGTCGGCGGGGGACTGCCGGATCTCCTGCCAGGCCCGGGCCGGCTCGGCGGTGCGCCGGGCCCGCGCGCCCGCTCCCGGGGAGCAGATCGCCAGGGCGGCGGAGCAGTCGTCGATGATGTGCCCGAGCTGCATGTCCGTCAGGCCCGGGTGGACGGGGACGAAGACGGCGCCGATGCGCAGGGTGGCGTAGAAGAGGGCGAGGAAGGAGCGGTCGTTGCCGCCGGCGTGGACGACCCGCTCTCCGGCCCCGACGCCCTGGCCGCGCAGCCAGCCGGCGGCCCGGTCCACGGCCGCGCCGAGTTCGGCGTAGCTGAGGGGGCCTTCGGAGTCGATGACGGCCGGGTGGTCGCCGCGGTCGGTGCGGCTGCGGGCGAAGAGGTCAGACACCGGCATGGGCGGTTTCCCCCTTCCGGTCCGGGGCGGCCGGGGCGAGCCGGGCGTGCACCTTGCCGATGTCCCGGGCCGAGTTGACCGGGAGGACGGCGAGTTCGGGGTGCCGGCGCTTGAGGATGTTGGTGAGGGTCTTGGCGGGCGGCAGGGACACCGTCAGGCCGGGTGCCAGCCGGGCCAGGCTCAGCAGGCACAGGTCCCAGCGCACCGGCCGTACCAGCTGCTCGACGAGGCGGTCGCGGATCGCCTCGGGCGCGGTGAGCACTTCGCCGTCGGCGTTGGAGAGCAGCAGCCCGCGGGGCTGCCGGAAGGGGACGGCGGCGGCCGCGGCGGCGAACGTATGCCGCGCCGACTCCATGTACGGGGTGTGGAAGGCTCCGGCGACCTGCAGCGGTTTGACGGTCGCCGCGGGCGGCGGAGCGGCGGCCAGCCGTGCGAGGTCTTCGGCGAGTCCGGCGGCGACGATCTGGCCGGGGCCGTTGAACGTGGCCGCGGTCAGGCCGAGTTCGGCGAGGCGGGCGAGCACCGCCGCCTCCTCGCCGCCGACCACGGCCGCCATCGAGGTGGGTGCCTCGGCACAGGCGGCGGCCATGGCCCGGCCGCGGACCGCGGCGAGCCGTACGGCATCGGCGGGCGCGAGGACGCCGGCGTACGCGGTCGCGGTCAGCTCGCCGACGGAGTGGCCGGCCACGATCGCGTTCTGCTCGGCGGCCGGCGGGGCCAGTTCGGTGTGGGCCAGCAGTCCCTGGGCGACCAGCAGGGGCTGGGTGTTCTCGGTGCGGGCGATCTCCGCGGCCGAGGCCCGGGTGCCCAGGTGGACCAGGTCCACGTCGGCGGCCTCGGACCAGGCCCGTACGCGCTCGGCGTGCACCGGGTCGCGCAGCCAGCCGGCCAGCATGCCGGGGGTCTGGGACCCCTGGCCCGGCGCGATGATTGCGAACATGTGTTCTATCCCCCTTTCGTGGTGCGTACCCATCGCGCGGCGCGGGTCCTGTCGGTGCGATCAGGTCGCCGGGAGGCGGTCGGTACGAGTGGTGCGGGCGGCGGGCTCGAATCCGGGCCGGCCGGGCGGACGGGTGCGATGCGGCCGGTGCACTACGGCGGTTCGGCCGGGCGGATGCAGAGGCGCTACGGCGGTTCGGCCGGGCGGGGGCGCTGGGCAGGGTCGGTGGCGGCCGACCCTGCTGCGGGCGCCCGGCAGGCAGGGCTCTAGTTGCGGCCCGTGCTCTTGGCGAAGCGGCGGATCGCCATGAAGGAGAAGGCGGCGAACCAGGCGACGATGTTGATCACCGCGCCGCTCAGGCTGGAGTGCTCACCGCTGAAGGTGTAGCCCTCGGTGAGGGAGTAGCGGGCCAGCGTCGACACGCCGTACATCGGCGTGTACCGGGAGATCTCCAGCATGGTGCCGCTGAGCGGGATGAACAGGTTGCCGAGGAAGGCCAGCGCGGTCATCGTCAGACCCGGCATGTGCATCACGACCTCGGGCTTCAGGGCGAGCCCCAGGAAGATGCCGAGCGCGGCGAACACCGCGGCGCCGATCCAGGCGACGAGCAGGGACGTCACCCACACCGCGGAGTCGGCGTGCGCCCCGGTGACGGCACCGAGGACCCCGACGATGGCCACGGGCACGGCGGCCATCACGACCGAGCACAGCACCTTGACGAACAGGTATCCGGGCGGGGCCAGCGGGCTCAGCGCGATCGTGCGCATCCAGCCGGCCGACCGCTCGACGGAGATGGTGGCGGAGGCGCTGGTCGCGGCCATGGCGGCGCCGTACACCGCGAGGCCGATCATCATCCAGGCGGCGAAGTTCCCGTGCGGCAGCGTCCCGTGGGAGGGGGCGGTGCGGTACAGGGCGAGGTAGAGGACGGCCGGGAGCAGGAGCGTGAAGATGGTGGTCTGGCGGTTGAACCGCCGGCGCAGCTCGTAGCGGATGAAGGTGGGGTTGACGCCGCCGAAGGCCGAGGTGCGGGTGCGGGCGGGCGCGGCCGCCGCGGTCAGGGTGGTCATCGGGAGCCCTCCTGGGCGCTGCGGCCCTGGTTGGTGATGGCCATGAAGGCTTCTTCGAGGCTGCGCGGGGCGACCTCGATCTCGGTGGCCGACGTCTGGGTGACCAGCAGCCGCAGCAGGGCGTCGGAGTCGGTGGTGTCGAAGTAGTGCCTATCGCCCCGGGGCACACAGGAGCGGACGGTGTGGGAGGCCGCCACCGCCTGCGCGTCACGCGGGCTGATCAGGGCCGAGACGGTACGTCCGCTGGTGGCCGCGCGGATCGAGGAGGCGGAGCCGTCGGCGACGAGGCGGCCCCGGTCGATCATCACGACACGGTCGGCGAACTGGTCGGCCTCCTCCATGTAGTGGGTGGCGAACATGACCGTCATGCCGCGCTCGGCATCCTCGCGGACGGTGGCCCAGAACTCCCGGCGGGCGACCACGTCCATGCCCGCGGTCGGCTCGTCCAGCACCAGGAAGTCGGGGTTCGACAGCAGCGCCACGGCGAACCGCAGCCGCTGCTGCTCACCGCCGGAGCACTCGGCGACCCGCCGGTCGCGCAGCGCGGTCAGCCCGGCCCGGGCGATGACCTGCTCGACGTCGGCGGCGGGGTGCAGCGAGCCGAGCATGCGCACCGTCGCCTCGACGGTCAGGTCGGGCAGGAGCCCCCCGGACTGCAGGACCGCGGCGACCCGGCCGGTGCGCACCGCCTGCTGCGGGGTCTGGCCGAAGAGTTCCACGTGTCCGGAGTCGGGCCGGGTCAGTCCGAGCAGCATGTCGATGGTGGTCGTCTTGCCGGCGCCGTTCGGCCCGAGGAACGCCACGATCTCGCCGCGCCGGATGCGCAGATCCAGCCCGTTCACGGCGGTGAACTCCTCACCCTTGGCATTGGTGAAGCGCTTGACGACCGTGCTGAGCACGGCGGCATCCGGGGACGTCACCTCCCTCGCGGCCGGCCGGAGTTGGGTTTCGATCGTCATCAGAGTCCTCACCGTTTCCGTGGTGTGTTCTTGGCGAGAACCAATCTCCCGTGCCCCTCTATCGGCCCGAACCGAAGCCGCTACGGGGCCGCTATCCGCGGCCTATCGGCACCACGGGCGCCCCGCCCGTCCGGCTGAAAACCGACTCCGGCACGGAGGGGGGAAGTGATCTCAGGGAATCGTCCGAATGTCCGGACAAAACATTGACAGGGCTCGTGCGGGGCACTAGAAAACCGGGGAGAGCCGCGTGAGGGGCGCCGTGGAGGCGAACCGGACAGCGCAGAAGGGAAGCCGATGGCGTACGACCTGATCACCATGGGGCGGATCGGAGTGGACCTCTACCCGCTGCAGACCGGCGTCCCGCTCGCCCAGGTGTCGTCCTTCGGCAAGTTCCTCGGCGGGTCGGCGACGAACGTGGCGGTGGCCGCGGCCCGGCTCGGCCGGCGGACCGCCGTGATCACCCGCACCGGAGACGACCCGTTCGGCGCCTATCTGCACGAGGCCCTGCGCGGCTTCGGAGTCGACGACCGCTGGGTCACCCCGGTGGCCGGACTGCCGACCCCGGTCACCTTCTGCGAGGTCTTCCCGCCGGACGACTTCCCGCTCTACTTCTACCGGCAGCCCAAGGCGCCGGACCTGGAGATCGACGCCCACGACCTGGACCTGGACGCCATCCGCGAGGCGGGCATCTTCTGGGTCACCGGCACCGGCCTGAGCGAGGAGCCCAGCCGTACGGCGACCCTCGCGGCCCTCGCCCACCGGGCGAAGTCGGGTACGACGGTCTTCGACCTCGACTGGCGGCCCATGTTCTGGAAGGACCCGGACAGCGCCCGCCCCTTCTACGCGGAGGCCCTGCGCCACACCACGGTGGCCGTCGGCAACCTGGACGAGGTGGAGGTCGCCACCGGGGTGCGCGAACCCCACGCGGCGGCCCGCGCCCTGCTGGACGCCGGGGTGGAGCTCGCCGTGGTCAAGCAGGGGCCCAAGGGCGTCCTCGCCGTGCACAGCGCGGGCGAGTCCGCCGAGGTCCCGCCGCTCCCGGTGAACGTCCTCAACGGACTCGGCGCCGGGGACGCCTTCGGCGGCTCCCTCTGCCACGGCCTGCTGGCGGGCTGGGACCTGGAGACGGTCATGCGACACGCCAACGCGGCCGGCGCCATCGTCGCCTCCCGCCTGGAGTGCTCCTCCGCGATGCCCACCCCGGACGAGGTGGCCGCCGCACTGAAGGCCGGAGCGGTGCTGTGAGGGCGGGCAGGGTGGCAGGCACCCATCACGAGGGCGGGGACGGCGCCCGGCAGTCCCGCGTGGACGTCGCCGCGCTCGTCCACACCCGCACCCATCACCCCGAGGCCATCGCCGAGGCCGCGGCCCGGCGGGGTCGGCGCCCGCTGCTGAACGAGGGCGGCCGGCTGATGATCGTCGCCGCCGACCACCCGGCCCGCGGCGCCCTCGGCGTCGGCGACCGCAAGCTCGCCATGGCCAACCGCGCCGACCTGCTGGAACGCCTGTGCCTCGCGCTGTCCCGGCCCGGCGTCGACGGCGTCCTCGCCACCGCCGACATCCTGGACGACCTGCTCCTGCTCGGCGCCCTCGACCACAAGGTCGTCATGGGCTCCATGAACCGCGGCGGCCTGCAGGGCGCCAGCTTCGAGCTGGACGACCGCTTCACCGGCCACCGCCCCGAGGACCTGCACCGCCTCGGCTTCGACGCCGGCAAGCTGCTGCTGCGCATCGACTACGACGACCCGGGCTCCCTGACCACGCTGGAGTCCACCGCCCGCGCCGTCGACGCGATGGCCGCGTACCGGCTGCCGGTCTTCGTGGAGCCGTTCATCAGCCGGCGCGGCCCCGACGGACGGCTGCGCAACGACCTGAGCGCGGAGGCGGTCACCAAGTCCATCGCCATCGCCTCGGGCCTCGGCGGCTCCTCGGCCTACACCTGGCTGAAGGTGCCGGTCACCGAGAACCCCGACGACATGGCCCGGGTCATGGAGACCTCGACCCTGCCGGCCGTGCTGCTCGGCGGCGACATCGGCGACTCGCCCGAGGAACAGGTCGCCGCGTACGAGAAGTGGCGCGGCGCGCTCCAACTCCCCACCGTGCGCGGCCTGGTGGTCGGCCGCTCGCTGCTGTACCCGGCGGACGGCGATGTGGCCGCCGCCGTGGACACCGCCGTAGGACTGCTGTGAGGGCCGCATGACCAGCACCGACCTGCACCTGCCCCGGGGTGCCACCGCGAACGCCCAGTACGCCGTCGACATCGACCCCAAGCGGGCCGGCTGGGCACATTGCAGCCTGCGCGTCGTCGAGTTGACGCCCGGCGGTACGCATACGTTCACCACCGGGGACAGTGAATGGATCGTGCTTCCGCTGCAAGGCGGATGTACCGTACAAATTGAGGGAAATGAGTTCCAACTCCTGGGCCGGGACAGTGTGTTCGCGGACGTCTCCGACTTCGCGTACGTGCCCCGGGACGCCCAGGTCCTGATCGCCTCCGGCGCGGGAGGCCGCTTCGCCCTGGCAGGAGCGAAGTGCGAGCGACGACTCCCCGCCCGCTACGGCCCCGCGCCGGAGGTCCCCGTCGAGGAACGCGGCAGCGGCACCTGCGCCCGCTGGGTGCGCAACTTCGCCTCGGCCGACTCCTTCGACTGCGACAAGCTGATCGCCGTCGAGGTGCTCACCCCCGGCGGCAACTGGTCCTCGTACCCGCCGCACAAGCACGACGAGCACCGGCCGGGCGAGGAGTCCGAGCTGGAGGAGATCTACTACTTCGAGATCGACGGCCCGAACGGAATCGGCTATCAGCGCGTGTTCCCCTCGCGCGAGGGCGGATCCGACGTCCTCGCCGAGGTCCGCTCCGGCGACGCCGTCCTCGTCCCCGACGGCTGGCACGGCCCGTCGATCGCCCAGCCGGGCCACGCCATGTACTACCTGAACGTCATGGCCGGGCCCGGCGCGACGCGGGAGTGGCGGATCTGCTTCCACCCGGACCACGTAGAAAACACAGGGGGGTACCGATGACCACCTCGACGACGCGGCTCACGGTCGCTCAGGCGCTCGTACGCTTCCTCGCCGCCCAGTACACCGAGCGCGACGGCGAGCGGCGGCGCCTGATCGGCGCCACCTGGGGCATCTTCGGGCACGGCAACGTGGCCGGCATCGGCCAGGCGCTGATCGAGTACCAGGACGTGATGCCGTACCACCAGGGCCGCAACGAGCAGTCCATGGTGCACGCGGCGGTCGGCTACGCCCGCCAGTCGAACCGCCTGTCCACGCACGCGGTGACGACCTCCATCGGCCCGGGCGCGACCAACCTGGTCACCGGCGCCGCGCTGGCCACCATCAACCACCTCCCGGTCCTGCTGCTGCCCGGCGACGTCTTCGCCACCCGCCCCGCCGACCCGGTCCTGCAGCAGCTGGAGGTGCCGTACGCGGGCGACGTGTCGGTCAACGACACCCTGCGCCCGGTGTCGCGCTACTTCGACCGGATCACCCGGCCCGAGGCCCTGATCCCGAGCGCCCTGCAGGCCATGCGGGTCCTGACCGACCCCGTGGAGACCGGCGCGGTCACCCTCGCGCTGCCGCAGGACGTGCAGGCCGAGGCGTACGACTGGCCGGAGGAGTTCTTCGCCGAGCGCGTGTGGACCGTACGACGTCCCGGCGCCGACCCGACCGAGCTGGCCGAGGCGGTGCGGGTGATCCGTCAGGCGCGCAGGCCCCTCGTCATCGCGGGCGGTGGGGTCCACCACAGCCGGGCCGAGGAGGCCCTCGCCGAGTTCGCGGAGGCCACCGGCATACCGGTCGCCTCCACCCAGGCCGGCAAGGGCTCCCTGCGCCATGACCACCCGCAGGACGTCGGCGGTGTCGGCCACACCGGCACCGCGACCGCCGCCGAGCTGGCCCGCACCGCGGACCTGGTGATCGGCGTGGGTACCCGCTACACCGACTTCACCACGGCCTCCGGCACCCTCTTCGCCCACCCGGACGTGCGTTTCCTCAACCTCAACATCGCGCCCTTCGACGGCCACAAGCTGGCCGGGCTGCCGCTGGTCGCGGACGCCCGCAGCGGCCTGGGCGAGCTGACCGAGGCACTCGTGATGCACGCGCACCGGGTCGCCGACTCCTACGTCACCGAGTACACCGAGGACAAGGAGCGCTGGGAGCAGCGCGTCGACGCCTGCTTCGAGGCGGACGAACCGGACATCAGGCCGACCCAGCCCCAGGTCATCGGCGCCCTGGACGCCCTGGTGGACGAGTCCGACATCATCATCAACGCGGCCGGATCGCTCCCCGGCGACCTGCACAAGCTCTGGCGGGCGCGGTCGTACGACCAGTACCACCTGGAGTACGGCTACTCCTGCATGGGCTACGAGATCCCGGCCGCGATCGGTGTGAAGATGGCGGCCCCCGACCGGCCCGTGTGGGCGCTGGTCGGCGACGGCACGTACCTGATGATGCCGACGGAGATCGTGACCGCCGTGCAGGAGGGCATCGCGATCAAGATGCTGCTCGTGCAGAACCACGGGTACGCCTCGATCGGCGGTCTGTCGGAGTCCGTGGGCGGCGAGCGGTTCGGCACCGCCTACCGCTTCACCTCGGACGACGGCACCTTCACGGGTGCCCCGCTGCCCGTCGACCTCGCCGCCAACGCGGCCAGCCTCGGCATGCGGGTGCTGCGCGCGAAGACCGTACGCGACCTGCGCGCGGCGCTCGCCGAGGCGCGGGCCGCCGACACTGCCACATGTGTCTACGTGGAGACCGAAACGTCCGACACTGTGTCGGGCGCGCCTCCGGCGCAGGCCTGGTGGGATGTTCCTGTGGCCGAGACCGCGACCCGATCGTCCGCGGTCAAGGCACGTGAGCTGTACGAACGGCACGTCTCGACCCGACGCCGCCATCTGTAAAAGGAGTTTCTGGGCATGACGAAGATCGTCAACCACTGGATCGGCGGCAAGACCGTCGAAGGCGCGTCGGGTACGTACGGGCCGGTCACGGACCCGGCGACCGGCGCGGTCACCACCAAGGTCGCGTTCGCGTCGGTCGAGGAGGTGGACGCGGCCGTCGCGGCGGCCAAGGACGCCTTTCTGACCTGGGGCCAGTCCTCGCTGGCCCAGCGCACCTCGATCCTCTTCAAGTTCCGGGCGCTGCTGGACGCCAACCGGGACGCCATCGCGGAGCTGATCACCGCCGAGCACGGCAAGGTCCACTCCGACGCGCTCGGCGAGGTCGCGCGCGGCCTGGAGATCGTCGACCTGGCCTGCGGCATCAACGTCCAGCTCAAGGGCGAGCTGTCCACGCAGGTCGCGAGCCGCGTCGACGTGGCCGCGATCCGCCAGCCGCTCGGTGTCGTCGCGGGCATCACCCCGTTCAACTTCCCGGCGATGGTCCCGATGTGGATGTTCCCGATCGCCATCGCGACCGGCAACACCTTCATCCTGAAGCCGTCCGAGAAGGACCCGTCGGCCTCCATCAAGATCGCCGAGCTGCTCTCCGAGGCCGGTCTGCCCGACGGCGTCTTCAACGTCGTCCACGGCGACAAGGTGGCCGTCGACCGTCTCCTGGAGCACCCGGACGTCAAGGCCGTCTCCTTCGTCGGCTCGACCCCGATCGCCCGCTACATCCACACCACGGCCTCCGCGAACGGCAAGCGCGTCCAGGCCCTGGGCGGCGCCAAGAACCACATGCTGGTCCTGCCGGACGCCGACCTGGACGCGGCGGCGGACGCGGCGGTGAGCGCGGCCTACGGCTCCGCGGGCGAGCGCTGCATGGCCATTTCCGCGGTCGTCGCGGTCGGCTCCATCGGCGACCAGCTGGTCGACAAGATCCGCGAGCGCGCCGAGAAGATCAAGATCGGCCCCGGCAACGACCCGACCTCCGAGATGGGCCCGCTCATCACCAAGGTCCACCGCGACAAGGTGGCCTCCTACGTCGAGGGTGCGGCGGCCGAGGGCGCCGAGGTCGTGCTCGACGGCACCGGCTACACGGTCGAGGGCTACGAGGACGGCCACTGGATCGGCATCTCGCTGCTCGACAAGGTGCCGACCAGCGCGAAGGCCTACCAGGACGAGATCTTCGGCCCGGTGCTGTGCGTGCTGCGCGTCGACACCTACGAGGAGGGCGTGGCCCTCATCAACGCCTCGCCGTTCGGCAACGGCACCGCGATCTTCACCCGGGACGGCGGCGCCGCCCGCCGCTTCCAGCTGGAGATCGAGGCCGGCATGGTCGGCGTGAACGTCCCGATCCCGGTGCCGGTGGGCTACCACTCCTTCGGCGGCTGGAAGGACTCGCTCTTCGGCGACCACCACATCTACGGCAACGACGGCACGCACTTCTACACCCGCGGCAAGGTCGTCACGACCCGCTGGCCGGACCCGTCCGAGGCTCCGGCAGGCGTGGACCTCGGGTTCCCGCGCAACCACTGACGCCGTACGGTGCCCCGTCCTCCGCGTGGGAGAGGGCGGGGCACCGGTGTGTTCAGCCCTGCTTCTGCTGCTTCTTCATCACGTCGGTGAGGTCGGCGGTCTGCGCGGCGGGCGGGGCCTTCACCGTGGCCGTCTTGCCGAACTTCTCGAAGTCCATGGTCACCGTCATGGTGCCCATCCGCTGCTTCAGCCGCACCGGAAGGTCGTCGGAGCCGACCCAGACGTCCATGGTGATCGAGGTGACGCCGAGCGCCGTGCCCATCGGGCTGCCCTTGCCGTAGGCGTCCTTGAACTTGCCCAGGTGTGCCTGGTCGACCGTGGCGCGGTAGTGGGTCGTACGCCGTCCGTCCACGGTCTGTGCGCCGAGGTTGTCGACGTCGTTCGCGTACTTCAGGCCCTTCATGGACGCCGAAGGGCTGCCGTTGCTCCCCGTGAGGGACTGCGCGCCCTTCTCCCCGAGGACGGCCGAGCTGTCGACCTTGATCCATTCCTTGCCCTTGAACGGGCCGGAGGCCGGCGCGTCGACGTTGTAGTAGTAGGCGCCGTCGACGAACAGGCAGTGGATCTTGGGGGAGTGCTGCAGGGACTGCATGTTCACGGCCCTGGTGTCCATCTCGACGTCGAACGCGTACCCGTCGCCCCAGGAGTACGTGCCCTCCATCGCGATCGGTCTGTTGGTGCCGATCGCGACCGTGCTCCGCATCTCGGCGGACCCGAGTGCCTCCGTGCGGTCCGTCGCCCGTGCCAGCGCTGCCATGATCTTGTCGGCGCTGTCCGCCGCCTTGACCGCCGTCCTCGCGCCCTCCGTGCCGCACCCGGAAGCCGCCACCAGTGCCGCCGCCGTGAACCCCACCCAGGCGGCCGTGTGCCGCATCTTCATGTCCCCACCCAAGAGCTGTGTGCCGTTTGTGAGCGGTGACTCTATCGGGGCGCACTGACATGTATGCGACCGGTTTTCACGTCCGGATACCGGACGACCTGACTTTTTTTCGACGCCTCAGCTGCGATTCCCGTTCAGGCGGGAGGAAACGGGTGGCGAAGGGGTTAATGGCAGATGACCTTGGAAAGCAAGGTCAGATCCCGCTGAGGCTTGATGGATGCATCTACAGGGCGCCACGGCCTGCGAAACTGATGCTGCGTAACGCTCGCCGGAAGTGCGGATTCCGAAGGTAAACGGCCATTGACGCAGCGGTTTTCGTCGGGGTTCTCTATGCAGCGCCGGGAGCGGACGAGACGAACGTACGACGAGCCGCCGGAGGCGATAGCGCTCCCGACCCCACCCTCACTCGCACGAGTCGATCGGAACCGCCGCATGACCGACACGCTCCGCCCTGTCGAGACAGCCGTCACAGAGGCTTCTGTGGCCGCTGACAGCCCTCAGAAGCTCAAGCGGTCCATCGGGGTGGTCGGCGGGACCCTGCTGACGCTCTCCTGCGTCACGCCCGCCTCCACGCTCTTCGTGGTCGTCCCCGACCTCTTCGGCTCCCTCGGTACCGCCACCGCCCTGACGATCGCCATCGGCTCCCTCCTCTGTATCGCCGTGGCGTTCTGCTACTCCGAGCTGGGCACCCTCATCCCCAGCGCGGGCGGCGAGTACGCGATGGTCTCGACGATGGCCGGGCGGCTCGCGGGCTGGCTCGTCTTCGTGCTGTCCCTGCTGGTCGTCATGATCGTGCCACCGGTGATCGCGATGGGCACGGCGGACTATCTGGCGCCCATCGTGCACCTCGACCCGTCGATGACCGGCGCCGGCGTGATGCTGCTCGCCACCCTCGCGGGTCTGCTCGACCTGCGCGCCAACGCCTGGATCACCGGCATCTTCCTGGTCCTGGAGGTCGTCGCCGCCGGCGTCGTCGCCCTCCTCGGCTTCACGCACAGCCACCGCGGCGTCGGCAGCCTGGTCTCCATGCAGGTGGCCGGCGAGAACGGCCACACGGACACCGTGACCGCCATGCTGGTCGTCTCCGGGCTCGCCATCGCCCTCTTCGTCACCCAGGGCTTCTCGACCGCCGTCTACCTCTCCGAGGAGCTGGAGCACCCGCGCCGCAACGTCGCCCGCACGGTGCTGGCCACCCTCGCCATCTCCACCGTGGTCATCCTGGTCCCGGTCGCCGCCATCACCCTGGGCGCCGGCGACCTCAAGGAGCTGACCGGCGGCGACATCAGCTCCATGGTCACCGCCTGGTCCAACTCCGCGGTCGGCACCTTCGTGAGCCTGTGCGTGGCCCTCGCGATCATCAACGCGGGCATCGTCATGGTCATCCAGAACTCCCGCGTGCTGTTCGCCTCCGCCCGCGACAAGGCCTGGCCCGAGCCGGTCAACAACGTCTTCTCCAAGCTCGGCCGCTTCGGCTCCCCCTGGGTCGCCACGCTCGCGGTCGGCGTCCCCGGCGCACTGCTTTGCTTCGTCAACCTGGACACCCTCTACGGCGTCACGGGCGTCTCGGTGACCGGCATGTACCTGCTGGTCGCGGTCGCCGCCCTGCTGGCCCGCCGCGGCTCCCACAAGCACACGCCGGCCTGGCGGATGCCGCTGTGGCCCGCGATGCCGGTCCTGCTGATCGCGGTCCTCGCCTACATCCTCAGCCAGCAGGAGGCGAGCTACCTGCTGTGGACCGGCGGCATCACCGCGGTCGCCACCCTCTACTGGGCCTTCTACCTCCGCCCGCGGCGCGAGACCCGCTGGCTGGTGTCGATCCCCGAAGACGCACAGGCGTAAGGCACCCGTTCAGCCGTCCCCGACGTCCTCGCCGCCCAGCACCGTGCCGGGCGGCGAGGACGTCTTCGTACCGCGCCTGAAGTACGCCGGGGCGGGCCCGTACTCCCCAGGGAGGGGCCCGGGTTCAGCCCGGAAGCCGCAGCCGATGTCGGTGGCGGACCGTACGGTTGACGCATGGATCTTCGAGTGCCCGCTGTGCGGGGGCTGCTGAAGGGGCCGCGGCGGCTGATAGCCGTCGCGGCCGCCGTCGTGGTGCTCGCCGGCGCCGGGACGTGGTCGGCCGTCGCCTCCGACGACGCACCTGCGGTGCACCGGAGCGGCCGGGTCATGACCATGGCCGACGGGACGCGCATCGACACCTCGTACTTCACGGGCACGTCGGGCGGCCGCCGCCCCGCCGTCCTGCTGGGGCACGGCTTCGGCGGCAGCAAGGACGACGTCCGCCAGGAGGCCGAGGACCTCGCCCGCGACGGATACGCGGTGCTGACCTGGTCGGCCCGCGGCTTCGGGCACTCGAACGGAAAGATCGGGCTGAACGACCCGAAGCACGAGGTCGCCGACGTCTCCCGGCTCATCGACTGGCTGGCGCAGCAGCCCCAGGTCCGCCTGGACAAGGCGGGCGACCCGCGCGTGGGCATGGCCGGCGGCTCCTACGGCGGCGCGATCTCCCTGCTCGCCGCCGGATACGACCACCGCGTCGACGCCATCGCCCCGGCCGTCACGTACTGGAACCTGGCCGACGCCCTGTTCCCGAACGGCGTGTTCAAGAAGCTGTGGGCCGGCATCTTCTTCAACACCGGCGGCGGCTGCGCCAGGTTCGAGCCGGAGCTGTGCCGGATGTACGACCGGGTCGCCGAGTCCGGCACCCCGGACGCCGCCGCCCGCACCCTGTTGGAGCAGCGCTCGCCGTCCGCGGTCGCCGACCGCATCAAGGTGCCCACGCTGCTGGTCCAGGGCCAGACCGACTCCCTGTTCACCCTCGCCCAGTCGGACGCGGCCGAGCGGGCCGTCCGAGCGGGCGGCGCCCCGGTGGACGTCGACTGGATCGCGGGCGGGCACGACGGCGGCGACCTGGAGACCAGCCGGATACAGGGCCGGGTGACCGCCTGGTTCGACCGCTACCTCAAGGGCGACCCGTCGGCCGACACCGGCCCGGCCTTCCGGATCACCCGCACCGGAGGCGTCAACGCCACCGACGGCGCAGCCCTGCTCCGCGGCGCGAGCGCCCACACCTACCCCGGCCTGCGCGACCACCAGCGGACCATCGCCCTGACCGGCCGCGAGCAGCGTTTCGCGAACCCGGCCGGCGCCAGCCCGCCCGGCGTCTCCGCCCTGCCCGGCCTCGGCGGCAGCGGCGGCCTCGCCCAGCTGTCCGCCCTCGGCGTCGGCGTCTCCCTCGACTTCCCCGGCCAGTACGCGAAGTTCGACTCGGCACCGGTCGCCGCCGACCTCAGGATCACCGGCTCGCCGACCGTGAGGGCCCATGTCACGTCCACGAGCGAGGACGCCGTCCTGTTCGGCAAGGTCTACGACGTCGGTCCCGACGGCACCCAGCAGGTGCTGCCCTCGCAACTGGTCGCACCGCTGCGGGTGACCGGCGCCAGGACCGGCAAGGACGTCACGATCACCCTCCCGGCGATCGACCACGAGGTCCGGAAGGGCCACCGGCTCCGTCTCGTCCTCGCCTCCACCGACCTCGGCTACGCCTCACCGGCCGCCCCGGCCACGTACACCGTCTCCCTGGAGGGAGACCTGAGCGTGCCGACGGCCCCCGCCGTCACCACCGCGGCGGCGCCCCTGGCCGCCTGGGTGTGGTGGCTGCCGCCGGCCGGCGTCGCGGGCGCGCTCGGCCTGCTGGTCTCCGGCCGCCGCCGTACGACCACCCCCGCACCCGACCCGGAGCTCGCCGAAGTCCCGCTCCAGATATCGAACCTGACCAAGCGGTACGCCAAGTCCGCCGACCGGTACGCCGTGCGCGAGCTGTCCTTCCGCGTGGAGAAGGGCCAGGTGCTCGGCCTGCTCGGGCCCAACGGCGCGGGCAAGACCACCACCCTGCGCATGCTGATGGGCCTGATCAGGCCCGACGGCGGCGAGATACGCGTCTTCGGCCACGCCACCCGGCCCGGCGCCCCGGTGCTCTCGCGGGTCGGCGCCTTCGTGGAGGGCGCGGGCTTCCTGCCGCACCTGTCCGGCCGGGAGAACCTGGAGCTGTACTGGCGGGCCACCGGCCGCCCGCCCGAGGACGCCCATCTGGACGAGGCCCTGGAGATCGCCGGTCTCGGCGACGCCCTCGCCCGCGCGGTGCGCACCTACTCCCAGGGCATGCGCCAGCGCCTGGCCATCGCCCAGGCCATGCTCGGCCTGCCCGACCTGCTCATCCTGGACGAGCCCACCAACGGTCTCGACCCGCCCCAGATCCGCGAGATGCGCGAGGTGATGATCCGCTACGCGGCCGGCGGCCGCACGGTGATCGTCTCCAGCCATCTCCTCGCCGAGGTCGAGCAGTCCTGCACCCACCTGGTGGTGATGGACCGCGGCCGGCTGGTCCAGGCGGGCCCGGTGCAGGAGATAGTGGGCTCCGGCGACACCCTGCTCGTCGGCACCGGCACACCCGTCGAGGAGCCGGTCGTGGAGAAGGTGGCCGCGCTGCCCGGCGTCGCCTCCGCCGTGCGCACCGAGGACGGACTGCTGGTTCGCCTCGAACCCGGCGGCGCGGCCGAGCGGCTGGTCGTGGAGCTGGTGCGGCTGGACGTGCCGGTCGCCTCGGTCGGCCCGCACCGGCGCCTGGAAGACGCCTTCCTCACCCTGATCGGAGGTTCCGCATGAGCGCGCTCACCGAGGTCGCCTCCGGCTATCAGACCCGGCGCACCCTGCCCCTGCGGGTCGAACTGGTCCGCCAGTTCAAGCGGCGCCGCACGCTCGTCATGGGCGCCATCCTGGCCGTGCTGCCGTTCGTGCTGCTGATCGCCTTCGCGGTCGGCGGCGACCCGGCCGCCCGCAACGGCCAGATCACCCTGATGAACACGGCCACCGCGTCCGGCGCCAACTTCGCCGCGGTGAACCTGTTTGTTTCTGCGGGCTTCCTCCTTGTCATCCCGGTCGCCCTGTTCTGCGGGGACACGGTGGCCTCCGAGGCGAGCTGGTCCTCCCTGCGCTATCTGCTGGCCGCACCCGTGCCCCGGGCCCGGCTGCTGTGGTCCAAGCTCGTCGTGGCGCTCGGGCTCAGCCTCGCCGCGATGGTGCTGCTGCCGGCCGTGGCCCTCGCGGTCGGCACGGCCGCCTACGGCTGGGGCCCCCTGCAGATCCCCACCGGCGGCGCACTGGACTCCGGTACGGCGGCCCAGCGGCTCGTGGTGGTCGTGGCGTACATCTTCGTGTCCCAGTTGGTCACCGCCGGCCTGGCGTTCTGGCTGTCGACGAGGACGGACGCCCCGCTCGGCGCGGTCGGCGGCGCGGTCGGCCTGACCATCGTCGGCAATGTCCTGGACGCCGTCACCGCCCTCGGCCATTGGCGTGACTTCCTGCCCGCGCACTGGCAGTTCGCCTGGGCCGACGCCGTCCAGCCGCACCCCGAATGGTCAGGCATGATCCAGGGGACGTCGATCTCCCTGACCTACGCACTCGTCTTCATCGCCCTGGCCTTCCGGGGGTTCGCCCGCAAGGACGTGGTGTCGTAGTTTCTCTTTCAGCTGGGAATATGACCTTCTCGCACTTGAACGCACTATACGATCAATCGATTCGCCGACCAGATGTGAATCCCTCCGGGAAAACCGAGTAATGCGCTCCTTCACTCCCATGGCATTCATGCGTATGGAGTAGTGCATCGCTTTGGGCGGACTGCGGACTGCTATGTTCTGCATCTGTCGGATCAGAGGTAACTTCAAGTGAGGTGAATCATGAAGAAGGCAGTTTTCACAACTGCGGCGTTGGCCATCGGCGCGAGTCTCGTGGGTGGCTCCGCCGTCGCGGCCTCGGGCGCCAAGTCACCTGCCCACGAAACCGGTCCGCTCGGCCTCATGTCCCAGACCGATGTGACTCCGGCGCTCGTGCCCGCGGCCGACACCGTGATGCGGGTGGCACGCCAGGGCAATCTCACCAAGGGCAGTGCGTTCAATGACAACCAGTCGGCGAAAGTCACCGGCACGAACAAGGCGGCGAAAATCTCCGGCGTATACCTGGACGGCATGGGCCGGGGCAGCGGCAAGAAGCCCGCAATTCCGGTGAAGAACCCGGTCGGAACCGGTGCCGTGCAGCTCCACCCGCTGAATGGGCCGACCAGCTCAGGGCTCGGTAGCCTGTTCAATAATTAGACAACCACCCGGAAACCGCCAAACCGGAATTCTGACACTCTGATCCGGTTCTCGTCGACCAGCGGCTCCGCACCCGCCCGGCACCCGATGTCGTGCCGGGGATACGCCTCAAGCCTGTCCGGCCCACTGGACCCCTCCTTGCCAGTGGGCCGGACGCATGTCGGCGTTCTGCCGGACCCGTGCGGCCCGAATGAAATCGGCGCACGTCATCGTTCGGCCATCCGGTGGAATCCGCCCTGCAGAGACGGTGTCCGCGTGACTTTTCGCCGCATATTTCGGTTTCTTGCTATGTAAGCGCGGCTTACCGTGAATCCAGGAAGGAACCGAGTTGACCAGGAAGTTCGCGGTCGTCACTGCACTCGCCCTTGCCGCTGTCTGCGGCGGCGCCGGCGCGGCCTCCGCCCACTCGAACACAACCAACGTCACTGGCGGTGACGGCTTTTCGGAGTCCCCGGTCGTCGTGAACGCTCCTCAGCAAGGCGTTCTCGTCGTCAACGGCACGCTCGTCGATGGCCGCTGCATCGCGCCGTGGTCCAACGGCTCCGTCGGCGTCCTCGGCGGCGCCGGTGTCTTCGTGCCGAACTCGCACTACGCCGCGTGCAACACGGCGGAAGTCGACCAGTCGCAGTGGGCCCCTTACGCCGGTGGCCTGCTCTTCTGACCCCCCTGCTCCCGGTAATTCCGAGCAGGTGAACCCCTCGAAACGCAGTCCGGAAAGGACATCCCATGCGTAACAAGGTTACGGCCATCTCCGCCCTCGCCGCGGGTGTAGTCCTGGCGGCCGCCGGTACCGCCGCGGCCGACAACTGCACGACCGTCACCGGCGGCAAGGGCTTTTCGTCGTCCCCGGTCGTCGTGAACGCTCCTCAGCAGGGTGCGGTCATCGTCAACGGAACGGGCGTCGACCTCCGCTGCGTCGCGCCCTGGTCCAACGGCTCCGTCGGCGTCCTCGGCGGCGCCGGTGTCGCCGCGCCGAACTCGCACTACGCCGCCTGCAACACGGCGAAGGTCGACCAGTCGCAGCACGCCGGGTACACGGGCGGACTGCTCTTCTGAACTCCTCCCGCTCCGAGCGATTCGGAGCGGGGGCAGACGTCCCCTCCCGATCTGTCAACCACCCGAAAGGCGCAATTCATGCGTAATAAGGTTACGGCCCTCACCGCCCTGGCTGCGGGCATCGTCCTGGCGGCCGCCGGCACTGCTGCGGCTGACAACAACACCACCGTCACCGGCGGCGAAGGCTTTTCGGAGTCCCCGGTCGTCGTGAACGCACCCCAGCAGGGGCTTGCCATCGTCAACGGCTCCCTCGTCGACGGCCGCTGCATCGCGCCGTGGTCCAACGGTGCCGTCGGCGTCCTGGGCGGCGCCGCGACCATCGCGCCGAACTCGCACTACGCCGCCTGCAACACGGCGGAGGTCGACCAGTCGCAGTGGGCCCCTTACGCCGGTGGCCTGCTGTTCTGAGCAGCCTCAGCATGGCGGCCCGTCGATCCTCGGCGGGCCGCCATCGGCGTTTCCGTCTCGTGCAGGGCGTGCACGGCGTGTATGGCGATGGCGAAACAATTCTTCCGGGGTTTCTCCCTGCGCCCCACGACGAGCCCTGAACACACCGAAGGCCGGCTCCGAGAACAACGGAGCCGACCCGAGTGTCCCAGCGTATCCGCGTCTTCTACCTGAGGGCCGGAAGTGCGGCAGGCACCTTGCCGCCGAGAGGCCCCTTGCCGCTGAGGGGGCTCTTGCCGTTCAGGGGATTCGGCAGGGCGCCGCCGAAGACGGGGGTCTTGACGACACCCGACTTCTTCACGCCCTCCGCCGCGTGCTTGACGTCGGTGGCCAGGGCGCCCGCCGGGATCTCGGCTGCGTTGGGGACAGAGCGGGCGACCGTCTTCCCCTCGTCGAGGAGGCCCTGCGCCGGCACGTCCGCCGCAAAAGCCGGTGCCGCAGCGCCGGCGATGGCCAGGGTGCCGACAACGATCGCGGCAGCCTTCAGACTCTTCATCGTGTTCCTTTCGTCCGCAGCTCGGATCACCGGAGGGAACTCCCTCCTCAAGGCGTCGCGAGTGCCTGGGGTCTCGCTTCCCTCGGAGTAACGACAGAGTGGTGCCACGGGAAACTCCGTTGACGGCAAGTTTCTGGGAACTCATACATCCTGAACGACCCTCGCAGACATTCTCATCCGATGATCCGTGTGGATTGTCGTCGGTGCGCCGCAGGTCCAAGCGGGTGATTTTGTCCGAGGAATAGGCCCCTGGGAGGATTGTCATTCCGACACGGTTGACGGCTCCGCTGAAAAAGAGGCTAGTGTTCGTCCCGAATCCGACGCGTCTTACATCGAACCTACGGTCGCACGCCTGGTGCTTGGTTCGGAATGCTTCATCGGAAGGGAAGCCTCGGTCATGCGCATTCCCCTCGGTCCCGTCCCGCACCGTGCGACGCCGTCCGCAGCACGTGAGCCGCACGTCCTGCACGTGACCCAGCCGGTCGAGGGCGGTGTCGCACGGTTCGTGACGGACCTGGCGGCGGCACAGCTCGCCGCGGGGCTGCACGTCACCGTGGCCTGCCCGCGCGGCGGCACGCTGACGGACGCCCTGCGCGCGGAGGGCTGCCGGGTGCTTCCCTGGGACGCGACCCGCTCACCGGGACCCCGACTCCCCGGCGAGGTGGTGCGGTTGGCGCGGCTCCTGCGCGAGGTGCGGCCCGACGTGGTGCATGCGCACAGCGCGAAGGCGGGGCTCGCGGCGCGGCTCGCGGTGCGCGGCCGACTCCCCACCGTCTTTCAGCCGCACGCGTGGTCCTTCGAGGCCATGGACGGCGTCATGGCCCATGCCGCGCTGCGGTGGGAGCAGTTCGGGGCGCGGTGGGCGGCGCGCGTCCTCTGCGTGAGCGAGGCGGAACTGCGGACCGGCGAGCAGCGCGGCATCACCGCCCAGTGGCACATGGTCCCGGGCGGCGTCGACACCCGCAGGTTCCGACCGGAGGGGAGCATCGCCCGGTCCGGGGCGGGCCCCCTCGTCGTGTGCGTGGGACGGCTGTGCCGCCAGAAGGGCCAGGACGTGCTCCTGCAGGCCTGGCCCGCCGTCGTACGGCAGCTGCCCGCCGCCCGGCTGGTGCTCGTCGGCGACGGTCCGGACGCCGACCGACTGCGCGCCGGCGCGCCCGCGTCGGTGGAGTTCGCCGGCCCGGCATCCGACGCCGCCCCCTGGTACCGGGCCGCCGACGTCGTCGTCCTGCCGTCCCGCTGGGAGAGCATGGCGCTCGTCCCCCTGGAGGCCATGGCGTGCGCCCGGCCGGTCCTCGTCACGGACGTGGACGGAGCGCGCGAGAGCCTGCCGCCCGGCCATCTGCCGCACTGCCTGGTGCCGCCGGAGGACCCCGACGCGCTGGCGCGGGCACTGACGGCGCTGCTGCGCCGCGCGCCGCTACGGGCGGCGCTGGGCGCACAGGGCCGCGCCCATGTGCTCGCCGCCCACGACGTACAGCAGACCAGGGACGCGGTGATCGATGTGTACCGCGAACTGCTCGGCATGGTCACCACGCCGTTCGTCCCCAGCCAGAGCAGGGAATCCATCACCACATGACGGCGCTCTCCCCTCACTGTGCTCCTGCCGGGCTCTGCTCGGCGACCGCGGTCACTTCGAGCGGCTCCGACCGAGGAGTTGTGTTCTTGCCGTCGGTGACGGCGATCGTGTAGCGATGGCGGGAGCCGGGGGAGACGGAATCGGTGTACCTCATCTCCGGGCGGTCCCACTCGGCCGACCGCTGCTTCGGCTCGGCCACGCGCACACCGTCCCGGTAGATCAGGTAGGTCAGCTCCGCGTCGTCCCTGTCCCATGCGGCCCGCCAGGTGAGGGTGACGCCTCCTGCGCGAGAGGTCTCGCCGGTGAGCCGGGGAGCCTCCTGCGGGGCTGTGCTGCCGGGGCCGGTCCCGAAGCGCGTCAGGCCCTGCTGGGGCGTGCCGTTGACCGCGGTGAACTCGCCGCCTGCCCAGAGGATGTCGCCGGCCATCACGAGCGCCCGGGGGCCGACCCCCTCACCGATTCCGTCATCGGTGTCGGGGAACCAGTGCAGGATGCGTTTGTCGCCCACCGATTGCGCCAGGAAGTGGCGACGGGGGCCGTCGGGGAACCCGCCCGGAGTCAGCCCGCAGTAGTGGGCGTGGGAAGCGCTGTACAGAACGCCCTTGTGCACGACGACAGCCTGGGTGGCGCCCAGGCAGGTGTCCTTCCAGGTCATCGTGGAGTCGGACAGACTGCCGGCGATGCGGCCGTCGAAGATGCCCGGCCCCGTGCCCTCGGCGCCCAGATAGAAGTGGTCGCCGTTGCGCGCCAGTGATGTCACCGCAGAGCGCGCCGGCAACCAGTCCGGAAAGGACGCCACGGTCGAACCGGTCACCGGATTCAAGGAGACCAGCGCCTGCTCCGGTCTGCCGTTGACGTTGTGGAATTCTCCGCCGACGACGACCTGTCCGTGGTCGGGCGCGGCCAGGACGGCGCGGACCGGCCCGTCGGGGTCCGCCCTGAACGGCAACAGCTCGCCGCTCCGGCTGAACGCCGCGATGCGGTTCCTGGTCTCGCCGTTGACGGCCGTGAAATCACCACCCAGGTACACCGTCGTGTCGGTGGTCTCGATGGCCCGCACGGGCGCGGACATGGCGGGGCGGAAGTCCTTGCGCAGCGAGCAGTCGTCCGTGTCGAGCGCGACCGCACTGGCCACGCCGGTGTCGTCGACCTTGCCGAACGATCCGCCGACGTACAGCACCTTGCCGTCGCGCGATGCCTTCAGCGCCCGTACGGTCTCCGCGCCGTTCGTGAAGGAGTGGGCGCACGGCAGCAGTCGGCCGGTGACGGCGTCGAACGCGGCGAAGTTCTTCCGGGCGACCTCCTTCTCGCCGGGCTTCGCGCCGGGCGCGCGGACGCTGTCGAAGGTGCCGCCGATGTACACGACACCGTGTGCGTACGCGACCGACCAGACGATGCCGTTCGTCTGCCATGTCGCCAAGGGGGCCGCGGTCAGGGTCTCTTCGCCGGGCGCCGGCGCGCCGAAAGCGGTCGTCAGCGAAGCAGCCGCGAGGAGAACCACGGCGGAAGCCATGGTGGCGGTCCTGGACGTGCTTTTTCCTGGGCGCATGGAACATCCCGGGTCGAGGGATACGGGTGGCGAGAAGAGGGGAAGATGGGGACCGTTTCCGATCTGAGAAGTGCCAAGACGCTTTCACCGGGCCGTGTTTCTCACGACGGAGGTCACTTTCCGAAAGTAGACACCCGGTTCCACAACACCGGATTCGACAAGCGGGCTTGCCGCGAGATCCATCCGATTGGCACCCATCCGTGTCGCGGCAAGCTCGAATGGCCTAGCAAAAGGAGTCGTAATCCACAACGGCAGTTCGCTCGTGCCACTGTTGAGGCGCCCGCTCGAACTGCCGAAGGAAATGGCGGGAGAGTTCGCCAGGGCGAGATCAGGTACCGAGGTCTGGTACCCAAGCAACTAGGAGGAGTGCTCGTCATGCGAGTAGCTGCCCGAGCAAAGGCGCAGTCACGACGGTCGAGTTGGGGAGCGGGCCTCGTCGGCGCCGGCCTGACCGCGACCGTGGCATTCGGCATCGCGGCCGGTATCGCCGCCGGGCCCGCGTCGGCCCATTCGGTCCCCCGAGCGACGCAGGCGTGCGACACGTGCCAGACAAAGCCCCCCACGGACGGGTGCAAGCCGTGCCAGCCCAAACCGCCCACGGACGGGTGCAAGCCGTGCCAGACACCCCCTCCGCCGCCGCCCTGCCCCACGGGGACGACCACGGTCACCGTGACCAATCCGGTCACCGGCTCCGTGGCGATCCCCGGTGACGGAAGCTTCCAGCTCACCGTCAGCAGCAACAGCCAGGGAGAGGTGTTCGGCTTCGACATCCCCGCGGCTGCTCACCGCGCCGTCGTCCGGGTCACGGCCACGGGCAGCACCGGCGCCAACATCAAGAACTACGACAGCACGACGGGCTTCCCCGACGGCACCGCGGCCGACACAGGCCTCCACGCCCTGGCCGACTCGAACGGCCACTTCCCCGACATCACCCGCATCGACTTCTGCATCAAGCCCACCAAGTACGTCTGACGCAGCTGTCCCGGCATCGTCCGACGGTGCCGCACGACCGCGCCACACACAGCTGTGGGGCCCGGCAGATCCCGGGCCCCACACGCTGAACGCCGTTGAGGTTCAGGTCCTGGGCGGGATCTGACCGGGCGGCACGGCAGGGGTGGTGGGCCTGGCAGGCGTGGACCTGGCCCCGGTGGCCTGGGTGTCGATGCAGTCGGTGAAGTGCACGAAGCGGGCCGGTTTCCTGCTGTCGGTGACGGCGAATTCGGCCTGTGGGTAGCTCCTGAGCAGGCACATGTCGTAGCGGGCGACAGGCGGCTGGACGTCCTCCCGGTAGCTCGTCCGGTACTGGTGACGGCCTACGAGCTGACAGGAGTCGTAACGGATCAGGGGCCCACGTGGGCCCACTGTGTACTGATGCGGCCGGACTTCGGCGGAGAATTCCTTGAAGGCGTTCGCGGTGTCGTCGCAGTCGGTGAAGTGGATCGTTCCTCTGCTCCACACGCTGTCGATGATCCTCACGTCCGGGTCACGCACTTCGAACCGGATGTCCTCGGCGTGGAAGCGCTGGACCGAGTCGTGGTGATGGCTGACCGGGAATCGGAAGAAGGTGCTGGTGGTGCCGTACTCCTCGGTGCTCGCGGGACGTTTGCCGGTGATGATGTAGGAGCCGCGGCTGCAGGTGATCGATCCGCCGTAGGGGAACTCCAGGAAGTTGCCCCACTCGTATTCGACCTTCATGTCGTTGAACCAGTAGTTCAGGAACTGGTCCTGGTCGTTCGGACTGGCTTGTTTGCCCCCCGTGAGACCGGAGTACAGGAACGCCTTCCGGTAGCTGCCGGCGACCGTGCAGGCTTCCCACCGCATCTCCGAGTTGCAGTCCGTTCCGTCGAGGGCCAGCCCGTACTCCCATTCCCCGAGCCACTGGCATTCCGAGAACCGGTAGTCCTGGACCTGGCCGGTGGAGTAGGAACGGAAGAAGGATGCGCCCGGTGTGGCGGAGCGGAACTGCATGCGTTCGAAGGAGAGGTTCGACCAGCTGTCCTCATTGCGGCACAGATAGGAGCCCGGGCCCGTGTCCGGGCGGAAGACGAGGGTGGTCATGTTCTTGCCTGCACCGGCGTAGCGCAGACCGTTCGCGGGCCGCGGCGGGGCAACGCCGTTCAGCAGCGCATGCGGACGGGTGATGAGGAAGTCGCCGGCGGGAATCTCGATCACCAGTCGGCCCACCCCGTGGCGGACACGGGAGGCGGCGAGCGCGTAGGCGGTCTCGAATGCTTCCGTGTCATCGGTGCAGCCGTCGCCCACGGCACCGAGGTCGGCGACGTTGACCGCGGACGTCGGACCGACGGACGCACTTTTGGCGGACGCACTGGTGGCGGGCAGGGCTGCCGCGACCAGCAACGATGTTCCGCCGCGCAGAATATGCCGACGGTTGCAGGACATCTCGCCACCCAGGTCTGTCATAGTTGCCTTCCTTTCCTAAAGTGGTTATGTCACCAAGGAGGGTTATGGCCGAGTTTGCGGAGATGCTGAGGCAACTGTCGACGGCACAGAAACCGGCGAAGGGGGTGTCGGTCTACACGCGGTTTGTCAATCGCCCGGCCGGCCGTGTCATGGCCGCGCTGGCCTCCCGGATCGGTGCGACGCCCAATCAGCTGACGCTACTCGGTGCCTTGTTCACTTTTCCGGCGCTTGCCGCCGTGGCCCTGCTGCGGCCCGAGCCGGTGATGTCGCTCTGTGTCGGCGTGGCTCTTGTCCTGGGCTTCGCCCTGGATGCGGCAGACGGTCAGCTCGCGCGGAGCCAGCGCTCCGCGAGCCTGGCGGGTGAATGGCTGGACCATGTCCTGGACTGCGTCAAGATCGTCACGCTGCACCTGGTGGTGCTGGTGGCGTTCTACCGCTATTTCCTCCTTCCCAGTCCGCTCCTTCTGCTGGCCCCCATGGTGTTCCAGCTCGCAGCGGTGGTGATCTTTTTCGCCGGCATTCTCACGCAGAAGCTCAGGGGGCGGGCCGTGGCGCAAAGAGACGGTGGCTCCGCCTCGGTGGTGGGGGCCGTGTTGCTCCTGCCGGTCGACTACGGCACGACCTGCGTCAGCTTTCTATTTCTGGGCAGCCCGGACATCTTCCTTGCCCTGTACTGCGTACTGCTGGTGGCTCATGTCCTGTTCATGGTCGCCTTCTTGGTGAAGTGGTTTCGCGAGCTCCATCAGCTCCAGCGCCCCGCGCAGTAGCGTGCTGGAGGTGTGGACGGTGTAGGGGAAGTAGACGACTTCGACACCCACGTTCGCGAAGCGGCGTTCGAGGATTTCCCATTTGGGTGTTCCCTGCCAGTCGTCTCCCTTGAAGACGACGTGGAATCCGACCTGCTTCCAGATCTGCAGTTTGTCTCCGTGCGACTCCACCACGGCGTCGTCGACGTGGCGCACACTGCGGACGATCTCCAGGCGCTCGGCGAGCGGGATCACCGGCGGTCTGCCTTTGAGACGCGTGGTCAGTTCGTCGGACGTCACCCCTGCCACGAGGCGGTCACAGTGCCGGCGCGCCTCCCGCAGGATGTTGAGGTGTCCGATGTGGAACAGGTCAAAGACCCCGGGCGCGTACCCGATGCGTGTCGTGTTCACGGGTCAACCCCTGTCCGTCCGGCCGCCGTCTGCGGGCACCTTCACGGGCAGGGAGGGAGATCGGGGCGAGGTGCGGGTGCCGTTCGTCACCTCGATCGCGTACCGGTGGCTCGTGCCGGCGGGCACGGAGTCGGTGTGGCGCATCTCCGGCAGGTCCCAGGACGTGGACGACCTGGTCTGTCGCGAGACGAGCTTTCCGTCCCGGTAGAGCCTGTACGTCAGGGCGGCGGTGGTGCGGTCCCACGAGGCGCGCCAGCCGATGGTGACCTTTCCCGGGCTTGCGGCCAGGAGCGCAAGGGCGGGGGTCCGCGGCGCGCTCGTGGGGGGACGGGCGCCGAAGCGGGTGAGTCCCTGCTGTGGCCGGTCGTTGACCCGGGTGAACTCACCCCCGACCCAGAGGATGCCCCGGGCCATGGTCAGGGCGAGCGGCCCCACCCCCTCCCCGAGCCCGCCGTCGGTGTCCGGGAACCAGTGCAGGATGCGCCGGTCGGTGACGGACTGGGCCAGGAGGGTGTGCCGACGCCACTGCTCGGGAAACCCGCCGGGTGTCTGGGAGCAGTCGTGCGCGTGGGAGGCGCTGTAAAGGACGCCCTTGGCGGGCAGGACGGCCTGGGTGGCGCCGAGGCACATGTCCTTCCACACCATGGTGCCGTCGCGGAGCCGGCCCGCGATGCGTCCGTCGAAGACGCGCTCACCGGTCCCTTCGGCACCGACGTAGAAGAGGGAGCCGTCCTTGGCGATCGATTTGACCACCGAATCGGGCGGCAACCAGTCCGGATAGGTGCGGACCGTAGCCCCGGAGATGATGTCCAGCGCGGCCAGGGAGTGGGCCTGCCGGCCGTTGACCCACCCGAAATCACCTCCGACCAGGATTTCGCGTTGCGCGGGCACGGCCGACAGGGCACGGACCGGGAGGTCGACGTCCGCCTGGAAAGGCAGCAGGGAACCTCCGCGGGTGAAGGCGGCGACACGCTTCCTGCTCCGGCCGTCGACCACGTCGAAGTCGCCGCCCAGGTACACCTCGCGGTCGGTCGTCTCGACGGCCCGGACGGTGGCGGACACCGCGGGCCGGAAGTCCTTGCGCAGGGAGCAGTCGGCGGTGTTGACGGCTACGGCGTTGGCCACACCCTGGGAGCCGACGTGGCCGAAGGAGCCGCCCACGTACAGCACCCGCCCGTCGGGGGAGGCCTTCATGGCCCGTACCGTGCCCGCACTGTACGGGCCGGCACCATCGGTGAAGGACAGGGCGCAGGGCAGCAGTTTGCCGGTCACGGCGTCGAACGCGGCGAAGTTGTGCCGCCGGACCTTCCGGGTGCCGGCCGCGGCGCCGGGCGGGCGGACCGAGTCGAAGGTGCCTGCGGCGTAGACGACTCCGCGGGCGTAGGCCAGGGACCAGACGATGCCGTCCGTCTGCCAGGTGGCCAGCGGATCGGCACTGACCGTCGCCGGGTCATGGCCCGTGACCGCAGCGGCGGGAGAGCCGAGCAGCGCGCCTGTGCACAGGAGGGCAGCGGCAGCCGGGCCCGTGAGCGCCTTCTTGCGGAGCTGGCTCTGGCACAAAGGGACACCTCAAGTGGAGCGGGGACGAGGGCGAGGATGCGGACGGTGTGAGACCGGACCGTGAGACGTGACGGACTCACACGGTGCGACGGCGCATCACCTGGACCAGCTCGCTCACTCCGAGAGGCGTGCGGTATCGCCACAGAAAAGTACCAAATACCGACATTCCGACAGTCAGGCTGAGGGCGATTCCTGACGGTGTGTCACCCGAGAGGGTGCGTACGCCTGCCAGCACCACCGAGACGGCCAGGCCGGTACCGAGGGCACTTGTGTAGCCGGCGGCCACGGTCGTGAAGCCGAGGCGCAGCCGGACCAGCAGGGCGGCCGAGAGGTTTTCCACGATGATGGCCGCACCCCAGGAGACGGCCGCGCCGAGGATGCCCCACCGGGGCACGGCGAGCACGCCCACGGTGAGCTGCACCGCGAACGCCGCGGCGGTGCAGGCCAGATGCCACGAGCTCTTGCCGGCCATGAGCAGCACGGTCTGCGCGTTGCCGACCGCGACATTGACGATGGACGCGGCGCACAGCACCACCAGAGCGGGCGCCCCCTGGGCGAACTCCGGTCCGAAGACGGCGAGGACGGTGCGGGGAAAGCCGGCGAGGAGAACGAACAGCGGCCAGGAGAAGAGGACGACCCAGCAGGTCGAGATGCGGTGCAGATGGTGGGCTTCGGCGACCTCGCCGACCGCGAGGAGGCGGCTGAGCTGAGGTGCGACGGCCATGCGGACGGCGAGCTGGAGCAGGGTGCCTGCGGTGACGATGCGGCCGATGGCGGTGTAGATGCCCGCCTCGGCGTCGGTGGCCAGCGCCGACAGCAGGATGACCCCGATCCAGATCGCACTGATGTCGAAGACGGAGGAGACGGCGCGGGGTGCGGAGAACACCCAGAAGGCCCGCCAGGAAACGGACTCTCCGCCCGCGGGGGCTGCCGTGGTGCGGGGGGCTCTGCAGCGGCGCAGGCCCAGCCATGCGGCCGCGAGCCCGGCCGGCGCCGGCAGCAGCCAGGCCGTCGCCAGCGACAGCATCCCCGGGGCGCAGAACGCCACGGGCAGCGCGATCAGCACCCGGAGCACGGGCTTGCCGATCTGCTCCACGCAGACCAACGGCACCACGGTGCCGTATCCCTGGGCGGCGGCGAGCAGGACCAGGCTGACGGTGGCGGCCGGCAGGACCAGGCCGAAGAGCCGCATCAGGGCGACCGCGTCGGCGGGGGGCAGGTCGGGCAGGAGTGTGGTGGCCACCGCGGGGCACAGCAGCAGGGCCGCGGCGACCGCGGTGGCGGCCACCACCGCGGGCAGCACGGCCATGCGCAGCAGCGAGCCCACCGAGCGGCCACCGTTGAGGGCCAGATCCCCGGGGATGAAGCGGACGAGTCCGGTGTCGCCGCCGAGCTTGCAGACATTGCTGAGGATGGTGAACACGGCTACGCCCGTGAAGATCGCTCCGGCCCCGCGGACCCCGACCGCTCGGGTGATCAGGCCGACCAGCAGGAAGGCGAACACCGCGTTCGTGGCGGCACCCACCGCGCCCCACAACCCGCCCCGTGCGGCGGCTGCGACTGTGCTGCGGGGGGCGGCCCCGGTGCCGGGAGAGCCCGCTCCGGGCGCCGTCATCCTCTGGAGACCGTGAGCGTGTCGTGCTGTCCCGAAGGCTGTGCGGCCGGCATGACGCTGTCGGCCTGGGAACGGGGCTTCACGCGGCGGAGCACAGCGGCGCGCACGCCTCTCCGCGAGCGTCCGGCGTCGACCACGGCGCCCAGCAGGCGTCCGTCGGAGCAGCCGATCAGCTCGCCCACCTGCCTGAGGTCCTCCCGCCGGGTGTCACGTCGCGCGACGACCAGGACGCCTCCGAAGGGCTGGGCGACCGCCAGCGCGTGCGGGTGCTCCAGCAGGGGCCCGGTGGCGATGACCGTGGTGGGCGCGTCGGAGCCGGATGCCAGCTCGTCCAGCGCCTGGGACACGTCGGCCTGAAGGGATCGGCCGGTCCTGCCGCTGGAGCAGAGGGCGAACCGTCCGGCAGAGCCCGCGTCCACGAGGACACCCCCGTCGGGCACGGAGGTCTCGTGCTTGGCGCGTTCCGCCTCCGGCACGAGCGGCAGGCGTGCCGCAAGAACGGGCGCGTCGGGATCGGCGTCCACGAGCACGACCTCCCTCCCGCACTCCTTGAAGGCCGCAGCCAGGTTCGCGGCGACCGCCCCGGTGGCGTCGCAGCGCCGCGGGGTCACCACGAGAAGGCGGCCGGTGCCTTCCGAGAGCCCGGTCTGCGCCAGGCGGTAGGCCACCGACCGATAGGCCTGCGCACGGGCGCCGTTCGTGCCGCCGACCGTCAGCAGATCGTCGCCCGCCCGGCGTTCGCGGGGCAGGATGCCCAGCACGGGCGCGCGCAGGGCGTCCTGGACCTCGCGGGCCGACCGCACCCGGCCGTCGAGGGCCGAGCACAGCCAGGCCAGCAGGATGCCCAGGACGGCACCGCCGGCCAGTCCGAGGACCACCAGGGTCTGCAACCCGGGACCCGAGGGCCGGGCGGGTGCTACGGCCCGGCGGACGATGTCACCACCGTTGGTGTCGCGCGAGCTGATCTCGGACACGCGTTTTTGCAGGCTGCTGATCTCGCTCTTCACCGGGGAGGTGCCGCTGCCGTCGTCCGAGTCCTTCTTCTCCTGCCGGGTCAGCTTGGAGATCTGCTGTTTCATGCCGCCGACGGTCCGGTGCACTGCCGCGTCGTTACGGCTCTTGCGGTCGGCGAGGTAGGCCTCGGCCAAGGCGTTGGCGCCGCTCGCCGCGCGCCCCGGAGTGCCGGCGGTGAACTCGAAGCGGAGCACCTGGGACTTGGCCGGGTTGGTGACCCGGAGATGGCGCTGCAGTGCGGCGGCCTGACGGTCGGGCTGTCCCAGGGCGTGCGCGGCACGGACGGCGACGGCCGTGCCGGCGGCGATCTGCTGCTCGGTGCTCATGCTGATCTGGGTGTCGGCGGGGACGCTGACCGTGCCGAAGGGGTCGGAGCTGGCGCGGACGAGAACGTCACTGGTCGAGCTGTAGGTGCCGGCGCCGTACAGTGCCAGGGCCAGCCCGCCGAGCAGTCCCAGGACGGTTCCCAGCACCATCACCACGCGGTAGCGAAGGAGCAGGCGCAGTTGCTCACGGAGCTGGTCCCGTTCGTCGAACCGGTCGTCGAAGGGGAGGGAGCTGGTCACAGGTGGCCTCCTGCGTGCGGAAGTGATGCATGGGGGGTGGGGGCGGACAGCAGCGCCGGTGCGGCGCGTTGGGATACCCGGCGCGTCGATGTGGTGATGAACAGCGGGATCGTCATCATCAGCAGCATCGGGCCCGTGATGCCGAGCAGGCTGCCGCGCAGAAAGATCAGCTGGTAGAAGGCGAAGGCCGGGACGAGAAGAACCGCCAGGGTGTCCGGCCGGTCGAGGAGGCGGTCCCGCAGCTCGTCCATACGGCGCCCGGCCGCGCCGAGCAGGCAGAACACGAGGGCCACGGCAGCCGGGCCGCCCCACAGATAACTCTCGATCCACAAGGGTGCCGACAGGTTGAGGAAGTCGTAACCCGCGTACCGGGCGAGAGCGATGCCGGTGTCCTCGGGTTTGTCCGGCCACACCGACCGCGGCACCATGAAGAGGAGCGGGCCGAGGGCAGTCCGGGGGGAGACCCCCTTTTCCCGTGCATAGTCGAGGCCGGTCTGCATCTGCTGGAAGGCGTCGTAGTCGCCCTTGGCGGTGAACTGCTCGGCCAGCGAGACGACATGGACTGCCTGCCGGTCGTCGTAGCGGAAGTAGTCGCTGTAGGGGAAGACGACGAGCACCGTGGCGAGAAGGGCGCCGACGATCGCGCGGGTGGCACGAGGCCGGCACAGCCGGTCCACGGTGAACAGCAGCGTCAGCAGCACCGTGCCGGCCCAGAACCTCGGCTGGCTGATCGGGTTGTTGACGACGATGTTCAGTGCGGCAAGCAGGGGCAGCAGCAGCCGGCGGATGCCGCGCAGCAGGCGGTCGCCGCCCGGTAGGCGCGGCAGGCGCAGCAGGCTCAACAGCGCCCAGAAGGCAGGCACGGACAGTGACCAGCTGCGCAGCGGCAGCAGGAAGGCGTCCGACGAACCGTCCGGGGAGCCGGTCCCCTTGACCGCCTGACGGCTGGTGAAATACGCGGCGACTCCGCCCGGCTGGCCGGGAAGCAGCAGCACGGCGAGTGCCAGGGCGAGGCCGCACAGCAGCAGGACGCGCCAGGGCGCCAGGCGACGAGTGAGCAGCCGTTCCACCGCGCCCGGCCGGAAGGCGGCCGGGCGCGCGGCACGTGCGTGTTCGCGTCGGGCGGCGAGGGCGGTTCCGGCGCTGTACGCGAGCAGTCCGAGTTCGACGACCGCCACGGCCGCGAAGGAGGTTTCCTCGCCGGCCCGGTAAGGCCAGGGATAGGTGTCCGAGGTGAGCATCGTCACGGGTGCCAGCCCGAACCAGATGTAGGAGAACATCCAGAAGCCGAGACCGACGAGCCGGATCCTGGGCGCTGTGAGCACTCGGGTGAGTGCACCCCCGGTGTGCGCCACGACGACACCCTGCAGAACATGGGACACCGGTACGGGCCCGCTGTGCGGCCGGAGGACCAGGATCGGCAACAGGACGATCAACACCACGGCCCAGATGCAGACCGCAGGCACACTGCGGACATGAGGGTCCCGCATCGGGACCTCTGTAGCCAATGAGCGCTTGGGTGAAAACCTCACTGGCAGATATATAGCGCCGCTGTCTCTCAGATCAGCCCAGGCGCGCCAATACGGGATAAATCGGGCAAAAATGCATATCCTGGGGGCGCGGAAGTCCAGTGCCGGCACGGCCGACCGCACCCCATGTCTCCCGTTCGGCAGAGGAGTTGTCCATGAACAAGCAGGTCGACGCCGTCGTTGCCGGTGGCGGGGGATTCATCGGCGGGCACCTCGTGGGCGCCCTTCTCGCCCAGGGGCTGACGGTCCGCTCCATCGACATCAAGCCCCAGCGCGAGTGGTACCAAGTCCACCAGGACGCCGAGAACCTGATCGCGGACCTCTCGCTCCTGGACAGCGCACGCAGCGGCGTCCAGGGCGCACGGCACGTGTACATGCTGGCCGCCGACATGGGCGGCATGGGCTTCATCGAGAACAACAAGGCCGCGTGCATGATGTCGGTGCTCACCAGCACCCACATGCTGCAGGCCGCACGCGAGGCCGGTGTCGAGCGGTACTTCTACTCCTCCTCCGCCTGCGTCTACGCCGCCGGCAAGCAGACGGACCCGAACGTCACAGCGCTGAAGGAGGAGGACGCCTACCCGGCACAGCCGGAGGACGGCTACGGCTGGGAGAAGCTCTTCTCGGAGCGCATGTGCCATCACTACGCGCAGGACTACGGGTTCACCACCCGCGTCGCCCGCTTCCACAACGTCTACGGCCCGCACGGCACCTGGGCCGGCGGCCGGGAGAAGGCCCCGGCCGCGGTGTGCCGCAAGGTGGCCGAGGCCGTGCTCTGCGGTGACTACCGGATCGAGATCTGGGGCGACGGCCGGCAGACCCGTTCCTTCATGTACATCGACGACTGCCTGAACGGCACCCAGATGATCATGCGGGGTGACAGCGGCGTACCGGTCAACCTCGGCTCCTCGGAGCTCGTGACGATCAATCAGCTCGTGGACATCGTCGAACAGATCGCGGGCGTCCGCTGCGAACGCAGCTACCGGCTCGACGCCCCGCAGGGCGTGCGCGGCCGCAACTCCGACAACACCCTGATCCGCGAGATCTACGGCTGGGAACCCTCGATCCCCCTGGTCAACGGCCTGGAGAGGACCTATGGCTGGGTCTACGACCAGGTGAAGCGCTCGCACGGCTGAGCCCCCGGTGCGAGGACGCGACCAGCCGATGAGGATCTTCGTTCACGACTACAGCGGTCACCCCTTCCAGGCCCAGCTCAGCCGGGAACTGGCCCGCCGCGGGCACGCGGTGGTCCACTCGACCTGCACGGCCTATCTCAGCGGCAAGGGCGATCTCGTGGCAGACGTCCCGGGCCTGCGCTTCGCCACCATCGGGGACCGCACGGTGCTGAAGAAGCAGGCCTATGTCCACCGGCTGTTCCAGGAGACCCGGCTGGGCATCGAGCTCGCCCGGCAGGTGCGCAGCGCGAAGCCCGATGTGGCGCTGCTGTCCAACCTGCCGATTCCGGTACTCGCCGTGACCGCGGCAGTCCTGAAGCGGCTCCGGATCCCCTGGGTGCTGTGGCACCAGGACATCACCGCCGTCGCGCTCGAGCGCTTCGCCGCCGCCGCTGTCGCAGGCACGATGGGCCTCGCCGCAAAGGTGTTCGGTGCCGGCGAGAAGTGGGCGGCCCGACAGGCCGCGGCCATCGTGGTGATCGCCGACTCCTTCGTCCGGGTCCACCAGCAGTGGGGCACCGCCGACAAGGTCACCGTCATCCCCAACTGGGCGCCGCTGGACGAGATCGTTCCCGTGGCCAGAGCCAACGCCTGGTCGGACGAGCAGCACCTGGGCGACGTGAAAACCCTCCTCTACGCCGGCACGTTGGGCCTGAAGCACAATCCCGTCCTGCTGGTGCAGCTGGTGGAACGCCTGCGCCGGCGGGGCGAGCTGGTGCGGCTCGTGGTCGTCAACGAAGGCCCGGCCGTACCGGTCCTCCGAGAGGCCGCCGCCGCCCGCGGGATCGAGCCGACTCTGCTGCCCTTCCAGCCCTACGAGCGGCTGCCCGAGGTGCTGGGCACGGGCGACGTCCTCGTCGTTCTGCTCGAAGGGGACGCCGGGATGTTCTCGGTCCCGTCCAAGACCCTGTCGTACCTGTGCGCCGGGCGCCCGGTTCTCGGCCTGATGCCTGCCGACAACCTGGCCGCTCAGCTGCTGCATCAGGCCGGCTCGGCGGTCTTCCCACCGGACGAGTCATCGTTGGAGCCCGCCGCCGCCTGGGTCCAGGACGTCCTGTCCGACCCGGAACACGCAGCGTCCCTGGGCAAGCAGAGCCGCGTCCTGGCCGAGCGGGAGTTCGCCCTGGAGGGCTCCGCTTCCCGCTTCGAGGACATCCTCAGGGCGGTGACCGGCGCCTCGGAGCGCTGAAGCCGTTCAGCGACCCCGGTAGATGCCCTCCAGCCGGTCCACCACCGCGCGGATGGAGAAGACCTCCTCGATCGCCCGGTGCCCTGCGTCGACCAGCCGGCGGCGCAGCGATGCGTCGCCGAGCAGCCGGCTCACCGCCTCGGCCAGGGCCTCCGGGCTGCCGTCGGTGACCATCGCCGCCTGCCTGTGGGCCAGTTCCTCCGAGATGCCGCAGCTGTCCGTGCACACCACGGGGGTACCTTCGGCCAGCGCCTCCAGAACGGTCATGGGAAACGGCTCGTCCACGCTGGGCAGGACATAGACGGTGGCTTTGCGGTAGGCCTCCAGCGCCGCGGAGTGTTCCAACGGGCCGCCGTAGCGGACCACGTCGGTCAACCCGCGGTCGGCGATCAGCTGGTTCACCTGCGGCAGCGATCCCTCGTCCGTGCCGTAGAGGGTGAACCGTGCCTCCGGGATCTCCTTGTGGACCAGGGCGGCCATCTCCACGAACGCTTCGGGGCGCTTGCGTGGGTGCAGGCGGGCAAGGAAGATCACCTGGTCGGCGCCGCGCGGCCGCTCGTCCCCCACCTGACGGGACAGGCGCATACCGTTGGCCAGCGCCACCAGCGGCGGCTGCTCGGCGCCCAGGACCGCGGACAGGGCCCGCCGCTCCCGCAGGGTGAGCACAAGGCAGCAGCGCGCCCGCCGGAGCAAGGGGACGAAGACGCGGTCGAAGACGCGCGCGACGACAGCGGTCCGGGGCTCGACCATGCCGTGTGTCTGGACGACGAAGTCGACGCGCCGCAGCCGGGCGACGGCGAGCGCGGCCAGCGAGACGAGGTCCCTTCCCACATGGAGGTGGACGGCGTCGGCGCGCCCCATGGCCCGCCACAGATCCCGCAGCAGCAAGGGGTGCATGAGGCCGAGGCATCCCTGGCCCGGGACAACGGTCCGCGCCGGGCGGGAGACGAAGGGGACGGCGTCGATGCGTCGAGGAGCCGGTGTTCCGCCCCGCCACAACGACACCAGCCGCACGTCGTGACCGCGGGCGGCCAACTCCTGCAGTTGGGCGATCGCCACGCTCGGCGGGCCGCCGAAGGTCCCGTCGTCGCTGACGAGCGTGACCACCTGGACCACTCTCATGCCCTGACCTCTCTCATGCCCTGACCTCTGTCATGGATGCGGACGGATTCGTCCTCGGCGCGCCGCCCGGAGCGAGGACCGTGCCCGGCGCCAGGTCCCGGTGCGCCACGGCACCGGCGCCCACCACGGCGCCCTGACCGACGGTGACGCCGCGCAGGACGACCGCCCGGGCGGCGACCCAGCTGCCGGGCTGCAGCCGGATGGGGCCGTTGTCGAACTCGAACGTGGCAGACCGACGCAGATGGCTGCCCGTGCACAGCAGCGCGCCCTGCGAGACGCAGCAGTCGTGGCCGATCGTGACGGGTTCGAGGTTGAGGATCCAGGCGCACTCGCCGATCCACACGTCGTCCCCGACGTCCAGCTTCCACGGCCAGTGCACCCGCACCCCGTGCCGGATCAGGACCCGCTCCCCGACGCGGGCGCCGAAGGCGCGCAGCAGCAGCGGACGCCAGCGGGCCGGGAACCACCACTTGACGAAGACGAGATGGAGGACGGCGAACCAGGCGGCCTGGACGGGCACAGGCCGCCCCTTGTCGTATCCGGCACCGGTGAACCCGCGCAGGGACCACGTCACTTCGGCGTACCTTTCAGTAGGCACCTTGGCCGTCCAGCACCGCTCGCACGGTCCGGGCCATCACGTTGACGTCCCCCGCCAGGGACCAGTTGTCGATGTACCGCAGATCGAGCGCGACCGTCTCGTTCCAGGAGAGGTTCGCTCGTCCGCTCACCTGCCACAGACCCGTCAGACCGGGTTTGACGGTGAGCCGGCGCTTTTCCACCGGGTTGTACTTGACGACCTCTTCGGGCAGCGGGGGGCGCGGTCCGACCAGTGACATGTGGCCGAGCAGGACATTGAACAGCTGGGGCAGCTCGTCGAGCGAGTAGCGGCGCAGGATGCGTCCGACGGGGGTGATCCGGGGGTCACGACGCATCTTGAACATGTGCCCGTCGTTCTCGTTCGCCTCTTCCAGCTCGTTCTTGAGCCGGTCCGCGCCCACCACCATCGTGCGGAACTTCCACATGGAGAACTGCGTGTTGCAGCGGCCCACGCGCGTCTGCCGGTAGAGGGCGGGGCCGCGTGAGCCGAGCCGCACCGACAGTCCCACCAGCAGGAGCAGGGGGGAGAGAAGGACGATCAGCAGCAGGGCGCCGACACGGTCCACGAGGGCCTTGAACAGCGCCGGAACGCCGCGGCGCAGGGGTGGCGCGATGTGCAGCATCGTCAGTCCGGCGGCAGAGGTCGCCCGGAGCCGGCGGCGTGCCACGTCGACGATGCCGGGCAGCACGATGAGGGGGCAGTTCCGGTCGTGCAGCGCCCAGGACAGCCGGCGCAGCCGCTCGCCCGACATGTGGCGGCTCACCGCAACGAAGACCAGATCGGCCGCCAGTTCGTCGACGGCGCCGAGTACCCCTACCGCGTCCGACTCCGGTGTCTGGGGCGCCTCGCCGGCCAGCCGTACGCACACGGCGACGCCCGAGGACACCGGGCCCTCGCCCACCGCGCAGGCACCGACGACGACGTATCCGTGGTCGGTGCGCTGGGCGAGCTGCGCGACCACGGCGTCGACCATGGGGCCCTCGCCGACGACCAGGGCGCGACGCAGGGCGCGGGCGTCCCGCCGTGCGGCCCGCAGATGACGGCGGATCATCTTCTGACATGTCGCGGTGAGGACCAGTGCAGGCAGCAGCGCGGTGAAGGCCTCCATGGGGAGGCTGTTCAGTCCGCACAGCACAGGGAGTGTGGCCAGAGCACCGACCAGGATCAGCCAGTCCCTCAGGACGGTCCGCAGATCGACCCCGTCGGCCCAGATCCGGGACGCATAGCGCTTGCTCGCCACCCCGATCAGCGGCCACAACACAGCGGCAACGGCGGCCAGGAGCAGCCGATGTGGCTCTCGGACCTGGACGATCGCCATCGCAAGCGGCAGCGCCGCGCCGGCGAGATCCACACAGGCGGAGAGCGCGCCGTACCGACAGGCCCGCGGGCCGTCGCGGTGAACAGTTCTGTACGGCGTGGAGAAGGGCGCCTGCCCAGACACCGCGTTGGTGGACCGCCCCATGGCTCTCCTTAGAAGCCTCAGCCACTCTCACGTTCATCGGTTACTACTTATATCAGGCATACTTCACAAAACCTTGTCTTTCGGTATTTATGCGGCCTCTGTTCCGGACTTCACCAGGGGGTGCCGATGCGGCTTTCGGCGACGCGCCATTCGGGGGACATCCCTCCCGCGCGCCAGCGAGCCCACGACGCGACCCAGGGCCTCACGATCACCGTGGGGGAGAAGCCGGTACGACCGAGGGAGGACAGAACGATGCCGGTATTTGCCGTGCTCGCCCACACGGAACCCAAGCTGTTCGCCCGGCTCGTCGAGCGGCTGGCGCCGTACCCGGTGGTGGTCCACGTCGACGCCCGGTCGCGAGGTGACGACTTCGCGGGAGTGCCTCGGACCACGTACGTCCGCGACCGGGTCGCCGTGCGATGGGGAGGCTTCTCCGTCGTCCGCGCAACGCTCGCTCTGTACCGCACGGCGCTGGAGTTCGCGCAGCCCTCGGACCACATCGTTCTGCTGTCCGGGCAGTGCTATCCCGCCCGGCCGGTCGACGAGTTCGCCGACCATCTCGCGTCGGCCCCGTTCCGGCAGCACTGCCGGGCGGCCGCGGTGCTCGACGGCAAGGCCACCGCGGGCCGCGTCCTCAAGCGGTGGTATCTGGACGCCGTTCCGACCGGCCCCGGGCCGACCTACCTTCCCCGCGCCCTGCTGCGGAGAGGCATCTCGGAGCTGGCCCCTCGACGCAGGCCTTCCGTGTTCGGTGACATCGAGCCGGTGGGGGGCAGCCAGTGGACGGCGTTGACCGCCGACTGCGTCGCGGATCTGCTGGGCAAGGCCGAGGATCCCCGCTGGGAGAACCTGTTCCGTACGACGCATGCGCCCGACGAGATGTTCTTCCACACGCTGCTCTGGAACAGCGGCTGGCGAGACGGGGTGGAGGACCCGGTGCTCCGGCCGATGGCCGGGCGTGTCACCGCCGACTTCACCAACTTCCACTACCTGGACCGGCAACTCAAGGGCACCAGGACCCTGGCCGATCTGCCGGCGATCGAAGCCTCCCGGATGTACTTCGTCCGCAAAGTCGCGTCACCGGAGTCGGCGGAGCTGCTCGATATCCTCGACAGACGAGCGTGATCTGATCGTCCGCTGCGCTCCCGGCCCCGGGAGGCGCAGCGGACGCAGGAGAGTCGGCGGGTGCCGGGCGCGAGGCGTCCGGCACCCGGTGTCCTAGCGACGGGCCGCGGCCCGGCCCCGCCGGTACAGGACGGTTCCGGCGGCCAGCAGCGCCGCGCTGGCGGCCATGGCTCCGAGGGTGGTCTCGGTGCCGGTCTCGGCCATCTCGGGAGGCTTGGGCGCCGGCGGGGTCTTCTTCACGGGCGGGGTCTTCTTCGCGGGCGGTGGGGTGGTGTGCCGGTGAGGCGGTGTCGGGGTCGTCTTGATCGGCGGCGGCGGGGGCGTGGGCGAGTCCTCGCCGTAGCAGTCGCAGGGCTGGTCACTCGGCTCGTCGCCGTAGCCGTAGTCGTCGCCGTAGCCCCCGGTGGAGGCCTTGTCACTCGACTCCGTCGTGGGGGTGGAAACCGTGGCCGCATCCCTGTGCGCCTGCTGCACGGCGGTTTGTGCGCGCGAGATCGCCCTCAGGGCACTCGACTCACCCGGGATGTACCGCTCAGTCGTATCGCCCGACTGCACAGTGTGTGAGTCGGCCCCTGTCGCCTGCGGACCGGAGTCCGCGATCGCCCACGTGCCGGACAGAGTCAGGGCACTTGTCGCGGCGGCGGCCACGACCAATCCCTTGCTCAGGGTCTGTCGCACTCTCGTTGTCTTCCTCTCAGCGGGGAATCGGAAGCCCGGCCCTGGAGCCGGATGAAGGGGATGCTCCGGGCTCCGCAGGGTCGTCGCAGGGTCCGTGATGCCGCACGTTCACACGCGCCACGACCTGCAGACTGTGAACGAGATATGGAAGGCGGAAGAAACCGGAAGGCATGAAATACCGGGAAATTCACCCGATCGCCCGTCTGCGCCCGACGCTCACTCGCCGTACAGTGCCTCGATCTGTTCCGCGTACGCGGTCGTCACGGCGTGCCGCTTGACCTTCAGGGACGGGGTGAGCATCCCGTTCTCCTCGCTGAACTCGCCCTCGACCAGAGCGAAGGCGCGGATCGACTCGGCGCGTGAGACGGCCTCGTTGGCGTAGTCCACGGCCCGCTGCACGTCGGCGCGCATCCGCGGGTCCTTGAGGACCTCCGACATCGGTGTGTCCGGGGGCAGTTTGCGGACCGCCAGCCAGTGGGCCACCGCCTCGGCGTCGAGCGTGACGAGGGCCGCGACGAAGGGGCGCCGGTCGCCGACGACGAGGCACTGGCCGACGGGCGGGCGGCTGCGCAGGCGGTCCTCGAGGACGGCCGGGGAGACGTTCTTGCCGCCGGAGGTGATGAGGATGTCCTTCTTGCGGCCGGTGATGGTGAGATAGCCGTCGGCGTCGAGGGAGCCGAGATCGCCGGTGGCGAACCAGCCGTCGGCGAGCACCGCGTCCGTGGCCGCCGGGTTGTTCCAGTACGCCCCGAAGACCACCCCGCCCTGGACGAGGACCTCCCCGTCGTCGGCGATGCGCACCGCGGTGCCGGGGACCGGGAGGCCGACCGTGCCCGGACGCGGCTTCAGCGGCGGGACGATCGTGGCGGCGGCCGTGGTCTCGGTCAGGCCGAAGCCCTCGTACACGATGATGCCGGCCGCGTAGAAGAAGAGGTTGAGGTTGCGGTCGAGCGGGGAGCCGCCGCTGATGGCGTAGCGCATCCGGCCGCCGAGTTCCTTGCGGATGCGCCGGTAGACCAGCAGGTCGTACAGCGCCCACGCGGCGTACAGACCGATCCCGGGGCCCTTGCCCGTGCCGAGGAACTTGTTCAGGTACGCCTCCCCGAAGCGCACCCCGATACGGTCCGCGCGGTCGAAGGAGGCACCCCGGCCGATCTTCTCGGCGGTGGCGCGCCCGGTGTCGTGGATCTTCTCGAAGAGATACGGCACACCGACCAGGAAGGTGGGCCGGAACTCCCTGAGCATCGGCCGCAGTTCGTCCGGCTTGATGCTCGGGCAGTGGCCCAGCTCGATCCGGGCCAGCAGACAGGCGATCTGCAGGGTGCGGCCCAGGATGTGCGCGAGCGGCAGGAACAGGAGGGTGGCGGCGACCTGGCCGGTGACCTCCTTGAAGATCGGGTGGAGCAGTTCGACCGTGTTGGCGGCCTCGGCGTACAGGTTGGCGTGGGTGAGCACGCAGCCCTTGGGGCGTCCGGTGGTTCCGGACGTGTAGCAGATCGTGGCCACCGCGTCGGGCGTCACGGCCGTACGGCGCTTGGTGACCTCCTCGTCGGGGATGTCCCGGCCGAGGTCGACGAGTTCGGCCAGCGCCTGGTCGTCGAGCCGCCAGATGCGCGGGGGTTCGGCGTGGCCGGCCGTGCCGGTGCCGACCGTTTCGGCGTTCTCGGCGGTCTCGGTGACGACGAAGCGGGCACCGGAGTCGCGGACGATCCACTCCACCTGCTCGGCGGAGGAGGTGGCGTAGACGGGGACGGTCTGCCCGCCGGCGGCCCAGATCGCGAAGTCCAGGACCGTCCACTCGTAGCGGGTGCGGGACATCACGGCGACGCGACCGCCGGGTTCGAGGCCTGCGGCGATCAGCCCCTTGGCGGCGGCGGTGACCTCGCGGGCGAAGGCCGCCGCGGTCACCGGGCGCCAGACGCCGTTCTCCCGGCGGCGCAGGACCACGGCGCCGGGCGCCTCCTCCGCGTTGGTGAACGGGATGTCGGCCGTGCTGCCCCCGGCACTGCGGGGCGCCAGGGGAGCCGTGCGGACCTCGCGCACCGTCCCGTTCTCGTCCCTGATCAGCTCGACCCGCGTACGCGCCGCCAAGTCGGTGCGCCGCTGCGCCCGTTTCAGATCCCTGCGTACGCCCATGACGGCTCCCGGTCGCGGCTCGGCGGACGTGCCCACGCGGCTTACTGCCAAGTCAACTTACTCACGCGTAAGAGTTGGTCAATGGGGCCGGCGTGAGCAAGCGCAAGGGCGTTGTCGCTCCTGAAGGCGCGGCGTCGGCCACGCCGTCCCCCGATCGTGTGGAGCATCGGCGGCCCTCCTCCGGTCGGGTGAGCGGGCACCGGACCGTCCCGCAGGGTGCCGATAGGGTCGCGCGGTGACCTCAACCCCCGGCGAAACCCGCCCTTTCCGCCCGGCGGCGAGCGGCGGCCGCGGCTTCGCGCTGCTCCTGGTGCTCACGGGCGCGGCCGGGCTGCTGGCCTCCTGGGTCATCACCCTCGACAAGTTCAAACTGCTCGAAAATCCGAACTTCACACCGGGGTGCAGTCTCAACCCGGTGGTGTCCTGCGGCAGCGTCATGAAGAGCGCGCAGGCCGCGGCCTTCGGCTTCCCCAACCCGATGCTCGGTCTGGTGGCCTACGGCGTCGTGATCTGCGTCGGCATCAGCCTGCTGGCCGGCGCCGCCTTCCCCCGCTGGTACTGGCTGACCTTCGACGCGGGCTGCCTGTTCGGGATCGGGTTCGTGTCCTGGCTGCAGTTCGAGTCGCTGTACCGGATCAACGCGCTGTGCCTGTGGTGCTGTCTGGCGTGGATCGCCACGATCCTGATGTTCTGGTACGTGACGTCGTTCTGCGTACGACACCGGTTCCTGCCCGCGCCGGCCCCGCTGCGGGCGTTCTTCGCCGAGTTCACCTGGGTGCTCCCGCTGCTGCACATCGCAGTCGTCGGCATGCTGATTCTGACCCGCTGGTGGGAGTTCTGGACCAGCTGACCACTGCGGCACCGGGCGCCGGCCGTTGCGTCGACGGCTTCGGTGCTCGCGTCACCGGTCCGGCCGCACGTCGGTGACCGGGAGGGCGGTCCGGCGGTTACCGCTTCGTACAACCGAACCGGACGAGGAGTGAACGATGGTCCTAGGCCTCGGCGGAGCGCCGTTGGGCGGGCAGCGCGGGACGCCGGTCGCGGGCGGAGAGCAGCCCACGGGCGGAACACGACGGGACATGACACGCAGGCTGCTCGCCTCGGCCGCCGCCGTGGCGCTCGCCCCGGTGGCCGCGGCCTGCGGCCGGCCCCCGCGCACCCCGGACGACGGCCGGCAGGCCACCGCCTTCGACGAGACCTACCACGGCCGCCGCATCCGCGGCGTCGAGGTCCGCACCGCACGGCGGGCCGCCGACGGCCCTTGGGAGGTCACGATCGACGGCCGCCCGCTGCACCTGATGCGCCGTGCCGACGGCAGCTGGCTGAGCATGATCGACCACTACCGCTCGTACCCGACCCCGCTCGCCGCGACCCGCGCGGCGGTCGACGAGCTGGGTCCCGGAGAGCAACTGCGTGACGTGGCACCGGGACCGATGGGCGGGGGGCCGACACAGCTGGGTGGTGAGCATGGCGTACACGCGTAAGAACGTCAGCAGGCTGACCCGCACCGAGCGGCAACGGTTCGTGGGCGCCCTGCTGGCGGTCAAACGGAGCGGCGAGTACGACGAGTTCGTACGAATGCATATGACCTACTACAAACCCGACGGCGAGAAGGGGCTGCGCGCCGCCCACATGGCACCGTCCTTCCTGCCCTGGCACCGCAAGCTGCTGCTGGAGCTGGAGCGGGCGCTGCGCCGGGTGGACCCCTCGGTGACGGTGCCGTACTGGGACTGGACCCGCGACCGCACGGCCACCTCCCTGCCGTGGACCGACGACCTGCTCGGCGGCAACGGGCGGCGCTCGGACCGGCAGGTGATGACCGGCCCGTTCGCCTACCGGGCGGGCCACTGGAAAATCACCGAGGGCGTGACCGACGGGGAGTTCCTCACCCGTGACCTCGGCCGCGCCCGCAACCCGATCCAGCTGCCGACCGGTCGCGAGCTGGAGTCGGCGCTGGCCGACCCGGTCTACGACACGGCGCCCTGGGACTCGACGGTGACCAAGGGGTTCCGCAACCGGCTGGAGGGGTGGGGCGTGGGCCGGGGAAGCGTGTCCTGGCACAACCACAACCGGGTGCACCGCTGGATCGGTGGGGTGATGCTCGGCGGCGCTGCCGTCAACGACCCCGTCTTCTGGCTGCACCACGCCTTCGTCGACCTGCAGTGGACCCGCTGGCGGGAGCGGCACCGCAACCACCGCTACCTCCCGGCCGAGCCGCCCGGTGCGCACGATGCCCAGCACCGCCGGATCGTGGCTCGGCACGAGCAGCTGCCGCCGTGGGACGTGACGCCGGACGAACTGGAGGATCTGAGCGGGATCTACCAGTACGAGTGAGACGCTGCGCGGGAAGAGCCCCGGTGGTCGAGGCGCGGGGCTCTTCCGCAGGTGTGGGCGGACTTCTGAACAGGGCGTTCTGCGAGGCGACTTCGCCGAACGGCCGGACCTCGGCTCGCCATCTCGCTCTCACCGGGCACCCGTTCACCGGCGCGGGGCCGGCAGTGATGGACTGGAACCGACCGAGGCCCCGGCCTCGGCGCGACCACGAACCACACTGACTGGGGAGACAACCGCCATGCGACTGCGCTGTGCCGTGCTCGACGACTTCCAGAACGTCGCGCTCTCGTCCGCCGACTGGTCCGCCGTCCAGGACCGGGTCGAGATCGTGAGCTTCCACGAGCACATAGCCGACGAGAACGAACTCGCGGGCGCGCTCGCCGACTTCGACATCGTGGTCACCCTGCGCGAACGGGTTCCCTTCCCGGCTTCCCTGCTGGACCGTCTGCCCCGCCTGAAGCTGCTCGTCGCCTCCGGCATGCGCAACTCCGCGCTCGACTACGCGGCCGCCGAGCGCAACGGGGTGACGGTGTGCGGGACGGCCAGCTCCTCGACCCCGCCCCTCGAACTGACCTGGGCGCTGCTGCTGGGCCTCGCCCGCAACCTGGTGACCGAGAACGGCGCGTTGCGCGCGGGCGGCCCCTGGCAGTCCACCGTCGGTGCCGACCTGCACGGCCGCCGCCTCGGCCTGCTCGGTCTCGGCAATATCGGCAGCCGGGTCGCCCAGGTCGGCCTCGCCTTCGGCATGCAGGTCAGCGCCTGGAGCCAGAACCTCACCAAGGAGCGTGCCGACGAGGTGGGCGTCGAACTGGCCGCCGCCAAGGAGGAACTCCTGGAGACCAGCGACTTCGTCTCCCTCCACCTCAAGCTCGGCGACCGCACCCGCGGGCTGCTCGGCGCGGCCGAACTCGCCCTGCTCAAGCCGACGGCCTACCTGATCAACACCTCACGCGCGGGCCTCGTCGACCAGGACGCGCTGCTCGCGGCCCTGCACGAGGGCCGGATCGCCGGCGCCGGCGTGGACGTCTTCGATGTCGAACCGCTCCCCGCGGACCACCCCATGCGCACCGCTCCGCGCCTGCTCGCCACCCCGCACCTGGGCTATGTCTCGCAGGCCAACTACGCGACGTACTACACCCAGGCCGTGGAGGACATCCAGGCATTCCTGGCGGACTCCCCGGTACGCCGACTCGGCTGACCCGCTGATTTCCCGTCACCATCGGCTGATCGCTTCGCCGTTCGAGACACCACACGTTCCGCTGAAAGTCCGGCGACACGGAGGCAACCGCCCGCGCGTATGGCACTGCCTTGATCGATTCTGTGCCTTCTGCGAACGGAGACGCCCCGTGCGAATTTCTGACATCCAGCGCTGCGAGGTACGGCCCGGACGGCTTGTCGAGTGGACGTTCAGCCCGGCGACCGTCGCCGCGGCGACAGCGCTCCCGCCGGATCCGCGGCCACCCGCGTACATCCAGGAGGGACACATCAGAACGGCGCGGTCGGTGCGCGAGGACGGCCTGTTCGTGCCGACCTGGCTCGGCTCGGCGTTCGACCTGCCGGGTCGCGTCGACCTCGACGCGCTGGAGGAGGCGCTGCGCGGCTGGACGCTGCGGCACGAGACGCTGCGCAGCGGCTTCCGATGGGCCGGCGACGACATGCGCCGGTTCACGCTCGACCGCAACGACGTGTCGCTGCGCCGCGAGGTGGTCGGCGACTTCGCCGACGCGGGCACGCTGGTACGGCACCTGCAGGACCGATTCGACGTGGCGGCGGACGCGCTGGGCTGGCCGAACTTCATCTACGCGGCGGTCGTCCGCGACGACTCCACCAGCGTGTACCTGGCCTTCGACCACACCAACGTCGACGCCTACTCCCTGCACCGCATCCCGGACGAGATCGACGAGTTGTACACGGCACGGCTCGCCGGCCGCGCCGTGACCGCGACGCCGGTCGGCAGCTATGTCGACTTCTGTGAACTGGAGCGGGCGAACGCGGACGGGATCGACGACACACACGCGATCGTCGCCCGCTGGCGGGAGTTCATCGCCCGGTGCGACGGGAAACTGCCGAACTTCCCCGTGGATCTCGGTCTTGACCCCCAGGGCGGGCTGCCCGTCCAGAAGCTCATGCGCGAGTGGCTCGTGGACGCGGACGCCGCCGCCGCGTTCGAGGCGTACTGCAGGCGCCACGGCGGCAGCCTCGTGGGAGTCCTGGCCGCGACCAGCATGATCGTCCACGAGATCGGCGGACAGCCGGTCTACCGCACGGTCGTGCCGTTCCACACCCGGCTGAAGTCCACCTGGTCGGACTCCGTGGGCTGGTACGTCGGCGGCGCGCCGATCGAGGTACCGGCGGCACGGGACTTCGACGAGGCACTCACCGCGGTGCGCGCCGAACTGCAGGCCAACCGGCCGCTGGCGCGCATGCCGCTGGCCCGGGTGCTGCGCCTGCTCGGCGCGGACTTCCGCCCGACCTCGCCCGACCTGTACTCGATCGTCTCGTACGTCGACGCCCGCGCCATCCCGGGCGCCGAACGCTGGACCGAGCAGAAGGCGTACGGGCTGATCCGGGTGTCGTACGGCGACCAGGTGTGCGCCTGGTTCAACCGCCTGCACGAGGGCCTGTGGTTCGCCTGCCGCTACCCGGACACCGACGTGGCGTACAAGAACATGCGGCGGTACGTCGAGGCGATGCGGGACCTGATCCTTTCCGTGGCATTTTCATAACACCGGACACGTCACGCGCCTGCTTCGAATAAGTACCCCTATTTAATACCGGTGTTGGCGTATCTCATTGTGCTGATCACCTTATCTGCACCCAACCCGGCCCGATGCAGGGCTACTTGACGAAGACGAGGGTCATGTCCCCCCGCAGACACGGATATCCGCCGATGTGGAATACCCCGAATCCTTACTGCTAGTGTTTATCCAGTCACGGTAGGCAATCAGCCTTCTTGTACAGGCAATGAAGAACCGAGGGTTCCATGCGCAAGCTTCAGCAGGTCGTGATCGCAGCAGTGGCGGCCGGCGGTCTGACCGCCGTCGGTGCCGGCGCCGGTACCGCCTACGCTCACGGCGGCGGCGGGCTGGAGGTGAACGACCTCTACCGCCCCTACCAGGAGTGCAGTCCGCAGACGGCGGCCGAAGGCAGCGTCCCGATCGGCGTGCTCGGTCTCGCCCAGACCCTGCACACCACCTGCGGCCAGTTCAACAACGCTTTCACTGGCTGAGGTCGGCAGCATCGTCGCGTTCGACCTTCCGCGGGACCCTTCGGGGTCACCCCCCGAAGGGTCCCGCCCCTCGCAAAGGAAACGCATCACATGATCAGTAGGAAGAAGATCGCGGCCATCTCGGGGTTCGTTGGCGGCCTCGCCGTGACCTGTACCGGTGTCACCCAGGCGTACGCCGCAGGGGGTCCGGGCGTCTGCACCCGCGACCTCCAGGGCAACATCACCTGCATCCAGCGGATCCAGGGTGAGGTGCCCGAGGGCGGGTACATCCCCCACCACGAGAACTGCCTGCCGACACAGCCCTTCATCCTGCCCGCCGCCCTGGGCAACGGGACGATGCGGATCGGACCCGAAGTGACCTGTTCCGAAACGACGTCGGGGCGGCCGGACAAGGCCGACGGAAATACGGAGTTGCCCGACCTGCTGGGCTGAGTTCCCGAGCGACACGACGTATGGAGCGAAGATCCCAAATTGCTACGTATTGTGTGTATAAGCTCACATTACGTAGTCAACAGGGCTTCGTGCCCTAGTGAGAAAGGGTCAACCATGCGTAGGTTTCAGCGCGCTGCAGTCGTAGCGGCAGCGGTTGCGGGGCTTTCCGCCCTCGGCGTCGGCGTCAGCTTCGCCGGCGGCTACGACGACTACCCCCAGGGGATCAGTGCCGTGGCCAACTCTCAGTCGACGGCCAACGCCGTGGCCACGGGGGGCGGCTACAGCTACGGTCAGCCGCAGGCCCAGCCGCAGGCTCAGCCGGAGAAGTACGCGCCTGAGGAGGGTGGTTACGGCCAGTACTCCGCTCCGGAAGGCGAAAAGTAAAGAGCGCCGAGGTCTCGATGCGCATGTATTAGCGTTTTGTCGCACGTGACTTCGGGTGTCACCTCAGGCGCATCGACATCCTTTGGAACACCTTATGCACATCGCACGAACTGAACGTCCCTGTCCTGGATCAACTCGGGCTGTTCAACGGTGTGCTGAGTAATACCCCCCATGGCGAAGGCAGCCCGGACGTGCAGCAACCCCACCAGGGTGCACGTCCGGGCTGCAGCATTTCCCCAAGGCCCGGGCGCACGCCGGTCAACGGCGCATGCGGACGGGCCGCCATTGCAAAGGAACACAGCACATGTTCACTCGGCAGAAGATCGCCACCGTCTCGGGGCTCGTCGGAAGTCTCGCCATGATCTGCGTCGGTGCCGCGCATGCGTATTCCGATGAGCCTTCAGGCGACTGCAACGGTAAGGCGCTTGGTGACGCGATCTGCGTTCACAAGAGCGAGACCCGCGCCGACAAGCACGGTAAGCATGTCGTCAAGCAGGAGCAGGACTGCTCGACGGTCGACCGGCCGCGCCTGGTGTTTCCCGCGGAAGAGCTGCTGACCGGCGCACCCACGAAGGTCGGGCCGGTTGTGGAGTGCTCCAACACCGTGAAGGTGCCCAAGGGCTTCAAGAAACCGCACATCAAGAAACCCCACATCGAGTTCTGAGGCGCGATCGGCAAATGCCGGACCAGGTTCGTTTCCGGTCCGGCATTTCTTCTTTGCGGGGCGTGCGTTCTGGCGACATGGAATTCCCCGGTGTCCCGGCCTGCAGCCGGAACACCGGGGAATTATTTTCTGACTTACTTGCCGCCGACGGCGTTGTTGCAGCCCATGGTCGAGCCCAGGGACGACTCCTGAGCACCCGGGTTGCCCTCGCCGTTCAGCAGGTTGCCGCCGAGGCCGTTGGCGATGCCGACCTCGCCGAGGACGTCCGCGTTCAGGTCGTGCGACCTGCACGTGGTGCTCTGCAGGACGCTGAAGCCGCCCCCGCCGCCCTTGCCCCAGCCGCCCTGGTCGGCGTGGGCGGCGCCGGCGCTCAGGAGTCCGACGCTTCCGAGGGCGGCGACCAGGACGGCAGCCTTGCGGAGCTTGTGCATGTTTTCTCCGTGGAATGAAGTGGATCGCGATCTGTGAGAGATCGACTTCGTACAGTGACGGAGGGTAATAGGAAATATCCGAAGACAATCGGCGACGCGCCGAATTCGGGCAATTCTTGTCACCTTGGACGCCTGTTCGGCGCGCAAAAAGAGTCCCGGCGCCGGGTGTTGACTCGGCGCCGGGATCATTTCCCGCTGTTGCCGCCTATGCGGCTGTCGTGCGACTAGAAGGCGCTGTTGTTGCAGCCCATGGTCGAGCCGATGTGGGTGGCCTGGGCACCCGGGTCGCCCTCGCCGTTGAGCGCGTTGCCCAGCAGGCCGTTGAGGATCCCGACCTCGCCGAGGACGTCGAGGTTCAGGTCGTGCGACTTGCAGTTGGAGCTCTGCAGGACGCTGAAGCTGTCCTTCTTGCCCTCGCCCTTGCCGCCCCAGCCGCCCTGGTCTGCGTGGGCGGTGCCGCCCACGAGCGCGATGCTGCCGAGGGCAGCGACCAGGACGGCAGCCTTGCGAAGCTTGTGCATGTCTTTCTCCGTGGAGTGAAGTGGTTGCGATCTGTGGCAGATCGACTTCTTACGGTTACGGGAGGCTAATACGAAATACCCCAAAACGGACAGCGGCGCGCCGATTTCATGATCTCTTGCTGAAACCACCCGAAAGCCGCAGCGCACAGAAACGGGCCCTTCGGGGGCGATCCCCGAAGGGCCCGTGTCGGGCGTGGGTGTCCGGCCGCGCGGTGGTCCCTAGTGCGCGTGCGCGTTGGCGAGGGCGTTCGACTGGCTGTTGGCCTGGGTGCAGTTGATGCCGTGGGTCTCGGACGCGGCGAGCAGGGCGACCGGGACATTCGCGTCGAGCAGGGACTGCGGACTGCACTCCTGGGACGGACGGAAGAGGTTGCTCTGCATCGCCGAACCGCCCTCCCCCGGGGTCGCCTGAGGGGAGATCTGCGGGTTGATCTGCGGGCTCAGATTGGGGTTGACCTGCGGGGTGACCTCAGCGCCCCGCTGCGGGGCGGCCTGTTGCGGGGCCGGGTAGCCGTAAGTCTGCACGCTGGCCTGAGAGGAGGTCGCCGTGGCGGCGTGGGCGTCCGGCTGCGAAACGGGGGGCGGAACAGCACCGTTGTAGGTGCCGGGAACGGCGGCGGAGCTGGGGCCGGCGCCGACGGCGGACAGACCTCCGGCTGCTGCGACGACGAGCGCGACTTGCTGGAGCTTGCGCATGAAACCCTCGGCCCTTCATTGACCTGTGCACGGGACGTATGGAAATGCTGATGAGCCAGTGCCGCGGTTGCGGTTCTCGCTGCCCTGTACGGCTGCGCTGGACCATCGCTCTGGCCCCGTGGGAACGAGATGAGCAGGGAAGCGGATACGGGTGCCGGGCCGCGGTCACCCATTTGACACAAGGTCGTACGAGCCTCAACTCCCCATCTCTGGCTGCTCTGTTAATCCTGACCGGGTGCAACCGGCCGTCAATGGCAAATGGGTGACGGAGTTTTGGATCCCGTGACCGGGTCGGGGGAAATGTCGTTGCCAGCAGGGAGAGGGCAGCGACCGTGGATCACAGTGGGGCAAGGGATTCGCTGCCGGCTCCGGCGTGAAGTCCGTGTGCAGCCGCGGGGATTACCCCTGTAACGACGCAGTACGAATATCGGACTGAACGCACGCGAGACTGCACTGAAGACAATGATTTCCCTGTTCCAGGTATTGAAGGACCGAGGGGTTCCATGCGCAAGCTTCACAAGGCCGCGCTCGTCGTAGCAGCAGCCGGCGGTTTGTCCGCCATCGGCGCCGGCGTCAGCCATGCCGAATCTCCCGTCGGATACGGCGGTGTCGCTCCGGCGCCCGCTCCCGAGTACCCGGCACCCCAGTACGCGGCTCCTCAGTACGCAGCCCCGGCGCCTCCTCCCCAGTACGCGCCACCGCAGTACGTGGCCCCCCAGTACTCGCCCCCGTACGCGCCGAGTGGCCCGCAGGCCGCGGCATCGTCCGGCGCGGCGGGCAACGCACAGGCCGCCGCGCCGCAGCCGTACGCCCCGCCGGTCATGCAGGCCCCTCCGCCGCCGCCCCCGCCGCAGCAGCAGACCGGTTACGCCTCCGCCTCGGCCTCGTCGGGAGGCTTGGCGCAGGCCTCCAACGCGCCGTACGCCCCGCAGCCTGCGCCGCAGGTCGTTCAGGCCGCCCCGCCGCAGCCGGCGCCGCAGGTCGTGCCGCAGGTCAGTCCGCAGTCCGCGCCGCAGGTCATGCCGCAGGTCGCCCCGCAGGTCGCCGTGCCCCAGACCTTCGGCGCGACGGAGGCCCCGCCGCGTGTCGCCCCTCAGGTGAACCCTCAGGTGAACCCGCAGGTGAACCCGCTCGTCAACCCGCTGGTCGCGCCGGCGGGTGCACCGCAGCTGGCCCCGCTCGGCCTCGGACAGGTCGCCGCGCCTCCCGTCGGCCAGCTGGGCCTTCCCCGACTCGGCTGACGCCCTCCCCGGCATCGTCCGCCGTCCCAACTCGATCTGCCGCAGATCGCTTCCGCTCGACCAACGGAGAAGTAATGCGCAAGTTTCAGAAGGCCGTCCTCGTGGGCGCCGCCGTCCTCGGCAGTGTCGGCTCCTTCGGCGTCAGCACCGCCTCCGCACACGGTGAGCCGGGCCATGACCTCGACATCGCGCAGAGCACCGAGTGCCGCTCGCACGACATGAACATCAACGTGCTGGGCAGCGTCGGCGCCGTCAACGGCCTGGCAGGCAACCTGCTGAACGGCGAAGGGTCGCCGGGTGCGCAGCCCAACCACCTCGGCTCGGACATGGGCTGCAACAGCCGGGCGCTGGGGTGACGAACCCCGCAGAAACCGTGTGACAGCCGGACAGCGCCGGACCCTCCCCGAGACCACCGGGGGAGCGTCCGGCGCTCTGCTGTGTGCGGCTGCGTCGCCCCGAACGGCAAAACGCCCTCCCGGAGGGAGGGCGGACACGGGCGCCCCCGGCAGGACTCGAACCTGCGGCCAAGCGCTTAGAAGGCGCCTGCTCTATCCACTGAGCTACGGGGGCCTGGTGCGGGACAAGGATAAAGCTCCCCGTTCCTCGACCCTGCTGCTTCGCCTCCGTGGCTCGATGTGGAGGTTCGGTGAAGCGGTCCTGATAATCGCAGGCAGGTACGAATCGTGCACCGCTTTTGGCTCCCGACGCACAGGGTGTTGTGCACTCGTTATGCCTGGACTGTGCCTGCGTCCCAGTCGTGCCATACGTCCGATGTGTTCCATCGGCGCGCTGAGATGTCCATATGCTTCAGAAATCCCCTAAAATTGGGCATTCTTCGCATGTGGTGACCTTGGACGTTCGGCCTCAGCTGCTCGACACTCTCTCCGCTCTGCGCGACCGTGTCGCCGCCGCACGCTTTCCGCTGCCCCTGGCCGGGGCCCCACGCGCGCGTGCCAACCGCGACGAACTCCTGGCGCAGCTAGACGACTACCTGCTACCCCGGCTGCGGGACCCGGAGGCGCCCCTGCTGGCCGTGGTCGGCGGGTCCACCGGTGCCGGCAAGTCGACCCTCGTGAACTCGCTCGTGGGACAGCGGGTCACCGAGGCCGGCGTGCTGCGGCCGACCACCCGGACACCGGTCCTGGTCTGCCATCCGGAGGATCATCACTGGTTCAGTGACATGCGCGTGCTCCCCGACCTCACCCGCGTATGGGCGCCCCAGCAGGAGACGGGCGACGATCTCCTGCTGCCCGGCGGCGAACCGACGCGCGTGCTGCGCGTGGAGACCGTCGAGACCCTCCCGCGCGGGCTCGCCCTGCTCGACGCCCCCGACATCGACTCCCTGATCGCCGACAACCGCGTCCTGGCCGCCGAACTGATCTGCGCCGCCGACGTGTGGATCATGGTCACGACGGCCGCGCGATACGCCGACGCCGTCCCCTGGCATCTGCTGCGCACCGCCAAGGAGTACGACGCCACCCTGGTGAGTGTCCTCGACCGTGTGCCCCACCAGGTCGTTGCGGAGGTCTCCCGCCAGTACGGTGCCCTGCTCACCAAGGCCGGCCTGGGCGACGTACCCCGCTTCACCGTGCCCGAGCTGCCCGAGTCCGCGTGGGGCGGCGGACTGCTGCCCGCCACCGCCGTGGCAGCCCTGCGGACCTGGCTCGTCCATCACGCCCAGGACAACGCGGCCCGCCGGCAGGTCATGGCCCGTACGGCGTACGGCCTCCTCGACTCGCTGAAGTCGCGCCTGCCCGAGCTGGCCGGCGCCGCCGCCGCCCAGTACGCGGCCGCCCTCCGGCTCACCGCAGCCGTGGACAGCGCCTACGACACCGAGCACGCGCGCGTGCACGGCCGGCTGCAGTCCGGGGCCGTGCTCGCCGGAGACGCGCTCAAACGCTGGCGCGCCTTCCCCCTCGACTGCACCGCGGGCGAACTGCTCGACGCCCTCGTGGGCAGCCTGGCCGCGCTGCTGCTGTGCTCCGTCACCGCCGCCGACGAACGTGTCGACGACCTCTGGCGGCGCGAGCCGGCCTCCGAGGCCCCCGGACTCGCCGACCGCGGCCTCTCCCAGGAGCGAGCCGAGCACCGCATCGGGCTCGCGGTACGGCGCTGGCGGCGCGAGCTGGAGGAGTACGCCGAGGACGAGGTGCGGGAACTCGAGCACAGCACCGCTCCCGATGCCGAGGCCGTCGCCGCCCTGGTCGCCACCGCGCTGCTGGGCGGGCGCCGGGCGCGCAACGCGGGCGAAGGGCTCGCCGAGCGGATCGGCGCCCACGGCGCGCTGCGGCTGCGGGACCGGGCCGGGCGTCTGCTGACCGAGCACGTCGACCGCGTCATGCACGCCGAACGGGAGCGGCGCCTCGCCCCGCTCGACGCCCTGGACGTCAACGCCGATCCCCAAGCCGAACTCATCGCCGCGCTGTCCGTACTGCAGAAGGAGAGGTGACCGGTGACCGCCGTCACTGACCACGACCACACGGACCACACGGATCGCATGGAACACATGGACCACACGGACCACATGGAGCCTGCGGGCGGATCCGGGGGAGTGCAGCCCGGGCCCGGAGGCAAGGCCGAGCCCGGCGACGTCCACCCACAGGTGGACGGGGGCTCCGCCGAAGTCCCTCCGGGCAGGACGCCGTCCCCGGACCGCGCCGCGCAGGCCGCTGCCGGCACCCGGGACGAGGCCGGGGCCGGGGAGGGCGGCGAGGCCGCGGCCGGGAAGCGGGACGCGGCGACGGACGGCGCCGTGCACGCGCCCGTACCGGAGGAGCAAGTCGAGGCCGAGTGGCTCGAGTGGGTGTCCAAGGACCGTGGGGAGAGCGAGCGGCTCGCGCGCGTACCCGAGGCGAACGGGGACAGGGAGCGGCACGCGCGCGTGAAGCCCAGCGAGGCCAAGACCAAGGCCAAGGTCGAAGCTGAGGCCGAGATCGAAGCCAAGGCCAAGGCCAAGGCCAAGGCCGAAGGGGGCGCCGGCACCGGCAGCGGGTCTTCTCCCCCTCGCCATGCCCGCCCCAAGGGGGGCGAGACGCCCGGCCCGGGCCCTGTCCCCGGCCCCGCCTCCGACGCGGAGACCGACCCCGAGGGCGCCTGGGACGACGGTCTCATCGCGCGGCGCGTGACGGAGAGCAACTCCGCCGCCCTCGCCGCCGAGCGCGCCTCCGTCCTGGAGGGACCCTCCCGCAGCCCGGCCAGCCACACCCCCGCACCCCTGGCGTACGACGGCCCCCTGCGCTCCCGCCTCGACGCCCTGCGCGAACTCGTCGGCCTCTCCCGCACCCGCCTGGACAGCCGTACCCTCTCCGAGGCCGGCCGGGTCCTGGACGAGGCGGCCGCCCGCCGCAAGCTCTCGGGCCGGCACACCGTCGTCGCCATCGCAGGCGCGACCGGAAGCGGCAAGTCGCAGCTGTTCAACGCGCTGGCCGGGGTGGCCATTTCGGAGACCGGCGTACGACGCCCGACCACCGCGGCCCCCATCGCGTGCAGCTGGAGCGACGGCGCGGCGAGCCTCATCGACCGGCTCGGCATCCCCGGCCGGCTGCGCCGACGCCCCGTGCAGAGCGCGGAGGGCGAGGGCCAGCTGCGCGGACTGGTGCTGATCGACCTGCCCGACCACGACTCCGCCGCCGTGGAACACCGCACACAGGTCGACCGGATCCTCAAGCTGGTCGACGCCGTCATCTGGGTGGTCGACCCCGAGAAGTACGCCGACGCCGTGCTGCACGAGCGCTATCTGCGGCCCATGGCCGGCCACGCCGAGGTCATGTTCATCGTGCTCAACCAGGTCGACCGGCTGCCCGGAGAGGCCGCCGACCAGGTCCTGGACGATCTGCGCCGGCTGCTCGACGAGGACGGCGTCGCGCTCGGCGAGTACGGTGAACCCGGCGCCACCGTGCTCGCGCTGTCCGCGCTCACCGGTGACGGTGTCGGCGAACTGCGCGAGTCGCTCGGCCAGTTCGTGGCGGAGCGCGGCGCGGCGGCCCGCCGGGTCGCGGCCGACCTGGACGCGGCGGCAGCCGACCTGCGGCCCCTCTACGCCACCGGCCGGCGCGTCGGCCTCAGCGAGGAGGCACGGGAGGAGTTCTCCGCCCGGCTCGCCGACGCGGTGGGCGCCATCGCGGCCGGCGAGGCCGCCGAGCGCGCCTGGCTGCGCAGCGCCAACCGCGCCTGCGGCACGCCCTGGCTGCGGCTGTGGCGCTGGTACCAGCACCGCGGCGAGCACACGACCGGCCGGTTGCCGGTGCGGGCCGCCCAGGCGGACGAGGAGGCCACGGCACGCCAACGGGTCGAACAGGCGGTGCGTACAGTGTCCGACCGGGCCTCGGCGGGGCTGCCGGCGCCGTGGGCGCAGGCGGTGCGCGAGGCGGCGGTACGCGGCTCCCACGGACTGTCCGAGGCGCTGGACGAGCTGGCGGAGCGGGCCGGACTGCCGCCGGGACGACCGCCCCGCCCGGGGTGGTGGCCGGTGGCCGTACTGGTCCAGGCGGCCATGACCCTGCTCCAGATCGTGGGCGGCGCGTGGCTGGCGGGGCAGATCGCCGGAGTCATGGCGCCCAACCTGGGCGTGCCCGTGCTGCTCATGGTGTGCGGGATCGTCGGCGGGCCGTTCGTGGAGTGGGGCTGCCGGATGGCGGCCCGGGGGCCGGCGCGGCGCTACGGCCAGGACGCGGAACGCCGGCTCCGGGAGGCGGCCGCGAGCTGCGGCCGGGCCCGGGTCCTCGATCCGGTCGCGGCGGAGCTGCTGCGGTACCGGGAGGTGCGGGAGCAGTACGGGCGGGTGGCGCGGAGCGGGGCCGGAGCGAGGTGAAGTCGGTGGAGTGAGGCCCGGGCGAGCGCGGTGCGGGTGTCTCGACCCGGGTGACATCGAGGGGGTCGGCTGGGCCGCCGGGGGGTGGGTGAGCGGCCCGCGGGCAGGTGGGGCACTCGTTCGGGTGATCGGGTTTTCCACAGGCGCGAGGCCGTCCACAGCGCTCAGCGGGCCCGGCCCGACGGAGGCAGTCTGATGCCACGGCGATCGCGCCGCACGTCCGATGACAGCGAGAGCGAAAGCGCGGGCGAGCGGCGTCGGCGATCGGCGTGGCGTGTGACGGCGTACGCGGATCGTGCGCGCCGGCACGGCAGACGCAGCCGTACGGGAGGGGCCCGTACGCGTGTCCGCCCGGCCGAGGGGCCGGGGCGAGGGAGGGGTTCGCGATGAACGAGACCGTGGTGTGCGTGGTGGGCAACGTGGCGACGCAGCCGATCTACCGGGAGCTGGCGGCCGGCCCGTCGGCGCGGTTCCGGCTGGCGGTGACCTCGCGCTACTGGGACCGGGAGAAGAGCGCCTGGACGGACGGGCACACCAACTTCTTCACGGTGTGGGCCAACCGTCAGCTCGCCGTCAACGTGGCGGCGTCGGTGGAGGTGGGGCAACCGGTCGTCGTCCAGGGCCGGCTGAAGGTGCGTACGGACCAGCGCGAGGGACAGCAGGGCTGGACCTCGGCCGACATCGACGCGGTGGCCATCGGCCACGACCTGGCGCGGGGCACCGCGCTCTTCCGCCGCGCGGCCAAGCCGGAGGCACCGGCGGTGGCACGCCCGGAGCCGAGCTGGGAGACGCCGCCCGCCGAGACGCCGGACGGCGAGACGGCCCAACAGCGCCCGGAACCAGCGGCGGTGACGTGACGTAAGCCGGGCTGCGGCTTGTCGGCGAACCGCTCCGAGCACCCACCCGAATCGGTGGATTTGTCGATAAGCCCAGCTCATATGTCGCCCAGGCGATAACGATTCCGGATCGGATAGGCCATCAGACGATCTGACCGGCCGGGCGGGGTCCGCGTGATCCATAGGATGCCGGGCGTGGCCCTCGGGGCTGCCGATTCTGCTGGTGGGACCGTCCCCCACGTAACGGGTCCTGCTCGAAGGGGAATTCTGTGCTTGCTGCGTTCTCTGGGTTTCCTCGGTCCGTCACCGCGGCCCGCCTCGGCGCCGTGACGCTGGTGTCCGGCCTGGTGGCGGCGGGTGTGCTGTCCGGCGCCGGTACGGCCGTGGCCGACGGGACACCGCAGACCCAGGGCGGCGCGACGGCCACGATCAACGGCCTGAAGATCTACGGCGATGCCGTGATCCACGAGGACGGCGGCGACCAGCAGGTGGCCGCGGGCCTGTTCGAGATGTCGGTGGACGGCGGCGGCACCCTGCAGACGTACTGCGTCGACCTCCACAACCCCACCCAGCGCGACGCCCGTTACCAGGAGACCCCCTGGAGCGGCACCTCGCTGGGCACCAACAAGGACGCCGGCCGGATCCGCTGGATCCTGCAGAACTCCTATCCGCAGGTCAACGACCTCGCCGCGCTCGCGCGGAAGGCGGGCGCGAGCGGCCTGACCGAGCAGGACGCGGCGGCCGGCACCCAGGTGGCCATCTGGCGCTACTCGGACGGCGCGAAGGTCGACGCCGTCGACCCACAGGCCGAGAAGCTCGCCGACTACCTGGAGAAGAGCGCCCGCGGGGTGAACGAACCGCAGGCCTCACTGACCCTGAATCCGCCCGCGGTCTCCGGCCGCCCCGGTGATCTGCTCGGGCCGGTGACCGTGCACACCAACGCGGACAGCGTGACGGTGAGCCCGCCGGCCGACGCGGCCACCAGCGGCGTACGGATCATCGACAGGACCGGCAATGTGATCACGTCGGCGAAGGACGGCAGCGAGCTGTACTTCGACGTCCCCGAGGACGCGGCGGACGGGGCCGCGGACCTGACGGTCCAGGCCTCCACCACCGTTCCGGTGGGCCGCGCCTTCGCCTCCGAGAGCCGCAGCCAGACCCAGATCCTGGCCGGCTCCAGCGAGTCCACGGTCTCCGCGACCGCGAGCGCCACCTGGGCGGCCAAGGGCGCCATACCGGCGGTGTCGGCCCGGAAGAACTGCGCCAAGGGCGGCGTGGACATCACCGCGGCCAACAAGGGCGACCAGCCCTTCACCTTCGAGCTGCTGGGAGAGGAGCACACCATCCCCGCCGGGACCTCCCGCACGGTGACGGTCCCGCTCCAGGAGGACCAGCCGTACGACTTCACGATCACCGGCCCGAACGGCTTCAGCCACCGCTTCACCGGCGTCCTCGACTGCAAGACCCAGGGCGCGCTCACCACCAAGTCCACCCAGACCCTCGGCGAGCCCACCCCCACCACGATCGGCGGCAACCCCACCCCGCCCGACACCGACCTCGCGGCCACGGGCGGCTCCGCGATCACTCCGCTGATCGCCGGGGTGGCCATCGGGCTGGTGGTGATCGGCGGGGCGGTGCTGGTGATACTGCGCCGCAAGGAGACCCCGGCCGGCGACTGACCTCGCGATCAGCCCCACGAACGCGCGGCGAACCTCATCCGTCCCGGTTCGCGGAGGCGATCACGGAGGACACGACGGCGGTCGCGGCGAGGCTCCCCAGCATGACCAGTCCCACGCCGATCACGAAGAGCCCGCTGGAATCGTCCGACCAGTCGGCATAGGCGGCAACGGTGAGGCCGGCCGTGGTGCCGAGCACTGCGCCGGCGATGTAGTGCCGGTACGCCGCCCAGCACACCGGTACCAGCAGAGTCAGCACCAGCCCGATCACCTGCCATGCCTCGTACGGGCCGGTCGTCGTGCCATCGGGGTGCACGTCACGTTGCTGGTCCCAGCCCAGCCAAGCGGCCCACACCGCCAGCGACATCCCGGCCAGCACGAAGATCGACAATAGTTGGGGAACGGTTCTCAGCAGTCCTCGATGCATGACCCAAGCGTTTCGGCCCACCTCATCGCCGACCAGAGCGCCGGTACTCATTTCCACCTGGGTACATGAGCGAGCGGCCCCCCAGAGGTTGGAATCGAGCGAGCACGTAGGGTGACATCCGATCGGCCTGTCCCCACGACGCCTGACCAGCGTCGGACGACGGGCGGCCGCATCTACGGAGGGAACAGACGTGAAGAAGACCACCGTCCGCTGTGCGGCCCGGGCCGGCGCCATAGCCGTGCTCGCGGCCGCAGCCCTGGCCGGCACCCCTGCTGAGGCCGTCCCGGACGACGATGCTCCCCGGCTGACATACTTCGGACCCCTTCCGAAGATCACGGTAGGCGGGGACGTCGAGTTCAACGCGTGGAACGTGCCTGCCGGGACGGACAAGGTGGTCGTGAGCTCGCCTGCACTCGACGGGCCGATCCAGCTCGTCCCGGCAAAGGACGGGCAGGGCCTGTTCGTCGAGAAGGACGCAGCGCCGGAACCGGGCACCCGAGATGACATCGACCCGGGAACCTATCCGGTCACCGCGAAGGCCGGCGGTCGCGTCATCGCCACCGCGCGACTCGCCGTCGTACCGAGGTTCTCGACGCCGACCCGCCGGTTCGTCGTCTACCCGAAGGACGCACCGGCGTGCAACGGCACTCCGACCTTCGTACGGCCTGGCAGTGACGCCTATGTGGTGGTGACCCTGGAGCCGACGGAGACGCCCAAGGACGCACTGACCGTCACCTCGCGGGCGTTCCGGCACGATGTGCACCTCAAGGAGGGCGGCGTCGGCCTGGACCGCTGCCTGGCCGATGACGGCACCACCGTCTACCAGGGGCGCGCCCAGGTACGTGACGACCTTCCGCCCGGGGACTACGACATGGCGCTGGCCGGCCGCTTCGGGCGGCAGACGCTCACTCAGAAGGTGACCGTGGCAGGAGAGGCCGCGCACGACGCTGCGTCTTCGGTTTCCTGGCCGGCCGTCGGCGGTACCGCGGCAGGAGCGGTCCTGATCGCCACCTCGGGCTTCGTCGTGAGGCGCAGGCGGCGAAAGACCGCCGTCTCCTCCTGAGGACCACCCACCGTGCGGCCTGAGGACCACCCACCGTGCTGCCTCCGCTCCTGCGTCGGCCGGAGACCACGTGGGAGAACGCCAAGACCATCACCGCGGGCGACTTCACCGGGTCGAACCAGTTCGATCTGCTGGTCCGCTGGGTGGACGGCGAAGTGACACTGTACGGGGACGTCGGCACCAAGGGCCTCAACGGGGCCGGCACCCAGATGATCAAGCCGAACGACCTCTGGAAGAACGCGCCCCAGATCGCGGCGGGCCGGTTCAACGCCTCCCAGTACGTCACCGATCTGATCGTTCGCTGGGTCGACGGTGAACAAGAACGACACGTGGCAGCACGCCACGCTGCTCACGAGCGGGGAGTACTCCGGCAGCGCCAAGTGGGACCTCATGGTCCAGTGGAGCGACGGCGAACTGGACAACTAGGTGAACACCACCACCTCCGGCCTCGGCACCGAGCAGCGCATCCAGAACCCCAACGGCCTCTGGACGCACAACAAGGTGATGACCACCGGCGACTTCACCCCGGACAACCGCACCGACGACCTCGTCATCCGCTGGTCGGACGGCGAGACCACGATGTACGCGGACACGAGCGCCGCCCATCTCGGCACGGAACACAACCTCGTGCCGAAGGCGTGACAGGCGACGGGCGGCCCGATCCCGGGCTGTCCCCAGGCCGTCCCCGGGCCGTCCCCGAGCCGTGCAAGGCCACCCGACGTCGACCAGCGGCGACCGACAGTGACCGATTGCCGTCGGCAGTAGCCGCGAAACCCCAGGTCAGCGCCCCCGCAGCTAACGGGTTTCCGCCCAGGGGTAGCCGTACGGCAAGATGGGGTGTATCTGCCCACTGCCAGATTTCAAGCTGCCGGACGGTTTCTCTTGGCTGAGTACATCTACACCATGCGCAAGGCGCGCAAAGCGCACGGCGACAAGGTGATCCTCGACGACGTCACCCTGAGCTTCCTGCCGGGGGCGAAGATCGGCGTCGTCGGGCCGAACGGCGCGGGCAAGTCGACCGTCCTGCAGATCATGGCGGGACTGCAGCAGCCGTCGAACGGTGACGCCTTCCTCTCCCCGGGCTACAGCGTGGGCATCCTGCTCCAGGAGCCGCCGCTGAACGAGGAGAAGACCGTCCTGGAGAACGTCCAGGAGGGTGTCGCCGAGATCAAGGGCAAGCTCGACCGGTTCAACGAGATCGCCGAGCTGATGGCCACCGATTACTCCGACGCGCTGCTCGACGAGATGGGCAAGCTGCAGGAGGATCTGGACCACTCCAACGCGTGGGACCTCGACGCTCAGCTCGAGCAGGCCATGGACGCGCTGGGCTGCCCGCCGGGCGACTGGCCCGTCACCAACCTCTCCGGTGGTGAGAAGCGCCGTGTCGCGCTCTGCAAGCTGCTGCTGGAGGCCCCCGACCTGCTGCTCCTCGACGAGCCCACCAACCACCTCGACGCCGAGTCGGTGAACTGGCTGGAGCAGCACCTCGCCAAGTACGCGGGCACCGTCGTCGCGATCACCCACGACCGGTACTTCCTGGACAACGTGGCCCAGTGGATCCTCGAGCTGGACCGCGGGCGCGCCTACCCGTACGAGGGCAACTACTCCACGTACCTGGAGACCAAGGCCACCCGTCTCAAGGTCGAGGGCCAGAAGGACGCCAAGCGGCAGAAGCGGCTCAAGGAAGAGCTGGAGTGGGTCCGCTCCAACGCCAAGGGGCGGCAGGCCAAGTCCAAGGCCCGTCTCGCGCGGTACGAGGAGATGGCTGCCGAGGCCGAGAAGATGCGGAAGCTGGACTTCGAGGAGATCCAGATTCCGCCGGGCCCGCGTCTGGGCAACGTGGTCGTCGAGGTCGACAAGCTCAACAAGGCCTTCGGTGAGAAGGTCCTGGTCGACGGACTGAGCTTCACGCTGCCGCGCAACGGCATCGTGGGCGTCATCGGCCCGAACGGCGCCGGCAAGACCACGCTGTTCAAGATGATCCAGGGCCTGGAGACCCCGGACTCCGGCGACATCAAGGTCGGCGAGACCGTCAAGATCTCCTACGTCGACCAGAGCCGCGAGAACATCGACCCGAAGAAGACGCTGTGGGAGGTCGTGTCCGACGGGCTCGACTACATCAACGTCGGACAGGTCGAGATGCCGAGCCGGGCATACGTGTCCGCCTTCGGGTTCAAGGGGCCGGACCAGCAGAAGCCGGCCGGTGTCCTCTCCGGTGGTGAGCGCAACCGCCTCAACCTGGCGCTGACCCTGAAGCAGGGCGGCAACCTGCTGCTCCTCGACGAGCCCACCAACGACCTCGACGTGGAGACCCTGTCGTCGCTGGAGAACGCGCTGCTGGACTTCCCCGGCTGTGCCGTCGTCGTCTCCCACGACCGGTGGTTCCTCGACCGCGTCGCCACGCACATCCTCGCCTACGAGGGTGAGTCGAAGTGGTTCTGGTTCGAGGGCAACTTCGAGTCGTACGAGAAGAACAAGATCGAGCGGCTCGGCCCGGACGCCGCGCGTCCGCACCGCGCCACCTACAAGAAGCTGACCCGGGGCTGATCGATCTTGCGCCACATCTACCGCTGCCCCCTGCGCTGGTCCGACATGGACGCGTACGGCCATGTCAACAACGCGGTCTTCCTCCGCTATCTCGAGGAGGCTCGTATCGACTTCTTCTCCCTGCGGGGCGACGAGTCCAAGCAGGGGTCCGTGGTGGCGCGCCATGAGATCGACTACCGGCGCCAGCTCGTCCACCGGCCCACGCCCGTGGACATCGAGCTGTGGGTCACGGAGGTCAAGGCCGCGTCCTTCACCGTCTCCTACGAGGTGAAGGACGCGGACGTGATCTACGTACAAGCCTCCACCGTGGTCGTCCTGTTCGACTTCGAGGCGCAGCGGCCGCGCCGGATCACCGACGACGAGCGGGCGTTCCTCCAGAAGTACCGGGACGAGGCCGACGAGGAGGCCGTCGCCGCATGACGGTGCTGCACCTCGCCGACGAGACGGAGGCGGCCGACCTCGCCGCCTTCCTCTCCCGGCTGCTCCACTACGACCGTGGAGCCGCGGTGCGCCTGCAGGCGGCCGGGACCGCGCTCGCCGTGTTCGGGCGGCCGCCGTCCTTCGAGGTGCTGGCGGTCCGCGCGGTGCGGCTGGCCAAGCCGTACGAGAACGGGCTCGACGTCACGCTGGACGTGACCGTCTCCGCCGGTGAACTCCTGGAGTCCGTGGACGAGCGGGCCGCCACGGCCGCCGTTCCGGCCGCGGTCACCGGGCCGCCGTGGGCCGGTGTGCTGCCGCCGCGCGGCGGCTGGCAGCCCGAGCCGGGGCTGCCCGCGCCGGACGTGCTGCGTACGACGGTCGCCGCGGCCATCGCCGAGTTCCGGTCCCGTACGGAGGAGTTGGCGCCGGAGCGGCGTACCCGTGCGGAGCTGGACCGGATCGGACGGGACATCTGGTCCCGGGAGACAGGGGAGACCGGGCTGCCGGTGCGGGCCGTGCACGCGGCGCAGTCGCTGGGCTTTCTGCGGCCGGGGGTCGGCGCGGCCGACACCGGGCTGTTCTCCTCCGGGGCGTGGCTCAGGCTGCGGACGCCGTACGGATCCGTCGCGGTGCGGCGGGCCGGGCTCGGCACCCTCGGCGTCAGCGTGCGCTGACCGGGCCCCGGACAGATGGCGGCGGCCCGGGCGCCCGCCGACTCCAGGAACCTGAGCATGAGTCCTGGCAACAGGACCCACTCCCGCTCAGTCTCCGGAAACGGTGTTCACCATCGACTGGGCCGCGTACGTCAGGTAGTTCCACAGCGTCCGCTCGTGCTCCTCGGACAGCCCCAGCTCGTCGACCGCCACCCGCATGTGCTTCAGCCAGGCGTCGTGCGCGGCCCGGTCCACGGTGAACGGGGCGTGCCGCATGCGCAGCCGGGGATGGCCGCGGTTCTCGCTGTACGTGGTGGGCCCGCCCCAGTACTGCATGAGGAACAGCGTCAGCCGCTCCTCGGCCGGGCCCAGATCCGCCTCCGGGTACATCGGCCGCAGGATCGGGTCCTCGGCGACTCCCTCGTAGAAACGGTGGACGAGCCGACGGAAGGTCTCCTCCCCGCCAACCTGCTCGTAGAAGGTCTGCTCCTGAAGCGTGCCGCGCCGAATCTCACTCACCCGTCCATGGTCTCAGACGCAGTGACCCAGGACTCAAGGCCTAGGACCGCCCGCACCGGCTTCGCCCTACGAGCACGGGTCCGCCCCTACTGTGGAGCCATGGGCGCCTACGACACCGGGATCGACGCTCTCGCCGCCGCGGCGCGGGCCGCGTTGGTGCGGGAGATCGACGCCGAGGGGGTCTGGGACGAGGACCCCGTGTGGCGGGAGGCGTTCGAGGAGGTGCCCCGGCACCTGTTCGTGCCGTACTACTACGTCGGTGCCGAGAACGGCTACGAGCGCCGCTGGGGTGAGAGCCCGGACCCCGAGGACCGGGAGCAGTGGGTGCGCGGTGCCTACGACGACACCCCGCTGGCCACCCGGCTGCGCGACGGCGAACTGCTCACCTCCAGCAGCCAGCCCTCGTTGATGGCACGGATGCTGGTCGCCCTGCGCGTGGAGGACGGCAACCGGGTCCTGGAGGTGGGCGCCGGCACCGGCTACAACGCGGCCCTGATCGCCCATCGGCTCGGCGACGACGACCTCGTCACCACCATCGATCTGGAGCCGGAGATCACCGAGTCGGCCCGGCAGCACCTGGCCGCGGCCGGCTACCACCCGGTCGTCGTCACCGGCGACGGCGCCCGCGGGGTGCCCGAACGGGCGCCCTTCGACCGGATCATCGCCACCTGCACGCTGCCCACCGTCCCGCGCGCCTGGCTCGCCCAGTGCAACCCCGGCGCACGCGTCCTGGCCCCGCTGGCGACGGGCCTGCTCGCCCTCACCGTCCAGGACGCCGAGCACGCCGAGGGCCACTTCCTGCCCGGCCCCGCCTACTTCGTGCCGCTGCGCGGCACGGGCCGGGCCGAACCCCGGTTCGTGTCCCTGCACGGGCTGCCGCGGCGGGCCCGCGTGGACGAGCTGTTCCGCTTTCTGCTCGCGCTGACCCGGGGCGCCCTCGACCCGCAGGAGGCCTACGCGCTGTGGGAGCGCGAGGGCAGGCCGGAGCGCGACCGGTACGGCGTCACGGTCGACGGCGAGCGCGTGTGGGCGTGGCTGGACGACCCGGAGGGGCCGTACACCTGGCCCCTGCGCTGATCGTCCGTCCCGGTGTCAGCCTCTGCGGACGGTGATCGTCGTCCAGGCGCCGACGTGCACCCGGTCGCCGTGCTGCAGCGGCACCGGCACGAACGGCTGGATCGGCTCGTCCGAGCCGTTCACCGTGGTGCCGTTCGTCGAGTTCTGGTCGACGACCGCCCAGCTGCCGTCCGGCTGCTGGACCAGCACCGCGTGCTGGTGCGAGACGCCCGGATCCTCCGGCGGCACCGACAGGTCGATGTCCGGGGTGTCGCCGGTGGAGTGCCGGCGGCGCCCGATGGTGACCTGGTTGCCGGTGAGCGTGCGCTGCTGCTCGGGCGAGTAGGCGGGCAGGTTCAGACCCGCGGCCTCGGGGCCCGAGCGCTGCATCATCGCCATGAAGTACTCGCGGTCCGGGCCGATGGTCGCCGTCCACGTCAGGGGACCCTGCGGCGCCTGCGGGAAGCCGGGGCCGGGCGGGGCCTGGGTGGCGCCGGGCTGCGGGTAGCCGTAGCCGCCGCCGGGACCTCCCGGGCCGCCAGGGCCCCCTGCGGGGCCGGCGGACGACGGCGGGGAGATCACCCAGTCGTCCTCACCGCCGCCGAAGGCCGGACCGCCGGCCGGGGGCCGGCCGGTCTCCCGCGGGAACGCGGGCGGCGCGGGCGGGCCGGACTGCTGGAACGCCTGCGGCGCACCGCCGGCCGTGCCGCCGGGACCGCCGGGCGGCGGCGGAACCGGACGGGAGGGGCCGCCACCGAAGCCGGAGGGGCCGGGCGCACCAGGTCCACCAGGGACGCCGGGGCCGCCGGGGCCGGAGGGCTCACGGCCGAAGGGCGGCGGACCGGACGGACCACCGGGGCCGCCGGGGCCCTGGCCCTGTCCACCACCGAAGCCGGACGGACCGCCGGGTCCACCAGGTCCACCAAGCCCACCGGGCCCCTGCCCCGGGCCGTTACCGAAGGGCGACGGAGGGCCGGACGGACGCTCGCCGCCGCCGAAGCCGCCCGGAGCACCGGGACCACCCGGACCCCCCGGACCACCGGGACCACCGGGACCGCCCGAGGTGGGCGGCGGGCCGGACGGGCCGCGCGCGCCGGCGAACGGCGTCGGGCCCGACGGCTCGCTGCCGAAGGACGGGATCGGCTCGGCGGGCCGGTTCATCTGCGAGGGCCGTGAGCCCTGGTACTCGTACGAGTCACCGCCGCCGTACGTCGCGCTCGGCGGATTGAAGCGGGGCTGGGGCGGGCGCGGAGCGGCCGGGGTGTACGACGTGGCCGTGTTGGTCAGGAAGTTCCACCGGCACTCCTCGCAGAAGGGCGCGCCGCCCTCGCGGGGCGTGCGGCACTGCGGGCACAGCTCCGGCTCGGGGGCACCCGCCGCGGGCGGGCGGCCGCCGGGCTGGGTGCCCTGCGGGGGCGGGAAGCCGTAGCCGCCGCCGGCGGGCGGGGGCGGCGGGGGCGGAGGTACGGCACCGGCCATGCGGTGACCGCAGACCTCGCACCAGTCGTCGGAACCCGACTGGTGTCCGTTCGGGCAGGTCGGCATGTCGGCGCTTCCCCCTCTCCTTCAGGGTCCTACTCGGTACTGCTACGGCACTACTTCTTTACACGAACAGTCTTTGTGGACCGTGTCTCGAGAGTCATCTCGTCGGCCTCCGCGACCTTCGCCTTCAGTCGCACAGTACCTGTCGCGGCGTCGACCACGTCCACCACCTTCGCAAGCAGTTTCGCAGTATCCGCGTTCCCCGAGGCACTCGCGAGCTGAACTGCGCGCCCCAGTTTGGCCGTTGCTCCGTCGAAATCGCCCGCTTTGCGAAGATCGAGCCCCTGCTGGATGGCTTGTGCCAGTTCGGCCTGCCCGGTGTAGTGGGCGACTTGGGGGTTGATCGAGGTCGAGGCCGTCATGTCGTCGGTCCACACGGCCCGTACGAGGCCCTGGGCGCCGAGGTTCTGTACCGATCCGTCCGGTTGTGGGACGACCAGCGAGACCCGGGCGGCGAGCATCTCCTGGCCGAGACCGGCCGCCGGGACCTCGACGCACAGGTGGTAGTCGCGGGACTCGTCGCCCCAGGACCCGGTGGGATAGTCCCCGGCCCGCGGCCCGGCCTCCGTGCGGCGGCCGGTCAACTCCTCCACCGTGGGCGCCACTTGCTTGACGAACTTGATGGTCGTACCGACCGGCGTCCACACCCGCAGTGCGACGTCGGCGACCTCCTTGCCCATCGCCGTCTCCATCATCCGCGTGAAGTCGGCGGCCAGGCCGGCCGGGTCGGCGACGATGTCGGCCGTGCCGAGCAGCGCGGAGGCGATCCCTGTGACTTCTTTCACTTCCCAGTCGGTGCCCACGCCCCGCGCGTCACAGGTGAACCGCCCGGCGCAGTCGTCGAGGGCGGCCCGGAGGTCCTCCGGCGACTCGTGCTCGTTGCGGCCGTCGGTCAGCAGGATGCCGTGCCGGATGGTGACGTCCGCCGCGGACAGCAGCCGGTCGGCGAGCCGCAGCCAGGTGCCGATGGCCGTGCCGCCGCCCGCGCTGAGCCGGCGCAGCGCCTGCTTGGCCTGCTCGCGGGTGGTGGCGTCGGCGATCGCGAGCCGTCCGCCGCCGGGGTAGACCTCCTTGGCGACGTGGGTGCCGCCGATCACCGCGAAGCGCGTGCCGTCGCGCAGGGTGTCGATCGCGGCGGCCGTGGCGTCGCGGGCGTTGCGCATCTTGGTCGGCGGGTAGTCCATGGAGCCCGAGCAGTCGACCATGAGCGCCACCGCGGCGGCGGGCCCCTGGCCGGGCGCGTACAGGTGCGGGGCCGCCATGGCGCCCCCGACCGTGCCGCCGCCGGTCGCGGTCACGGTGACGATGGCGTTGACTTCACGGCCGCCCTCGGGCAGGTACTCGTTCTGGTAGACGTCCACCGAGAACTGCGGCACGTTCGACTTCGCGAAATTGGCCATGCTCGTTCGAATCCCCCTCGGACACCCCGCTGACGCGAGGCAATGCGTGTGCACGGACCGGTCCCCTCCGGTCCGTCAAGGCTTCCCCGTCGTGTACGGCCTCAGGCCGATCCTGCCCCCTGCTGCGGTGCCGGGAACGGCAGGACGGCCACTGTTACGTTGTCGTGGCCCCCGCCGTCCAGGGCGTGGCCGACCAGCACCCGGGCGCTGTGCAGCGGCCGCTCGGCCGCGTCCGCCGGGACGACCTCGGACATCTCCTCCGCCGTCTCCGCGTAGTTCCACAGGCCGTCGGTGCACACCACCACGACCCCGGGCCGGTCCGGCTTGAAGGAGGCGGTGTGCGGCTCCAGTTCGTAGGCGTCCGCGCCGAGCCAGCCGGTGATCGCGTGGGCGCGCTCGTCGGCGTACGCCTCCGCCTCGCTCATCAGGCCGGCCGCGACCATCTGCGCGGCCCACGAGTCGTCCTCTGTCAGCCGGGCCGCGGGCGCGCTGCGGTCGGCCGGTACCCAGTAGGCGCGGCTGTCGCCGACCCAGCCGACCACCAGCAGCCCGGAGGTGACGACCGCGCCGACGATGGTGCACGCCGGGGCGTTCTGGTGCGGGGCGTGCTCGCGGGCCGAAGCGGGCTCCTCGGCGAGCGCGTTGACGGCCTGTGCGGCGGCCACGATCGCCTCGTGCATCGCCTGCTGCGGGTGGGTGCCGCGCGGCAGGGCCGCCAGCAGGGTGTCACCGGCCGCCTGCGAGGCGGCCGTCGAAGCCTCGTCGGGCCGGGTCGCCGAGGACACGCCGTCGCAGACGATCGCCAGGGCGGCCGGCGAGCCGTCGGGCAGCGCGGTCCGGCCGACGGCGAAGTCGTCCTCGTTGCGGTGGTGGCGCAGGCCGCGGTCGCTGACCGCGGCGACCGGGCCCGACTCCCGCTCCATGTGGTCGCGTTCGCGGGGCTGGGCGTGCCCGCAGTTCTCGCAGTAGCCGTCGCTGTCCACCCGGCCCGCCCGGCAGGCCACGCAGAGCTGCTGGGGCTCCTCCGGTACGGCGGGGGCCGCCGCGCGCGGGTCCGGTGCCTGCAGCGGGTACTCGTCGGGCTCCGGGGGCCGGTCGAAGCGGACGCCGGCCGGTGCCGGTTCCTGCGGGTGCAGGGGCTTGCCGCCCGAGTCGGTACCCGGCAGATCGGACGGCAGGTGCGCCTCGGCGGGCGTGCTGCCGGAGCCGGCCGGCTCGGGGGCGGGCCAGTCCACGCCGTCGCCGGGCACGGGGGAGCCGGTCATGGTGAGCGTCGGATGGTCCTGCGGCGGGACGGGCACGACGGACAGGTCGTATCCGCACGCGCCGCAGAAGAGGTCACCCGACTCGAGCGGCTCCGCGCAGCTCGGGCACGTGGACAGTGCGGCCTGCTGGGGCATCTGCGACATCAACTACACCCACGTCCGGGGGCGGTAACGGTTGGCCCGTTCCACCAGCTCGATCCTCTCCTCGCCGCCGGGCGCCAGCCGGGCCAGCGTGCGGTACGCGCGCTCCAGGCCGAAGCGGAGGCCCCGCTCGTCCAGACCGCTGCCGAGCAGCACCCGTCCGCCGGCGGCGGGTCGGTCGGCGCCCTGGCCTGTGGAGAGTATCCAGTCCAGCGCGCTGCCGAGCACTTCGGCGGACAACTGCTCGCGGCGTGCCGGGTCCAGACCGTACGCGTCCAGCGCCTCGACCTGGCCGGCGGCGGCCGTCAGGTCGTCCAGGAACGGTACGTCACCCGCGCTCGCCGTGCGCTGTCTGAGCCGGGCCCGGACGGCGGCGACCCGGGCGGCCGTGTAGTGGATGGAGGACTCCGGCACCGACTCCAGGGTCCGCACGGCGCCGTGCCGGTCCCCGGCCGCGAGCTGCACCCGGGCGAGGCCGAAGGCGGAGCTGACGAAGCTCGGGTCGGTCGCCCACACCAGGCGGTAGTACTCGGCCGCGTTGTCCAGCTGGCCGAGCACCTCCGCGCACAGGCCGAGCGCCAGCTTGGGCGCGGCCTCGCCCGGGAAGGCGTCGTAGATCGCGTCGAAGGCCAGCGCCGCGCTCTCGAAGTCGCCGGTGACCAGGGCGGCCACGCCCCGGTACCAGACCACCCGCCAGTCGTCGGGCCGCTCCTCGTCCAGCTTGCTCAGCGCCATCAGCGCGGCCTGGTGGTCACCGCTCTCCAGCCGGGCGCGGATCTGCCGCAGCCGGGTCTCGACGGTCCGTACGGGCGCCGCGTCCAGCGCGCTGATCAGCTCGGCCGGCGCGGAGGCCATCAGGCCCGCCAGGAAACCGGCGTTGGGGTCGTTCGGGTCGACCAGCGGGACGGGCAGCGCGAGCGCGGCGGCGGGCGTGTCGACCTGCTTGACCAGGGCCGCCGGCGGCAGAGCGGGGGCGGACCCGGCGGGCGCCGCCGCGCGCGCCCCCAGCCGCGACACGTCCCCGGCCGCCTTGGGGAACAACTCCGTGTCGGTGACCTTCACTTCGGGTCCGAACAGCGTCGACAGCGCGGGCCGGGCCTGCCCGGTCTGCAGCGAGACGACCTCGCGCAGGACCCCGGTCAGCTGCTCGGACATCTCCTGCGCGGAGGCGAACCGGCGGGCCGGGTCGGGGTCGGTGGCGCGGACGAGCAGCCGGTAGAAGGACTCGTACCGGTGGAAGACCTCGATGCTGTCCGGGTCGGGCAGGGAGTCCACGAAGACGTTCGTGTAGCCCTGGAAGTCGAAGGTGAGCACCGCGAGGGTACGGCCCACCGTGTACAGGTCGCTCGCCACCGACGGGCCGACCTCGGCGACCTCCGGCGCCTGGTAGCCCACCGTGCCGTAGATCGCCGACTCGTCGTCGTCCATGCGGCGCACCGCGCCCATGTCGATCAGCTTGAGCTGGTCCTCGGTCTGGATGGCGTTGTCGACCTTGAAGTCGCAGTACAGCAGGTTGCGGCTGTGCAGATGGCCGAGCGCCTCAAGCGCCTCGATGCCGTACGCACACGCCTGCTCCACCGGCAGCGGATCGCGCCGGCCGTCCGGGGTGCGGCGGGCGTTGGCGATCTCCTTCAGCGACTTGCCGCCGACGTACTCCATGACGATGTAGCCGTCGAGGGAGCCGGTGCGCTGGTCGAGGTGCTCCACGAAGTTGTAGATCCGCACGATGTTGGCGTGCTCGATCTCCGCGAGGAAGCGCCGCTCGGAGATCGCCGCCGCCATCGCGTCCTGGTCGCCGGTGTCCAGCAGACCCTTGAGCACCACCCACCGGTCGGACACGGCCCGGTCCACGGCGAGGTAGATCCAGCCCAGGCCGCCGTGCGCCAGGCAGCCCGCGACCTCGTACTGGCCGTGCACGATGTCCCCGGCCTTCAGCTTCGGCACGAACGAGTACGGGTGCCCGCACTTGGTGCAGAACCCCTCCGTGCGCCCCGGCCGCTCGCCCCGGGCCCGGCCGACAGGAGCCCCGCAGTCGGACCGCGAGCAGAACCGCTTCCGCTCGGGCACCTCCGGGTTCTCCAGCACCATCGCGCGCGGGTCGGGACGCGGCACCTGCGGCACCGAGACCAGCCCTGCGCCCAGCCGCCCCCGCGTGGAGGTGCCGGAGGAGGAGCCGGAGCTGCGCACCGACACCGAGCGGCCGGTGGAGTTGCCCGACAGGGAGCGCGAGAGCCGCCCGGACACCGAGCGCCGCGACTTCGACGACTGCGAGGACGTACGCGAGCTGCGCGCGCTGCCGCTGCTCGCCGAGCCCTTGCCGCCGCCGGTGATCCCGGTGGGCGGCGAGCCGACCATGCCGGTCGCGGAGACGACGGGTGCGAGACCGCAGGTGTCGCAGTACAGCTCGCCGCCGCCGACGTCCTCGTACGTCCCCTCGCAGCCCGGCCGCTGGCACTTCTGCTGTGCCTGACTCATGACGACTCACTCCTACGGTCCTGAGGCCCGCCCTGCTGGGGAATCCTCGCTGCGCCGAACTGCTCGGCCGCCGCCTGCTGGTAGCGCAGCACGGCCTGTTCGGCCACCCGCAGGTCGCAGGGCGCGCTCCAGAGCATGCGCCGCGCGGAGTCGTACCGCTCGACCAGCAGCGGGTCCTCGGCCAGCCCGTGCCGGGCCACCTTCGCCTTGTACGCGTCGAGCCGACCGCGCAGCTCGGCGCGGACCGCGAGAGGCGCGGTGACCGCCGTCAACGACTCGCGGGCGCGCTGCAGTTCGTCCTCGGCCTTCTGCTCCAGGGACTCCAGGAGCGGCGAGAGCCGGTGCCACTGCGCCTGCCGCCGGTACTCCGCCGCGGTGGCCAGCTGCTCCTGCAGCGCGGTCGGCGGCCCGCTGACGACGGGCACCTCGGTCGCGGCGATCTTGGCGAGCACCTCCCCGCGCGCGGTGCGCGCCTCGGCGAGGGTGCGGTCCGCGCGGGAGAGCACGTCCCGCAGCCGGATCAGCCGTGCCTCCGCGTCCTGGCGGACCGTCAGCACGGCGTCGATCTCCCGCCGTACGTCCTCCAGGGCGCGCGCCTCACGGTCGTACACCGTGGTGTCCGGCCGGCCGCCGCCGGGCGCCGAACTGCCCTCGGCCGGCAGCCAGAAGGCCAGCGGGTCCGAGACCACGTCCTCGCGCAGCTTCGTCAGCGTGCGCGTGATGCGCTCCAGGTCGTCGCCGGCCGGGTGCTCGCCGGGGCGTACGCCGACGGAGTGCGCGAGCTTGCGGGTGCGCTGGAGTTCCGCGGCGAGTAAATCGATCCGCGCGGGCAGCGCCGACCAGACCGCGTCGGCGGTGACGACCAGGTCCAGCGAGGACGCGTACAGCTCGTTCATCCGGTCGACCAGGGTGCCGAGCGAGAAGTTCTCGCTGAGCCGGCCCGTGGCCGTGGTGGCGCCGCCGGGCACGGTGACGGCCTCGCCGCGCAGCAGCTCGGTCAGCTCCACCAGGTCCTCGCGGCTGGACCAGCGGCGGCGGGCTCGGATCTCCCGGGCGGAGCGCAGCGCCGCCGTGTAGGCGTCGAAGTACGCCCACAGCAGGGTGATCGACGCCTCCGCGGCCGCCCAGCGTTCCCGGGTGACGCCGGTCAGCTCGGCGCCTTCGAGGAGTCTGCGGCCCGCGTGGTCCTGCAGGGCGAGCAGCGAGGTCTCGATCGCCTCGTGCTCGGCGCCGAGCCGCGCCAGCGCACGGTCCACCTCGTCCCGGTCCATCACCGGCCCGGCGGGGTCCGTGACGCCCATCGATCACCTCTCGCTGCTGTGTGGTTGGCCTGGATTCCTGGGGGTCGGGGGTCAGCTGGTGCGCAGGTACTGCGGTGCGGGCGGCTTGGACGGTCCCGCGTCCTTGCCCAGTGTGGCCGACAGCCACGTGTCGTACGACGCCTGCCAGCCGTTCCCGCGGTAGTCGACCAGGACGCGATTGACCCGGCGTACCAGATCGGTGGCGTCCTTCTTCATCGCCACGCCGTAGTACTCGGTCGTGAACGCCGCGCCCTTCAGTTCGACCGTCGGGTCCTGGGCGGCCTGGCTCGCGGCGAGCGCGCCGTCGGTGACGACCGCGTCGACCTCGCCGAGCTGCAGCCGGACCAGGCAGTCGAGCTGGTTGGGGACGGTGGTGGAGATGTCGGTGGACGCGGGCAGGGTGCCCTTGTCCCGGTCCGCCTTGAGCTTGCTGTAGGCGGTGGAACCGGACGCCGTGCAGATCCTCTTGTGCGCGAGCGTGTCGTTGTAACCGGTGACGGTCGACGCCTTGGGCGCCAGCACCTGCTGCCCGGTCTTGAAGTAGGGCGCGGAGAAGGCGACCTCGTCGAGCCGCTGGCAGGTGATGGTCATCGTGCGCACGACCATGTCGACCCGGCCGTCCTGGATCGCGGGGATGCGCTGGCTGGTCGGTATCGCCTTGAACTGCACCGCGTCCGGGTCGCCGAGGATGTCCTGGGCGATCCGGTGCGCCAGGTCGATGTCGAAGCCCTCCAGCTCCGCGCCCTGGGTGTTCGGGTTGCGGTAGCCCCAGTGGTAGCTGTTCTGGTCGACGCCGACGACCAGTTTGCGCTTGGCGCCCGTACGGGACTTGATGGCCGCGATGGTCGGCCCGTCGGCGCCGGACGGCGACAGCGTCTGCTTCTGCGCGTCGGAGTCCTTGCAGTTCCCGGCCCGTACCTGGCTGCCGTCGGCCAGGCCCGGGCCGCCCGTGCCCGCACCCTGCTGGGCGGCCTCGGTCCGCGGCAGCAGCAGGACGAACGCCAGCGCCAGGGCGCACAGCACCGCCATCGCGCCGACTCCGCCCCAGCCCCGCAGGGAGGCCCGTGCACGTGCTGCGTACATCGTCCTGCCCCCTGTCACCGGTACTCCGAAAGCCTGCGCCCGATGCCGGCGACCGCGCCCGCCGCGCCCAGGACCGCCAGGACGGCGGCACCGATGGGCAGCCCGGTCATCGCGTCCCGTCCGTCCCCGGCGGCCTGCCGGAACTCGGCCTGCTCGTGGTCGAGGGCCAGGGCGAGATTGCGGTCGACGCTGTCGAAGCACTCACCGGTCGCACCCTTGCCACCGATCACCATGTCCAGTGCCTGCTGGTAGTTGCCGTTCTCGTCCTCGGTACGGGCGGAGGTGTGACGCTTCTTCCACACCGCCATGTTGCCCTCGGCCGCCTTGACCGGCCCGGTGCCCGCCTGGTCGTCCGCGAGCCCCTCGGCCTCGGTGAGGCCCTTGCCGAGCACGGTCATGTCCTTGTCGAAGTCGTAGTAGTACGCGTCGTACTGCTTGCCGTCGACCGTGACGGTCTCGGCGCCGCGCGCCACCAGGCTGAGGTTCTCGTTGCCGCGCGCCTTCAGGGAGGCGATCCGGGCGTCGTGCAGCACCTTCAGCGAGCGGATGCCGTGGTCGTACGAGCCGTTCAGGCCCGAGCGGGCGACGGCGTGCCCGACGACCAGCCACAGCAGCACCACGGTGGTGGCCGCGGTGGCGGCGACCAGGCCGTGGTTGAGGACGCGGTTGGTGCGCCGGTAGGTGCGGTGCTGCGCCCAGCCGAGCACGGCCAGGGCGAGCACGCCGAGCGCGATCGCGACCCACGGGTACGGCGTCGCGTCCCCGTAGTCGGCGTCGAGGCGCTGGTTCTCCTTCGTGTAGAGATCCTCCGCCGCCGGGAGCATCTCCTTCTGCATCTTCTCGTTGGCGTAGCGCAGATAGGCGCCGCCGACCGGATATCCCTGCCGGTTGTAGGTACGGGCGCGCTCGATGAGGCCCTTGTACTCGGGCAGCAGCCGGTTCAGTTTGGCGATGGTCGCCTCGGAGGCCGAGCCCGGCTCCGCGTTGGCGGCGGCCGTGACGAGTCCCGCGGCGGCCGTACGGATGTCCTTCTCGTACCGGTCGCGCGCGTCCGCGGTCTCCTGCCCGCCGGCCAGGAACCCGCTGGAGGCGGCCGTGTTGGCGTCGGCCAGCGAGCGGTAGATGCCGGCGGCGCCGGAGCTGAGCGGCTGGCTGCGGTGCAGCACGTCGTCGGCGGCGGCCGCCCGCTCGGAGGCCTGCCAGGCGGTGACCGCCCCGAACGCGACGACGAGCAGCGCGAGGACGGCCCCGATGATCCGCAGCCGCCCCGGCTCGGTGGTCGCCGTGGCCCGCAGCCGCTCGACGCCCTCGGCGAAGGCGGTGCGGCGGGCGGGCTGAGCAGGGGAGAGGGATGCGGCGAGCGGTGGCCGGCCGGGCTGGGCCGGGATGCCGGGCATGGCGGAACCCGCCGTCGGTGGTGCCGTGCTGCTCTTCGGCGGGTGTGTCACTTGACCTCCCCCATGGTCATCGGTTCGCCGCCAAGTATCACCGCCCGGACTGACATCCGCACCAGCCTTCACTCGATCTTGATCGGATCGCAGCGCAACCCACGGTGTGACGGCGCGAGGAGCGGGCCGCACCACCCCCTGCCGATGAACACGCCGGGCGCATCGGATCGGTTCCCTTGCGACCTGCGTCGACGTGGCCTTCGCCGAGCCCGCTTCCAGTCCGCACTCCTCTACCTGGACCAGTAGGCCCGAGCCCGCTCCTGCGCCTCCACCCCCGCCCTCAGCCGGTCCAGGCCCAGCAGGGCCGCGCCCAGGACCGGGCCGGCCGTCACCACCCGGACATCGGCCTTGGGGGCCCGGGCGGAGAGCAGATCGCGGATGGTGTCGTCCAGTTGGGCGTGGCCGGCGGTCAGGACGCTGCCGCCCAGCAGGACCGGGGTCTCCTCGCCGAGCAGATCGAGGCGGGTGAGGGCCACCGTGGCCATCGTGGTCACCTCCTCGGCGAGGCGGTGCACGATCGAGCGGGCGACCGGGTCGCCCTGCGCGGCCGTCTCGAAGAGGACCGGGGTCAGTTCATGCCGGCGGCCGTGTTCGACGTGCTCCAGGTGCAGGGCCTCGATCAGGGCGTACATGGAGGGGAGGCCGAAGTGGGCGGGGAGGGTGCGGGCCAACTGCGTCGGCTCGCCGCGGCCGTCCTCGGCACGGGCCGCGTACCAGAGGGCCTCCTCGGCCAGCCCCCAGCCACCACCCCAGTCACCGGAGATACGGCCGATCGCCGGGAAGCGGGCGGTACGGCCGTCGGGGCGCATGCCCACGCAGTTGATGCCCGCGCCGCACACCACGGCCACGCCCCGGGGCTCGGCCACGCCCGCCCGCAGGATCGCGAACGTGTCGTTGCGGACCTCCACCGAGGAGCCCCACGCGCGCGCGTGCAGCGCGGTCGCCAACTGCTCCTCCTCCACCGGCAGATCGGCGTTGGCGAGGCAGGCGGAGACGTGGGAGACGGCGGGCAGGCCCGCGTCCGCGAGCGCCCGCACGACCGGGTCGGCCAGGGCGTCCATCGCCGCCTCCACGCCCACCCCCGGCGGGCGGAAGCCGCCGCCACGGGCCGTGGCCAGGACCACCCCGTCGGCGGTGACCACGGCCACGTCGGTCTTGCTGTTGCCCGCGTCGATGGCGAGAACACTCCCGGATTCAGGTGCGGTCAGGCCCACGCGAGGTGCTCCCGGTTGTGCGCGACGAGTCGGTCGGTGAGGGTGTCGGCGTACTCGTACTGGCCGATGAGAGGATGGGCCAGCAGCGCCCTGAAGACGCGGTCCCGGCCGCCGCGCAGCGCCGCCTCCAGGGCCAGGTCCTCGTACGTCGTCACGTTCGCCACCAGGCCCGCGTACAGCGGGTCCAGGTCCGGGACGGGCAAGGGCACCGGGCCGGTGGGGCCGACCGCCGCCTGGACCTCGATCACCGCGTCGTCCGGCAGGAACGGCAGCGTGCCCTTGTTGAGGGTGTTCACCACCTGGTACGGACTGCCCGCTCCCGCCCGTCGCCCGCCACCACCCTCAAACGAGGGCCCTTCGGGCCCGCTGCCCTGGTTTCCCAGCAGGGCCGCCGCCAGGTCCACCGCCGCCTCCGAGTAGAAGGCGCCGCCCCGCTCGGCCAGCAGCGCCGGCTTCTCGTCCAGGGACGGGTCGCCGTACATCTCAAGCAACTCGCGCTCCATGGCGGCGACTTGCTCCGCCCGGGAGGGCTTGGTGCGCAGTTCTCGTACGACCTCGTCGTGGGCGTAGTAGTAGCGCAGGTAGTAGGAGGGGACCACGCCCAGGCGGTCCAGGAGGGGGCGGGGCAGGCACAGGTCGTCGGCGATGGCGTCGCCGTTCTCGGCCAGGAGCCCCGGCAGCACGTTCGCGCCCTCGGGGCCGCCGAGGCGCACCCCCGTCTCCCAGGTGAGGTGGTTCAGGCCCACGTGGTCCAGGTGGACGTCCTTCGGGTCGGTGCCCAGCAGCGCCGCGAACTTGCGCTGGAGACCGATCGCCACGTTGCACAGGCCCACCGCCCGGTGGCCGGCCTGGAGCAGGGCGCGGGTGACGATGCCGACCGGGTTGGTGAAGTCGATGATCCAGGCACGGGGGTTGGTACGGCGGACGCGTTCGGCGATGTCGAGGACGACCGGGACCGTGCGCAGTGCCTTGGCCAACCCGCCGGCTCCCGTCGTCTCCTGGCCGATGCAGCCGCACTCCAGCGGCCAGGTCTCGTCCTGCCGGCGGGCCGCCTGGCCGCCGACGCGGAGCTGGAGCAGGACGGCGTCGGCGCCCTCGACGCCCGCGTCCAGGTCGGAGGTGGTGACGATCCGGCCCGGGTGGCCCTGCTTGGCGAAGATACGGCGGGCCAGGCCGCCCACCAGCTCCAGGCGCTCGGCGGCCGGGTCCACCAGCACCAGTTCCTCGATGGGCAGGGCGTCCCTGAGGCGCGCGAAGCCGTCGATGAGTTCGGGGGTGTAGGTCGAGCCTCCGCCGACCACAGTGAGTTTCATACGTGGTTAACCCTTCACTCCGGTGAGCGTGACGCCCTCCACGAACGCCTTCTGGGCGAAGAAGAACACGAGGATCACGGGGGCCATGACCAGCACGGTCGCGGCCATGGTCAGGTTCCAGTCGGTGTGGTGCGCGCCCTTGAAGGACTCCAGGCCGTAGGAGAGGGTCCAGGCGCCGGGGTTCTCCGAGGCGTAGATCTGGGGGCCGAAGTAGTCGTTCCAGGCGTAGAAGAACTGGAAGAGGGCGACGGCGGCGATGCCCGGCTTCGCCATCGGCAGGATCACCCGCAGCAGGGTCCGCAGGTCGCCGCAGCCGTCCACCTTCGCAGCGTCGACGTACTCGTTCGGGATCGTCATCAGGAACTGGCGCAGCAGGAAGATGGAGAACGCGTCCCCGAACGCCATCGGGATGATCAGCGGCCACAGCGTGCCCGACAGGTCCAGCTGCTTCGCCCAGAACAGGTACATCGGGATGATGATCACCTGCGGGGGCAGCATCATCATCGAGATCACCAGCATGAGCAACAGATTGCGGCCCCGGAAGCGGAACTTCGCGAGCGCGTACGCCACCGGGATGGAGGACACCACGGTCAGTACCGTGCCGAGACCGGCGTAGATCAGCGTGTTCTTCCACCAGGTCAGGAAGCCGGGCGTGTCGAAGACCTTCCGGTAGTTGCCCCACTCCCAGGTGTGCGGGATCAGGTCCCGGCTGAGCGCCTGGGTGTCGCTCATCAGCGAGGTCAGGAACACGAACACGAAGGGGAGGGTGAAGAAGAGGGCCGCGGCGACGCCGAGGGAGTGGACCGCGATCCATTCGAGCAGCGCCCGGCGACGGGCGGTCCGCTCCACCCCGGACACCGGCCACGCCGGCTTCACCGGCTGGTCCAGTACTTGGGTCATGGTCAGTCACCTGCCTGGATGAGACCGCCCCGGCGCCGCATCAGGAACGCGGTGAACACCATCGACAGGACGAAGAGAACGAGGGCGACGACGCACGCGGATCCGTAGTCGAAGCGCTGGAAGCCGAGGTTGTAGACGAGCTGGGGGAGGGTGAGCGTGGACTTGTCCGGGTAGCCGGGCTCGAACTGGGTGCCCGCGCCCTGGATCACGCCCGAGGCGACCTTCCCCGCGATCAGCGGCTGCGTGTAGTACTGCATCGTCTGGATCACGCCGGTGACCACGGCGAACATCACGATCGGCGAGATGTTCGGCAGGGTGACGTAGCGGAACCGCTGCCACGCCGACGCCCCGTCCAGCTCGGCCGCCTCGTACTGCTCCGTCGGTACGTCGAGCAGCGCGGCCATGAAGAGGACCATCAGGTCGCCGATGCCCCACAGCGCCAGCAGGGTCAGGGCCGGCTTGGACCAGCTGGGGTCGTTGAACCAGCCCGGCGCCGGGATGCCGGCCTTCTCCAGGATCGAGTTGACCGGGCCCGTACCAGGGTTGAGCAGGAAGGCGAAGGCCATCGTCGCGGCCACCGGCGGGGCGAGGTAGGGCAGGTAGAAGAGGGTGCGGAAGACGCCCGTGGCCGTCTTGATCTTGGTGATCAGCAGGCCGACGCCCAGGCCGAAGACGACCCGGAGGGTCACCATGACCAGGACCAGCCAGAGGGTGTTGCGCAGGGCGGGCCAGAAGAGCGGGTAGTGCTCGAAGACGTACGTCCAGTTCTTCCCGCCGCTCCACGTCGGCGGCCTGAAGCCGTCGTAGTGCATGAACGAGAAGTAGACCGTCGAGATCAGCGGGTACGCGAAGAAGACCGCGAAGCCGATCAGCCAGGGCGACATGAAGGCGACCGTTCGAAGCGTTGCCCGGCGGCGCTTCGAGGCGAGCGTGATCGTGCTCATGGGCTACTTCGCCTGCGCGATGTCGGTGTCGATCTGCGCGGCCGTCTTCTTCAGGCCGGCCTTCAGATCGGTGACCTTGCCGCTCTCGTAGTCGTAGCCGAACTGCTGGATCGTCAAGAGGTAGACACCGCCGTTGATCGAGGCGGGCGTCGTGGTCGAGTCCGGGTTCGCGGCGATGTCCAGGAAGGTCTTGAACCGGGGGTCGTACTTCAGCTTCGGGGACTTCAGTGCGGCCAGCGTGGAGGGCACGTTGTGGATGTCGTTGGCGAAGCCGACCACCGCGTCCGTGTCGGTGGTCATGTACTTCACCAGCTCCCAGGCCGCGTTCTGCCTGTGGCTGGTGGCGGCGATGCCCGCGATGGTGCCGGTGATGTAGCCCTTGCCGTACTGGGCCACCTGGTCGTCCGGGACGGGCAGCGGGGCCACACCGATGTCGAACTTCGGCTTGGTGTCGAGCGCCATCCCCAGCCGCCACTCGCCGTCGAGCTGCATGGCGACCTGGCCGGTGTGGAAGGGGTGCTTGGGGCCCCACTCGTCGCCCAGCGTCGCCCGGAACTTCTCCAGCTTCCGGAAGCCGCCGAGTTCGTCGACGAGCTTCTTCTGGAGGGTGAATCCCTTCTCGAACGCCGGGTCCTCGGCCAGGCTCGACTTGCCGTCCTTGTCGAAGTACGTCGGCGAGAACTGCCCGAAGTAGTGCTCGGCCGTGGACTCCCAGCCGTGGTAGTCCGGCATGAAGCCCAGCTGCTTGTAGCTGTCGCCCTGCGGGATCGTCAGTTTCCTGGCGTCGGCCTCGAATTCGGACCATGTCTTCGGCGGGGCCGTGATGCCCGCCTTCTTGAACGCCGTCTTGTTGTAGTAGAGGCCGTACGCGTCGCCCAACAGCGGCACCGCGCAGCGGTTGCCGTCGAACCGGGTGTACTCGTTCATCGTCTTCGGGAAGGTCGTCTCCGGGTCGATCTTCGACTTCTCGAAGAAGGGGTTCAGGTCCACCAGCGCGCCCGAGGAGCAGAACTTGCCCACGTTGTTGGTGGTGAAGGAGGAGATGACGTCCGGCGCCTTGTCACCGCCCGTCCGCAGCGCCTGGTTGATCTTGTCGTCGGTCATGTTGCCGACGATGTTCACGTGGATGTTGGGGTGGGCCTTCTCGAAGCCGGCGACCAGGGACCTGACCGCCTTCACCTCGTTCGGCGCGCTCCACGCGTGCCAGAAGTTGATCGTCGTGTCCTTGGAGGCGTCGTCGGAGGCGCCGGAGGTGGACTGGCCGGTACAGGCGGTGGTGAGGAGTGCGAGGGAGGCAGTTACGGCAAAAGCCGCCTTTCGGGCAGCGGAGGGTACGACTTCGGGCATGACGAGGTCTCCCAGGGGCGAGGTGGGTGAGGAAGGGGGACTGCGGGGGCTCAGCGCGAGGTGTCGAAGACCTCGTCGCGGGTGGTCGCGAGCGCGGACTCCAGCGCGCCGCGCAGCACGGGGTGTTCACGGACGTCGCCGACGACGAGCCGGGGGCGGGCCGCGGCCAGCTCCTCCAGCTCGGCCTGGACGAGGGCGCGCAGCACCTCGCCGCCGGCCGTCAGGGCGGAGCCGCTGAGGACGACGAGTTCGGGGTCGAGGACGGAGACGAGCGAGGCGAGACCGGTGGCCAGCCGGGTCGCGTAGGTCGCCAGCAGTTCGCGGTGGGGTCCGCCGGCGGCGTGGTCGGCGGCGCGGGCCAGGAGTTCCGCCGCGGCCTCGGCGTGCGGCCCCGAGGGCACGTCCTCGATGCCGAGTTCACGGGCCAGCTTCGGCAGGGCCTGGGAGCCGGCCAGCTCCTGGTAGCCGCCGCTGTTGGCCTTGGTCACCTGGCGCACCAGGGGGGTGCCGGGCACGGGCAGGAAGCCGACCTCGCCGGCGCCGCCGGTCCAGCCGCGGTGCAGCCGGCCGCCGAGGACCAGGGCGGCGCCGAGGCCCTCCTCGTTCCACAGCAACACGAAGTCGCTGTGGCCCCGGGCCGCGCCGAGCCGCTGTTCGGCGAGGGCGACGAGGTTGACGTCGTTCTCGTACTCGACCGGCATCGGGAGCGCCGCCGCGAGGTCGTCGAGCAGTGCGGGGGAGTGCCAGCCGGGCAGGTGGGAGGCGTAGCGCAGCCGGCCGGTGCCCGGGTCGAAGGCGCCGGGGGTGCCGATGACCAGCCGGTGGACGTCGCCTGGGGTCAGCCCGGCGGCCTTCACGGCGCCGTCGAGGGCGTCGGTGACCTGCTGCGCGACCGGGTGGGCGGGGCGGCGGCCGGGGGTGGGCAGTTCGTACTCGCCGACCGTGCGGCCGGTGATGTCGGCGACGGCGGCACGGATGCGGTGCGGGGTGACGTCGAGCCCGGCGGCGTACGCGGCCGTCGGGTTGACCGCGTACAGCTGGGCGCCCGGGCCCGGCCGGCCCTCGCTGGTGCCGGTGACCCGGACCAGGCCCGCCGCCTCCAGCCGGGCCAGCAGCTGGGAGGCGGTCGGCTTGGACAGGCCGGTGAGCTTGCCGATACGGGTGCGGGACAGCGGCCCGTGCTCCAGCAGGAGGTCCAGGGCGGCGCGGTCGTTCATGGCGCGCAGGACGCGCGGGGTGCCCGGCGTACCGGCGGTTCCTGCCATGGGGGTCGACACCTGCCTTTCCAACTGCCCAGCTTCCCAGTGACCTGGGCATGACGTCCAGCCTTGATCACTGGACGCCCGGAGATCACTGTTAGGAAACTTTCCTATTGGGTGGGAGGAACGTAAGCCCAGGACGAAGAGGGCGTCAATAGACAACGCCCCCGAGGCAACAGAGTCGTTACCTCGGGGGCGTGCGGCTGAGGGGTGCCGGACTAGTTGACCGTCACGTGGTCACCGGCGGAGGTCTTGGCCGCGGTCGAGGCCGTACCCGCGAAGACGAAGCGGTAGGTGCCGCTCTTGGTCGCCGTCACCGTGGTGGACAGGGCGCCTCCGGTGCCGGAGGTGATCGTCTTGACGTTCTTGTACGAACCGCCGTCCGCCTTGAACTGGAGCTGGACCGTCTGGCCCTTGTAGCCGGTGTACTTGCCGCTTGCCCAGTCCGCCCGGGTCAGCTTGCCCTTGACGGTGAGCGTCTTGCCCTTGACCACGGGCTCCGGGGCGGCGTCCGCGGTCAGCTGGGCGGCGCGCTGCACCTTCACGGAGGCGAGGTTGCCCCACATGGACATGTCCATCTCGTGGTGCAGGTAGTCGTCCGAGGCGGTGCCGTCGGTGTGGGCGTACACGCCCGCGGCCTTCCACGTGGTGGCGTCGGCGGTCTCATACAGCGACTCGCCCGGAGCGGCGACGATCGTCTCGGTGCAGCTCTCGGTGACCGTCGTGTCGGTCGTGGCGGCCGTCGTGCAGGTGGGCGGCATGTCCGGGCCCAGCTCGTTCTCGATCGACCGCAGCGTGCCGCGGTACAGCGTCACCGCCTGCATCGTCTTCTGCTGGTCGATGACCAGGTCCTTCGGGCGGGTCAGCGTGTACGTCACCGGAACCGTCACGGCCTTGGTGGCGCCGACGACGATCGGCTTGCCCTTGTTCACCGTCACGCCGGCGAACGTCAGGTCGGGCGTGCCGGTCGCGAAGGCGGCGGGCGCGGCCAGGCCGGACAGAGCCAGGGCACCGGACAGAGCGGCGCCTATGGCGAGCTTTCTCATCTTTCCCCACATTCGAAACGGGCCCCCGGGCGGCGTCGCGCTCCAGAACAAGGGCCCGTCGTGGGGGTGACCCTAGACGATCACCGGATGCGGAGGGAATACGGGGTTCCTGTGAAGGTGATCTGAATCCCCGGGCGCGTCACGAGTGCATCACGGACGTGGTTTCCGCTGGTCAGAGGGCTTACATTCACAGCTTGCCGCCCTCTGACCCACTGTCCGGGCAGGTGGGACCGGCCGGTGACGAGCGGGTGGTGAAGGATGCCCGACCGAAGACTCCGGCACGCGCGGCCGGCGGAGGGGGAGGACTGGTGGGCATGCGTCACGTGGCGGCGGCCGTAGTGCTGTTGGGGGCGGCGACGGGGTGTACGGCACAGACGCGGCCCGAGGTCCGGGCGACACCCTCCGTGTCGCCTTCCGTGTCTTCTCCGTGTGCCTCCGGGGCCATCCACTGGGGCACGACGCGATGGGAGCGACGGCTGACCGGGGTGTCCCCGGTGAAGCGGGTTCGCGCGAGCGACGGGTGGACCACCTTCCGGAACGTCCCGGTGCGCACCGTCGTCGCCCGGGTCGAGACGAGCGACGCGGGGGTCTCCGGACGGCGGGTGATCGCCTCCCTCGCCCGGCATCTGGGCCTCGAGAGCGACGAGCTGATACCCCCGGGGGAGACCAGCGCCGATCATCCGCGGCACGCGGAACGCATCGACTTCCACGGCGCCGGCCGCTTCGTCACCGCCGAGGCGGTGCGGACCGTGGAGGCGAGTTTCACGGTGACCTGCTCCAGCCGCACGGTGTACGGCAGCGTCACCACATGGCAGCCCGGCACCAGCGGAGCGTCCCTGGCCTGCGGTGTCGACCCCGGCGAGGACGCCTGGGTGCGCGAGGCGTACCGACTGGCCTGCGGCCCGCTCAGCCGTTGACGAACGGGGTCGTGTCGAGGGTGGGGTACGGCGAGGGGAGCGGGAGAGGCTCGCCGAGGTCGACCTTGGTGTCGGTGTCGTAGTACGCCTCGGTGGGGTCCTCGCCGGGGAGGATCGGGTCCGTGTAGCAGTGGGCCGTCTTGGAGTGGCGGTCGATGAGGACGTAGACGGGGACGCCGGCGGCTGCGTAGGTGCGGAGCTTGGGGCCGGTGTCGGTCTCGTGGTTGGTGGAGGTGACCTCGCCGACCAAGGCGATCATGTCGATGGGGTACCAGCCCCGGTGAGCTGTGCGATAGGACTCGTCGAGTTCAGTTGGCTCGCGGCGACAGACGTAGAAGTCCGGTACGACCAAGGCCATGGTCCGACCGTCTGTGCGAGCGACTCGGAAGCCGTCGTTCACGCCGGCCAGATCCAGGCCAGCCAGGTGGAACTGGACGATGATCTTTACGGCACCAGCGTTGTGTCGGTGTTCCGGCTGAGGCGGCAAGATGCCCGTCCCCTCGATGTACTCCGCTCGAATCGGCATGGGTGCTGCTGCCTTTTCGAACGCGCTCAACAGGTCGATGGGGTCCACCTGCGGCATGACCGGCTCCATGATCAGTTCGGCGCTCATCGCTGGATCTCCTTGTCGCACTGATGCCAGGCTAAGCCCGCGTCGGGTGCCCCGGCAGAACGATGGGGCACCCGCGGCGCCTTCGACGCCGGAATGCCCCACCTGTTCACTCGAACGAGTGTGCCGAACCGTTCCCTCGTACGCCCTACTTAGGCGCCGACCGCTGCTGCGGAGCAATAGGCGTCGCCGCCTCCGCCTGCGGGGACGCGGTGTTGGAGTACACCGACGGTGCCGCCACCGCCGCCGTCGGGTCCGGGGTGTCCGCGGCGTCCTCCGTGGCCGTCGCGCCGCCCACGATGCGGATCTGCGCCGCGTCGAACGCCCGCTTGATGCGCCAGCGCAGCTCGCGCTCGACGGTCAGTGACTTGCCGGGCATGGTCTTGGCGGAGACGCGGACGACCATGGAGTCGATGAGCACGCTGTCCAGGCCGAGCACCTCGATCGGCCCCCACAGCAGCTCGTTCCAGGGCTCTTCCTTGCTCATGCGCTCGGCGACCTCGCCGAGCGTGGCCTTCACCCGGTCCAGGTCCTCGCTCGGGCGTACGGTCACGTCGACCCCGGCGGTCGCCCAGCCCTGGGAGAGGTTGCCGATCCGCTTGACCTCGCCGTTGCGGACGTACCAGATCTCGCCGTCGGCCCCACGCAGTTTGGTCACGCGCAGGCCGACCTCGATGACCTCGCCGGAGGCCACGCCCGCGTCGACCGAGTCGCCGACGCCGTACTGGTCCTCCAGGATCATGAAGACACCGGAGAGGAAGTCCGTGACCAGGTTCCGGGCGCCGAAACCGATCGCCACACCGGCCACACCGGCCGAGGCCAGCAGCGGCGCCAGATTTATCTTGAAGGTCGACAGCACCATCAGCGCGGCGGTGCCGAGGATCAGGAAGCTCGCCACCGAGCGCAGCACCGAGCCGATCGCCTGCGAGCGCTGCCGGCGCCGCTCGGCGTTGACCAGCAGCCCGCCCAGTGCGGTGCCGTCCACCGACTCCACGGTCCGGTTCATCCGGTCGATCAGCTTGGTGATCGCCCGCCGCACCGCCGCTCTGAGCACGAACGCCACGACCAGGATCAGCAGGATCTGCAGGCCCATCGCGAGCCAGGTCGACCAGTTCTGCTCCACCCAGCTCGCCGCGTTCGTCGCGCTCTGCTGGGCGTCCTGGAGCGTCGGCACGGCCGGGGCCGTCGACCCCGAGGGGGACGGCGACGGCGTCGCACCGGCGGCCGGTAGGACGACGGGCAAGGACACGGCAGGTACCTCCATGGTGCTGCACGGTCCGCCGCGGTGGAGGGCAGGTCACGGAAAGGTCACCGCGCGGACTCAACCACCACACTAACGGTGCATTGTGTGTGCCCCACCCCGATCCGCGAAGGACGGGCGCAGGAGAGACCGGTCTCACCCGCGCTTGGGCAGGCCATGATCCGGGGGAAGAACCAGGTGTGGTCGAAAACACTCCCAGCCCGTTACCGGGACATGGTGGCGCTTCCACCAGGCATGAGGGGAGACTGGCTGCAGATCGTCCCGGCGCGAGCCACGCGCCGCCGACGCCCAAGGAGGCACCCGTGCCGCATGTCCTGGTCCTCAACGCGTCGTACGAGCCGCTCGGCGTCGTACCGCTCCGTCGCGCGCTCATCCTCGTCCTGGAGAACAAGGCAGTCTCCCTCGAGGAATCCGGCGCCTATATGCACAGCGCAACCGTCACAGTCCCCGCACCCAGCGTGGTCCGGCTCAAAAGATTCGTGCGGGTTCCCTATCGGGGGCCCGTTCCTCTGACCCGCAGGGCGCTGTTCGCGCGCGACGGGGGCCGGTGCATGTACTGCGGTGGCGTCGCAACCAGCGTCGACCACGTCATCCCGCGCAGCCGCGGGGGCAAGCACGTCTGGGACAACGTGGTGGCCTCCTGCCGCCGCTGCAACCACGTGAAGGCCGACAAACACCTCGTCGAGATCGGCTGGCGGCTGCGCCACAAACCAGCCCCGCCCACCGGTCTGGCCTGGCGCATCATCGGGACCGGACATAGGGACCCGCGCTGGCTGCCGTACTTGCAGCCGTACGGCGCGGATGACGCCCTGGCCCGGATCGACGGCATCTCCGCCTGACGATCCGGGCCTTTGCATGCCCGGGGCCGTACCCGGGCATGCGTGCGGTCCGGCCCCGGGGTCCCCTGTGCCCCGGGGCCGGACGTTCCTGCGGCGATCACGCGTGGCGCAGCTCCGCCGGGTGCACCGAGCGGCGCAGCAGGGGGAGCGAGGTGGCCGCCGCCAGCAGACAGCAGGCGTACACCCCCACCGGGACCGGCAGCGCCACGTACGCCACCGTGACCTGGCCCCCGACCACCGAGGCGTACCAGACGCCGATCGTCATGCCGCCCGCGCCGGCGAGGGCGACCGCGGGGGCCAGCGGCAGCGCCGTCTCCAGGAGCAGCGCCCGGCCGAGCACCGCCCGCGGCACCCCGGCGGCGACCTGTGCGGCCAGGCCGCGGCGGCGGTTCGCCAGTGACTCGGCGGTGCCGACGGCGAGGCCGGAGAGGGTGATCACGAAGGCGACGAGGATCGCGGCGCCGGTCAGGTCGATACCGGTCGTGTAGAAGGACACGGGCATCCCGAGGTGGTCCTCGCGGTTCATCTCGTACAGGTCGGCGAGGAACGCCTGGCGGACGCCGACGAAGCCCGTGGCGACGATCGTGACCAGCAGGACGGCCGCGTGCGTGCGGGCCGCGGCCCACGGGTCCTCGCGCAGCCGTTCCGCCGCGATCAGCGTCGCAGCGGACCGAGCGCGGCCCGCCAGCTTCCGCCCGACCAGCCTGGCCGTGCCCCCGGCCAGCCACACCGTTCCCGACCCGACCACGATGACCAGCCCGAACACCGTCAGCGGCACCCGCCCCCGGTCCGTGCTGGAGGTGTGCGCGAGAGCCAAGAGCGCCAGGAGCAGCACGACCAGCACCCCGCCGACGAACAGCAGGCCCGGCCCCCGCCCGCTGCCGGGCCGCACCCGGCGCACCCACCCGAGCGGCGAGGCCACCACCCGGCGCAGCGCCAGCGCGCCCGCCGCCGCGCCCAGCACCGGCACACCGAGCGCGACCAGCACGAGGCCCGCCCAGGCCGTCGCCGTCGGGCTGTCCCACAGGCCGAGCACGACCGGGACCGCGACGGCCGTGGCCAGGGCCGAGCCCAACAGGCAGGCCAGCCCCGTCTCCAGCGCGGCGATCCGGCGCACCTGGGCCGGGCCGGCGCCCGCCAGCCGCAGCCCGGCCAGCCGCCGGTCGCGGTGCACGGCGCCGATCCGGGCGCACTGCCCGAGGAAGCCCAGTACCGGCACGAGCAGGAGCAGCAGGCTGACGATCACGCCCGAGCGCTCGCCGGGGCTGTCCAGCAGACCGTTGCCGACGGACACCTGGCGATACCCCCGAAGCGAGGAGAGGGCGACGGCCGCGAGGGCGAACCCCGTCGCCAGGGCCGCCCCGGCCGCGGTCAGTCCCACCCGCCACCACTCCTGCCGGTCGGAGCCACGGGTCAGCTGCCAGGCGAGCCGCACATCGGCGGTCACCGAGCCGCTCGTACGAGTCCTCACGCCGCCACCTCCGCCGGTGCCACGGTGCCGTCGGTCAGCCGCACCTCGCGGTCCGCGTACGCCGCCACCTGGGCGTCGTGCGTGATCAGCAGCAGCGCCGTGCCCGATGCACGGGCCGTGCGCACCAGTGCTGTCATCACCTGCTCGGTCGCCAGGGAGTCCAGCGCCCCCGTCGGCTCGTCCGCGAAGACCACCTTCGGGCCCGTCACCAGCGCCCGGGCCAGCGCGACCCGTTGCGCCTGGCCGCCGCTCATCTCACCCGGCCGCAGCTCCTCCTGCCCGCGCACCCCGAACCGCTCCAGCCACTCGGCGGCCTGCCCCCGCGCCGCCGCGCGGTCGCATCCCGCCAGCATCAGCGGCAGCGCCACGTTGTCCACGGCCGTCAGCTCGGGGATCAGCTGCCCGAACTGGAACATCACCCCGAAGTCGGTACGGCGCAGCTCGCTCAGCCGCTTCTCCGGCAGCTGGTCGAGCCGCTGTCCGTCGTAGACCACCGCGCCCTCGTCCGGCCGTACGATCCCCGCCAGGCAGTGCAGCAGCGTCGACTTGCCGCTGCCGCTGGCCCCGGTCACGGCGAGGATCTCGCCCGCGCGCAGTGCGAGCGAGGCACCGCGCAGCGCCTCGGTCCTGCCGTGTGCCTTGACGAGGTCCCGGCCCTCCAGAAGCGGCACCGAGGAGTCCCCCCTGTTGCTCATGCTGCGTCGACCTCCGCGGTCAGAGTGGTGAGCCGGGCCGCCGTGGTGTTCATCCAACGGAGGTCGGCGTCCAGATGGTTGAGGGCGTAGTCCGCCGAGAGCACGGTCGCCAGATCGGTGTCCGGGGCCGTCTTCACGGCCGTGAGTTCCCGCATCCGCTCCATGTGCGCGGCGCGCTGGGCCCGCAGGTATGCGGCCGGATCGCCGCCGGAGAGGATCGACACGACGACCTTGGCGAAGATCTCGTTCGCCACGAAGGGCGCGGGCGGGCTGATCTGCGCCGCCCACTGCGCCAGTTCACCGGAACCGGCGGCCGTCGTCCGGTACAGCGTCCGCTCCGGTCCGCCGTCCGCGTCGGTGCCGTCCACCTCGGCGAGACCGTCGCGCACCAGGCGCTGCAAGGTCGTGTAGACCTGCCCGTAGGCCAGCGGACGGGCCTGCGGGAAGCGTTCGTCGTGGCGTCGCTTGAGGTCGTAGCCATGGCTCGGCCCTGCCGCGAGCAGTCCCAGAAGGATGTGGCGGGTGCTCATGCGGATCATTATGTACTGGATACATGTACTGAGTGAATAGTGGGCACGGGAAAAGGTGGCTCAGCTGCTTCTCCGGCGCTGTTCTTGCGGATCATGTCTGCGGTTGCGTTCGCGGGGTAGGTCTGCCGTATCCACCGCAAGCCGCAGCATCCGACCCATGACGAGGAGGCCCCCGTGGCCGCACCGGCTCAGCTCCCGATCCCGGCCCAGTGGAAACCCGTGGCGGAGTCGTCCGCCGAACCCCACAAGGCGCAGGTGTGCGTCTTCAGCGCGGAGGCCGCGTGCGCCGAGGCCCCGCTGACCAGCGAGCCGCCGCTGCCCGACGCCGAACCCCTGACCAGTGAGCCGCCGCTCGCCGACGCCGCCCCGCTGACCAGCGAGTCCGACCCGGTTCCGGACTTCTTCGGCGCGGGTCTGTAGATGACCGCGGCGCTCGAGGACGAGGAGCTGTCCCGGCTCGCCGACCTGCACGGGGTCGCCACCTCCTACAGCCCCTCCCCGGGCCGCACGGTCGCGGTCCCGGCCTCCGCCGTGGTCGCCGCCCTGGCTGCCCTCGGCGTCGACGCAGGCACCCCGGACGCCGTCCGCACCTCCCTCGCCGCACGGGAGCGCGAGCTGCGCGACCGGCTGCTCCCGCCGACGGTCGTCCGCCGGCCCGGCACCGAGGGACCGCCCGACGCCTTCGCCGCGCTGCCGCCCGGCACCCGGCTGCGCATCGAGACCGAGCAGGGGGAGGAGCGGGACGGGACCGAGGACCTGCCCGCGGGGGTGCACCGGGTGAGCGCCCTCGCCCCCGACGGCCGCACCGGGCACGCGGTCCTCATCGTCGCCCCGGATCGGCTGCCCGCCCCCGCCACCCGCTCCTACGGCCTGCTCGTCCAGCTGTACTCGCTGCTGTCCCGGCGCTCCTGGGGCATGGGCGACCTGGGCGACCTCGCCGAGCTGGCCGACTGGTCCTGCCGCACCGCCGGTGCCGGGTTCGTGCAGGTCAACCCGCTGCACGCGGCCGTACCCGGAGCGCCGACCGACCCGTCCCCGTACCGGCCGTCCTCGCGCCGCTTCCCCGACCCCGTGCACCTGCGGATCGAGGAGATCCCCGAGTTCGCCCACATCCAGGAGCAGGGGCGGGTGCGCGCGTTGCTGGCGCGCGCCGAGCGGCTGCGCACCGACGTCCTCGACAAGGGCGCCCACATCGACCGGGACGCGGTGTGGGAGCTGAAGCGGGAGGCCCTGGAGCTGATCGCCGAGGTCCCGCTCGGGCCGGGGCGGCAGGCCGCGTACGACGCCTTCCGTGCCGGGGAGGGCCAGGCCCTGGAGGACCACGCCACCTGGTACGCCCTCGCCGAGAGACACGGCTCCGACTGGCAGCTGTGGCCCGAGGCGCTGCGCGACCCGCGCTCCGCCGAGACCGCCCGCGCCCGCGCCGAACTGGCCGGCCGCGTCGACTTCCACGCCCGCCTCGCCTGGCTCACCGACGAGCGGCTCCGCGCCGCCCAGCGCGCCGCCCGGGAGGCCGGCATGCCCGTCGGGATCGTGCACGACCTCGCCGTCGGCGTGCATCCCGGGGGCGCGGACGCCTGGGCCCAGCAGGACCACTTCGCCGCGGGCATGTCGATCGGCGCCCCGCCCGACGCCTTCAACGCCCGCGGCCAGGACTGGGGGCTGCCACCCTGGCGTCCCGACCGCCTCGCCGCCTCAGGGCACGCCCCCTACCGCCACCTCCTGCGCGCCCTGTTCCGCTACGCCGGCGCCCTGCGCATCGACCATGTGATGGGCCTGTTCCGGCTGTGGTGGGTGCCCCGCGGCTGCCCGCCCACCGAGGGCACCTACGTGCGCTACGACGCCGACGCCATGCTCGCCCTGCTCGCCCTGGAGGCCTCCCGGGCCGGGGCGGTGGTGATCGGCGAGGACCTGGGCACCGTCGAACCGGGGGTGCGCGAGACGCTGCAGCGGCGCGGCGTGCTCGGCACCTCCGTGCTGTGGTTCGAACGGGACTGGGAGGGCGACGGCCGCCCGCTGCCGCCCGAGCGCTGGCGCGCCGACTGCCTGGCCACCGCCACCACCCACGACCTGCCGCCCACCGCGGCCCGGCTCACCGGCGAACACGTCGACCTGCGCGACCGCCTCGGCCTGCTCACCCGCCCGGCCGCCGAGGAACACGCGGAGGCGACCGCGGACACGGCGGAGTGGCTCGCCCTGCTGGGCAGCCTCGGCCTGCTCGACAGCCCGGCGGCCGGACCCCCGGGATCCCACGAGGAGGCGGAGATCCAGGGCGTGTACCGCTTCCTGCTGCGCACCCCGGCCCGGCTGATCGGCGTCTGGCTCCCGGACGGCGTCGGCGACCGCCGCCCGCAGAACCTGCCGGGCACCTGGGACCAGTACCCCAACTGGCGCCTGCCGATAGCCGACGCGGAGGGCAGGCCGGTGACGCTGGAGGACCTGACGGCTTCGCCGCGGCTGAGGGCGCTGCTGGCGGCTCTGCGGGAGGGCGAGCCGTCGTAGGGCACCCCGAGCGCGCGGCCTTCCCGGGCGTTCGCTAACTTGGGGATCGTGGACAAGAAGAACGCCCTGCGCGCCGGCGCCCTGGCCGCCGGTACGACGCTGATGATGCTGCTCATGTCGTCCCCCGCGCTCGCGCTGACCCGCGACGACGGTGACGACCCCGGCGCGGGCCTGAGCGTCGGCGCGACGCTGGGCCTGTACGTGCTGCTTCCGGTGGCACTGTTCGTGGTCATCGCGGGGCTGGTGATGGTCCTGGACAGGTCCAAGACCCGCGTGACCAAGCCGGGCCAGGCCAAGGCGAAGGCCTGAGCGCGAACCTGATCTCTGCCGAGGGCGCCGCCCTGCCGCATGTGAGCGGTGGGACGGCGCCCTCGGCTTTTTTCCCGGTCCGGGGGGCTCCCTCGAACAGGCCATCCCCTCATGCGGGACATATGCGCGCGGCATAGTCTCGACGTGGATCACGGAGTGTGACCAATGATCGCGGAAAGTGAATCTCCTCCGTGTCGATCCGCGAACCCCCCTGGAGTGCACATGGCCACATACGCCCCCACGCCCACCGCCATGCCGGAAGCCCTGGCAGCCCCCGTGAGCGAAGCCACCTTCCCGATCTTCGAGTCGTTCATGGACGGCTACGTCACCAATTCGCACTGGAGGTTCCTCGGCAGCGCAGTCCTCACCGAGGGCCCGAACGGCGCTCTGCAGCTGACCTCCGACGCCGGCAACCAGGCCGGCACGGCCTACCTCAACCAGCCGTTCAAGTCCACGCTCGGCGTCAGCATCGAGTTCGACTACGCCTGCTACGGCGACAGCGACAACTTCGGCGACGGATTCTCCTTCTACCTGATCGACGGATCACAGACGACGGATGCCGGGGCCTACGGTGCCGCGCTCGGCTACTCCTACATGCGTGCCAGCCACACCACCGTGGTGCCGGGCGTCACCGCCGGATACGTCGGCATCGGCTTCGACAACTACGGCAACTACGCCTCCGACCTGGCCGGACCCCACGGGCCGGGACGGCGGCGCTACACCCTCGGGGTGCGCGGCTCCGGCAGTGGACGGGACGGGTTCCGCTGGCTGCGGGGCGAGGAGTTCCCCGGCGGGTTCCGGGCCACCTGGGAGAAGCGCGCCCACGTGCAGATCAGCATCATCAACGGGCTGCTGACGGTACGGCACTCCACCGACTCCGACCGCGGTGGCATCACCCTCATCGAGAACTTCGACCTCGAAGGCGCCCCCGACCAGGTCGACATGCCCAAGACCTTCAAGCTGGGCCTCGCGGCCAGCACGGGCGCAGCGCGGGCGACCCACCTCATCCGGAATCTCCATGTGGCGCTGCCCGCCGAGATGCCTCTGGAGATGGCGGGCGACCCTCCGGAGGTCGAGGCGGGCGGTCAACTCACCTACACCATCAAGGTGCGCAACGACGGGCCGAACGACGTCCCCGACGCGGAGGTCCTCGGCACGATCCCGACGGAGCTGTCCGACCGCACGCTGCACTGCGAACCGCACGACGGCGCCACCGCGGGCGAGGGCTCCACCGAGAACGGGCTGCACCAGCCCCTGGACCTCCCCGTGGGCAGCGGCGCCGTGATCACCCTGGCCGGCACCGTCGACTCCGGTGCGGGAGGCAGCACCCTCTGCTGCGCCACCCAGATCAAGTCCCGCACCCGTGCGAACACCGCCGCCAAACAGTCCGACACCGTCAGCACCGAGGTGAGGGCCAAGCGTCCCGTCCCGGTCTGTGGCCAGGTCCCGGCCAGTCAGGCGACGGGCAGCTGGCAGCAGGGCGGTGACAAGGGCATCGTCCTCGTCACCGTGGACACCAGCCACGCCGCCTTCAAGGAGACACCGATCTACGTCGCCGCCGTCGCGGGCAAGAAGTATGTGGCGAACCTCGGCGCCCCCGGGATCTACGGCAGGCGCCCCGACGGCTTCACGGTCGGCCTCCGCCGCAACGACCAGGCGGAACTGGACGTGGCCCAGGCGGAGGCCAACGGCTTCCGGCTCCACTGGATGGCCTGCCCCCGCAACGCCGCGGGCATCGCCTGCGGCCAGACCGAGCCCGGCGCCTGGCGGCAGGGGGAGAACTCCCGCATCGTCCTGGTCGACGTCGACACCGGCAACGCGGGCTTCACCGAGACCCCCGTCTTCATCGCCTCCGTCGCGGGCGACAAGAACACGGCCAACCTCAGCACGGTCGCCGTCCACAACCAGACCAGCAAAGGCTTCACCGCCGCCATCCGCTGGATCGACCAGAGCAATCTCACCCCGCAGACGGCGCAGTCCAACGGCTTCCGCCTGAACTGGATCGCCTGCGCGCGCAACGCCGAAGGGATCGTCTGCGGCCAGACCGAGATCGGTGCCTGGCGGCAGGGGGACGACGCGCGCATCCTCTTCACCGAGGCGAAGACCAGCGGCGCGTACCTGCCGGACAGCCCGGCCTTCATCACGTGCGCCGCGGGCGGCCCCGAGGTCGCCGAGCTGTGCAACCCGGGCATCTACGGAGGCGCGCGCCGCGGCTTCACCGCGGGGGTGCGGCGCAGCGACAAGGGCGACCTGCCCCCGGAGTTCGCCCGCGACATCCGCGTGAACTGGATCGCCTGCCCGCCGCGCACGTGACGCACGGCGCCACCGGCCACTGACCCACCCGGCCTCCGGCCGCTCACACGGCCGCGGTCCGTACGACATGTGCGGCCCGCGGCTGGTGGAGCTAGTGCTCCGCCCCCTGCGTCCCCGCGAGCAACTCACGCAACAGGCCGGCCAGTTGGTCGGCCTGTTCGGTGTCCAGGGTCGACAGGGCCGCCGTCTGGACGGCGAGGCCCGCGCCGACCGCGCGGTCGATGATGTCCAACCCCTTGTCGGTCAGCGTCACCTGGAGGCCGCGGCGGTCGTGGGGGTCGGGGGAGCGGCGCAGCAGGCCGGCCCGTTCCAGCTTGTCGAGGCGGCCGGTCATGCCGCCGGTGGTGAGCATCAGCGTCGCCGAGAGCTGGCGTGGGGAGAGGGTGTACGGCTCACCGGAGCGGCGCAGGGTCGCGAGGACGTCGAACTCGCCGCGCGAGATGCCGTAGGGGGCGTAGGCCTTCTCCATGCGGTCGCCCATGGCGCGGGAGAGGCGGTAGATCCGCCCGAAGACCTCCATCGCCTTCGTGTCCAGGTCGGGCCGCACGGCCGCCCACTGGTCGATGATCGCGTCGACGGGGTCCCTGGGGGGCTGGCTCGGGTTCATGGGGGGAGTATCCGGCTCCGTAGGGTCGTACGCAAGAAAGTAGCTTGACGAAAAGTTGCTTAGGGCTAAGCTACTTTCCATCAAGTCATTTCGGAGAGGGCGGCACGGTGAAGAGAGAGAGCGGGCAGAGCGAGCGCATCCCGGGGGAGTGGGCCCTGCCCGCGGCCGCCGCGGTCAACGGCGTGGGCACCGGCATGTACGTCCCGTTCACGCTGGTGTTCTTCCACTACGTCACCGGGCTGTCCTTCACGGTCGTGGGCGCCGTACTGACGGCCACCGGACTCGCCGGCATCGCCGCGCTGCCGCTCGCCGGGGCGGCGGTGGACCGGTACGGCGCCAAGCGCGTGCAGTACACGCTGTACGGCGTCCGGGTCGCCGGCTTCGCCCTCTACCCCTTCGCCCACTCCCTCGCCGCCTTCGCGGCCGTGGCCCTGGTCACCGCGGCCGCCGACCGCGCCTTCCCCGCCGCACAGCAGTCCCTGATCGGCGAGGTGGCGCGCGGGTCCGGCCGGGACCGGCTGCAGGCGTCGACGCGTGCACTGCAGAACGCCGGCAACGGGGCGGGCTCGCTGCTGGCCACCCTGGTCATCGCCTTCGCGGGCAGCACCGGTTACACGTACGCGGCCTGGGGCAACGCCCTCTCCTTCGCGCTGGCGGCGCTGCTGCTGCGCCCGCTGAAGCCGGTGCGCGCCGCCGACGGAGCCCCGGTCCCGCACCGGGCGGGCGCCGGTTACCGGCTCGTCCTCGCCGACCGGCCCTTCCTGGTCGTCACCGGCGCCAACTTCCTGAACGCGCTGAGCTATTCGGCCCTCTCGGTCCTCTTCCCGCTGTTCGTCGTGGAGTGGCTGCACGGGCCCGCGGTGTTCACCGGTGCCGCGTTCACCGTCAGCACCGTGCTCTGCGCGGTGGCCGGCGTCTTCGTCGGCGCGCGGGTCCGGCGGGCCGGCGCCCGGCGCACCCGGGCGGCGGCACTGGGCGGAACCCTGTTCGCGGCCGCGTTCGCCGCGCAGATCGTGCTCGGCACCCTGCGCCCCGGCTCGGGCACGGCTCTCGGCATCGCCCTGGTCGCCGTGGTCGTCGTCTACACCCTCGGCGAGCTGATCCACAGCCCCGCGGCCGAGGTGCTCGCCGTGTCGGCGGCGCCCGAGGCGGTGCGCGGCCGGTACCTGGCGGCGTACCAGATGTCCTGGTCGCTGGCGAAGGCGGTGGCGCCGTCCCTGTTCACGACGCTGCTCGCGCTGGACGGCAGGGCGCCGTGGGCCTTCCTCGTCCTCACCTCGGCGGTGGCCGCAGCCCTGCTGATCAGGGTGGAGCGCCGACTGCCGGCGGAGGCGGTACGGCCCGTGCCGGTGACCGTGACCCAGGGCGGCGCCCCCGCCCCCGCGCCCGTGCGGGCGTAACTCCCCTTCCCCTGAATGGACTTGGTCATGAAACGGCCCGTAACCGTCCTGCTCACCGCCCTCGCCCCCGTCTCCTGGGGCACCACCTACGCCATCACCACCGAGTTCCTCCCGGCCGACCGCCCCCTGTTCACCGGCCTGATGCGGGCCCTGCCCGCCGGGCTGGTCCTGCTGGCGCTGACCCGGGTGCTGCCGCGCGGCGCCTGGTGGGGAAAGGCGTTCGCGCTGGGCGCCCTGAACATCGGCGCGTTCTTCCCGCTGCTGTTCGTGTCGGCGTACCGGCTGCCGGGCGGCATGGCCGCCGTGGTCGGCTCGGTCGGGCCGCTGTTCGTCGTGGGCCTCTCGGCGCTGCTGCTCGGGCAGCGGCCGGCCGCGCGCACGCTGGTCTCCGGGGTCGTCGCCGCGTTCGGCGTGAGTCTGGTCGTACTCAAGGGGGCTGGTGCCCTGGACGTGATCGGGGTGCTGGCGGCCGTCGCTTCCACCGCCTCGATGGCCGCCGGGACGGTGCTGACGAAGAAGTGGGGCCGTCCGAAGGGCGTCGGCCCGCTGGCGCTCACCGGCTGGCAGCTGACCGCGGGCGGCCTCCTCATCGCACCGGTGGCCTTCCTGGCCGAGGGCGCCCCGCCCGCGCTCGACGGTCCCGCGGTCGGCGGTTACCTCTACCTGGCGCTGGCGAACACGGCGGTCGCGTACTGGCTCTGGTTCCGCGGCATCGGCCGCCTCAGCGCCACCCAGGTCGGCTTCCTCGGCCCGCTCTCCCCGCTGACCGCGGCGGTGGTCGGCTGGGCGGCGCTCGGACAGGCGCTCACACCCGTGCAGGTGTCGGGCATGGCGCTGGCGTTCGGGGCGATCATGGCCGGGCAGTTGGGCGCAGGGCGGCGTCCATCGTTCAGCTTTGCTAAAAAAACCACTCGAAAAGATTCGATGGACCTGACAGTTCAGGCGCTGCGACGGTAGGTGCACGTCCACTCACCACACAGCGAAAGGACCCCAGTGGCAGCCGTCCTGCACCGGACCACCGCCTCAACCGTCTCCACCTCCCGTCCCCGCAAGACCGCCGCCCCTTTGCTCGGCCTCGCCCTGGCCGCCCTCGCCACGGTCGTCTGGTCCGGCAGCTTCGTCACCTCCCGCGGGCTGGCCGACAGCGTCCCGCCGATCCAGCACGCGTTCTGGCGCTGGGTGATCGCGCTGGCGGCCGTAGCCCCCATCGGCGCCCGCCAGGCCTGGCGGCAACGGGCCCTGATCCGACGCCACGTCCGCTACGTCCTCCTGGCCTCCCTCCTCGGCGTCGCCGTCTACAACACCCTGGTCAACCAGGCGGGACTGACCACCCCGGCACCCACCATGGGCATGATCATGGCCGCCTCACCGGTGCTGATGGCGGTGTTCGAGCAGCTGGGCGGCGTACGACTCGGAGCGCGGCGGACCGCCGGACTGCTGACGGCCTGCGCGGGCGTACTGCTGCTCATGGGCGGCGGGGCGACGAGCTTCGGCGCCGGCGACCTGTGGATGATCGCCGCGTCCTGCTGCTTCGCCGCGTACAGCGCGCTGCTCCGCCGCAGGCCCGCCGAACTGGGCGGCACCGCCTTCCTGTTCACCACGTTCCTCGTCGGCACGATCCTCCTGCTGCCCGTACAGGCGGCCAGCCTCACCCTCCAGGGCGGCTTCACCCCGACGCCCGGCACGATCCTCCCCCTCCTCTACGTCGGCGTGGCGTCCTCCGCGGTCGCCTTCTTCGCCTGGAACAAGGCCATCGCCCTGATCGGCGCCGCCCGCGCGGGCATCGTCTACTACCTCCAGCCCGTCTGCGTGGCCGTACTCTCCTGGGCGCTGCTCGGCGAGAACACCGGCTGGCCCCAACTCCTCTGCATGGCCCTGATCCTGGGCGGGGTCATGCTGGGCGCGGGGGCGCGTCGGTGACGGCGGAGTCCGCCGGTCCCGCCGTCCCGAGCAGCGCCACGGTGAACCCGGCCGCGGGGGAGGGGCGATGTTCAGCCGACGGTGAAGCCTGCAGCCTTGGTGTCCAGGGTGGTGGTGCCATCCTCGGCGGTGGCGAGGACGGCGACGCGCCAGGAGCCGTGCGGGGACGACGCGGCCTCGGCGCCGGTCACCTTGGTCGTGTAGGTGCAGCGCACGGTGTGCTTGCCGGTGGGCTTGCAGGTGGCCGGCTCCGCTGCGGCCATCTCCTCGGCGGTCGGCTCCTTCTTGGCGAGGGAGGAGTTCGCCGGCCAGGCCAGAACCTTCAGGCCCGTGACGCCGGAGGGCGCCGTGACCTCGGTGGTGAAGGTGAACGAGCCGTCCCGGTGGCCGTCGGGGGCGGTGTAGCGGGCGGTGCTGTGCGCCAGGGCGGGGTGCTGGTTCTCGGCGTGGGCGATGGCGAAAGCTCCGGCACCTCCGAGGACGACGACACCGGCGGCCAAGGACAGGGCGATACGTCGGGACATGGCGGGTTCTCCGTAGCGGTCTCAGATGGATGGAGCCGGCGCTCTCGGCGGCGCCGCTGCACCGATCCTCGCGGCGCGGGGGCACCGCGGACGTGAGTACGGGTACTCAACTCGGCCTGGGTGGTCGGGCCAGGCGCGCCGTGTAGCGTGCCCGCATGACCGAGTGGGACCTGAGGAAGCTGCAGATCCTGCGCGCCCTCCGGGAGCGGGGCACCGTGACCGCGACGGCCGAGGCCCTGCACATGACGCCGTCCGCGGTGTCCCAGCAGCTGACCAACCTGGCCGCGCAGCTGGGGGTGCCCCTGCTGGAGGCCCACGGACGCCGGGTGAGGCTGACGGACGCCGCCCGGCTGGTGCTGCGGCACACCGAGCCGGTCTTCGAGCAACTGGAGCGCGCCGAAGCGGCGTTGGCGGCCTACGCGCAGGGCGAGGCGGGCGAGGTGCGGGTCGGCGCCTTCTCCACGGCGGTGCCCGCCCTCGTCGTACCGGCCGTACGCTCCCTGCGGGCGACGCACCCCGGAGTGACCGTACGGGTCCGCGAGGCAGAGGCCGCCGAGGCCTACGACCTCCTGTCCGCCGGGGAGGTCGACCTCGCCCTCTCCCTCGCCGCCGAGGCCCCGAGCGCGGCCGACCCGCGCTTCACCCAGCTGCCCCTCCTGTCCGACCCCCTGGACATCGCCCTGCCCCCGGACCACCCCCTGGCCACCGCCCCCGACCTGGCCCTCACCGACCTCGCCGCCGAGCCCTGGATCTTCGGCGGCAGCGGCCCCTGGTCCGACATCACCCGCCGCGCCTGCGAGTCCGCCGGCTTCAGCCCCCACCAGGGCCACTCGGCCTCCGGCTGGACCGCGATCCTGGCCATGGTGGAGGCCGGGATGGGCGTGGCCCTGGTCCCCCGCATGGCCGCGGCCCGCCGCGAGGGGGTGGTCATGCGCGAACTGGGCGCGGACCGGCCGGTACGGCACGTGGTGGCGGCGGTGCGGAAGGGGGCGGAGGCGGGGGCGGCGGTGGACAGGGTGCTGGAGGCCCTCAAGGACGCGGCCTCGCCTCAGCCGGCCTGTTGAGGCCGCCGCACCTCATACAGAAAGCACCCGTACTCCACCGCCCGCACATGCACGACCGCCACCTCGGGATCGGCGAAGGCCTCCGCGAACGCCGACTCGAAAGCGGACGGGTCCTCGACCAGGTGGCCGCCCAGGATGCGGCCGTCGGCGGAGTAACGGCGGACCGTGCGGTGGGCGTTGGTGAAGGGCAGGGCGGTGCCGTCCGGGCCGGGGCACGCGTCGGCGTGGATGAAGACGGGGCCCTGTTCGTCGTAGGCGCCCGGGTCGGCGCCGGTTTCCGCCGCCCAGCGGCGCAGAGGCGCGTACGAGACCAGGGCGATGCGCTCGCCGGGTGTGCTGCGGCGCAGGCAGCAGCGCAGGGGTGCGTCGCCCTCGGCGTCGGTGAAGGGAATCATGGGGCGGCCCGCGTCGTCTCGGGTGCGCAGCTCCTTGAGGACCGGAGGTGTCAGCGGTCGTGCGAGGTAGGTGGTCATGAAGCCAGCGTGGCGCGCGGCCGGGGTCATGACCGGCGGAATCCGGACAGGGCACTTGCCCGGCCGGGATCGTACGGAGAGGGTTGGAACTGCTGCCAGTTGACAGCGCTTGGGTGGGTTAGGTCCTGTCTGATGGGTCGTGGTTGATCCGTCGTCTTGGAGTGGTGTCCTGTCAGATGGTTATGGCTTCACCTGGCTGCAAGGGGAAGACCTGGTACTTCTCGGCGGCTGCAGCATCGAGATAGCGGGACAGTTCGTTGGGCTGGGTGCTGTAGACGCCGTCGAGATGGAATCCGTCGTAGTGGATCGGGATGGCGGCCTTTGCCCCGAGCAACCGTGCGGCCAGGGCTGCGTGTTCAGCGTCGAGTGCGGCGGGAAGCGGGCTCGCGGGCTGGCAGTGCGGAAAGCACAGAGCGGGTCCATTGATGGGCGTCAGTACCGCGTCGAAGGGGCCGTGGCGGTGGGCGGCGCGCCACCAGTAGCCGTGGAACATGCTGTCGCCCAGGTGGATCACGCGCTTCCCGCCGGCCTCGATCGCCCAGGACAGTTGCGGGTCGCCGATACCGTCGACGGCGGGCACGGCGGCGATGGTGAACGGTCCGATCATCGTGGTCTCCCAAGCTGCCATCGGGCGCCTGGGGAGCCCTAGTTCGGTGAGTTCACCGTCGGCCTTGAGCGTCCAGAGGTTCTCGTGGGCGTCTCCGCCGAACGGTGCCGGGTGAAGGACCGGGGCGCCGGGGCGCAGGGCTTGCGCGAGTGCGGCGGCGTCGGTGTGGTCGCGGTGGAGATGGGTGCAGAGCCCGGCCAGTACATGCCCCTCCGTGCGGGGGCGGGTGACCTTGGGCATCGGGGCTGACAGGCCAGTTCCCTCCAAGACGCCCCCGGGTTCGCCGAGCAGATCGATGACCAAACTCTCGCCCTGCGCTTCGAGTTCCACCCCGGCCCAGCCCAGCCATCGGACACGCATCAGCCCACTCCCCAATCTTTAGCGTACGGTCGTTCGCCAAAAAATTAGCACACGGGCGTTCGCTAAACTCTCTGGCCGTGAGGAGATCAGCCGACGAGGCCCAGCGCACCCGCGACCGGATCGTCGACATCGCCGTGACCCAGGCATCCAGCGCGGGACTGTCCGGCCTGACCATCGGCTCCCTGGCCGAGACGCTCGGTATGAGCAAGGCCGGGGTGGTCGGCCCCTTCGGCTCCCGGGCGGAACTCCAGCTCGCCGCCCTGAGCCGGGCGGTGGACATGTTCACCGAAGCAGTCGTAGTGCCCTGCCGCGCGACGGAACCCGGCCTGGCACGTCTACACGTGGTCATCGACAGGTGGTGTGACTATCTGGCCAACAGCCCGTTCCCCAACGGCTGTTTCGTCACTGCTGCATCGTGTGAACTGGACGGACAGCCCGGCGACCTGCGCGCCTTCCTCCAAGATGCGGTGCGTCGCTGGCGGACCTTCCTGCGCGCGCAGATCGTGACCGCACAGTCCGCAGGTCAGATCGCCGCCGAGCGGGATCCTGACGGTCTCGTCTCTCAACTGGCCGGCATCGCGATGGCGGCCAACCAGGAGATCCAGTTGCTCGACGACAACGCAGCAGCAGCGCGGGCGCGCGATCTCATGCAGGCCCTGGTTGCAGAGGGGTACCGCCCATGAGGCCCGTCGCACTCACGAGCGCAGCCACAACCGGATCGCGGCCACGGTCACCGTGCCGTGAAAGACGTATGCCCGCTTGTCGAAGCGCATGGCCACTGCCCGGTTGATCTTCAACTTCCCGATCAGTCGCTCGACTTCGTTTCTGCGGGCATACGCTGCCGAATCGAAGCCGGTAGGCCGACCGCCCGCACGGCCGCGGCGTCGACGGTTGGCCCGCTGGTTCTCGGGCTCTGGGATGGTGTGGCCGATCTGGCGTCGCCGCAGGCAGCGCCGATTGCGGCGCGAGCTGTACGCCTTGTCCGCGCTCAGGTGATCCGGCCGGGTACGTGGGTGTCCGCCCGTCGGGCGGGCAACGCGGACCTGGTCCAGGACTGGGATCATCTGTGGAGCGTCGCCCCACTGGCCTGGTGTGATGAGCAGGGCCAGGGCCCGCACACCGCCCTCACCCGCCAAGTGGATCTTTGTGCTCAGTCCTCCACGGGAACGCCCAAGAGCCTCATCGGCTCGGTGGCGGACTGGGCGTGTGCGTTTCCCGGGCTTCCGCGGGGTCTGTCGGCGAGCGCCCGCGGCATGCTGATGGGCGCGGCATACCGTGGAGTCGACACCGACCATGGACCAGTCGATGCGGCTCTCCACGTCGGCATCGGCCTGGACCGCTCGCAAGAGCCTTTCCCAGGTTCCGTCGGCTGACCAGCGTCGATGCCTGTCGTAAATCGTCTGCCACTTTCCGAACCGCGTCGGGAGATCCCGCCACGGGATACCGGTCCGGTGACGGAAGAGGATCCCGTTGATCACTCTACGGTGATCCTTCCAACGCCCGCCCCGCCCAACGTTCTTCGGCAAGTGAGGCTCCAGACGAGCCCACTCCTCGTTCGACAAGTCCCCTCGCCCCACACCGACCAGAACGATCAGCCCCAAGGGGAGTCACACGACCCATCAGACAGGACCTAGGTGTATTGACCCGCAGGGTTGTTCACGCGGGTGATGGGTGGCTGGCCGCCGAGTGCGGTGTGGCAGCGGTGGTGGTTGTAGGTGTGGAGG
>NZ_JBVIGN010000022.1:0-99830 GCF_055570785.1 Streptomyces sp. NPDC031100
CCTCCGTGCGGTGAAGATTCGACACCTCCACCACACACGGAGGCCTTCGCCGTGATCAAGCCCGGCCCGCGTTAACAACGCTCGTGATCAATACACCTAGGGCGCGCATGAGTGAGCGTGGCGGCTACGGTGCGTATGACTCCGGAGGAACGGGAGTTCTTGCATCGAATGTGTGACCTTTGCGGACGGTGCTCGTTGGATGAGTGACGGGATCTTCGGCACGCGGCAGGGGGTGAGGGGAATGGGCGGGCTGCGCGAGGTGGCGGCGCCTTTCGTTGCCCTCGGCTCGTGCGGTGTGGCCATCCGTACCCGGCTCAAGCACCTGTCGGCCGGGGACGAGGAGGTGCTCAGGCTGGTCGGCGGCCACCTCGGCACGCTGGCCGGGCGGGATCTACGGGCCCGCTGCGCCGCCGGTCTGGAGCACGACACCGACGCGTGGGCGGAGCGCAAGCGGGCCCTGACGGTGGAGTCGTCCTCGCGCTGGGCGGGCAGCATAACGAAGGCCACGCACGATCAATGGGCGTTGGCCTGGCGGGCCCAGGCGGCGCACATCCAGGGTCTTGAGGCGGGTGTGCGCACGGTCGCGCGCCGGTTGTCGTTGCCGGTGGGTGAGCCGGGGACCAAGCGGGCCCCGGGCGGGTACCGCACACGCCAGGAGTGGCATGCCAAGACCCGGCGCCTGCATGTGTTGGCCGACCGGCTGGAGTGCGAGCAGGCCGGCCGGGAGGCCGGGCGGGTGCGTGTGGTGCGGGGCGGTAAGCAGCTGCTGAACACTCGGCATCACCTTGAAGAAGCCGGGCTGAGTGAGGACGCCTGGCGCTGCCGGTGGGAACCCTCGCGCCGGTTCCTCCAGGCGGACGGAGAGTCGGGCAAGCGGTTCGGCAACGAGACGATCCGCATCACCGCGGACGGCGAGGTCAGCATCAAACTCCCCGCCCTGCTCGCCCACCTGGCCAACAGCAAGAACGGCCGGTACGTACTCGCCTCCCGCGTCGTCTTCCACCACCGGGGTGCGGAGTGGGCCGACCGCATCGCCGCGAACCGGGCGGTGGCGTACCGAATCCACGAGGACGTGCAGCGGGGCCGCTGGTACCTGACCGCCTCCTGGCAGATCCCGCCGGTCAAGACTGTGCCGCTTGCCCAGGCGCGGGCCGGCGGAGTCGTCGGAGTCGACACCAACGCCGACCATCTGGCCGCCTGGCGGCTCGACGCCCACGGCAACCCGGTCGGCAGACCACACCGCTTCGACTACGACCTGTCCGGCACCGCCCAGCACCGCGACGCACAGGTCCGGCACGCCCTGATCCGGCTGCTGCACTTCGCCAAACGCCACGGCCTGACGCTTGCCGTCGAGGACCTGGACTTTGCCGGATAAGACGCGGGAAAAGCACGGCAGACGGAAGCGGTTCCGCAAGCTCATCTCCGGCATGCCCGTGGCCAGGCTGCGGGCCCGACTGGTGTCGATGGCCGCCGAACTCGGCATCCCCGTCGTCGCCGTCGACCCGGCCTACACCTCCAAGTGGGGCGCCCAGCACTGGCAAAAGCCCCTCACCAAGAAGGACAGGAAGACCACTCGCCACGACGCGGCAGCCGTGGCGATCGGAAGGCGCGCCCTTGGGCACCCGATCCGGCGACGGACGGCACCGCCCCGCACCCACCAGAGCGATGGGTGCGGGCATCGGACCGTCCAGGCCGAACCGGGCACCCCGGGGCGTGAGGGAACCCGCCCCCGTATCCCGGACCACGGACACGATCCGTGCGCGCCGGACACGGCGAGAAAGCGGGGGACCAGTGTGCCCAACACCGTCCGGGGCACGCGGCTGAGCACAGGTCCTGGCAACAGGACTCACTCCCGCTCAGTCTCTAGGAACGGTGACCTGACATCGCGGGTCGCCCTTGACGGGGCCCACTCTCGACGCTCCCATGGGAACGCTCAACACCCGGTGACAGAAGTGGAGTTGACATGGGCTATCCCGGCGTCGACCAACTGGAGCGGCACGCCCTCGCGCTGGTCGCCGCGGCGCCGGGCGTGCTGCGGCTGCGTGCCGTCGGCGAGAGCCGGGCCGGGCGCCCGCTGTGGCTGCTGTCCGCGGGGCGCGGGGAACGGCAGATCCTCACCGTGGCCGGTGCGCACGCCAACGAGCCGGTGGGCGGGGCCTCCGTACTCCGGCTCGCCAGGATCCTGGCGCACAGACCCGGGAGCCTGGAGCCGCTCGGCTGCACCTGGCACTTCCTGCTGTGTCTCGACCCGGACGGGGCTCGTCTCGCGCACGGCTGGCAGCCCGAGGAGCCGTCGCCCTCGCTGGAGGAGTGCCACCGGTACTTCTACCGGCCCGAGTTCGCCTGTCAGCCCGAGTCGCTGCCCGCCCCCGGCACCGGCCGGGAGCCGCTGCCCGAGTCGGCGGCGCTCGTGCGGCTGCTGGACGAACTGCGGCCCGAGGTCCAGTTCAGCCTGCACGGCATCGAGGTCGGCGGCGCCTTCACCCTGCAGACCAGGAAGGTGCCCGGCGCCGCGCGCGCCTTCCGCGAGACGGCCGCACTCCTGCGCATCCCCCTCGACCACCGTCCGTACGACGCCCCCGACTGGCAGCCGGACCCGCCCGGGGTCCTGCGGCTCCCGGACGGGAACACCGGGAACGAACGGGACCCGAGCGGCTTCGTCGCCGAGAGCACCTGGCTGTACCCGTGGCGCTACCGCACCCTGACCGTCCTCGTCGAGGCGCCGGCCTGGTCCGTCCCGGCGGTGAGCGACCCCCGGCCCGCCCCCGACCCGCAGGGTGAGATCGCGCGGGCGGCCGAGCTGATGCTGGGCCGCACCGGGGAGCTGGCGGCGCTGCTCGCCGGCACCGCGGCCGACGACGTGTCCGAGGACCTGCTGCCCCTGTACACCGCCGCCCGGGAACTGCTGGCCGTCGCGCCGTCGATCGCCACCGGCTGGGCTCAGGAGCGCGGCGGTTCCCGGGGCCACTTCGCGACCCTCGGGGTCGCCGCCCGCCGCATCCCGCTGCGCGTGGCGGCCATGATGCGCCGGGCCCTGGACCGCACCGCCCCCGACACCGCCTGCCTCCTCACGGACCTGGTGCGCGAGTGGTGCCGGGAACTCGACAAGGCCTACGAGCTGCGCTGGATACCGGTGTCCGCGCAGACCGGGCTGCATGTGCGGACCATGTTGGACATCGCCCGCCGGCTGTGAACACAGAGGAAGGGCGCCCAGCTCGGAGCCGGGCGCCCTTTCACCGTCGTATGGCGGACCAGCCGTATGACGGACCATTCGTACGACGGGCTACTTTGCAGCCTCCGCGTCCACCGCCTGCGCCCGCAGCGCCCGCTCGACGCCCGAGCGGGACTCCGAGACCAGCCGGCGCAGGGCCGCGTTGGGCTCGGCCGCGGACAGCCAGGTGTCCGTCTTGGTCAGGGTCTCCTCCGAGACCTGGATCGCCGGGTACAGGCCGACCGCGATCTGCTGGGCGATCTCGTGCGAACGGGAGTCCCAGACGTCCTTGACGACCTCGAAGTACGTGTCCGCGTACGGCGCCAGCAGCTCCCGCTGGTCGGTCTGGACGAAGCCGCTGATCACGGCCTCCTGCACGGCGTTGGGCAGCTTGTCGGATTCGATCACCGACGCCCACGCCTCCGCCTTGGCCTCCGGGGTCGGGCGGGCGGCCCGGCTGGTGGCCGCGTGGCGCTCACCGGCCGCGGTCTTGTCCCGCTCGTACTCGGCCGAGATCTCCGCCTCGTCGAAGCGGCCGACCGCCGCGAGCCGCTCCACGAACGCCCAGCGCAGCTCCGTGTCGACGGCCAGGCCCTCGATCGTGTGGGTGCCGTCCAGCAGGCTCTCCAGGAGGTCCAGCTGCTCCGGCGTCCGGGCGGTCGCCGCGAAGGCGCGCGCCCAGGCCAGCTGGTGGTCGCCGCCCGGCGCGGCGGCGCGCAGATGGGCCAGCGTGGCGTCGGTCCAGCGGGTCAGCAGGGCCTCGCGGGTGACCGGTGCGGCGTACAGGTCGATCGCCAGCTTCACCTGGCGCTGCAGCGACTGCACCACGCCGATGTCGGACTCCTTGCCGATGCCGGACAGCACCAGCGACAGGTAGTCGCGGGTGGCCAGCTCGCCGTCGCGGGTCATGTCCCAGGCCGACGCCCAGCACAGGGCACGCGGCAGGGACGCCTCGAAGTCGCCGAGGCGCTCGGTGACGACCTTCAGCGACTCCTCGTCCAGCCGGACCTTCGCGTACGACAGGTCGTCGTCGTTGAGGAGGACGACGGCCGGGCGGCGCCGGCCGGCCAGCTGCGGTACGGCGGTCAGCTCGCCGTCGACATCCAGCTCGATCCGGTCGGAGCGCAGCAGCTTGCCGCTCACCTCGTCCAGGTCGTACAGGCCGACCGCGATGCGGTGCGGGCGCAGCGTCGGCTCGCCCTTGGCGCCGGCCGGCAGCGCCGGGGCCTCCTGGCGGACCGCGAAGGAGGTGACGACCCCGTCGGCGTCGGTGGCGACCTCGGGCCGCAGGATGTTGATGCCGGCCGTCTCCAGCCACTTCTTCGACCAGGTCTTCAGGTCGCGGCCGGAGGTCTCCTCCAGGGCGCCCAGCAGGTCGGACAGGCGGGTGTTGCCGAACGCGTGCGCCTTGAAATAGGCCTGCACGCCCTTGAAGAACTCGTCCTCGCCGACGTACGCGACCAGCTGCTTGAGCACGCTCGCGCCCTTGGCGTACGTGATGCCGTCGAAGTTGACCAGCACGTCGTCCAGGTCGCGGATGTCCGCCATGATCGGGTGCGTGGAGGGCAGCTGGTCCTGCCGGTACGCCCAGGTCTTCATCGAGTTGGCGAACGTGGTCCACGAGTGCGGCCACTGCGAGCCGGGCGCGGAGGCCTGGCAGGCGATGGAGGTGTAGGTGGCGAACGACTCGTTCAGCCACAGGTCGTTCCACCACTCCATGGTGACCAGGTCGCCGAACCACATGTGGGCCAGCTCGTGCAGGATCGTCTCGGCGCGCGTCTCGTACGCCGCGTCCGTCACCTTGGACCGGAAGACGTACTGGTCGCGGATGGTCACCGCGCCCGCGTTCTCCATCGCGCCCGCGTTGAACTCGGGCACGAAGAGCTGGTCGTACTTCTTGAACGGGTACGCGTAGTCGAACTTCTCCTGGAACCAGTCGAAGCCCTGCCGGGTCACCTCGAAGATCGCGTCCGAGTCCAGGAACTCGGCGAGCGAGGGACGGCAGTAGATGCCGAGCGGCACGCTCTGCCCGTCCTTCTCGTACACGCTGTGCACGGAGTGGTACGGCCCGACGATCAGCGCGGTGATGTACGACGAGATGCGCGGCGTCGGCTCGAAGACCCAGACGTCGTCCTTGGGCTCCGGCGTGGGCGAGTTGGAAATGACCGTCCAGCCAGTCGGTGCCTTCACCGTGAACTGGAAGGTCGCCTTCAGGTCAGGCTGCTCGAACGAGGCGAAGACCCGGCGGGCGTCCGGCACCTCGAACTGGGTGTACAGGTAGGCCTGCTCGTCGACCGGGTCCACGAAGCGGTGCAGGCCCTCGCCGGTGTTGGTGTACGCGCAGTCGGCGACCACACGGAGCACGTTGCGGCCCGCCAGCAGCCCGGGCAGCGCGATCCGGGAGTCCGCGAAGACCTCGGCGGGGTCCAGCGCGTCCCCGTTGAGCGTCACCTCGTGGACGGCCGGCGCCACCAGGTCGATGAAGGACGTCGCACCGTTTTCAGCGGCGTCGAAGCGCACCGTGGTCACGGACCGGTAGGTACCGCCCCCCTGCGCTCCGGAGAGGTCGAGATCGATCTCGTACGAGTCAACGGTGAGCAGCTCTGCCCGCTGCTGCGCCTCTTCGCGAGTCAGGTTTGTGCCAGGCACGCGGTCATCTCCTCGTTGTGTGTACGTTCGGCCATCCTTCCACGGGACCTGCACGAAGAGCGACGTCCCGGGGCTCCGCGGCGCAGCCCTAGGGAAAGCCCTATGAAAGGAGGGCGGGCACCCATGAGGTGCCCGCCCTGACGTGTCGTGTGCCGAGCCATCAGCCCTTGAGCTCGGCCGCCACCAGTTCCGCGATCTGCACCGCGTTCAGCGCGGCGCCCTTGCGGAGGTTGTCGTTGGAGATGAACAGCGCCAGACCGTTCTCCGCCGTCTCGTCGCGGCGGATGCGGCCGACGTACGACGGGTCCTTGCCGGCCGCCTGCAGCGGGGTCGGGATCTCGGAGAGGACGACGCCCGGGGCGCCCGCGAGCAGCTCGGTGGCGCGCTCGGGGGAGATCGGACGGGCGAAGCGGGCGTTGACCTGCAGGGAGTGGCCGGAGAAGACCGGGACACGCACACAGGTGCCGGAGACCTTCAGGCCCGGGATCTCCAGGATCTTGCGGGACTCGTTGCGCAGCTTCTGCTCCTCGTCGGTCTCGTTCAGACCGTCGTCGACGATCGAGCCCGCCAGCGGGAGCACGTTGAAGGCGATATTGCGCTGGTAGACCTGCGGCTCGGGGAAGTCGACCGCCTCGCCGTCGTGGGTCAGCTTGTCCGCCTCGGCGGCCACCTTCTGCACCTGGCCGTGCAGCTCGGCCACGCCCGCGACACCGGAGCCGGACACCGCCTGGTAGGTCGCCACGACCAGCGCCTCGAGCCCGGCCTCCTCGTGCAGCGGCTTCAGGACCGGCATCGCGGCCATCGTGGTGCAGTTCGGGTTGGCGATGATGCCCTTGGGGCGGTCCGCGATCGCGTGCGGGTTCACCTCGGAGACCACCAGCGGGACCTCGGGGTCCTTCCGCCAGGCGGAGGAGTTGTCGATCACCACGGCGCCCTGGGAGGCGACCTTCTCGGCCAGTGCCTTCGAGGTCGCGCCGCCCGCGGAGAAGATCACGATGTCGAGGCCGGTGTAGTCGGCGGTCGCCGCGTCCTCCACCGTCACGCCGTCCAGCACGGTCCCGGCCGAGCGGGCCGAGGCGAACAGGCGCAGCTCCGTGACCGGGCCCAGAGAATTAAATGCAGCCCGCTCCACGAGGATCCTGCGCATGACCGTGCCGACCTGACCGGTGGCTCCGACGATTCCGACCCTCACGGCGACTCCCTCTACGTGTCTCTTGCTGTGCCTCTGCGTGACCGGGGCCTGTCCATCATGCGGCCGACCCCGGTCCACCTGTCCAATTCTTTGCGGTGCGTGCTCGAAGAGTGGGACACGATCACCCGGCCGATGGTTGCGGACCTCCGTCGCACACCCCGCTGAGCTGGAGATATTCCCTCGGCGGCGACCCCGCGCCGCAAGCTGTGCTGTGCCGACCCTGCCCGCCCGGGCCCCGGCCACACGGCGGTGTGACGTACGCCTCTACGGGTCCGTCCGATCCGGTCGAACGTTTTCGCCCCCGCCGGCGTCCTAGGGGCACATGCGTGAGGGGGTGGCTTGTGCTGCGCGGAGGGGCGTGCCGCGACCAGGGTGCGTACGCCGGTGCGGACCGCAGTGCCCGTATCGACGGCGATCCACTGGACGCGGCCCAGGAACGCCGGGTACGGGCGGTGCTCGCGCTCGGCGGGGTGCCGCAGGCGGACCTGCTGGACGGGGTGCAGCAGGTACGCCTGCGGCTGCTGGAGCGAGCCGCGAGCGGGCGCGAGGCGCCGCGGGACGTGTCGGCGTGGGCGGCGGTGGTCGCCTCCAACCTGGCCATGGACTGGCACCGGGCCAAGCGGCGCCAGGAGCGGCTGGGGGAGCGGCTGGCGTCGCAGCGCGAGCCCGCGCACCCCTCCGGCGAGGAGACCAGCCTGCTCTCCCTCGCCGTCGCCCAGGGGCTGGACGAGCTGCCCGACGCCCAGCGGCAGGTGGTGATCCTGCGCTTCTTCGCCGATCTGCCGGTGCGCGGGATCGCCGAGGAGCTGGGCGTTCCCGAGGGCACGGTCAAGAGCAGGCTGCACACGGCGGTCCGCGCGCTGCGCGAACGGCTGCACGAGGACGAGGTGGTGTGACGTGACCGCCGAACACGAGGGCACGGCAGGAGCGGGGGAGTACGCCGGCATGGACGCGCTCATGGCCGCCATCACGGGCGAACCCCTGCCGGAGGAAGCCCGCCGGGACGCCGCCTTCCTGACCGAACACCGCTCGGCCGAGGCCGACGTGGCGGTGCTGAAGGAACAGCTGACCTGGCTCGCGGAGGCCTTGACCGGCGAGGAGCCGACGGAGGCCGAGCCCGCGGAGTCCGCTGCGCCTGCTCGGCCCGCTCGGCCCGCTCAGCCGGGTCAGTCGGGTCAGTCGGGTCAGCCGGGGAAACGCCCCCGCGGCGCCAGGCGTCCCGCCGGTCCCGCACGCCCGGCCGGCCCCCTGCGCCCGGGGCGCCCGTCGGGCCCGCGCCGGGCACTGCGGATCGCGCTCGGCTCGCTCGCCGGCGCGGCGGCCTTCAGCATGGTCGCCGGGCTCGGCTGGGTCGTGGTGCACAACGGAGCGAGCGACTCGATGAGCGGGAGCAGCGCCGACGCCGCGAAGAGCGACGCCGGCGGTTCGGCCGAGTACTCCGGCGCGGGCGGGCGGCCCGCCGACCCGGCGCTGGCCCTCGCCTGCTACCAGCTGGTCGCCGAGGGCACGGTGGCCGCGGTGGATCCGCGGACGCGGGCCCCCTTGACCCGGATCGTGCTGAGCGTGACCCGCTCCTACAAGCCGGCCCACGGCCCGGCCGAGGTCACCGTCCTCCTCGGCGAGGACGCCGACCCGGCCCCGCGCAAGGGACAGCACGTGCTCGTCGGAGTCGACCGGGGCCACCAGGCCGCGAGCCTGTGGGCCGTGGGCGACGCCCGCGTGGCCGCCGACCGCGCCTGGATCACCGAGGCCCTGCCGGACTCCCGGCACACCTCGTGCCCGCCCCAGGGACCGTGAAGGGGCGGGTGTCCCGACCGGACACCCGCCCCTCACCCGAGGTCAGGCCGGCGTTACGGCGTGACCTTCTCGATCTTCACGCTGCCGGTGCCCGCAACCGTGCCGCGCGCGTTCACCAGCTGGACCCGGCCGAAGAACTCGCGGCCCGCGGGGGCCTCGGCGGCGGCCGTGACCTGGCCGGTCACCGTGGCCGAGTCGCCCGTGCCGAGCTTGACCGGGGCCGAGCCGTCGACCGTGACGGTGCCGAGCGTGGCGGAGAAGAACACGTCCCGGTAGTCGTAGGCGGTCGAGCCGGACGGGACTGCGTAGCCCACGACCTTGATGGTGTACGTGCCGGCGGCCGGGGACGGGACGGAGACCGCCTCCTCCGAGTCGCCGTCCGCGGACTGCGCGACCTGCTTGCCGCTCGCGTCGTACACGGTCAGGTCCAGGTCGGCGGAGGCGTCGGAGACGTTGCCGATGGCCACGTCCAGGGACTTGGCGCCGGCCGGGACGTCCACCGTGGTGGTCTGCGTCTCGCCCTCCTTGATCGTCGGGCGGGCCGTCTTGGAGGAGCCGAGCGGGCCGCCGACCAGCTTGCCGTCGAGGGCCGCGTACTTGTTGGTCACCTTCCAGGAGGCGGTGGCCGGGGTGCCGACCTTGGCCTCGGGCACGGTCACGGTCTCCGGGTCGAAGGCCGCGCCGAGGACGGAGACGTCCAGCGTGTACGGGTTGTCGAGCAGCGGCGAGGTACGACGGGACTCGACCTCGACCTCCCAGACGCCGGGCTGCGGGTCGGCGTAGGAGCGCACGTCCGGCTTGCAGCCGTTGCCGTCGAGGTAGTTGTTGTAGCAGTACGGGGTGCCGGTGGTGTCGACCGGAGTGCCGTACGGGTGGATCGCGATGAACCGGGTCTGGCTCTTGTCCTGCAGCCCGCCGATCGCGACCTCGAGCGACTTCGCGCCCGCGGGCACGGTCAGGAAGTACGACTGCGTGCTGTTGCGCTGCACCGAACTCGACGCGGAGTAGGTGTAGTTCACCGGGGTGGCGACCACGACGGTGGTGAGGATCTGCTTGTCGATCCCCTCCGTGCTCGGGTCGTCGACCTCCAGGATCGCGCTCTTGAGGCCCGCGGACTTCGGGGCCGCCTGGACCTTGACGGTGACCGGCTGGTTGAGCGGCAGCTTCACCACGTCGTCGCCGAGGATCCGGAAGGTGCCGCCCGCGTTGTTCTCGAAGTGCAGCTCGTGCCAGACGGCCTTGTCCGGGCCGGACGTACGGGTGATCGTGACGTCGTACGTCTTCTTCTGCCCGGCCTTCAGGCCGCCCTCACGGTCGTACAGGCCGGTGCCGAAGCCCGGGGTCTTCAGCGCGGCGTCGAGCGCGGTGTCGACCGGGGCCTTCACGGTGTAGTCGTGGGACTCGGCGTCGTCGCGGATGGCGTCCCACGCGTCCACGATGTTGATGCGGCCCGCGCCCTCCTCGTAGGCCTGCGCGCCCCTGATGTGGTCGGCCGTCGAGGTCAGCGCCGTGCGCAGCCTGGCGGGCGTCAGGTCGATGCCCTTCTGCTTGGCGGCGCTCAGCAGCAGTGCGCTCGCGCCCGTGGCCTGCGGGGACGCCATCGAGGTGCCCTGGAGCATCGAGTAGCCTGCCGGCAGCGAGTAGCCCGACTCGGCGACCGGGGAGCCCGGCAGCCAGGTCTGGGTGGTGTTGATCGCGGCGCCGGGCGCGACCAGGGTCGGGGTGAAGCCGCCGTCCTCACGCGGGCCGCGCGAGGAGAAGGGCATCATCGCGTACTTCTTCTCCACGGCCGAGCCGTAGTTGGCGGCCCAGGTCGCCTTGGAGATGCCCGCGCCGACCGAGATCACCTTGTCCGCGAGGCCGGGGTCGCCGATGGTGTTGGCGCCGGGACCGGAGTTGCCCGCGGAGATGACGAGCTGGACGCCGTAGGTGTCGATGAGCCGCGTGTACAGCTCGGCGCGCGCGTTGTTGCCGTCGTTCAGCGCCGGCAGACCGCCGATCGACATGTTGACGATGTCGACGCCCCGGTTGGTGACCAGGTCGATCATGCCCTCGGTGAGGGCGATGTTGGTGCAGCCGCCGGTCCAGGTGCAGGCACGCGAGGAGACGATCTTCGCGCCGGGGGCGGCGCCGTTCATCTTCCCGCCGAACAGGCCGTTGGCGGCGGTGATGCCGGCGACGTGGGTGCCGTGCTCGGACTCGATGACGCCGATGTTGACGAAGTCGGCCTTCTTGCCGACCCAGTCGCCGCCGTACGGATCGGTCGGTACGTCCTTGCGGATCTGGACGACGAACGGCTGCCGCTCGACGACGTCGGTCGACGGGTTGTCGGTGCCGAAGTAGCCGATCTGGTAGCCGTCCTTGTACGGCTTCATCGGCGTGTCGTCGGTGAAGTCGAAGTTGTTGTTCAGGTCGACGCGGACGGTGCCGGCGGCCGGGTCGTAGAGGATGCCCCAGACGTCGGTGGTGTCGCCGTCCCGGTTGGCGTCGCCCTTGGCGTCGCCGCCGGCCGTCGCGGACTCGCGGAACAGGTTGACCTGGTAGTTGCCTTCGGGCGCCTTCCAGGTCGCGCCCCCGAAGCTGAACGACGGGCCGCTGACCGGGTTGGTCATCCGGCGCCACGTGCCGTCGCTGTCGGTGATCGGGTCGGTCGCGGTGACCCAGTCGACGATCTTGCGCTCGCCGGTGGTGGTCTTCTGCAGCGCCGGGTGGCCGAGGTCGACGCCGGAGTCGAGGATGCCGATGGTGACGCCGCGGCCGTCCGCCTTCGGGTGGTCCTGGACGAAGTCGACGGCACCGGTCTCGAAGGACGGGTTGTACGGGTTCTCCGCCGGGGTGTCCTTGCCCGGCCCGGAGTAGGTGCCCGCCGATGCCGAGGCCTTGGCGCCCTGCGCGGTGTCCACGCTCGGGGCGGGGTCGTCCAGCTGGATCTCCTGGCGCAGGTCGATCGCCTGCACCGAGGACAGCTTCGCGGCGGCCGCGATCGCCGAGTCCGCCTTCGCGGTCGGGACGGTGGCGCGGACGTAGCCGAGCTTGTCGTAGGTACGGCCCACCGAGCCGCCCTTGACCGCGTCCAGCTCCTCGGCGACCTGCTCAGTCTTACCGGGCGCGGTCGCGATCATCATCGTGACGTTCTTGTCGCCGTCCGCCTTGGCCTCGGCAAGCAGGTCGGAGTCGTCCGAACCGAGCTTGTCGTGGGCGGACTTGACGCCGGGGTCGGCGGCCGTGGCGGGCGGCGCGTCGGCGGCGAGGGCCAGGGATATCGGCCCGGTCGCGCAGAGAGCGGCCACCACGCCCACGGCCATCGCTATGCGGGCCAGGCGTCTGTGGCCGGGTATCGGATCCCGCTCGGGGGTGTGGGTCATCGGCATCCCTTGTAGGTAAAGAATCCAGTGCCGGACGAGGGCACAGCTTTACCCAAAGGGCCGGAATGTGGGGACCGTTGACCTAATCGATATGGATGTATGGGGAAAACCCGCGATGCGATTTGCCCGGATGGAGGCTCAATAGCCCGCTATTTACTCAGTTCTCCTTCGAGCGGGCGTAATGGCGGGACGCCTTCGCGCGGTTGCCGCACGCGGCCATCGAGCACCAGCGGCGGGTGCCGTTCCTGGACGTGTCGTAGAAGTGCAGGATGCACGACTCGTGGGCGCACGAGCGGATCCGGTCCGGAGCCTCGCCGAGCAGTTCCAGGTAGTTCCTGGCGGCCAGCCAGGCCGGCCCCCAGGACGGGTCGGCGAACTCGGGCTCCTCGGCCGCGCCGTCCTCGGTCAGCCGGACCCGGATGCGCCCGTGCGCGAGCACGGCGTCGACCAGCGGCGCCCCCTGCGCCAGTGACCCGTCCACCGCGGTCTGCAGCGCCTCGCGCGCCTGCCGCAGATGGCGCAGGACGTCCGCGTCGGCCGCGTGGGTGCCGTCGAGCCCGTTGCTCGCGAGCCACACCGCGAGGCCCTCGGCGTCGGCGAGCAGGTCCTGGGTGACGCCCTCCCTGTTCCACCTGGTGTTGAGCAGGTCGAGGGCGAGGGGCTCACCGGTGAGCGGGCGGGGATCGCGGGCGGCGGACATCGGGCTCTCCTTCTCGGCTAACCGGTCAAGAGTACGTGAGCGGTTGACACCCGTCATTCTAACCCCCTAAGCTCGATTAAGACGGTTAGATACCTACCCCGAAGGGGAGAGCCATGACCCTGCGCACCGGCCACACCGGCCTGAACGTCACCGACCTGGACCGTTCCCTCGCCTTCTACCGGGACGTCCTGGGCTTCGCCCTGCTCGCCGAGGGCAAGGCGGACGACCGGAGGTACGCGTTCCTCGGGGACGGCGGCGACGCCCCCGTCGTCACCCTCTGGCAGCAGGCGCAGGGGTCGTACGACGGCGGCCGGGCCGGGCTGCACCACCTGGCCTTCACGGCCGACTCGGTGGACCGGGTCCGGGAGTACGAGACGGCGCTCAGGGCCGCCGGAGTGGAGTTCGCCCACGAGGGCCTGGTGGCCCACCGGGAGGGCTCGGCCTCGGGCGGGATCTTCTTCCACGACCCGGACGGCACCCGCCTGGAGATCTCCGTGCCGCATGGCGCCGAGGATGCGCCTGCGCCGCACGCCTCCGCCCCGACCTGCGGTTTCTTCTAGCCATGAGCGTGTACCACGCCGGTTCGCGCGCCGTGCAGGACCTGGTCGGCGTGCGGGACCGCGCCGACCACGTCGGCCAGTCCCTCGGCCAGGGCATCAAGCCGGTGGCGGCGGCCTTCCTGGAACTCCAGCCGCTGCTGGTCCTGGGCGCGGCGGACCCCCGTACCGGCCGGGTGTGGGCCTCGCCGGTCACGGGTGCCCCCGGCTTCGTCCGGGCCACCGGGCCCCGGCAGATGTCCGTCGCCGGGGGGCCACCCCCGACCGACCCGCTCGCGACGGCCATGGCTGCACCGGACACCCCCGTCGGCACCCTCGCCCTCGACCCGCGCACCCGCCGCCGGATGCGTCTCAACGGCCGCCTGCGGCCCACGGCCCGGGGCTTCGCGGTCCGGGCCGACCAGGTGTTCTCCAACTGCCCGAAGTACATCCAGCGCCGGGAGTCGTACGAGAGGGTCCCGGGCCGCGAGCCGGGCACACCGCGTCGGGCCGCCTGGCTGACCTCCCGTCAGGCCGGGTTCATCGCGGCGGCCGACACCTTCTTCCTGGCCACCGTGCACACCGGCGGCGCCGACGTGAGCCACCGCGGCGGCAACCCCGGCTTCGTCCGGGTCGACTCGCCGCACGAACTGAGCTGGCCGGACTATGCGGGCAACGCCATGTTCCTGACCCTCGGCAACCTGCGCACCGACCCGCGCGCCGGACTGCTCTTCCTCGACTGGACGACCGGCACCACCCTCCAGCTCACCGGCGAGGCGCACACCGAGTTCACCGCCGGCGGGGAGCGGACCGTGCGCTTCCGTGTCACGGAGGTCCTGGAGACGCCCGCGGCCCTGCCCCTGCGCTGGTCGGCTCCGGAATATTCGCCCGCCAACCCGGAGCAAGCCCGCTAACGTCCCTCCATGCGACGGAAGTCGAGGGTGGCGGCCTACGCCGTGTGCGTCCGTGACGGACAGATCCTGCTCGCCCGCTCGCCGGGCCCCGACGGCACCCCTGAATGGGTACTGCCGGGCGGCGGCATGGAGCACGGCGAGGACCCGTACGACACCGTCCGCCGCGAGGTGAGCGAGGAGACCGGCTACCGCATCGAGGTGACCGGCCTCCTCGGTGTGGACTCCACCCGCCATGTCTTCCGCAGCGGGCGCCTGCGCCGGCTAACGGACCACCACGGAGTCCGGATCGTCTACGCGGGCGAGATCACCGGCGGCGAACTCCGCCACGAGGTAGGCGGATCCACCGACTTCGCGGCCTGGCAGGACCTGGACGCCGTACCCGGCCTGAACCGGGTGCGGCTGGTCGACGTGGCCCTGCGGCTGTGGCACGAGCGGCCCGCGTCCGGACGGGTGGCGAAGGGGAACGGGGCCGGGCCCGGGGCGGGTCCCCCCTACCCCGGCAGATGAACGAGGAGTAACCGGCCCCCGGCCACGCGCAATCGGCTCCATGACCGCCCTACGCACCCGTGATCCACGTACGGTGATCGGCGCTGCGCGTTGCCGCCGCGTTCACGTGCAGGTCATTCCCGATGTCAACCATCCAGAGTGAGCGGGGTGTTCGCGTCTGCGACGGCCCGCGACCACTGCCGACGCGTTCGCACTCGGGGAGATCGCGCCATGTCGCGCATACGCTCTGTCGCCAGCTCCGCGCTGGGGGTCCACCGCCGTACCGTCCTCGCCGCCGCCGGAGCGGTCTCGCTCTCCGCAGGCGTCGGCTACGCCCTCCGCCCCACCGACAGCGAGGCCGCCACCGCCACCGGCACCGGCACGCAGGAGACGGCGATCGCCTCCTCCCGCAAGGCCCCCGCGGCCCCTCTCGCCCCGTACACCAAGGGCACCACCCTGGCGAGCGTCGCCGCACCGCGCAGCGGTTCCGGCTACCGCCGGCTCGGCGACGGGCCCGGCTGGAAGCGCGTGGTGCGCAGCGACCTGGCCACGCCCCACTCCGGCCGCGCGAGCCGCCGTACCGCGCTGGCCGCGTTCGTCCAGCTCACCGACCTGCACCTGATGGACAGCCAGCACCCGCTGCGCTGGGAGTTCCTGCGCTCCGCCGACCGGCACACCTGGCGCCAGCAGGAGGCGCTCACCGTGCACGGCGCCATCGCACTCGTGGAGCGGGTCAACGCGCTGCGCGGCGCCCCCGTCACCGGTTCCCCGCTGCACTTCGCGATGACCACCGGCGACAACACGGACAACAACGCCCACTCCGAGCTGGAGTGGTACCTGAAGGTCCTCAGCGGCGGGCGCATCACCCCCAACACCGGTGACCCGCGGCACTACGAGGGCGTCATGAACAGCGGGCTCAAGCAGTACTGGCAGCCCGACTCGGCCCTGCGCGACTCCGACAAGGAGCTCGGCTTCCCCCGCCTGCACGGTTTCCTGGCCGCCGCGATCCGCGAGGTGCGCAGCCCCGGCCTCAACCTGCCCTGGTACTCCACCGTCGGCAACCACGACGCCCTGGGGATGGGCACCTACGGGCACGGCGACCCGTATCTCGCGGAGTTCACCGTCGGCGGCAAGAAGCTCATGAGCCTGCCGGAGGCCGACGCCCGGAAGATCCTGGACGCGATCAACAACGCCAAGGACCCCAAGGGCACGCTGCTGCGCGACGTGCTCAAGGCCCATGCCCGCTCCATGCGCTCGGTCACCCCCGACGAGCGGCGCGCCCCGTACACGGCCGCCGACTACCTCAAGGCCCACCTGAACCCGGCCCACGCCGGCCGCGGCCCGGTCGGCCACGGCTACTCCTCCGCCAACCTCGACGCGGGCACCCAGTACTACACCTTCCGCATCGCGGACGACGTCATCGGCATCAGCCTGGACACCACCGACCCGGGCGGGCACTACGAGGGGTCCATCGGCACCGCCCAGCTGAACTGGCTGGACAGGACCCTCAAGGACAACAAAGACTCCTACGCCGTCGTCTTCAGCCACCACACCAGCAAGTCGATGACGAACACCCGCCCCGACCCCGCCCGCCCCGGCGAGCGCCGGCACAACGGCACCGAGCTGCTGTCCCTCCTGGGCCGGCACCGCACCGTGCTGGCCTGGGTGAACGGCCATCTCCACCGCAACCTCATCACCCCGCACACCGGGTCCGGCGGACGGTCCTTCTGGGAGATCACGACCGCCTCGCACGTCGACCACCCGCAACTCGCCCGCATCATCGAGCTGGTCGACAACAAGGACGGCACGCTCTCGGTCTTCACCACGCTGGTGGAGTCCGCGGCCCCGCACCGCACCGACTTCACCGATCTCAGCCAGACCGGCCTGGCGGCCCTCTACCGCGAGCTGGCCTTCAACGCCCGCGGCGGCAAGCAGAACCTGGCCGGCAGCGCCACGGACCGCAACACGGAGCTGGTGCTCAAGAAGCCCTGACCCGAGAACGGCCAAAAGTCACTCAACCGGGTTACACCAAGGCAACCTTCACACAGCGACGCAAGGTCCCTTCCCCCGACCGAACCGAACAGCACAGTTGGGGGAAGACATGCGTGCACGCACGACCCTGGTGGGCGCCACCGCCCTGCTCCTCACGGCGGCCGTGGCGGGCCCGGCCGTCGCCGCCGGCTCCACCACGGGCAGCGCCTCCGCAGGCGCCCACTCCGCCACCCGCCGCGCGATCGAGGCGGCGGTCCGGGCGGGCGTCCCCGGGGTGACCGCGACCGCGAAGGACAGCCACGGCACCTGGTCGACGACGGCCGGCGTGGGCGACGTCCGCACGGGCGAGCCGCGCTCGACGGCCGACCGCTACCGCGTCGGCAGCATCACCAAGACCTTCGTCTCCACCGTCCTGCTCCAGCTGGAGGCGGAGGGCCGGCTCTCCCTGGACGACACGGTGGACCGGTGGCTGCCCGGGGTCGTACGGGGCCACGGCCACGACGGCCGCCGGATCACCGTCCGCCAGCTCCTCAACCACACCAGCGGCATCTACAACTACACCGCCGACGAGGACTTCGGCCGCACCTACTTCACCAAGGACGGCTTCTACGCACACCGCTACGACGCGATCACCCCGCGTGACCTGGTCGCGATCGCGATGAGGCACGAGCCTGACTTCGCGCCGGGCACCTCCTGGCGGTACTCCAACACGAACTACGTCCTGGCCGGCATGGTGATCGAGAAGGTGACGGGCCACTCGTACGCGGACGAGATCACCCGCCGCATCATCGCCCCGCTGCACCTGACGGCCACCTCCCTCCCCGGTACGCGGGTCACCGTCCCGCAGCCCAGCAGCCGCGCCTACTCGAAATTCACGGAGACGACGGGCCCGTCGTACGACGTCACGAAGCTCAACCCCGCCATCGGCTCCTCGGCCGGCGAGATGATCTCGAACTCCGCCGACCTGGACCGCTTCTACAGCGCCCTCCTGCGGGGCAAGCTGCTCCCGCCTCGGCAGCTGAAGGAGATGAAGACCACGGTGAAGGGCACCGGGTACGGCCTCGGCCTGGCGGACTACACGCTGAGCTGCGGCGTCCACGTCTGGGGCCATGACGGCGGCATCCACGGCTCCGCCTCCGCGGCGGTGACGACCGCCGACGGCCGCCACTCCCTGGGGGCCAATTTCAACGGGGACTGGACCGGGGACATGATCGCGGTGGTGGAAGGGGAGTTCTGTTAGCCACCGTTTCATTCGCGTAGTTCTGTGTTAACCCGTACGCAATGTCCGTACCGCCTCATATCGGCTAACCCGCTGTGGACGGGGATGGCTCGATCTTCTCGATCATTTATGCAAGGCGGGTGGTCGTGTGCGTACGAGGCACGGACTGCGAGTGCTGTCGGTCTACGAGGGCTTCTTCTCCGGAGGAGCCAGGATCGTGCACAGCGACGTTGTACTGGGACTGGCCGAGGGCGGCCAGTCCCACCGGGTGCTCAGCATCCACGGAGAGGTCCACCGCGAGGCCACCCGGCAGCGGATGGAGGACGATCACTGCTACCGGGCGCTGACCGCCGGCGAGGTCGGGGTCACCTCGCTCGGCCGCACCGCGGGCCTGGTGGACGGGTCGGTCGCAGCGTCGGTTTTCAGCGGACCGGAGCTGGCCGAAACTGCACGGGCCATGGCCGGGGCGGATGTGATCCTCTCCCTCAAGGAACAGCCGCTCGCCCTCCTGAACCAGGCCGGCCTGCCCCGCCGCCCGGTCGTGGTCTGCCTGCACCGCTCCGACCCCGAGAACCAGGGCCCGGCCCTGGACGAGCTGAGGGCCGCGATCGCCGACGGCAAGGTGGCGGCGTGCGTGTGCTGCGCCGAGTCGACCCGGGCCGCGTACGAGGCCGCCGGCATCCCCGGCGAGGTGCTGCACGTGATTCCCAACGGGGTCGACCTGCTCCGCTTCCGCCCGGACGCGGCGGCACGGCTGGCATTCCGCGCGTCCGTGGGCATCCCGGCCTCGGCACCCGTGATCGTCTTCGCGGCCCGCTACGCCACGATGAAGAACGTCCCGCTCTTCCTGCGCGCCGCCCGGGCCTTTCTGGCCCGCGAGCCCGAGGGCCACGTGCTGATGTGCGGCGCGGGCATGAACGACACGAACCCGGCCCTGTGGGCCGACATCGAGGTCGCGTTCGGCGCGGACCGGCACCTTGCGGAAAGGATCCGCCTCCTCGGCGTACGCCGCGACATGGAGACCGTCTACGCCGGCTCCGACGTCGTCGCCCTGACCTCCGCCTCCGGGGAGGCGGCGCCGCTGTGCCTGATCGAGGGCATGATGTGCGGCGCCGTGCCGGTGACGACGGACGTGGGCGACAGCGCGGAGATCGTCCGGGGCCACGGTTTCGTGACCCCGCAGGACCCGGAGGCCATCGCGCGGGCCTGGACGGCGGCGGTCGCCGGCCGCGCCGACTTCGCCCCGGCGCTGGCGGCGAGCCGCGAACGCTTCAGCCGTACCCGCATGATCGCGGCGTACGCCGCGCTGCTCGACGGCGTCCACACGGGGGCTTCGCGACTGCCGACGCTGCCTGAGCCGCTGTGATCGCCACCGCGGCCCATGCCTCGGCCGTGTCGCCTACGCGCGTTCAGGACGCCCGGGTGAGAACCGGAAGGTAGCCGAGGGACTGTCCCGGGGCCGTGGGGTGGTACGACTGGGTCGGGGCCAGGATGTCGACGCTGCGCATCCAGGGGCTGCGCGAGCAGATCTCGTGGCCGGTGAAGGCGGACCTGACGTCTGCGAAGGTGAAACCGTGGTCGGCGGCGCGCTTGGCGATCACGCCGTTGAGGTGGTCCACTCCGTGGTTGATGGCGGCGCGCTCCGACTCCGCGAGGCCCGCTGCACAGCTGCCCCTGAGCTGGTACAGGTGCGGATAGCCGAGCACGACGACATGCGCGTGAGGCGCCCTGTTCCTGATCGCCGAGTAGAGACGGTCGAGGTTGTCCGGGAGAGGGCCGTCCATGGTGGAGCGCGCGGAGGAGAGGGCAGACATGCAGATCGTGGTGGAGCCCAGCACGCAGGTCGTCATCACGGTACCGAAGCCCGCGTCGCTGCCGCCGGCGGTGAGGGTGACCAGCCCGGTACGGGAGCCGAGCGGGCCGAGCTGGTCGGCCAGGACGTCGCTCGTCCGGGCGCCGTTGCACGCAGCGAAGCTGAAGGACGACGGCTGGTGGGTCTCGGCCCACAGGACGGGGTATGCCCGGCTGCTGCGCTTGCAGTCCGCGCTGGAGGAGAAGTAGTCGCCGGCTCCGACACCGGCGGAGTAGGAGTCACCGAGGGCCACATAGCCCGTTGCCGCTGTCCGGGGCGCCGCCTCCACGGTCGCGGGGCCGACGAAGGCGAAGGGAGCCGCCGCGAGGAGCAGGGAGGATGCATATGCCGCTATTCCGGACTTTCTCATACGTCCTGATATAGCGCGGTCCGGTCGGCCACGCCCGCTCGGCTCGTCCGTTCGGGTGTACGCGTCACACGTGGGCAGGCAGCGGATCGCCGCGCAGCACGCTGTAGACGACACCGTCCCGCCACTTCCCGTCCCGGAAGACGATGCCACGCAGTATGCCCGTGCGGGCGACGGGAGTTGGACATGAGGAGGGGCCACCGGTGCTGGCCCGGTGGCCCCTCCTCTCCCCTCCTGATGCATGCCCGGTCCGTCACTAGCGGGGCAGCACCACGACATACGCGGCCGGGTCGCGGTCGCCGGACGCCATCAGGGCCGTGCGGACCACGGTCGCCTGTTGCTCCAGGGACTCCCGGAGCTTCTTGGGGGTGATGTAGACGACCGTGATCCCCAGGCGCTCCAAGTGCTCCCGCTTGCGGGCGTATTCCGACCACAGGGCGTCCTCGTCCTGGCGCGGGGCCCGGGTGTCGAGCTCGACGGCCACCGCCTGCTCGGGCCAGTAGGCGTCCAGGCCGCCGAGGTGGGGGCCGCCGGGCAGGCGCAGGTCCACGTTCCAGACCGGGTCGGGCAGGCCGTACTCGCTGACCATCCGGTAGAGGCGGTCCTCGGCGATCGCCCGGCCCTCGGCCAGCAGCGAGTCCACCGCGTCCACCACGTGCGGGCGGTTCAGCAGCTTCGCCACGGTCAACTCCCGTACCACCGACGCCGGTTCGCAGTGTCCGGCGCGCACCGCCTCGGTCAGCAGCCGGCGCACCGCCCCCGCGTCCGTCAGCTCGGCCACCGCGTCCGCGAGTGCGCGCGGCACCGGCGCCACCGGCAGGCCCGTCACCGCGCGGGGAGTGGGGAGGGAAGGGGTGCGCAGGACGCGGACGTAGCCCGCGGAGCGCAGGCGGCGCAGACGGGGGACGAGCACGTCGACGCGGTCCAGGGAGAGCAGCGGCGGGGTGGAGGAGAACCCGTGCAGGGTCAGCGCCGCCAGACCCGTGATCACCGCGTCCGCGTACACCGGGCGGTGGGGCTCGTCCGCGGTGGGCTGGGCCGGGACGCCCGGGGCCGACTCCTTCGCCGCGTACAGCAGGGCCCCGTGCAGACGCTCCTCGCTGGTCGGCGGGCCGGGGTGGAGCAGGACCACGTTCGGCAGCAGCAGCTGCCAGGGGCCGCCGGGGCGGCACTGTTCGTTCAGCTCGGCCGTGGAGACGCCGTGGGAGCGGAGCTGAGTCGCCGTCAGAACGCGGCGGTGCACCTCGGAGAGGTGGCGAAGGGGGCGGGGGGAGAGCGGGGTGTTGTGCGTCATGGCCTCGGGATTCCCGCGCCCCGTCCCACCCTTAACCGCTGTTACACGGCCGTCGATAAATGCGGACAAGCCGGTACTAAAGGACAGTTGTTCGGGTGCCGAGTAGGCAGGGAAAACCCCTGGTCCAATCGGGTGCGGACCAGGGGTTACGGCTGCTATTGCCTGAATTCCGTAACGGTCACCGAGGCGCCGACCTCAGGCCAAAGCTCAGGCGCCGGCCGCCGCCGCGTCGCACGCCTGGGCGCGCAGCGCCCGCGCCAGGTCGTCCCGCGCCTCCAGCACCAGCCGGCGCAGCGCCGGCGCCGCGTCCGCGTGGGACTCGAGCCACGCGTCCGTCGCGTCCAGCGTCTCCTGGCGGTCCTGGAAGCCGGGGAACAGACCCCGTACGACGTCCATGCCGATCTGGATCGACCGCTCCTGCCACACCCGCTCGATCACCGCGAAGTACTTCTCGGCGTACGGTGCCGTCAGCTCCCGCTGCGAGGGCTGGTCGAAGCCCGCGATCGTCGCCTCCACCAGCGCGTTGGACAGGGCCTCGGACTCCACGACCTGAGCCCAGGCCTGCGCCTTGACCGCCGCCGACGGGCGGGCCGCCAGACAGCGGACCTGGTGGCGCTTGCCGGACGCCGTGTCGTCGCGGGTCAGTTCGGCCGCGAGGACGGACTCGTCCGCCACGCCGTGGGCCGCCAGCGGCTCCAGGAACGCCCAGCGCAGCTCCTGGTCCACGTCCAGGCCCTCGACCGTCTCCGTGCCGTCCAACAGGCCCTTCAGCAGGGCGAGGTCCGTCTCGCCGGCGGCGACCGTGGCGAAGAACCGCGCCCAGGCCAGCTGGTGCTCGCTGCCCGGCTCCGCCGCCTCCAGCTCCCGCAGCGCGCCCTCGGCGAGCAGCTCCTCGCCGGTCGCGCGCCACTGCGGGGCCGCGTAGTGCACCAGCGCCGAGTTCGTCCACGTGTGCAGCATCTGGAGCACGCCGATGTCGGACTCCCGGCCCGCGAACCGCAGCACCAGGTCCACGAAGTCCCGCGTCGGCAGCAGCGCGTCCCGTGTCATGTTCCACAGCGCCGACCAGCACAGGGCGCGGGCCAGCGGGTCGGTCAGCGCCCCCAGGTGCTCGCGCAGGGTGGCCAGCGAGGTCACGTCGAAGCGGATCTTGCAGTAGGTCAGGTCGTCGTCGTTGACCAGCACCAGCTCCGGGGCCTCGGCGCCGGCCAGCTCCGCCACGACCGTACGCGGACCCTCGACGTCCGTCTCCACGCGCGCGTACCGCTCCAGTGCGCCCTCGGCCGTGCGCCGGTACAGGCCCACCGCGGTCCGGTGCGGGCGCTCCTCGGGGTGCGACTCCGGCGCCTCCTGCACCACCGCCAGCTCGGCCACCCGGCCCTCGGCGTCCAGCAGCACCTGCGGGGTCAGGGAGTTCACCCCGGCCGTCTGCAGCCAGGAGCGGGCCCACGTGGTCATGTCCCGGCCGCTGGTCTCCGCCAGCACCGACAGCAGGTCGCCCAGGCGCGTGTTGCCGTACGCGTTCCGCTTGAAGTAGCGGCGGGCGCCCTCCAGGAAGGCCTCCTCACCGGCGTACGCCACCAGCTGCTTCAGCACGGAGGCGCCCTTGGCGTACGTGATGCCGTCGAAGTTGAGCTTGGCGTCCTGCAGGTCGCGGATGTCGGCTGTGATCGGGTGCGTGGAGGGCAGCTGGTCCGCGCGGTAGGCCCAGGCCTTGCGGCGGTTGGCGAAGGTGATCCAGGCGTCGGTGAAGCGGGTCGCGCCGACGCATCCGAACGTGCCCATGAAGTCCGCGAAGGACTCCTTCAGCCACAGGTCGTCCCACCACACCATGGTGACCAGGTCGCCGAACCACATGTGCGCCATCTCGTGCAGGATGACGTTGGCCCGCGCCTCGTAGGACGCCTGCGTCACCTTGCCGCGGAAGATGTACTCCTCCCGGAAGGTCACCATCCCCGGGTTCTCCATCGCGCCCAGGTTGTACTCGGGCACGAACGCCTGGTCGTACTTCCCGAACGGGTACGGGTAGTCGAAGTGCTCGTGGAAGAAGTCCAGGCCCTGCTTGGTCACCAGGAAGACGTCGTCCGCGTCGAAGTGCGGGGCGAGACCCTTGCGACACATCGCGCCGAGCGGGATCTCCAGCTTCGTCCCGTCCTCGAACACGCGCTCGTAGGAGTCCGTCACATAGTGGTACGGCCCCGCCACCACGCAGGTGATGTACGTCGAGATCGGCTTCGTCTCCGCGAACCGCCAGGCGCCGTCGACCAGTTCGCCGGCGCCGTTGCTCCACACGGTCCAGCCCTCGGGCGCCTGCGCCTCGAAGCGGTACGGCGCCTTGAGGTCCGGCTGCTCGAAGTTCGCGAAGACGCGGCGGGCGTCGGCCGGCTCGTACTGGGTGTAGAGGTAGACCTCGCCGTCCTCGGGGTCCACGAAGCGGTGCATGCCCTCGCCGGTGCGGGAGTAGGCGCACTGCGCGTCGACCGTCAGCTCGTTCTCCGCGGCCAGGTCCTCCAGGGTGATCCGGGAGCCGTCGAAGACCTCGCCGGGGTCGAGGTCCTTCCCGTTGAGAACGACGGACGTCACGCTCGGCGCGATCAGGTCGGCGAAGCTGGACGCCCCCGGCTCGTTGCAGCGGAACCTGATCGTGGTCACCGAGCGGAAGGTGCGCGGCTCCCCGTTCCCGTCGCCGACCGCGGACCTGAGGTCCAGCGCCACGTCGTACCCGTCGACGGACAGCAGGGCGGCCCGCTCCCGGGCCTCGTCGCGGGTCAGATTCTCACCGGGCACGGGCGGCACTCCCTCGTGTTCGCTTGGATGGGGTGGAACAGGACCGATCCTGCCACGCGCCCCTGACACGGGGCACCAGGGAATGAGGGTGGCGGGGGGAATGTTGCTTCTTCAAAAGCCCTTTTGCTGAGGAGAAGCATGTCCGAGACCGTGACCGCGTCGGGCAAGACCCCCGTGGACTTCTGGTTCGACCCGCTGTGCCCCTGGGCCTGGATGACCTCCCGCTGGGTGCTGGAGGTGGAGAAGGTCCGGGACATCGAGGTCCGCTGGCACATCATGAGCCTCGCCGTCCTCAACGAGGACAAGCTGGACGAGCTGCCCGAGGAGTACCGGGAGATGCTCGCCACCAAGGCGTGGCAGCCCGTGCGCGTGGTCACCGCGGCCTGGCAGAAGCACGGCGCCGACATCCTCGGCCCCCTCTACACCGCGCTCGGCACCCGGATCCACAACAACGGCGAGGGACCGACCCTGGAGGCCGTCGCCGGTGCCCTCGCGGACGTCGGCCTGCCCGCCGAGCTCATCGAGTACGCCGAGCAGGAGAACTTCGAGTTCGACGCCGAGCTGCGCGCCTCCCACAAGGAGGGCATCGAGAAGGTCGGCCAGGACGTCGGCACCCCGGTCATCGCGGTCCCCGGCCCCGACGGCGAGCAGATCGCCTTCTTCGGCCCGGTCGTCACCCCCGCCCCGAAGGGCGAGGAGGCGGCCCGCCTGTGGGACGGCACCCTCGCCGTGGCCTCCGTACCCGGCTTCTACGAGATCAAGCGGACCCGCACCAAGGGCCCGGACTTCAGCAACCTGTAGGCGGCTGCAGCAGGCTGTGTGCGGTTGCACCGCACGGAAGACCCCCGCGAGTCACGTCCTCGCGGGGGTCTTCTTTCATCCGCCTGCCAGCGTGAAGGGTGAGAAGACGATCACGAGGCAGGACGACTCAGGGGGTGAGCAGCAGGACGTCCGCACGGGACTTGGCGGCCTGGTGACGGCGGGCCACGTCCTGCCAGTCGACCACCTGCCACATCGCCTCGATGAAGTCCACCTTCTGGTTGCGGTACTGGAGGTAGAAGGCGTGCTCCCAGGCGTCGAAGACCAGGACCGGGGTCGAGCCCTGGCCGACGTTGCCCTGGTGGTCGTAGACCTGCTCGACGATCAGCCGCCCGCTCAGCGGCTCGTACGCCAGTACGCCCCAGCCCGAACCCTGCGTGGTGGCCGCCGCCTTGGACAGCTGTGTCCTGAACGCCGCGAAGGATCCGAAGGACTCCTTGATCGCCTCCGCCAGCTCGCCCACACCGTCCTGTGCCAGCGGCTCGCCGCCGCCGTCCTTCGGGCCGGTCATGTTCTGCCAGTAGATGCTGTGCAGGATGTGCCCGGAGAGGTGGAAGGCGAGGTTCTTCTCCAGACCGTTGATCGAGGCCCACGCCTCCTTGTCCCGTGCCTCGGCGAGCTGCTCCAGCGTGTCGTTGGCGCCCTTCACATAGGCCGCGTGGTGCTTGTCGTGGTGCAGCTCGATGATCTCGGGGCTGATCACGGGGGCGAGCGCGGAGTAGTCGTAGGGCAGGTCGGGCAGCGTGTAGACGGGCATGGGTGTCCCTTCAGAACCTCTTATTGCAAAGAGCTTGCAACTACACGCTAGCAACAAAAAGACCCCCGCGGCTGCACCGCGGGGGTCTTTCGGGAGGGGCTCGCAGGGGAGGGGCGAGGTCAGGACCTGGCGCGCACCCGCTGCCAGGTGTAGCCCACGGCCGCGAGGAGCAGCGTCATCCCGCCGGTCGAGTACAGCTGCACCCGCGTGTCCGCCTCACGGGCCATCAGTACGAAGATCGCCGCCATGCCGGCCAGGGCGACCCAGGTGAGGAACGGGAACGCCCACATCCGTACGACCAGCTTCTCGGGCGTCTCCCGCTCCACGCGGCGGCGCAGCAGCAGCTGGGAGACCGCGATGAAGATCCAGACGACGAGGATCACCGCGCCGATCATGTTCAGCAGCCACGGGAAGACGTCGTCGGGCCGCCAGTAGCTGAGCAGCACGCACACGAAGCCGAACACGCAGGACACGAGCACGGCGATCCGCGGGACTCCGCCCGACACCCCGGCCAGGACCTTGGGGCCCTGCCCCCGCTCCACCAGGGAGTAGGCGATGCGCGAGGAGCCGTAGATGTTGGCGTTCATCGCCGACAGGAGGGCCACCAGCACCACGACGTTCATCAGCTGGCCGGCGCCCGGGATGCCGATGTGGTCCAGGGCGGCGACGTACGGGCCCTTCTCCACCACGGCCTTGGAGTCCCAGGGGACCAGGGTCACGATGACCGCCATCGAGCCGATGTAGAACAGCGCGATGCGCCACATCGCCGTGCGGACGGCGCTCGCCACGCCCTTGACCGGGTTCTCCGACTCGGCCGCCGCGATGGTGACCGTCTCGATGCCGCCGTAGGCGAAGACGGAGGCGAGCAGGCCGATGATCAGGCCGTTGCCGCCGTGTGGGAGGAAGTCGGTGAGGTTCGAGGCGCCCGGGGAGTCCGTGCCCGGCAGGACCCCGGCGATCGCGAGGACACCGAGGACCAGGAACAGGGAGATCGCGCCCACCTTCAGCGCGGCGAACCAGAACTCGAACTCGCCGAAGTTCTTCACCGCGGCGAGGTTCGTGGCGAGGAAGACCACCATGAAGAGGGCCACCCAGGCCCACTCCGGCGTCCCGGGCAGCCAGCCCGTGACGATCTTCGCGGCACCGATGCCCTCCAGGCCGACGGCCGTGCACAGCAGGACCCAGAAGGACCAGCCCGCCGTGAAGCCGGCCCAGGGGCCCATCGCCCGCTCGGCGTGCGCGGAGAAGGAACCCGAGGACGGGTAGGCGGCCGACATCTCGCCCAGCATCCGCATCACCAGCATCACCAGGAGGCCGGAGAGGGTGTAGGCGATCACGATCGAGGGACCGGCGGCGGCGATGCCCGCGCCGGAACCGACGAACAGGCCGGCGCCGATGACGCCGCCGAGGGCGATCATCGACAAGTGGCGCTGCTTGAGACCGTGGGAGAGGGAGGCCTGCTCCCGCTGCTGCGGGGGCGTCTCCGTGGTGGTGCTGGGCATCGGTGCGGCTCGTCCAGTGCAATAGATGGGCAAAAACGCCCACAGTCTGGGCGGCCCGTCCGCTCTCACGAACGAGCCGCCCAGTATGCGGACACCCACTCCACGCAGAGTGATGCGGCGGTTACGCCGCCACGGGTGTGTAGTGCGAGGCGTCACCCTCGATCGAGTAGCTCTCCTTGCCCTCGATACCGACCGGGACGTCACCGGCGACGGTCACCCGGTGCAGCCGGCGCGGCCGCCCGTCGTAGTTGTCGATGGCGTAGTGCTGGGTGATGCGGTTGTCGAAGAGGACCAGCTGGTGCTCCGACCAGCGCCAGCGCAGGATGTTCTCCGGGCGGGTGACGTACGCCTGGAGCAGGTCGAGGACCTTGCGGGACTCGCCCACCGACAGGCCGACGATCCGCTGCGCGAACCCGCCGATGAACAGCCCGCGCTCGCCGGTCAGCGGGTGCACGCGGACCACCGGGTGGGCGGTGCGGTACTTGATGGAGGTGAACTGGGCGCGCTGGGCCGCCTTCTCCTCGTCGACCTCCTCGTCCGGCACCGCGTAGTCGTAGTCGTTGGTGTGCTCCGCCCACAGCGAGTCGGCCAGCCGGCGCAGCGGCTCGGGCAGGTCGCGGTAGGCGGCCGCCGCGTTGGCGATCAGGGTCTCGCCGCCGTACGGCGGCACGGTGATCGAGCGCAGGGTGCTGGCCTGCGGCGGGTTGAGGACGAAGGTGACGTCGGTGTGCCAGTGGTTGGCGCGGCCCCGCTCGCTGTCCACGGGCAGCACGTTCGGGGCGCCCTCGACGGCACCGACCGTCGGGTGGGCGGTGGTGAGGTCGCCGAGGTGGCGGGCGAAGGCCTGCTGGCCCGCGTCGTCCAGACCGGCGACGTCGAAGACGAGCGCCTTGTGGACGTTCAGGGCCTCGCGGATCGCGGCGACCTGCTCCGGGGCGAGCGGCTTCGAGATGTCGACGCCGGAGACCCGGGCGCCGATGCGTGCGGTGACCTTGGTGATCTCGAGGGACATGGCGGGTCCTTTCACACGAGGGCAGCGGTGTGCTGATTGGCGGGGCGGGGGAGGCCGTAGCGCTCCCGGAGGGTCTGGCGGGGGCGGCCGTCGTACTCCGCGCGGAGCAGGCCGCGGGTGCGCAGGATCGGGACGACGTGCTCGACGAAGGCCTCCAGGCCGGAGGGCAGCACGGCCGGCATGATGTTGAAGCCGTCGGCGGCGCCCCGCGTGAACCAGGTCTCGATCTGGTCGGCGACCTGCTCGGGCGTCCCGGCGAAGGTGAGGTGCCCGCGTCCGCCGCCGAGCCGTCCGATCAGCTGCCGTACGGTCAGCCGGTCGCGCCGGGCCAGCTCCACGATGAGCGTGTAGCGGCTCTTGGCGCCCTCGATGGCGGACTCGGGCGGCAGGTCGGCGGGGAGCGGGGCGTCCAGCTCCAGGGTTCCGGGCGGCAGGTGCAGCAGGCTCTCCAGGCGGCCCACTCCGTGGTCGTACACGATGTGGTCCTCCAGCAGCTGCTCGGCGGCCCGTGCCTCGGCCTCCGTCGAGCCGATCACCGGGACGATGCCGGGCAGCACCTTGATGTGGTCGGGGTTCCTCCCGGCCTGCGCGGTACGGGACTTGAGGTCCCCGTAGAAGTCCTGCGCGTCCCGCAGCGTCTGCTGGGCGGTGAACACCGCCTCCGCGTACCGGGCGGCGAACGCCTTGCCGTCCTCGCTCGACCCCGCCTGCACGAGCAGCGGGTAACCCTGGGGTGTGCGCGGCACGTTGAGCGCGCCCTCGACGCTGAAGTACGTCCCCTGGTGGCGGGGCGGATGGATCTTGGTGTCGTCGCCCCAGACCCCGGCCGCCTTGTCGGCGACGATCGCGTCGTCCTCCCAGCTGTCCCACAGCTTCAGGGCCACGTCCAGGAACTCGGCGGCGCGGGCGTACCGCTCGGCGTGCGCGGGCTCTTCGGCGAGCCCGAAGTTGCGGGCGGCCTCGGCGCCGGCGGTGGTGACGATGTTCCAGCCCGCCCGGCCGCCGCTGATGATGTCCAGCGAGGCGAACTTGCGGGCCAGGTTGTAGGGGGAGTTGTAGGAGGTGGAGGCGGTGGCGATCAGACCGATGTGCTCGGTGGCCGTCGCCAGCGCGGTCAGCAGGGTGAGCGGTTCCAGGGCGCCGGCCGGGCGCTGGGCGACGCTGCCCCACAGGTGCGGGCCGTCGGCGAGGAAGAGGGAGTCGAAGGTGCCGCGCTCGGCGATCCGGGCCAGCCGCACGTAGTGGTCCAGCTCGACGTGCGCGTACGGGTCGCTCTCCGGCAGCCGCCACGAGGCCTCGTGGTGGCCGGTGTTCATCAGGAACGCGTTGAGGTGGAGCCTTCTCAGTGTCACCGATGATCCTCCGTGACGCCCAGCGCGGCCAGCAGCCGCTCGCGGTATTCGCCCAGTACCGGCTCGCGGTAGGAGCGCGGGTGGGGACGGTCGATGGTCAGGTCGAGGCCGATACGGCCCTGGTCCAGGACGAGGACCCGGTCGGCGAGCACGATCGCCTCGTCCACGTCGTGGGTGACGAGCAGCACGGAGGGCCGGTGGCGCTCCCACAGCTCGCGCAGCAGGTGGTGCATCCGGATCCGGGTGAGCGCGTCCAGCGCCCCGAACGGCTCGTCGGCCAGCAGGAGTTCGGGCTCGCGGACCAGGGAGCGGGCGAGCGCGGCCCGCTGTGCCTCGCCACCGGACAGTTCGCCCGGCCAGGCCCGCTCGCGGCCCTTCAGACCGACCTCCGCCAGTGCCGAACGGCCACGCTCGAACGCGTCCTTGCCGTCCAGGCCGAGGAGCACGTTGTCCAGCACCCGCCGCCAGGGCAGCAGCCGGGAGTCCTGGAAGACCACGGACACCCGCTCGGGCGCGGTGAGCTGCCCGCTGCCCGCGACCCCGTGGTCGAGGCCCGCGACGGCCCTGAGCAGCGTGCTCTTGCCCGAGCCGCTGTGCCCGAGCAGGGCCGTGAACTGCCCGGCGGGCAGATCGAGGTCGATGCCGTCGAGGACCGTACGCCCCTCGAACGACCGGGTCAGGCCCCGCAGCTGGACGGCGGGCCGGGTCAGCTGCTCAGTGTGCGGCGCCATGACAGCACCCTCCGTTCGATCAGACGGACCACGCTGTCGGAGACCAGGCCGAAGATGCCGTAGATCAGCAGGCCGACCAGGATGACGTCGGTCTGGCCGTAGTTCTGCGCCTGGAACATCAGGTAGCCGAGGCCGCTGGTGGCGTTGATCTGCTCCAGGACCACCAGGCCCAGCCAGGAGCCGGTGACGCCGAGCCGGAGTCCCACGAAGAATCCGGGCAGCGCCCCGGGGATCACGACCTGCCGGATGAAGGCCAGCCTCGACAGACCCTGCACCTCGGCGAGTTCGACGTACCGGCTGTCGATCCCGGACAGTGCGGCGTGCGTGTTCAGATAGATCGGGATGTAGACGACGATCGCGATGATGGCGATCTTGAAGGTCTCCCCGATGCCCAGCCAGAGGATGAACAGCGGGATCAGACCCAGGGTCGGGATCGCCCGGTTGAGCTGCACGGTCCCGTCGATCAGCGCCTCCCCGGCCCGGCTGAGCCCGGAGGCGAGGGCGAGGGCGACCCCGGCGGTCAGGCCGATCGCGAAGCCGTACGCGGCCCGCTGCAGCGAGGTCAGTACGTCGGTGGGCAGCGTGCCGTCGGTCCACAGGTGGGCGCCCGTCCGCAGCACGGTCCAGGGGGCCGGAATGGCACCCGGGTCGAGCGCTCCGGCGGCCGAGGCGGCGGCCCACAGGGCGAGGACCAGCAGCGGGCCGGCCAGCCGGGCGGCGGGCAGCCGGCGGCCGGGGGAGAGGCGGCGGCGCCGGCGGACCTGGGGGAGTTCCCCGGCGGCCAGGGTCGCCGCGGAGGTCGTCGTCGTGGTCACGGCGCTCACCTCCGGTACTCCGCCGGTACGGCCTTGGCGGCGATGGACTCGAAGCGGTGGTCGAAGAGCGAGGAGACGTCGAACTTCTTCACGAAGCCGCCCTCGGCGAGCAGATCGGCGGTCTCCTGCTCCCACTGGATGGCCTCGTCCCAACTGGGCGGGAACAGCGGCTTGTTGGCGAGCTTGGCGATGCCCCGCGCCTGCTCAGGGGTGAGGTTCTGCGTCTTGACGTAGAACTCCTCGTTCCACACGTCCGGGTGCTCGTACTGCCACACCTGGCCCTTGGCCCACTGGGGGATGTACGCGGCGATCGCGGCGGCCTTCGCCGGGTCGTTCAGCACGGACTGCGGCGCCCACAGCAGGTTGAGCAGGTCGACGACGTCGGTGGGGATGGTGTGGGCGCCCTTGCCCCCGTACTGCTTGAGGTAGGCGGGTGCCTGGCTGTTGGCGAGCGGGGCAATGTCCACCTGCCCGGACTGCAGGGCGGTCAGGAACTGGTTGCTGGTCAGCGGGACCAGCTTCACCTCGTCGTACTTCAGGCCCGCCTTCTTCAGCGCCCGCAGGAGTACGACACCCTGCGCCTGCCCCTGGGAGAAGGCGAGCTTCCTGCCCTTGAAGTCCTCGACCGTGCGGATGTCGCTGCCCGGCTTGGTGGCGAAGAGGTAGTTGGGCTTGCGGGTGATGTCGATCGCCACGATCTTCGCGTCGAAGCCCTGGTAGTGGGCCTGGATCGGCGGAATCCCTGCGTTGTTGGCCAGGTCCAGGGACTTGGCGCGGAACGCGTTGATGACGTCCGGGCCGGCCCCGATGTTCACCCAGCTCGACACCGTGAAGGGCAGCGCGGGCAGCCTGGCCAGTCTGAACTGGAGCTGCTGCACACCCTGGTACGAGGCGACCTTCAGGCTGGTGCCGGTCGGCACCTTGTCGGCGAGCGGCTTCGTGGCCGCGCCCTTGGTGTCGGCGGCGGCGCTGCCGTGGGCGCAGCCGCTGAGACCCGCCACGGCGGCGGACGCGCCCAGCACGGAGGTGAGAAAGAGACGACGGTGCATGGGAGTACTCCCCTGAGAAAAAGGGCGGAAAGGCAGGCGGAAATCCGGGTGGGGGCAGGCCGGAAAAGAAAGAACTCACGCAACGGAAACACGCGCTTCATGCGCGGCAACGTGTCAGCAACAGAGGGTGCGACGGCTCGTGTGCGGGTTCATGGCCAGCATGTTCCCGGCCATGCGCGCCCCCTGTCAACATTCCGAGTTTCTGAATTAAATAGCCTCAGGTGAGGCGCTCAACGGGTCCCGGTACAGCACGTCCAGCACCACCGATCCGCCCGCCACCGCCAGCACGGAATCGGGAAAACTGGTCGGCAGCACGGCCGCCGCGTGGCGTATTCCGACCGCTTCCCGCAGCGCGCGCAGGCAGTCCTCGAAGTGCAGCACACCGACCTCGGTCACGACCACCGTCTCGGGATTGAGCACGTCCAGCAGCAGCCCGGCCGCCCGCCCCGTCATCCGCGCCCGCTCCACCAGCAGCCGGCGCGCCGTCGCGTCACCGCCCGCGGCCGCGGCCACCACATGCATCGGATTGCCCGAGTCGACGACCCCGGCCTCCCGCGCCCGCCGGCACAACGTTCGCTCGCTCAGCTCCACCTGGAGGCAGCCGGTGCCGCCGCAGCCGCACGGCTCGGTGCCGCCCGGCACCGGAAGATGGGCGATCGCACCGGCCTGCGAGCGGGGCCCGTGGTGCACCTCGTCGTTGGTGGCGAAGGCCGCGTCGACCACGTTGCCGACGAACAGGTGCAGCACGCTGCGGCTGCCCCGGGCCCGCCCGAACAGCCGCTCGCCGTTGACCAACGCCCGCGCGTGCCCGTCCACCTGGACCGGCAGCCCGGTGCGGGCACCGAGCAGCTCCCGCACCGGCACTTCGCGCCAGCCCAGCAGCTCGTGCTCGACCACGGTGCCCGCCTCCCGGTCCACCCAGCCGCCGACCGCGACCCCGACCCCCAGCGGCCGGCGGCCCGGAGCCTGCGCGAGCAGTGCCGCGAGGCCCTCGGCCGCCCGGGCCAGCACCCGGCCCGGATCGGTCCGGTCGTGCTTCAACCGCCGCTCGGCCACCACCCGTCCCCGCAGGTCCAGCAGCGCGACGGTGGTGTACGGCACGGCCACGTGCACCCCGCCGACCACGAACCCCTCCCGGTCGAGGTCGACCGGCACATGCGGCCGGCCCACCCCGTTCGAACGGCGGGGCGCCGCCTCCTCACGGATCAGCCCGAGCCCGGCCAGCCGGGTGCAGTGCTCGGTCACCGACGCGGGCGACAGCCCGGTCAGCCGGGCGATGGTGCTGCGCGCCACCGGCCCGTGCTCCAGCACGGACCGCAGCACGACGCTGGCACTGGTACGCCGCCGGTCGCTGTCGGCGGCACGGGGAACGGGGGAGACAAGAGTGGATGCCGCGGTACGGGGCATGGAGAACCGTCCTCGGGAACGGGGCCGACACGTCTCGGAAAGGAGAGGCGCCCCGCAGGCCGCCCCTACCCCGGGCGGCGACAGGTGGCCGTGCCCTGGCGTCGCAGGTCGACATAGCGACGCGACGTGAAGTACCGGGCCTGGGCAACCATGCGTTCGAAGCTAGCAAAACGCCCCCGCGCTGCCCAGACGGCGACCGACGGGCGAGACGGCCACCGGGCCTTTGGCGGAACCCTACAGACGCGGTGTCAGGCCCCTCGGTATCCCGAGCCACTCCACCTCAGTGACCGGTATCACGCCGTACCCGGTGTAACCCACATCCTTTGTCCGGAGCCCACCAAGGGCTCGTTGCCGCCTTTGTCGAGCGCTGACGGTGATCAGTGCACGGAGGCCGGTATAGCGTCACGGTGTTCCCCCGTGCCCACACCAACCGCGGAGTCCCCATGAGCACCGCCACCGCCGTCGCCCGACCCGGCGCCGTCCTCGCCGACCTCCTCCCCGCGTCCCGCGTGCGCGACGCGGCCCTCGTGCTCGGCGGCGCCGCGCTCACCGGTCTCGCGGCCCAGCTGTCGGTTCCGGTGCCCGGCTCCCCGGTGCCGGTGACCGGCCAGACCTTCGCCGCGCTGCTCGTCGGCACCGCGCTCGGTGCCCGCCGCGGTTTCCTCTCCCTCGCCCTGTACGCCGTCGCGGGTGTCGTCGGCGTGCCGTGGTTCGCGGACGGCACCTCCGGCTCGGGCGCGGTCTCCTTCGGCTACGTCATCGGCATGCTGCTCGCCTCCGCGGCCGTGGGTGCGCTGGCCCGCCGCGGCGCCGACCGCTCCCCGCTGCGCATGGCGGGCACGATGCTCCTGGGCGAGGCGATCATCTACGCCGTCGGCGTCCCCTACCTGGCCCTGGCCGCCGACCTGTCCGCGTCCCAGGCGATCTCGCTCGGCCTCACCCCGTTCCTGATCGGCGACGCCCTCAAGGCCGCCCTGGCGATGGGCGTGCTGCCCACCGCCTGGAAGTTCGTCAGCAAGAGCTGACGCCGTAGCTCCTGCGGAAGAGGTTCGCCGGGTCGTACTGCTCCTTGAGCCCGGCGAGCCTCTTTCGCGTCTCCGGGTCGTACAGCCCCGCACCCCGGTCGCCGGCCCCGAAGGCGAAGTTCAGCGACCGGCCGAGGGTGTCGTCCGCCAGCAGCGCGAACGCCGGGTCGAGCACGGCCCGCGCCTGCTCCCGGTCGCCGACGGTCAACAGCCGTACGAGGAACCGCCCTTCGCGGTACGGCACCGCGTTCGGCGCGGGCCGGCCGAGCGCTCCGCCCAGGTGATTGACCTGGACGACACACATGCTGGGCGCCTCGGGCCCGGTCAGCCGCAACAGCTCCCCGGCCCGCTCCACGTCCAGCTCCCGCAGCACCGCACTGTCGCCGTAGTACGCGTGCGGGAAGTCCGGGTCGCTGTGGATGGTGTGGCTCTCGGCGTACGGCATCACGCGCAGCGAGTCCGCGAGCACCGGCTCGATCTCCCGCAGCGGGGCGACGAGTTCCTCACCGTCGGCGCCGGTGTAGGCGACCCGGATGGACACGACGCACCGCTCGCGCAGGTGCGGCGGCAGCGCGGGCAGGTCCGGGTACGGTACGGCCGCGAAGGACGAGGTCAGCCCGTCCGGCACGGTCCGCGTCCAGGCCTCGTACGCCCGCAGCACCGCCGCCGGGTCCACCACGCGCCGTCGAAGGAGACCGAGCCGCCGTACAGCGTCCGCACCGGCACCAGACCGATCTCCAGCTCGGTGACGATGCCGAATCTGCCCGGCGCCGAGCAGCGCCCAGTACAGCTCGGGGTCCGAGTCCGGGAGTGACGTGCGGCGGGCGCCGTCAGCGATGACGACGCCCCGGCCGCCACACATGGTCCGCCGCGTACCGCTCCTTGCGAAGTGGGCCACGCTCGGGCCGACCACCGCGCCCGGGATGCTCCGGACTGCCCCGCGAACGGTCTTCGGGGTCAGAGAGCGCGCTGTTCCGCCTCGGCGATTCGCGTCTTACAGCCGACAGGCTGCACGAAGTCCTCGGCGGGCTGGTCCGCTCTCCTGCGGTCCTCGGCTGCAAGTGCCCCGACGGGTAGCTCTCTCGGCACGATCCTCTGGTCGCGCAAAGTCACACCTCGCCGATAACAGGCACTCCGCTGTGACCGACCGCAGCATCGTATCACTCATTGAGGTCAATCGACTACGCGACGCAGTCGAGGGGGAATGGCGGGCCGCTGGGCGAAACCCAGCTGGAATCCGGCGAGTTCGTCCTCGTAGCCCGCGTCGTCCGGGCGGAGGAGGAGCAGGTCCGCGCTGTTGTCCACGAAGGTCATGACGCAGAGGATGGCCGCATAACCTGACAACTTCCGTCAGGTCATGCGGCCGATGTGCGTTCCGCTCAGGCCTCCTGCCGCCTGCGCTGCGACCACCACACCCCGGCCGCGCCGGCCGCGATCAGTGCGGCGCCCGCAGCGCCCAGGGGCAGCACGTCACGGCCCACACCGGTCTTCGGCAGCTCGTCGCCGCCGGGTGCGACCGGCTTGTTGTCGGTGCCGAGGAGCAGCGGGGTGGCCGGGGCGTTCGGCGACGGGTTGGTCGTACCGAACGGCACCGGGCCCTGCTGCCAGAAGGTCTTCTTTCCGTCCGTCGTCTGCACGGGCAGACAGATCTTCCCCGCCTTGCTCAGGTCGTACGTGGCCTGCACGGCGTACGACTTGGACTGTCCGGCCGCGAGCGTACCGACCGGGCAACTGAATCCGCTGTTCGAACCTTTCGGCAGGTCCTTTTCAGCGATCGCCGAGCAGCCCTGAACGCCCGTGATCCTCAGCGCGTCGAATCCGACGACCAATAGCCGGATGTCGCCGCTCTCCTTGCTTCCCTCGTTCTTCACTGTGGCGGTAATCGCCGTCTTTTTCGAACTTTTGTCGACCGAGATCTTCTCCGGCAGCAGCGTGCGCAGCTTCACGCCCGCCGGTGCCTCGTCGACCGCCTTTCCCCCCTTGTCGCTGCCCGGTCCCTGGTCATCGGCGGCGGCCGCGCAGCTGAGGATCAGCACGGCCGAGAAAGATGCCGTGACCAGCGATCCCGCGATGCCCGCCCTGCGACGAGAACTCATGTTCGCCCCCCTTGCAACCCCCTGGACTGCGCCTGAATTCGCAGTACTTGAAGAGGTACCACAAGATTTCCCCGCACTATGCTGGTACGGCGCGAAGTGTGACCGTTGTGTTTCAGCAGAGGTGGTCGTTGAGGGGGGTGCGACACATTGCCGGGAAATATGGGGGAAGCGGGAGAGCCGGGGGTCGGCGGGATTCCGGGGCTGCTGGTGAACGCGCGCTATCGGCTGGTCGAATGCATCGGTCAGGGGGGAATGGGGCGCGTGTGGCGGGCCGTCGACGAAATACTCGACCGGCTGGTCGCGGTGAAGGAGATACGCATCGTCGGACAGGCCGCGGAGGACAGCCGCACGCACCGGGAACGCACCCTGCGCGAGGGCCGGGCGACCGCCCGGATCGACCACCCCAACGTCGTGCGCGTGTACGACGTCGTGGACGAGGGTGAACGCCTGTGGATCGTCATGGAGTTGGTCCCCGGCCGCTCACTGGAACGCATCATGACCGAGGACGGCCCACTGACCCCGCGCGAGGCCGCGCGCATCGGGCTGGGCCTGGTGGCGGCGCTCCGCCAGGTGCATGCCGGGGGCGTCCTGCACCGGGACATCAAACCGGGCAACGTCCTGGTCGAAACAGTCGAAACAGTCGAGACAGGAGCGGGCCGCGTGGTCCTCACCGACTTCGGCATCGCCGCGATCCAGGACGCCAAGGCGCTCACCATGGTCGGCATGCTCGTCGGCTCCCCCGACTACATGGCCCCCGAACGTATCTCCGGCCGGCGCCAGGGTCCCCCGTCCGACCTGTGGTCCCTCGGCGCAACCCTGTGCGCGGCCTTGGCGGGCCACTCCCCGTTCTCCCGCGACACGACCCTGGCGACCCTGCACGCGGTCCTCTACGAGGAGCCTCGACTCCCGCTCTCGGCAGGCCCGTTGCGCGACACCCTCGCCGCACTCCTGACAAAGGACCCGTCGGCCCGCCCCGGCCTCGCCGAGGTGGAGAGGTCCCTGCGAGCGGTGGGGCACCCACCGGTACCGACGCATCCCTTCAGGGAGGTGCCGACGGCGGGAGATGGGTCCGCGGAGAACGAACCGCCGAACCAGGGCTCGGTCGGAGCCCGGGGCGGGCAGGGAGCCGCTCCGTCCGACCAGCCGTCTCAGGGTGCCGCTGTCGTGGAGGGGCAGGAGCAGGGCTGGGGCGGAGCCCGGGGTGGGCAGGGGGTCGCTCCTGCCGGTCGGCTGTCCGAGGGTGCGCCGGTTGGGGAGGGGCCGGATCGGGGCTGGGGTGGGGCTAGGGGTGGGCAGGGAGTTGCCTCGTCCGGCCAGCCGCCTCAGGGTGCCGCTGTCGCGGAGGGGTCGGATCGGGGCTGGGGCGGGCAAGAGGTCGCTCCGCCCGGTCGGCCGTCCCAGGGCGCCCCCGCAGGGGAAGGGCTGCTCCCGGCCGGCAGCGGCTCGGCCCCTTTCGGCGGTGGTCCGGCTCCTGCCCCGGCTCCCGCCGGGGATGGGGTGGTGCCGGTCGGCAGTGGTTCGGTGCCGGTTGGGGGTGGTTCCGGTCCGGTCCCGACCGCTGCCGAATCCGTGTCGGGGCCCGTCGGCGGGGCGCCCGAAGGGTTCGGGGGTGGGCCGGCGGAGCCTTCCGCTGCCTCGCTCGCGCGGGCTCGGGCGGTGACCGAGTGCCGAGCGGGCGCGCTGATCGGACCAGACAACGGACCAGTCAACGGACCAGTCAACGGACCGGCCAACGGACCAGCCAACGGACCAGCCAACGGACCAGCCAACGGACCAGCCAACGGACCGGCCAACGGACCGGCCGGTGGACCTGTCAACGGACCGGCCGTCGAGCCGGCCGCGGAACCTGAGGCCGCCGTCGGTCCGCACGCCCGCCGGACCGCGCTGCTCGCCGTGCTCGGGGTCGTCGCCGTCGGTGTCGTGGTCGGAGTGCTGGTCGCCACGTCGGGCGGAGGCGAGCGGAGGGAGGGGGCACGTGGCGGGAGTGCCGTCGCCTCCTCGGTCTCTTCGGCCTCGGCCTCCTCTTCCACCTCTTCCACGGCCGTTTCACCGACGGCCTCCCCGACCGTCGACGACACCTCTCGGCCGCACAAGCCGCCGCCCGGTGCGCGGACGGAGGCGGGCGGGTTCGCGTGGACACCGCCGCAGGGATGGCGGCGGGACGTGAAGACCGGTGCCGAGGTGCACTACACCTCACCCGACGGACGCCAGGAACTCGTCGGAAAGTCCTCGCTGGCCCGGGGCGACCTCCTGGACACCTGGCGCCGGTCGGAGCAGGACGCCCGGCGGGGACGGGACTACGTCAAGATCCGGCTGGCCCAGACCACGTTCCAGGGGCACCCCGCGGTCGTCTGGGAGTACACCTTCACCCTCAAGGGCACCCCCTGGCACGCCCGCCTCCTCGGCTTCGACGCGGACGGGAAGTCGTACCAGATCAACACCTGGTACCAGCCGGAGATCGAGACACAGGCCCTGAAGACGTACAGCACGGTGAAGGAGACCTTCACCGTGCTGTGAGTCGAGGAGGAGGGCGGGTCAGGCCGTGGGAACCTTGTCGTTGACCTCGACCGCGGGCGCCTCGGTCGCGCGGCCCGCCGTCACCTTCTCCTTCACGAAGGCGATCACCAGCACGATCGCCGCGACCAGCAGGGACAGCAGCACGGTCGTACGGCCGCTGCTCTCGCCCTTGGTGTCGGTCAGCATGTAGCCGAGGACGAACACGATCAGTCCGGCCGTCGCCCAGGTCAGGTACGGGTACAGCCACATCTTCACGACGAGCTTCTCCGGCGCCTCGCGCTGGATGATCTTCCGCATCCGCAGCTGCGAGAAGCAGATGGCCAGCCACACGAACAGGGCGACCGCTCCGGAGGAGTTGACGAGGAAGAGGAAGATCGTCTTCGGGTACTCGTAGTTGAAGAAGACGGCCACGAAGCCGAAGACGACGGACGCGAGGATGGCCGTCATCGGCACGCCCCGGGAGGTGGTGCGGGCGAAGGCCTTCGGGGCGTCACCGCGCTGGCCGAGGGAGAAGGCCATGCGGGAGGCCGTGTACAGACCCGAGTTGAGGCAGGACAGCACCGAGGTGAGCACGATGAAGTTCATGATCTCGCCGGCGTGCGCGATACCGAGGGAGTCCAGGGCGGCGACGTACGAGCCGTTCTTGGCGATCGAGGGGTCGTTCCACGGCAGCAGGGAGACGACGACCAGGATCGAGCCCAGGTAGAAGACGCCGATACGCCAGATGATGCTGTTGGTCGACTTGGTGACCGCGCGCTGCGGGTCCTCCGACTCGCCGGCCGCCAGGGTGGCGATCTCGCTGCCCATGAAGGAGAAGACGACCAGCAGCACACCGGTCAGGATGGCGCCGGGGCCGTGCGGCAGGAAGCCGCCGTGCGAGGTCAGGTTGGAGAAGCTCGCCTTGTCGGCGTGCACGCCCGGCAGGACACCGAAGATGGCCAGCAGGCCGACGACGATGAACGCGCCGATCGCCACCACCTTGATGCCGGCGAACCAGAACTCGAACTCACCGTAGGAGCCGACCGAGACCAGGTTGGTCGCGGTCAGGACGACCATCACGATGAGCGCCCAGCCCCACTGCGGTACGGCCGGGATCCAGCCCTCGAGGATCTTCGCGCCGGCGGTCGCCTCGACGGCGAGCACGACGACCCAGAAGAACCAGTAGAGCCAGCCGATGGAGAAGCCGGCCCAGCGTCCGAGCGCACGGTCGGCGTGCGCGGAGAAGGAACCGGAGGTCGGATTCGCGGCGGACATCTCGCCGAGCATGCGCATCACGAGGACGACGAGGGTGCCGACGAGGGCGTAGGACAGCAGGATGCCGGGGCCCGCCGTGGCGATACCGGAGCTGGAGCCGACGAAGAGTCCGGCACCGATCACACCACCGATGGCGATCATCGACAGGTGACGGTTCTTGAGTCCTGCTTGAAGTCCGGAACCAGGGGTCATGGACGGATTTCCTTTGCGCCGGAGGAGCGTTTCCCGTACCAGAGGGGGTGCCTTTGTGGGGCGGAGTACGAGGACCCGCACGAGCGGTGTACGAGCCGGTCCAGTGAATCGGAGGCGAACGAATTCGGGAACCTCTGAATCCGTATCGTTACTTGAGGTTCCCTCGAGGTTCTATGGTCTGACTCACATTTTTCCGCGTCGGCACCCGAAGCTGCTGCCCCGCATGGGACATGTCACACTCGTCCCATGCGCGTGTATCTCGGCTCCGACCATGCGGGCTACGAACTCAAGAACCACCTCGTCGAATGGCTCAAGGCGGCGGGGCACGAGCCCGTCGACTGCGGGCCCCACATCTACGACGCCCAGGACGACTACCCGCCCTTCTGCCTGCGTGCCGCGGAGAAGGCGGCTGCGGACCCGGACGCTCTCGGCATCGTGATCGGCGGCTCCGGCAACGGGGAGCAGATCGCCGCGAACAAGGTGAAGGGTGTGCGGGCGGCGCTGGCGTGGAGCGAGGAGACGGCGGCGCTGGGGCGGCAGCACAACAACGCGAACGTCGTGGCCGTGGGTGCGCGGATGCACAGCACGGAGGAGGCGACCAAGTTCGTCGAGGTCTTCCTCAACACGCCGTTCTCCGACGACGAGCGCCACATCCGCCGCATCGACATGCTGTCGGCCTACGAGACGACCGGCGACCTCCCCCCGATCCCGGCCCACCACCCCCAGCAGTAACACGGGCCCCTCTGCCCACCCGCCCACCCGACTCGATCGGCTGACAAGGGGCGGGCAAGGGCCGGAGCCGAGGCGGGTCACCCAGAGGCCTCCAGCCCCACTGGGACCGCCGACTGTCCCGCCTTGGCGACGGCCGGGTCTCCAGGGGCGTCCGGCTACGTCGGGGCTTTCGGGTCTGTCCCGCCGGGCGAGGTTCGGTCCTCCGGGTCAGTCCGTCCGGTGGTGTTCGGGTCTCCGGGGTTGCTGTCGTCCCGTCGGGCGACGCGGGCGGGCAGGCGGGTTGTCCGTCTGTGGCGTTCGGGTCTCTGGGTCAGTCCGTCCGGTGGCGTTCGGGGCTCCGGTTCAGCCCGTCCGGTGATGTCGGGCGTCTGGGGTTGCTGTCGGGCGGCGCGGCTCCGGGGTCCGTCCCGCCGGGCGAGGTTCGGTCCTCCGGGTCAGGCCGTCCGGTGGCGTCCCGTCGGGCGACGCGGGCGGGCGGGTTGTCCGTCTGTGGCGTTCGGGTCTCCGGGGCAGTCCGTCCGGTGATGTGGGGCCTCTGGGGTTGCCGTCGGGCGGCGCCGGCGGCCGGGCTGTCTGACCGGTGGCGTTGGGGCCGCCTCTGGGGCTGCACTCCGGGCCGGCGGCGGTCGGGGCTCCGGGTCTTCCGGAGCCGCCGTTCGCTCGCGTCCCGGTGGGCGTGCGCCGCTCTCATCTGTTCGTCCACTCTTCTGCCGACCGAGACGGGCGGGTGGGTGGGAAAGATCTGTCGGAAAGGACACCTCGCCTTGCCAGAAGGGCACACGATTCACCGGCTGGCCCAGGACTACGCCGCCCGCTTCCAGGGCACCGCCCCACGCGTGACCAGCCCCCAGGGCAAGTTCTCGGACGCGGCCGGCCTGCTGAACGGCGCCCTCCTCACCGGCACCGAGGCCCACGGCAAGCACCTCTTCCTCCGGTTCCGCGACACCGACTGGGTCCACATCCACCTCGGCCTCTTCGGCAAGGTCGACTTCGGCGACACCCCCGCACCCCCGCCCACCGACACCGTCCGCCTCCGCCTCGCGAACGACACCGCGTACGTCGACCTGCGCGGCCCCACGACCTGCGCGCTCATCACGGACGACGAGAAGCGCGCGATACACGACCGCCTCGGCCCCGACCCCCTCCGCAAGGACGCCGACCCCAGCACGGCGCACCGGAAGATCTCCCGCAGCCGTACGACGATCGCCGCCCTGCTCATGGACCAGAAGATCATCGCCGGCGTGGGCAACGTCTACCGCGCCGAGGTCCTCTTCCGGCACCGCATCGACCCGTACCGCGCGGGCAGGGACATCACCCCGGCCGAGTGGGACGCCCTCTGGACCGACCTCGTCGCCCTCATGCACGAGGGCGTGCGCAACAACCGCATCGACACCGTCCGCCCCGAGCACACCCCCGAGGCCATGGGCCGCCCGCCCCGCGTGGACGACCACGGCGGCGAGGTGTACGTCTACCGCCGGGCCACCCAGCCCTGCCACATCTGCGGCACCGGCATCCGCACCGCCGACCTCGCCGCCCGCAACCTCTTCTGGTGCCCCACCTGTCAGAAACCCTGAACGGGACCGACTAGAAGCCGTGCGGCAGCCACGGGACCACCGGTGAGCCGAACGCCACCGACGCCTCCGAAAGTGCGCCCTGGCGCAGCTCCCGTACCCGCCCGGCCGCCGCCAGCGACAGCAGGGACACGCCGCCGAGGTAGGCCGCCCCCAACTCCCGTACGGACAGGGCGAGATCGGCCGCTTCGGTCGTACGCTCGCAGGACGCGCCCTTGGTGTCCCCGGTCAGCCGCCAACGCCCCGCGTTCCAGGGACAGAAGGTGTCCTCCACCTCAAGCACCACGTCCACCGGCGCCTGGTAGGTGCGTGCCGTGAGCGCCGTACCGAGGTCGACGAGACGGACGTGGCAGGAGTCCCGGAAGCGCGGCGTGCAGCGCCGTATGTCGGAGACCAGGTACTGCCAGGTGTCGTCGAGTGGCCGCCCCCGCACGGTCAGCGTCGTCATCAGGTCGATGCCGAACAGGAAACGCCACAGCGCCGCGTCGGTCGCCGGGTCCAGCGCGGCGAGGTCCTCCAGCTTCACCGTGCCGTTGTGCCCGCTCGGCCCCCACTCGATCTTGGTGCGGAAGCGCGCGTACCCGGTGACCCGGCCTTCCCTTTCGGCGACCACGCACTGCAGCGCGGACGCCCCCTCCCGATCGCTCTCCGGGTCGAGCAGCCCCGCCCGCTCCCAGCCGGGCTGCCGGGCCAGCATCCCGGGCCGGCGCGGCACCAGCGCCGCGTAGACCGCCTCGCACTCGGCGAGGACGTCGGCGGGCGCCGCGTACCGCAGCCGTACGTCCTCGGTGCCGGCGGGCAGCGCCAGCGTCACCCGGCTCGTGTCGATCTCGGCCTGCAGCTGGAAGGTCCCCGTGCCGTACCCGAAGCGGCCGTAGATCGCCGGCTCGGAGGCCTGCAGCACCGCCAGCGGCTCGCCCAGGGCGTGCACATCGTCCAGCTGGCGCCGCATCATCGAGGTCAGCACCCCGCGCCGCCGGTGCGTGGCGGCCACGCTCACCATCGTGACACCCGCCGCGGGCACCAGGGCCCCGCCCGGCACGGTCATCCGGAAGCTGAACGCACCCGCCGTGCCCACCAGCACGTCCCCGTCCCAGGCGGCCAGGGAACGGTCGAACTCGGTGAGCGATTTGTCCAGTTCGCGCTCTTCGGGGGTGGCGGCGCCGCCGAAGGCGCGAATCAGGTTGTCCCACCATCCGTCCCACTGCTCGGGACGCAGCACCTTCAACTCGGTCGAACGGTCAGTCGCCATGAGTCATGCCTATCAGGGGCATTGCGGGACGAGCCAGTGAATTTCTCCCGGGCGGCGGCGCGATGGCCCTGAGTGCCGTTCACTGTGGAGTCGAACCGCGAAGTTGAGCCTCTCACGGGGGACAAGTGGGACCTCCCGTGCCAAGCGGCTGGTCCGATGGATAGGGTCCCGAACTAATGGCAGCAGGACGAGAGCGGCGCGCGAAGGCCGAGACGTTCACGGCCCGGTGGAAGATGCAGTGGCACCGGGCCCGGGTCGGCCTGCGCAGAAGCGCCGTGGACTACTTCCGCGGCGACGGCTCCGACTGGATCGCGCTCGTCGGTCTGCTGCTCACCATCCCCGTCCTCGCGGCCATGACCCTCGGCAACTCGGTGTGGTGCTCGCCGGCCACCCTGGTGCTGCCGATCGTCGCGGGCGGCCTGCTGCTGCGCCCGGCCAGCCTGCTCGGCCTGTACGCCGCGGCGGCCACCGCGCTGATCGTGGAGTCGGTGCGGCTCGGCCCGTACACCGAGGGGCCCTCGCGGGTCACCCCCGGCGTGGTCCTGGTGGTCGCCGCGTGCGGCTTCTTCGGGCTGCTGACCGCGCAGTTCCGCAGCCGGGTCGGTGTGCCCTGGCGGCGCGGCGGCACCATGCTCTTCGACCTGCGCGAGCGGATCCGGGTGCAGAGCAAGCTGCCGAAGCTGCCGCAGGGCTGGCACCGCGAGATGGCGCTGCGCCCGGCGGGCGGGCAGTCCTTCTCGGGCGACTTCGTCGTCGCGGCCCGTACGAACGGCGGCCGCACCCTGGAGGTCGTCCTCACGGACGTGTCCGGCAAGGGCATGGACGCGGCCTCGCGCGCCCTGCTGCTGTCGGGCGCCTTCGGCGGCCTGCTGGGCTCCCTCCCCCCGCACGCCTTCCTGCCCGCCGCCAACGGCTACCTCCTGCGCCAGGACTGGGACGAGGGCTTCGCCACCTCCATCCACCTGGTCCTGGACGTGGACTCGGGGGACTTCGAGCTGTACTCCGCGGGCCATCCGCCGGGGCTGCAACTGAGCGCGGGCAGCGGCCGCTGGGAGGAGAAGGCCGCCGAGGGGCCGCTGCTGGGGGTGTACGACGGCGCCCAGTTCGACCCCGTGAAGGGCTCGCTGCGCCCAGGTGATGTGCTGATGCTGTTCACGGACGGTCTGGTGGAGACGTCCGACCGCGACATCGTGGAGGGCATCGACCGCCTCACCGGCGAGGCCGACCGCTATGTCGCCGGCGGCTTCCACGGCGCCGCCTGGCACCTCATCGAGGCGGTCGCCAGGGACGTCAACGACGACCGGGCACTCCTGCTGATCTGCCGGGAGGCGTCGACGGCGGCACGCTGAGCCGCCCGCATGGCCCGGCAGCGCGCCGCACTCGGCACCCTGCGGCTGATCGGCTCCACCCGGCGGCAGATCCTGCGCATGGTCCGCTGGGAGGCCCGGCTGGTCGCCCTCGCGGGCATCGCGCTCGGCACAGCCATCGCCGTGCCCACCCTGGCGCCGATGACGAACGGGCTGACGGGGCGGGGACCGCACATCCCGCCCGTGGTCCACGGCGCCTTCGCGGGCGGGATCCTGCTGCTCGGGCTGACCGCCGTCGCCGTCCCGGCCCGGGCCGCGCTGCGCCGGGAGACACTGGGGGAGTGACCGAGACGCAGCTGACCCTGGACGAGGTCGAGCACCTCGCCCGAGCCGCCCACGCGGGACAGACCGACAAGGCCGGCCGGCCGTACGCGGAACATCTCGCGGCCGTCGCGGCCGGGGTGCGCGCCCGCGGCGGGGACCCCGAGCAGATCGCGGCCGCCTGGCTGCACGACTCCGTCGAGGACGACGCGCTGAGCGAGGAGTGGCTGGCGGCCGCCGCCCTGACGGAGCGCACCAAGGCCATCGTGCGCGCCGTCACCAAGCGCGCGGGGGAGGAGCCTGAGGCGTACGCGCGCCGGATCCTCACCACCCCGGGCGCGCTGCTGGTGAAGGAGGCCGACCTGGCGCACAACGCCGACCCGGAGCGGCTCGCCGTCCTCGACGAACCCACCCGCGGCCGGCTGACCGAGAAGTACGCACGGATGCGCGCGCTTCTCGGCCTGTGACCCTCGCCTAGGCGCTGGCGGCTCCCACCCGTTCCCGCTCGGGCGTACCGCGGCGTTCGCGCGCGGGGTGTGCCTCGTCCTGCCGGAACGCCCACGCCATCCTCGGCTCCATCGCGAACCGGAAGACGCGCTGCACGGGAGAGGTGCACAGCAGCGTGACGGCCGTGGCCGCGAGGACGGTGACCAGGGCCGCGCCCGGCAGCCCGTACCGGTCGGCGATGTCGAACCAGCCCGCGTACAGGCAGGCCTTGATGACGAAACCGTGGAGCAGATAGCCGTACAGCGTGCCCTGGCCGAGGGGCGTGAACCACATCCGCCGGCGCGGCACCCAGGCGTAGAAGCAGGCCGTCAGCAGCAGCGCACAGCCGAACATCGCCAGTGTCATGAGCGGTCCGGTCCACCACGGGGCGTGCAGGTCCTGGGCGGCGTTCTCGCGGTAGAACCACCCGACGTCCATGTGCGGCGCGCTCCACCAGCCGAAGGCCAGCGCCACGGCGAACACCGGCACCGCGGCGATGCGCACCCAGCGCCGGCGCACCAGCTCGAAATGCTCGGGCTTCATGCACAGGCCCAGCACGAAGCAGGGCAGGAACTGCAGGATGCGGGGGAGCGCCAGCTCGCCGCCGATCGAGGGGGAGAGCGACGCGAGCATGGCGACGCCGAGCGCGACGGGCAGCGGATGGCGCAGCAGCTTCCAGAGCGGGCTGATCATCCGCCAGACGAACAGCGCGCACAGGAACCACGTCAGATACCAGGGCGTGAGGAGGCTGATCTGCCGGTCGGCGGTGTGGCCGACGTGGATCCGGAAGAGCGAGTACGCGGTCTCGAAGAGGACGTACGGCACGGCGACCCCGGTGACCAGCCGCTTCAGCCGGTCCGGGCGCATGTCGAAACTGCGGGAGAAGAAGCCGGAGATGATGATGAACGCCGGCATGTGGAAGGTGTACACGACGTTGTACGCGGCTTCGAGGGTCCGGCTGCCGTCCTTGACCGGTGCCAGCGCGTGACCCACGGCCACCAGGACGATCGCCAGGTACTTGGCGTTGTCGAAGAACGAGTCGCGCTGCCCACGGGGTCTGTCCGCCGGGGGCTGCTGCCTCCGCGCACTCATCGGAGTACGCGTACCGGGCACTCCGTCCGCCGGCGACTGTGCCGGGGGGAGTGGACTGCGGTTCGGGCCGGGGGACGGGGCGGCGGCAGACATCTCAGGCACCCTAGCGTCGACTGTGCGATTTCGTAAAACACCCGCCGTCAATTCTGCTGAGCGCCTTCTGCTACCCCCGAATTACCGGTCCTTGCACCCTTGTCGATGTGACGGCGCGCACGCGCGAGAGGAGGCTTTCGCCCCCGATGTCTAGATTGATCCTGACTAATTGGTGCATACGTCACCTCTGTGCCATCAATTCGAATTACCTTCACGGGAGTTGTGTGAGGCGTGAAACGAACCTGTGTCATTTCCCCCGGGAATCACGCCCGGGTGGCCCCTCGAATTGCTGTGCGGCGCGCCCCGGCGTCATGGCCGCGTCCGACGTTGCGTCACGAGGCGCATACCCCGGCCGGGTTGGTGGCACGATGGTTCTGGCGGGGGTGCGGGGTCGTACCCCCGGGCCGGGAGAGCGGACCGACCGAGGGTGTGATCAGTTGTGGCCATTTCACTGTCCGTGGTGCTGCTGTTGGCGATCATCCTGGTAGTGATGATCAGAGGGGGGAACATCAAGGCGGGGCCGGCCATCGTCGCCGCACTCTTCGGCTTCTTCCTCGCCTCGACCGGTATGGCACCGTCCATCAACCGGTTCCTGAACTCGATAGCGGAGACCATCAACTCGATCAGGTTCTGACTCCGGCGGGGCGGGCCGGCAGGGCTGGACAACTGAAGCAACGGGGGGACGTACGGGGATGACGCTGCGCGACTCGGATCCGCGGGATGTGGGCGGCTACCGGATCGAGGACCGCCTCGGCAGCGGTGGCATGGGTGTGGTCTACCTCGCCCGCTCCGCCTCCGGCCGCCGGCTCGCCGTGAAGGTCGTCCACGGCCAGTGCGCCGACGACGACGAGTTCCGCACCCGCTTCCGCCGCGAGGTGGCCGCCGCCCGCCAGGTCAGCGGCGCCTTCACGGCACCCGTGGTGGACGCCGACGCCGACGCTCCGCGCCCCTGGATGGCCACGCTCTACATACCCGGAGAGGACCTCGGCACCCACGTCCGCCGCCACGGCCCCCTGCCGCCCGACCGCCTGCGCGAACTCGCCGCCGGCCTCACCGAGGCCCTGCGTGACATCCACCGTGCCGGCGTGGTCCACCGGGACCTGAAGCCCGCCAACGTGATGCTCGCCGAGGACGGCCCCCGCGTCATCGACTTCGGCATCTCCCGCGCCGCCGACCTCACCCCCGCCGACGCCCTCACCCAGACGGGCCGCGTGATGGGCACCCCGCCCTTCATGTCCCCCGAGCAGTTCACCTCCCCGCACGAGGTCGGCCCGGCCACCGACGTCTTCTCCCTCGGTGCGGTCCTGGTGTACGCCGCCACCCGGCACGGCCCCTTCGACAGCGCGAACCCCTGGGAGACGGCCACCAAGGTCGTCGAGGACGAGGCCGACCTCGACGGCGTTCCCGACGATCTGATCCCCTTCATCCGCCTCTGCCTGGAGAAGCACCCCAAGACGCGCGCCACCCCCGACGAACTCCTGCACCTGCTCCAAGAGGGGCGGCTGCCCCACCGCGGCCCCGGCCCGGCGGCCGGACCCGGCTCGACCGAGCGCGAGCCGGCCCCCGGGCGTCGACGCCGCCACTGGCCTGCCGTCGCCGCGGCCGCCGCCGTACTGGCCGCCGTGGCCGCCGCCGGCACCGTCGTCCTCGCCCGCGACGGCGGGGACGCCTCGCACGCCCTCCCGGCCGGCTGGCACGCCTGGCACCGGCAGGCCAAGGACCCCACGACCAAGGCCCTGAACCTCTTGAGCGGCGGCGCCCCCTTCAGCGGGTGCGTCACCTCACGGACCTCACTGGTGTGCGCCGGCGACGGCATCATGGCCGCCCGCTTCGCCCTCGCCGACGGCCGCAACAGCTGGACCCTGCCCATGCCCATGACCCTCAGCCCCAGCGGTGGCTCGATCATCGGCACCCGACCCGGCGGCGTGTACGTCGTCGGCGGCGACGAGCGCGCCGGCAAGCCGACGCAGGACGCGGCGACCCGCTTCACCGTGCAGTCCCTCGACACGGCCACGGGCAGAGCGGTCTGGAAGACGGTCGTCGCCGACGACGCGCAGAGCCCGATTCCGGACTCCGGCAGCGCCGTCGCCACCCCGGCTGGCGTCGTCACCCTCTACGGCAACGCCGTCGACTCCTACGCCCTCCTCGACGCCGCCACCGGCACCGTCCGCTGGCACCACCGGCTGCCCTACGGGGGCAGCGGCGACTGCCTGCTGACCGGCGCCGCCGGACAGGCGTACCTGATCTGCCAGGTACCCAAGGCCAACGGCGACCCGGACCACACCACCATCACCCCGCTGGACCCCGCCACCGGCAAGGCCCGCTGGACGCGGACGGTCAAGGGTGCGGCGTACCCGCTCGGCGAGACCCGCGGCCGCCTGGTGGTGGCCGCCGACCCGCAAATGGAGAAGCTGACCGCCCTGACCCTGATCGACCTCTCCTCGCGCGTCCTGACGACGGTACGGCTGACCGCGCCGAGCACCACCTCGGGCGCCTATCTGGTGCACGGAACCCTCTACCTCACCCTCACCAGCGGCAGCGTCCACGCGGTCGACCCGGTCAGCGGACGCGAGCTGTGGGAGAGCAATTCCACCGTCGAGCAGCCCGGCCCGCCCACCGCCTCCGCCACCCGGCTCTACCTGGCCTCGCCCACCGGCCGCCTGGCCGCCCTCGACCTGCGCACCGGCCGGGTCACCGGCACGCTCCCCGGCCGCGACGACGGCAACGTCGACGGCTCCTTCAACACCCCTGGGGCCCCCGTCCTGTCCGGCGACGCCCTCTACGTCCCCTACGGCCGGCGCTCGGTCTACAGCGTGGACGTGAAGAACCTCTGAAACACACACTCCGAGCCGTTCCCCGCTGACGCTCGCTGTTTAGGGCACACGGGGGACACGCCTGTGGTGGAACCGTGCCGTCCGATCTTCCCGATCGTTACGGTGGGCATGCGAAAGATCATCATCACCGCCGCGCTCGCGCTGGCCACCGCGGCTATGACCGCCCCTGCACACGCCAACAGTGACGGCAACATCGGCAGCGGCATCAACGGTGGCAACAACTGGACCTTCTCACCTGCAACCGCGTGTCTCTCGGGAGGACTGGACGTGCCCGTCGTGTCCGTCCTGAGCGGCCACCTGCCCGCCACGGCCGCGAACTGCAAGAACGGCACCGTGGTCGACTACTTCGGCGTCTAGGCCGAAGTAGGCCCCGGCCTCAGGAACGACCGAAGGCCCAGGTGAGAGGGAAACACCCTCTCACCTGGGCCTTCGACAGAGAGAGCGGGCGACGGGAATCGAACCCGCGTAGCTAGTTTGGAAGACTAGGGCTCTACCATTGAGCTACGCCCGCAGCAGCGCGCCGCCGGTCGGTGACCGCGGCACTGCAGAGCATCGTAGCGGGTCGCCCGCCGCGGAAGCCAATGTGATGGGACTGCGGGAATGCCACGTGCGCGGCAGTGGAGAAAGCGGCCGACGGATCCGGCCGCGCCATGTACCCTACGTGTCGCACCAGACGGGGTGTGGCGCAGCTTGGTAGCGCGTCCGCTTTGGGAGCGGAAGGCCGTGGGTTCAAATCCCGCCACCCCGACCACCGGCTCACGGCATCGTGATGATCGCCTTTTGGGGCGCTGACCGGCTGCGGTTACTATGCAAGCTGCGCGCCCGTGTGTCCCGGCCCCCTCGGCCTACGAACTCCTCCGGGCGGCGAAATCCGCCGGACCTGTCTGGCTCCGGCAGAAACCAAGAAGTCAGCCACAAGGAGACCGAACCGTGAAGAGCGCCGTGGAGACCCTGAACCCGACCCGGGTTCGGCTCACTGTCGAGGTGCCCTTCGAGGAGCTCAAGGACAGCCTCGACGCGGCGTACAAGAAGATCAACCAGCAGGTCACGGTGAAGGGCTTCCGCAAGGGCAAGATCCCGGCCCGCGTCATCGACCAGCGGTTCGGCCGCGGTGCGGTGCTGGAGGAGGCCGTCAACGACGCGCTTCCGAAGTTCTACACCGAGGCGGTCAACGAGGCCGAGCTGAGCCCGCTGGGCCAGCCCGAGGTCGACATCACCGAGCTGAAGGACGGCGAGACGCTGAACTTCACCGCCGAGGTCGACGTCCGCCCGGCCCTGGAGATCCCGGACTACTCCGGCATCGAGGTCGAGGTCGACGCGGTCGAGGTCACCGACGAGGACATCGAGAAGTCGGTCGAGCAGCTCCGTGAGCGCTTCGCCTCCACCTCCCCGGTCGAGCGTGCCGCCGAGGACGGCGACGTGGTCACCATCGACCTGGAGGCCAAGGTCGACGGCGAGGTCCTCGAGGACGGCGTCGCCCAGGGCGTCTCCTACACCATCGGCTCCGGCGAGCTGCTGGACGGCATCGACGACGCCGTCAAGGGCCTGTCCGCCGACCAGGAGGCCACCTTCACCTCCGAGCTGAAGGGCGGCTCCGCCGCGGGCAAGGAGGCCGAGGTCACCGTCAAGGTCACCCAGGTCGCCAAGCGCGAACTGCCCGAGCTGGACGACGAGTTCGCGCAGCTCGCCTCCGAGTTCGACACCCTGGACGAGCTGAAGGCCGACAGCCGCAAGCGCCTGGCCAACATGAAGCAGTACGACCAGGCCACCCAGGCCCAGGAGCGCGTCCTGGAGAAGCTCCTCGAGCTGGTCGAGGTCCCGGTCCCCGAGAAGCTGCTCGAGGACGAGGTCAACACCCGCAAGCACAACCTGGAGCACCACCAGCTCGGCCAGATGGGCCTCACCCTCGACAAGTACCTGGAGATCCAGGGCAAGACCGTCGAGGAGTTCGAGACCGAGACCCGCGAGGCCGCGGTCAAGGGCATCAAGACCCAGTTCGTCCTCGACGAGCTGGTCAAGAAGGAGAACCTCAACGTCAACCAGGAGGAGCTCACCGAGCACCTCATGCGGCGTGCGGCCTCCTCCGGCATGTCCCCCGACCAGTTCGCCCAGGCCGTCGTCGAGGGCGGCCAGGTGCCGCTCCTGGTCGGCGAGGTCGCCCGCGGCAAGGCCCTGGCCGTCGTGGTCGAGGCCGCCACGGTGAAGGACACCAACGGCGAGGTCGTCGACCTGGACGAGGAGGACGAGACCGAGGCCGCCATCGAGACGGTCGAGGCCGCCGAGGGCACGGACGAGGGCACGGACGAGGAGAAGGCCGAGGGCTGAGCCCTACGGCGTCTCTGACGACGTAGACGGGCCCCTGGGGACCATCCCCCGGGGCCCGTTTGTCATACCGGTCCAGACCGGCCAATCTGAAGGGGCGCGGGGCTGCATCGGGTCGCGGCTCCGCCGTGGGGCGCGACCAGCCACAACGCACCCGCGCCCGGCAGCGCACCGCACCCCGGCGGCGCTACGCCCCCGGCGAACACTCCCATCTCCGGGATTCCCCGAAGGGACCTGAGCGTTAGGGTCCATGAATACGAGGGCAAGCTGGAGTTCCCGCTAAGCCCCGGCAGGACTACGTGAGACGGCCCGGCGCCGTCGTAAGACGAGCAGGTGGATACGTGACGAATCTGATGCCCTCCGCCGCCGGCGAGCCTTCCATCGGTGGTGGCCTCGGCGACCAGGTCTACAACCGGCTGCTCGGCGAGCGGATCATCTTCCTCGGCCAGCAGGTCGACGACGACATCGCCAACAAGATCACCGCGCAGCTGCTGCTCCTTGCCGCCGACCCCGACAAGGACATCTACCTGTACATCAACAGCCCCGGCGGCTCGGTGACGGCCGGCATGGCGATCTACGACACCATGCAGTACATCCCGAACGACGTGGTCACGATCGGCATGGGCATGGCGGCCTCGATGGGCCAGTTCCTGCTCACCGGCGGCACCGCCGGCAAGCGCTTCGCCCTGCCGCACACGGACATCATGATGCACCAGGGCTCCGCGGGCCTGGGCGGTACGGTCTCGGACATCAAGATCCAGGCCCAGTACCTGCTGCGCACCAAGAAGACCATGTCCGAGCTGACCGCGCTGCACTCCGGCCAGACCGTCGAGACGATCATCCGCGACGGCGACCGCGACCGCTGGTTCACCCCGGAAGAGGCCAAGGAGTACGGTCTCATTGACGAGATCATCACGCACGCCTCGGGTGTTCCGGGAGGCGGCGGCACCGGTGCCTGACCGGCCCGGCCACGCCAAGCACCGCCGAGACCCCAGCCCCCCGAACGCCACCAGGACGGTGAACCCCATGAGCAACTTCCCCGGCGCCGCCAGCGGCATGTACGAAGGGCCGCGCCCCGACAGCCGCTACGTCATCCCGCGCTTCGTCGAGCGCACCTCCCAGGGCATCCGCGAGTACGACCCGTACGCGAAGCTCTTCGAGGAGCGCGTGATCTTCCTGGGCGTCCAGATCGACGACGCCTCCGCCAACGACGTCATGGCGCAGCTGCTGTGCCTGGAGTCGATGGACCCTGACCGGGACATCTCGATCTACATCAACAGCCCCGGTGGTGACATGACGGCCCTCACGGCCATCTACGACACCATGCAGTTCGTGAAGCCCGACATCCAGACGGTGTGCATGGGTCAGGCGGCCTCCGCCGCGGCCATCCTGCTCGCCGCCGGTACGCCGGGCAAGCGCATGGCGCTGCCGAACTCGCGCGTGCTGATCCACCAGCCGGCCGGCTCCACCGGCCGCGGTCAGCTCTCCGACCTGGAGATCATCGCCAACGAGTTCACCCGGATGCGTGACCAGCTGGAGACCATGCTGGCCAAGCACTCCAACCGGCCGATCGAGAAGGTCCGCGAGGACATCGAGCGCGACAAGATCCTCACGGCCGAGGAGGCGCTGGAGTACGGCATCGTCGACCAGATCATCTCGACCCGGAAGATGAACAACGCCGACGTCCGCTGACGCGGGCCGACGCGACCGTCGACGCATTCTCTGCCCCTCTTGGCACGGTGCACGTCAAAGTGAACCCTGCCAAGGGGGGCCCGAACACGGGGCCCGGCAAGGTACCGTCGGACATAAGGCAGCACCAGGAGCCGCTGGATTCGAAAGCGTCCAGGCGTCTCCCAGGCGAAGGGGAAGCACACCGTGGCACGCATCGGTGACGGCGGCGATCTGCTCAAGTGCTCGTTCTGCGGCAAGAGCCAGAAGCAGGTCAAGAAGCTCATCGCAGGGCCCGGTGTGTACATCTGCGACGAGTGCATCGATCTCTGTAACGAGATCATCGAGGAGGAGCTCGCCGAGACGAGCGAGGTGCGCTGGGAGGAGCTCCCGAAGCCCCGCGAGATCTACGAGTTCCTCGAGGGCTACGTAGTCGGCCAGGAAGCCGCCAAGAAAGCCCTCTCGGTCGCGGTGTACAACCACTACAAGCGGGTCCAGGCGGGCGAGAACGGCGGCGCCAACGGCCGTGACGACGCGATCGAGTTGGCGAAGTCCAACATCCTTCTGCTCGGCCCCACGGGCTCCGGCAAGACCCTCCTCGCGCAGACCCTGGCCCGCATGCTGAACGTCCCCTTCGCGATCGCCGACGCCACCGCGCTGACGGAGGCGGGCTACGTGGGCGAGGACGTCGAGAACATCCTCCTGAAGCTGATCCAGGCGGCCGACTACGACGTCAAGAAGGCCGAGACCGGGATCATCTACATCGACGAGATCGACAAGGTAGCCCGGAAGAGCGAAAATCCTTCGATCACGCGAGATGTCTCCGGCGAGGGCGTCCAGCAGGCCCTCCTCAAGATCCTCGAGGGCACCACGGCCTCCGTCCCGCCGCAGGGCGGCCGCAAGCACCCCCACCAGGAGTTCATCCAGATCGACACGACGAACGTCCTGTTCATCGTGGGGGGCGCCTTCGCGGGCCTTGAGAAGATCATCGAGTCCCGGGCCGGCGCCAAGGGCATCGGCTTCGGCGCCACGATCCGCTCCAAGCGCGAGCTGGAGTCGAAGGACGTCTTCGAGGACGTCATGCCGGAGGACCTGGTCAAGTTCGGCATGATCCCCGAGTTCATCGGCCGCCTGCCCGTGATCACGAGCGTCCACAACCTGGACCGCGAGGCCCTGCTCCAGATCCTCGTCGAGCCCCGCAACGCCCTGGTGAAGCAGTACCAGCGCCTCTTCGAACTCGACGGCGTGGAGCTGGACTTCGAGCGCGAGGCCCTGGAGGCCATCGCCGACCAGGCCATCCTCCGCCAGACCGGCGCCCGCGGCCTGCGCGCCATCATGGAGGAGGTCCTGATGTCGGTGATGTACGAGGTCCCGTCCCGCAAGGACGTGGCCCGGGTCGTCATCACGGCGGACGTGGTCCACTCCAACGTCAACCCGACCCTGATCCCGCGGGACGCCCGCGGGCGGGGTTCGGGGGAGCAGAAGACAGCCTGAGCTTCTCGGCGACGACGGGCAGGCACCCTGCGTTGGGTGCCTGCCCGTCGGCGTGTCAGACCAGGGACGATCGGATCGAGCCATCGTTCCGGCGGCAACCGGAGCCCACCCTGTTTCCGTGATCAAATTGGCCCGACCGGGTCAGACATGCGTTCGAACGTTTGGCTGTGCAAAACGGGAGGACTCCGAATGACTTTCCAGAGGGCGAAGCGCATGGTGGCCGCGGCCGGTGTGGTGGTGGCGGCAGGGGCCCTGCCGATCCTCGTGGCCTCGCCGGCGAGCGCCACGCAGAGCGACTGCAGCAACTACGTGGCCACTCATGGATACCGCGCCGGCGTGAAGGTGAAGGCGGCGTGCGGCAACAAGCAAATGCCTACCTTGCCCGGCCCCAATCCGTACTGTGTCTACGGTCTGGTGACCATCGGCGTGAGTAATGACGTTGCCATCCCGGCGTGTGTACGAGCCTGACCGTGTAGAGAAGGCGGCTCGCTGTCGCTGAGCCGCCTTCTGTGTCAGCTACGCCGAAGCCTTATGCCTTCACCCGCACGTCGTTGCGTAGCTTCGCGGCCAGCTCCGCCGTGCTGTCGATGCAACCGGCGTCGCCCGCGGTCGCCGCCGCGAGGCTGAAGGACGAGACCTGCGCGACGGTGCTGTGGTCGCCCCAGATGCAGATCGTGAGTGTCACGTCCTTCGGGCCGCTGCTGCCCCCTCTGTGATGCGGGAGTGCTGCTACGCGGGCCTCAGGCCTTGACGCGTACGTCCTTGCGGAGCTTGGCGGTGATCTCCGCGGCGTCGCTGAGGGGCATGCCCTTGCCCGCCATTGCGCTGGCCACGTCGGTGTTGATGGTCACGCCGACGGTGCTGTGGTCGCCCCAGACACACACCGGCATGATCATCTGCTTCGGGCCCGAGGAACCGGCGTCCGATCCACTCATGTCCAGCTTCACGGACTGGCACTTCATGACGGCGCCGTCGAGGCCCGCCGGCTCCTGCTCCTCGGGGCTCCCGACCAGCGTGCCCTTGGTGTCGTCGCCGCTCTGGTCCTTCTCGGATTCCTTCTTCATGTTGGCGAACATCGCGTCGACGACGGCAGCGGGGTCGTCGATCTGGCCGTAGACGCCGCCGAACTTCAGCATCTTCATGGCGAGGGGGTTGCTCTTGTCGCCGGACTGGTATTCCGCGCCCACTGACTTGGCGTTTTTGACGCCGGCCTTCCGGGCGGCCGACACGTCGCTGTCCGTCATGGCGTCGTCGCTGGAGCTGGCACCCTTCTGGTACTCACCGTTGATCACGGTGGTCGGAGTGATCAGCTTGTGCGGGCCGTCGTCAGCGACGTCGGCGCCGCTGCTTCCGTTGAGCACGAAGTACGCACCCACCGCGATCACCGCCACGACCGCCACCGCCCCGATGATCAGCCCCGTCTTCTTCTTGCCGCCCCCCGGAGTCGGCGGCTGCGGGACGCCGTACGGGGCCTGGCCGTAGGGCTGCTGTTGGCCGTACGGGTTCGGCTGCTGCGGCACGCCCTGCTGCGGGTAGCCGTAGCCGGGCTGCGGTGGAGCCGGAGGGGCCTGCTGGGGGTAGCCGTAGCCGGGCTGGGGTGCCTGCGGCTGCTGGCCGTAGGGGCCCGGCTGGCCGTACGGCCCGGGCTGCTGGGGCTGTCCACCGTACGGGCCCGGCTGGTTGTAGCTCATGAACTTCTCAGTCCCCTCCGTTGCTTATGCGTTCTTCACATCTTGGCGTGCCGCCTCGTGGGGCGGGTTGGCGGGGGGTCTATTGATGCTCAGTTGTTGAAGTCCTGTGCCTGTTGCCGGACGAACTACGGATCGGGGCGCTGCTGACGAGGCGAAGTACGACGCCGACCAGACACGGATCTGTTCGGCCGCCGGTGTCGAGCCGGTTTGCTGGCGCACTGCCCGGGCTGCCGCGTGTCTGAACCGCCTGGCCAACTGCGCGATCGACTGCTCTGCCGGATAGACGACAACGAAGTGAATGTGGTCAGCCGCACCGGCGAACTCCGTCACCCCCGTGTCTACTTCGGCAGCCGCTGCACGGATCGCCTGCTCGCTGACTTGGAGCAATGGATCAGTGAGCAACGCGTGGCAGCTGTGCGTCGCGAATGCCAGCCGTGCCTGGAGGCCGTGAAACCGCGTGGTGGGGCGCCCCTTCATGGGGCTGGGGCTCGACGGCGCCTGCCTGCGCCGTTTTGAGGGATGGGCAGTCCTCCATGCGTCCAGCGCCGAGCGCGTCCACGTGGGTGTGCGCCCTGTGTAGGTCGGGATCGGAAAGTCATTCGGGCGCGAGTTGAGGACGTAGATCGCCTGCAGGGGCGGAGAGAGGCGGTGGCAGTGTCAGGGCGACGCGGACGTGTGCAGCGGGAGAAGATCGCGGATTCTGGGCGTAAGTACCGCCTGTACCCCACGCCTCACCAGGCGGAGCGACTCCGCGAATGGGGCCACACCTGCCGCGCCGTTTGGAATGTGGCCTTGGAGCAGCGGATCTACGTGTACCGGCAGCGGGGCAGGACTCTGCGCGCTGACGAACAGTGCCGCTTTCTGACGCAGGCGCGACATGATCTTGAGTGGATCGGGGATCTGCCGTCCCAAGCGCCGCAGCAAGTCCTTCGTCACCTTGATCGGGCCTTCGACAACTTCTGGAATCCGGAACACCCAGCCGAGTTCCCCCGCTTCAAGAAGCGGACCACATGCGTGGTGATCCCTCTCCCGGGACAGGCCGTTCGTGTGACCAAACTGAACCGCAGGTGGGCGTGTGTCAGGATTCCCAAGCTCGGCGAGATCAGGTTCAGGCTGACTCGCTCCCTCGGGGGCCAGATCAAGAACGCCTCGATTCGCGTCGACGGGGCCGGCCGGTGGTATATCGCCTTCGGTGTCCGCGTCGGAAGGCCAGAAGCTCCGCCCAACGGGCAGCCATGCGTGGGGGTGGACTTCGGTGTGAAGCAGTCGGCGTACCTGTCGGATGAAACAGCTCCCCGACTCATGCGTAGGACGCTGACCGAGGGCGAGAAGCGCCGACTGACGGGGTTGGAACGCCGTAGAGAGCGTCAGATCAAGCAGGCCAAACAACACCAGGGAGGGCGATACAGCAACCGGCTGAAGAGGACACTCCGTGCCATTGCGGAGTTGAAGGCCCGGCAGGCCCGCCGCCGACTGGACTTCACGCACAAGCTCACTACCGACCTTGCCAAGAGCCACGGCCTGGTCGCCATCGAAGGCCTTCGCGTGAAGCAGATGACAAGGAGCGCCAAGGGCACACAGGACGCGCCTGGTTTGCGTGTCTCACAGAAATCTGGCCTCAATCGGGCCATTCTCGACAACGTGCCCGGCGAACGGCTTCGTCAGCTCGCCTACAAGTGTCCTGCCAGCGGCTCCGTTCTTGTCGTGGTCCCGCCTGCCGGGACCTCACAGACGTGCGGTGTCTGCCGAGTCTGGGACCCGGCATCACGCGTCAGCCGTGACACCTTCGTCTGCACCTCATGTGGGCACACCGACGACGCGGACCACAACGCCTCGGTGGTGATCCTCGATCGCGCACTGCACACCGACACATTGCCGCAGGACATTGCGGTGAACAGCACGCAGCGGCAGCCCCTCGTGGGCGGGCCGTGGCTCGCACCCGCGCGGCCACGCGTGAACCCCTGATCCTTCCGTCCGCGGCGGTCCAGGCCGCGGCGGGCATCGAAGGCCATTGGGAATCCCCGCAGTGGATCATCGCGGGGAGGATGTCAAAGAACAAACGCGTTTCGGCACTGCTCCCTGGCGCCTCTAAACTGTGCCCGTGACCGAAAACGCTCAGCAGCAGCCACCCGCGCCCGACACCGAACTGCCGACCCAGTACGCGCCGGCCGATGTAGAGGGGCCGCTGTACGAGCGCTGGGTAGAGCGGGGTTACTTCGAGGCGGACGCGAAGAGCGACAAGCCGCCGTACACGATCGTCATCCCGCCGCCGAACGTCACGGGCAGCCTCCACCTGGGCCACGCCTTCGAGCACACGCTCATCGACGCCCTGACCCGCCGTAAGCGCATGCAGGGCTTCGAGACGCTGTGGCAGCCCGGCATGGACCACGCCGGCATCGCCACCCAGAACGTCGTCGAGCGCGAGCTCGGCAAGGAGGGCAAGTCCCGGCACGACCTCGGCCGCGAGGCCTTCGTCGAGCGCGTCTGGCAGTGGAAGGCCGAGTCCGGTGGGCAGATCTCCGGGCAGATGCGCCGTCTGGGTGACGGTGTCGCCTGGTCGCGCGAGCGCTTCACCATGGACGAGGGCCTGTCCCAGGCCGTCCAGACCATCTTCAAGCGGCTCTACGACGACGAGCTGATCTACCGCGCCGAGCGCATCATCAACTGGTGCCCCCGCTGTCTGACGGCGATCTCCGACATCGAGGTCGAGTACCAGGACGACGACGGCGAACTCGTCTCCATGAAGTACGGGGAGGGGGACGAGACGATCGTCGTCGCCACCACCCGTGCCGAGACCATGCTCGGTGACACGGCCGTCGCCGTTCACCCCGAGGACGAGCGCTACAAGCACCTCGTCGGCAAGCTCATCAGGCTTCCGCTGACCGACCGCTCCATCCCGGTCGTCGCGGACGAGCACGTCGACCCCGAGTTCGGCACCGGCGCCGTCAAGGTCACCCCGGCCCACGACCCGAACGACTTCGAGATCGGTCAGCGGCACAACCTGCCGTCCATCACCGTCATGGACGAGCACGCCGTCATCACGGCCCACGGTCCTTTCCAGGGCCTGGACCGCCTGGAGGCCCGCTCCGCCATCGTCGCCGCGCTGCGTGCCGAGGGCCGGATCGTCGCCGAGAAGCGGCCGTACGTCCACTCCGTCGGCCACTGCTCGCGCTGCAAGACGACGATTGAGCCCCGGCTCTCCATGCAGTGGTGGGTCAAGGTCGGCCCGCTCGCCAAGGCGGCCGGTGACGCCGTCCGCGACGGCCGCGTCAAGATTCACCCGCAGGAGATGGAGAAGCGGTACTTCGACTGGGTCGACAACCTCCACGACTGGTGCATCTCGCGGCAGTTGTGGTGGGGTCACCGGATTCCCGTCTGGTACGGCCCGGAGGGTGAAGTCGTCTGCGTCGGTCCGGACGAGGAGCCGCCGAGCGGTGAGGGCTGGCACCAGGACACCGACGTCCTCGACACCTGGTTCTCCTCCGGCCTGTGGCCCTTCTCCACCCTCGGCTGGCCCGAACAGACCGAGTCGCTCGCGAAGTTCTACCCGAACTCCGTCCTGGTCACCGGCTACGACATCCTCTTCTTCTGGGTCGCCCGGATGATGATGTTCGGCCTCTACGCGATGGACGGCACCCCGCCGTTCCACACCATCGCCCTGCACGGCATGGTCCGCGACCAGTTCGGCAAGAAGATGTCGAAGTCCTTCGGCAACGCGGTCAACCCGCTGGACTGGATGGACAAGTACGGCAGCGATGCGCTTCGGTTCACGCTGGCCCGTGGCGCGAACCCCGGTGTCGACGTCCCGATCGGCGAGGACTGGGTCCAGGGCTCCCGCAACTTCGCCAACAAGATCTGGAACGCGACGCGCTTCGCGCTGATGAACGGCGCGACGGTGGACGGCCCGCTGCCGGACGCCTCCGCCATGTCGGCGACGGACCGCTGGATTCTGTCCAGGCTGAACTCGGTGATTGCCGAAGTCGACGCGCTCTACGACGACTTCCAGTTCGCCAAGCTGTCCGACGCCCTCTTCCACTTCGCGTGGGACGAGGTCTTCGACTGGTACGTCGAGCTGTCCAAGACGACGTTCCAGGCGGGCGGCGCGCCGGCCGAGGTCTCCAAGCGGGTCCTCGGCGAGGTCCTCGACGTCACCCTCAAGCTGCTGCACCCGATCGTCCCGTTCGTGACGGAGACCCTCTGGACCACCCTCACCGGTGGCGAGTCGGTCGTCATCGCCGAGTGGCCGACCGACAGCGGCTTCCGTGACGCTGCCGCCGAGCGCGAGATCGAGTCGCTCCAGTCGGTCATCACCGAGGTCCGCCGCTTCCGCGCCGACCAGGGCCTCCAGCCCGGCCAGCGCGTCCCGGCCCGCCTGACGCTGGACGGTACGGCGCTCGCCCCGCACGAGGCCGCCATCCGCCAGCTGCTGCGCCTGCAGCCGGAGGGCGAGTCCTTCACGGCGACGGCGACCCTCCCGGTCGCGGGCGCCGAGGTGGCGCTGGACCTCTCCGGCACGATCGACGTGGCCGCGGAGCGCAAGCGCCTCGCCAAGGACCTGGCCGCCGCCGAGAAGGAGAAGGCCCAGGCCACGGCCAAGCTCGGCAACGAGGCGTTCCTGGCGAAGGCTCCGGACCAGGTGGTGGAGAAGATCCGCACGCGGCTCGCCAAGGCGGACGAGGACATCGCCCGCATCCAGGCTCAACTGGACAGGCTGCCGTCGGCGTAGGGGCCGGTACTGCACTGAAGGCCCCCGGAGCTGCGAGGTTCCGGGGGCCTTCGCGTGCCCGAAAGGGGTGCGGGGCTGTATCGATGTGCGGCTCCGCCGCGTGGGCGCGACCAGCCACCGACGACCCGCACCCGAACGACAGGCCGAGCCACCCCGAACCGGCCGAAAGAGCCACCGCAGCCTTTGTCACTGTGGCTCCGTAGACTGGCCCCGTGAGCGACCTCCCGCACGAGAACGACCAGCCCGACCCCCTCGAAAGCTTCGAGGAGATCATCGCGGCCGAGACCGACCGCGACCCCGACCTCGCGGTGATCGAGGCCGGCAGCCGCACCCTGCGTACCCAGGGCGGCCGGCCCCACGCCGACGTACCCGCGCGGCCGGAGGACCCCGAGGTCGACAAGGCCCTGCGCGAGGTCGAGGCGGAGCTGGCCACCCGCTGGGGCGAGACCAAGCTGGAGCCCTCCGTCAGCCGGATCGCCGCGCTGATGGACGTGCTGGGCGAGCCGCAGCGGTCGTACCCCTCGATCCACATCACGGGGACGAACGGCAAGACCTCCACCGCCCGCATGATCGAGGCGCTGCTCGGCGCCTTCGAGCTGCGCACCGGCCGGTACACCAGCCCGCACGTGCAGTCGATCACCGAGCGGATCAGCCTGGACGGTGCCCCGATCTCCGCCGAGCGGTTCATCGAGACGTACCAGGACATCAAGCCGTACATCGAGATGGTCGACGCGCAGCAGGAGTACCGGCTGTCCTTCTTCGAGGTACTCACCGGCATGGCGTACGCGGCCTTCGCGGACGCGCCGGTGGACGTCGCCGTCGTCGAGGTCGGCATGGGCGGCAGCTGGGACGCGACGAACGTGATCGACGGCGATGTCGCGGTGATCACCCCCATAGCGCTCGATCACACCGACCGGCTCGGCGCGTCGCCGGGGGAGATCGCCGGTGAGAAGGGCGGCATCATCAAGCAGGACGCGACCGTGATCCTGGCGCAGCAGCCGGTGGACGCGGCGCAGGTGCTGCTGAAGAAGGCCGTCGAGGTCGACGCGACGGTGGCCCGGGAGGGGCTGGAGTTCGGGGTCGTGGCCCGGCAGGTCGCGGTCGGCGGACAGCTGCTCACGCTGCGCGGTCTGGGCGGTGAGTACCCCGAGGTGTACCTGCCGCTGCACGGCGCCTACCAGGCGCACAACGCGGCCGTGGCGCTCGCCGCCGTCGAGGCGTTCTTCGGCGTCGGCGCGCTGCGCGCGGAGCCGCTGGCCATCGACACCGTGCGCAAGGCCTTCGCGGCCGTGTCCTCGCCGGGGCGCCTGGAGGTGGTACGGCGGTCTCCGACGGTCGTGCTGGACGCCGCCCACAACCCGGCGGGCGCCGAGGCCACCGCCGAGGCCGTGCGGGAGGCGTTCGACTTCAGCCGGCTGATCGGTGTGGTCGGGGTGAGCGCCGACAAGAACGTGCGGGGGCTGCTGGAGGCCTTCGAGCCGATCTTCGCCGAGGTCGTCGTCACGCAGAACTCCACGCACCGCGCCATGGACGCGGACGAGCTGGCCGCGCTCGCCGTCGAGGTGTTCGGCGAGGAGCGGGTCCAGGTCGAGCCGCGGCTGCCGGAGGCGCTGGAGGCCGCCATCACGCTCGCCGAGGAGGAGGGCGAGTTCGCGGGCGCCGGGGTGCTGGTCACCGGCTCGGTCATCACGGTGGGCGAGGCCCGCCTGCTGCTGGGGAAGGGCTGAGGTTTCCGTCGTGCGCACGCTCTGTTCGTCGACGCTGATCGGCGAGTTCTTCATCATCGGGTTCGCCGGCCTCGTGGCCATGAAGGACCCGGACCTGTCCACGTCGACGGTGTGGCTGGTCAGCGGCATCGCCATGGTCCTGTGCGTGCTGCTGTGCGGCATGGTGACCCGGCCGGGCGGCGTCGCCCTCGGCTGGGCGCTGCAGCTCGCCCTGATCGCCTCCGGCGTGTTCGTCCCGACCATGTACTTCATGGGCGCGGTCTTCGCCGCCCTGTGGTGGGCGTCGGTGCATTTCGGGCGGAAGGTGGACGCGGCCAAGGCCCGCTTCGCGGCCCAGGCGGAGTCCTCCTCCACCACACCTGACGCTGCGTAACGGCACCCCGGACACGCCCTGTAACCTCGTTCCACCGCACACGTCAGTCGTAAGGAGCCCCCGTGACTCAGCGCACCCTCGTCCTGCTCAAGCCCGATGCCGTCCGTCGGGGCCTGACCGGCGAGATCATCAGCCGTATCGAGCGCAAGGCGGGCTGGCAGATCACCGCGCTGGAGCTGCGCATCCTGGACCGCGTCACGCTGGAGCAGCACTACGGCGAGCACGTCGGCAAGCCCTTCTACGAGCCGCTGGTGGAGTTCATGGCCTCCGGCCCGGTCGTCGTGATGATCGTCGAGGGTGAGCGGGTCATCGAGGGGCTGCGCGCGCTCGCCGGTCCGACCGACCCGATCGCGGCCGCCCCCGGCTCCATCCGGGGCGACTACGGCGTGATCGTCCGCGAGAACCTGATCCACGCGTCCGACTCGGAGGAGTCCGCCGAACGCGAGGTGAAGATCTTCTTCCCCGGCCGCGCCTGAGCGTCATCGCGTAGAGTTTCCGGAAAAATTTCTGAGGGGACGTCAGTTCCGCTCGGGGTCCTGACCAGGGGCGGCCGTACGATTTCGGCCGTCCTTTGGCATATGCGTTGCCGATCGGGGGAACGTGTGCCTCCGATGGACCGTCTCCACAAGCGAGGCGACGCGCCGTCTGATGACAATGGCGAAGACCCTCGCGCAGTGCGCGTGCAGGCGCGTTTACGATGGAAGCCTTCACGTCACAGCACCCGCCTCGCCGACCTGATATGCCCTCAAAAGCTTCGGAAGGCCAGATGAATCCGGATGGGGAACTCAATGTCGTTCATCGGCCGTGACATGGCTGTCGACCTCGGGACCGCCAACACGCTGGTGTACGTCAGGGGTCGCGGAATCGTGCTCAACGAGCCGTCCGTCGTCGCGATCAACACCAACACTGGTGGCATCCTCGCGGTCGGTGCAGAGGCGAAGAAGATGATCGGCCGGACACCGGGCAACATCGTCGCGGTGCGTCCGCTGAAGGACGGCGTGATCGCCGACTTCGAGATCACCGAGCGGATGCTCCGCTACTTCATCCTGAAGATCCACAAGCGGCGGTATCTCGCCCGGCCGCGGGTCGTCGTCTGTGTGCCCTCGGGCATCACCGGCGTCGAGCGCCGCGCCGTCATCGAGGCGTCCTCCCAGGCCGGCGCCCGCCAGGTGCACATCATCGAGGAGCCCATGGCCGCGGCCATCGGCTCGGGCCTGCCGGTCCACGAGGCCACCGGCAACATGGTGGTGGACATCGGCGGCGGCACCACGGAGGTCGCGGTCATCTCGCTCGGCGGCATCGTCACCGCCCAGTCCATCCGGGTTGCGGGCGACGAGCTGGACAACGCGATCATCCAGCACATCAAGAAGGAGTACAGCCTTCTGCTGGGTGAGCGGACGGCCGAGCAGATCAAGATCACGATCGGCTCGGCGTACGAACTTGACGCCGACGAGCACACCGAGATCCGCGGCCGGGACCTGGTCTCCGGGCTGCCGAAGACCGTCGTCATCTCGGCCGCCGAGGTCCGCAAGGCGATCGAGGAGCCGGTCAACGCGATCGTCGACGCCGTCAAGACGACCCTCGACAAGTGCCCGCCGGAGCTGTCCGGCGACATCATGGACAGGGGAATCGTTCTGACCGGCGGCGGAGCGCTGCTGCGCGGCCTGGACGAGCGGCTGCGGCGGGAGACCGGCATGCCGATCCACATCGCCGAGGACCCGCTGGACAGCGTGGCGCTCGGTTCCGGCAAGTGCGTCGAGGAGTTCGAGGCGCTGCAGCAGGTCCTGGACGCCCAGCCGCGCAGATGACGTAACTCTTCCATTCCGCCGTACGAGATGATCTCCTCTCGTACGGCGGATCGTTGATATAGAGGCATAAGCTCCCACAAATGGGCCCATTGGGGTTGCGCTTCGCGAGGGGCGCCTCTAAGGGGTCCCCGAATTCCTACTTGAGGAAGGGCACGGCCGCCGCACGTGAGGGACACGAAAGAGAGCCGGCTGCTCCTGGTCCTGCTGATCGCCATCGCGTTCGCGCTGATCACGGTGGACATCCGCGGAGGCCGGAACTCGCCGGTCGACGGTGCCCGGCAGGCCGCGGCCGCGGTGTTCGGCCCGATCGAGAACGGGCTGTCCTCGGCGGTCGACCCGGTCGGTGACGCCGTCTCCGCCGTCCGTGACTCCGGCAACCGCCACGACCGGCTCGCGGCACTGGAGAAGGAGAACGCGGCCCTCAAGGCGAAGCTCGGCAGCGACGACCGCAACCGCAGCCGCCTCAAGCAGCTCGACAAGATGCTGAAGCTCTCCGGCGAGGGCCAGTACGGCATCAAGGGCGCCCAGGTCATCGCCATAGGGTCGGCGCAGGGCTTCTCCTGGACCATCACCATCGACGTCGGCGCCGACGACGGCATCCAGCGCGACATGACCGTCCTGAACGGCGACGGGCTCGTCGGCCGGGTCACCACGGTCGGCCCGAACACCTCCACCGTGCTGCTCGCCAACGACCCCGACTTCACCGTCGGCACCCGCATGGAGGGCGGCGACGAACTCGGCTTCGCCTCCGGGCAGGGCGACCGCCCGCTGCGCGTGGAACTGCTCAACGGCAAGGCCGAGGTGAAGAAGGGCGACCGGCTCGTCACCTTCGGCTCCCAGGCCGACAAGCCGTTCGTGCCGGGTGTCCCGGTCGGCGTGGTGGCCCGCGTCGACCCCTCCGGCCACGGCCTCACCCGCACGCTCTACGTCACGCCGTACGTCAGCTTCACCCAGCTCGACATGGTCGGCGTGGTCGTCGAGGCCCCGAAGAAGGACCCGCGCGACGAGGTCCTGCCGGCCAAGCCCAAGCCGACCCCGACACCGACGGTGACCGTCACGGTCACACCGTCCGCCGACGCGAACGCCACCGACGAGCAGCAGCAGTAGGAGCTGAATCCCCATGCGTGTCAACCGGATCCTGCTCTCCAGCGCGCTGGTCGTCGTCGCCCTGGTGATCCAGGTGAGCGTCCTCGCCCGGCTGCACCTGCCGGGCGCCGTCCCCGACCTGCTGCTGCTCACCGTCCTCGGCCTCGCCATGGTCTACGGCCATGTGGGCGGCGCGCTCGTCGGCTTCGGCGCCGGCCTGCTCGCCGACCTCGCCCCGCCCGCCGACCACGCGGCCGGCCGCTACGCCCTGGTGCTGTGCGTCATCGGCTACGGCGCCGGACTCATCAAGCCGGAGAACGGCCGGCTGAAGTCGGCGACCGGCCCGATGGCCGTCGTGGTCGCCGCCGCGGTCGGCTCCACCCTGCTGTACGCGGGCGTCGGCGCCTTGGTCGGCGACACCGCCGCCCGCCATGTCGGCCTGACCGGGCTGCTGTTCTCGGCCGCCCTGTACGACCTGCTGCTCGCGCCGTTCGTGGTTCCCGGAATCATGTGGCTGGCCCGCCGCGCCGACAACGATCCGCTCGCCGAGAACAGCCCCGCCGCCAAGGCCGGCGACATCTCCACCGGCTGGCTCTCCTCCGGCACCGGCCTGCGCATCGGCAACCAGCGCGGCCTCGGCGCCCTGAAGGCCAAGGCCCGCACGCGCGGGACCCGGGTCGGCCGCATCAAGGGGGTCAAGCGGCTGTGAGTGCACGCGAGTTCACTCGAACGGGGAAGTTCCCGCGGAACGCGGCCTCACAGGCCGGTCGTTCGTCATTCGTACGCGCACACGCATCCGTGCACTGAGAGGGGGAGACAGCCGCAGTGACCAACATTCCCGAGACCGGACGGACCCCACGCGTCCAGATCCGGCTCGTCGTGATCCAGATCCTCGTCCTCTCCCTCCTGGGCACCCTCGGCGGCCGCCTGTGGTACCTCCAGATCCGGGAGGGCGCCGAGTACCAGAAGGAGGCGTCGGGCAACCACGTCCAGCAGGTGGTCGACCCCGCCGTGCGCGGCGACATCCTGGACGCCCGGGGCGTCCCCCTCGCCGACAACGAGACCCGCCTGGTCGTCTCCGCCTCCCGCACCGACCTGCTGAAGCAGAAGGACGACGGCAAGGCCGTCCTCACCAAGCTGGCCGGCGTCCTCGGCATGAAGCCCGAGGAGGTCAGGCAGAAGGTCCGGCTGTGCGACGCCAAGACCCCCCAGCCCTGCTGGAACGGCTCGCCGTACCAGCCGATCCCGATCACCGACGAGGCAACGCCCAAGCAGGCCCTGCAGATCCGCGAGCGCGCCGAGGACTTCCCCGGCATCACCGCCGAGCCGGAGGCCGTGCGCCGCTACGGATCCCCGGGCAAGTCCAACACCGCCCAGGTCCTCGGCTATCTCTCGCCGGTCACCGACGACGAGATCCAGAAGGCCAAGGACACCGACTCGCCCTATCTGCGCTCGGACATGGTCGGCCGCTCCGGCCTGGAGCGCCAGTACGACAAGGTGCTGCGCGGAAAGGCCGGCGTCACCCGCTACGAGGTGGACAACCTCGGGCGGGTCATCGGCAAGGCCAAGTCGGACGCCGCCGAGTCCGGCTCCAACCTGGTCACCAGCATCGACGCCCGGGTGCAGCGGGTCGCCGAGTTCGAGCTGGACAAGGCCATGAAGAGGGCCCGCGAGCAGTTCGACAAGATCACCGGCGAGAACTACAAGGCCGACTCCGGCGCCGTCGTCGTGATGGAGGCCAAGACCGGCCGGATCGTCGCCATGGCCTCCGCCCCGACCTACGACCCGAACGTCTGGGTGGGCGGCATCTCCGCCAAGGACTACCAGGCCCTCACCGGCAAGAAGTCCGACTACCCGCTGCTCAACCGGGCCATACAGGGTCAGGCTGCGCCCGGTTCGACGTTCAAGGTGGTCTCCACGGCCGCCGCGGTCAACGCCGGCTACGTCTGGGACGGCGGCTACCCGTGCACCAGCTCGTACTCGGTGGGCGGTCAGGTCTTCAAGAACTTCGAGGGCGAGAACTTCGGCCCGATCTCCCTCGGCCGCGCCCTGGAGGTCTCCTGCGACACGGTCTTCTACGGCCTCGCGGACCGGGAGTGGAAGAGGGACGGCGGCATCAACCCCAAGAAGGGCCGGCCCAAGGACTACTTCTTCAAGACCGCCCACCAGTTCGGCCTCGGCAAGGAGACCGGCATCGACCTGCCCAACGAGGTCACCGGCCGTGTCCCCGACCGCCAGTGGAAGCTGGACTACTGGAAGGCCAACAAGGACGCCTGGTGCAAGTCCGGGAAGAAGGACGGCTCCTACGTCGAGAAGATCGCGTACGAGAACTGCCTCGAGGGCAACAAGATGCGCGAGGGTGACGAGATCAACTACTCCATCGGCCAGGGCGACACCCTCGTCACCCCGATCCAGGAGGCGGTGATCTACGGCGCCGTCGCCAACGGCGGCACGATGTACAAGCCGACCATCGGCAAGGCGGTCATCAGCGCGGACGGCAAGACCGTGCAGGAGATCAAGCCGAGGAAGGCGGGCCGGCTGCCGGTCAGCCAGGCCACCCTCAAGGGCATGAACGACGCCTTCGCGGGCGTCATCACCCGCGGTACCGCCGCCTGGAAGTTCGGCGGCTGGCCGCAGAACAAGATCCCGCTGCACGCCAAGACCGGTACGGCGGAGGTCTACGGCAAGCAGACCACGTCCTGGCTGGCCACCTACTCCAAGGACTACACGGTGATCATGACGATCGCCCAGGCCGGTACGGGTTCCGGAGCCTCCGGTGAGGCCGTGCGCAACATCTACAGCGCGCTCTACGGCGTCCAGGGCGACGGCTCCATCGACACCAAGAAGGCGCTGCTGCCCAAGCCGCAGAAGTCCCTGCCGAAGGTCCGCACGGACGGCACGATCACCGCGCCGAAGATCACCGGGGACCCGGGCAAGGACGCCGAGGCCTCCCAGCAGGACAACCCCACCAACGGGGACGACCAGCAGCCCGCCACCAGCCCCTCGCCCGGCACGGGCAACAGCAACACCCGCAGGCGGCCGCGCCGGAGGGGAAGCCGGAGGACGCTCACATGACCAGCAACAGCTTCTCCGTCTCCGGGTACGGCCCGGAGCGGGCCGGCTGGACCAGGATCTTCGCCCGCGACTCGCTGGCCCGCCGGCTCGACTGGCCGATGCTGATGGCGGCCATCGCCCTGTCGCTGCTGGGCTCGCTGCTGGTGTACTCGGCGACCCGCAACCGCACCGAGATCAACCAGGGCGACCCGTACTACTTCCTCATCCGCCACATCATGAACACCGGTATCGGGCTCGCCCTGATGATCGGCACGGTCTGGCTCGGCCACCGCGCCCTGCGCAACGCCGTGCCGATCCTCTACGGCCTGTCGGTCTTCGGCATCCTCGCCGTGCTCACCCCGCTCGGCTCCACGGTGAACGGCGCGCACTCCTGGATCGTGCTCGGCGGCGGCTTCTCGCTGCAGCCGTCCGAGTTCGTGAAGATCACGATCATCCTCGGCATGGCCATGCTGCTCGCCGCCCGGGTCGACGCCGGCGACAAGAAGTACCCCGACCACCGCACGGTCGTGCAGTCCCTCGGCCTGGCCGCCGTGCCCATCCTGATCGTGCTGCTCATGCCCGACCTCGGGTCGGTCATGGTCATGGTGGTCATCATCCTGGGCGTGCTGCTCGCCTCCGGCGCCTCCAACCGCTGGGTCTTCGGCCTGATCACCGCGGGCGCCATCGGCGCGATCGCCGTCTGGCAGCTGCACATCCTGGACGAGTACCAGATCAACCGCTTCGCGGCTTTCGCCAACCCGGACCTGGACCCCGCGGGCGTCGGCTACAACACCAACCAGGCCCGCATCGCCATCGGCTCCGGCGGCCTGACCGGAGCGGGCCTCTTCCACGGCTCGCAGACCACCGGCCAGTTCGTGCCCGAGCAGCAGACGGACTTCGTCTTCACGGTCGCGGGCGAGGAACTGGGCTTCCTCGGCGCCGGCCTGATCATCTTCCTGCTGGGTGTGGTCCTGTGGCGCGCCTGCCGTATCGCCCGCGACTCGACCGAGCTGTACGGCACGATCGTCTCCGCCGGCATCGTCGCCTGGTTCGCCTTCCAGGCGTTCGAGAACATCGGCATGACCCTGGGCATCATGCCGGTCACCGGCCTGCCGCTGCCGTTCGTGTCGTACGGCGGCTCGTCGATGTTCGCGGTGTGGGTGGCGGTGGGACTGCTGCAGTCGATCAAGGTGCAGCGGCCGATGTCCGCGTGAGGGTGTTCACCGGGTGTATGACGGGAGTTTTCCGGCCATTCGCCCTGGATGGCCCCTGCCCTCCCGACCGTTCTGCCACTAGATTCAATTCATGGCGGATGCGAAACGCGAGATCGAGCGCAAGTACGAATCCGACGACAGTGGCCTGCCCGACCTGACCGGCGTCGGCGGGGTGGCGGACGTCCTCGACAAGGGCCTGGTCGAACTGGACGCCACCTACTACGACACCGCGGACGAGCGCCTGGCCGCCGCCGCCCTCACCCTGCGCCGGCGCACCGGAGGCTCGGATGCGGGCTGGCACCTGAAGTTCCCCGTCGCCCCCGGCGTCCGCGACGAGATCAGAGCGCCGCTGTCCGACACCGTCCCCGACGAGATCGCCGCACTGGTCCGCTCCCGGGTCCGCCGCGCCGAGCTGGTCCCCGTCGTCCGGCTCCGTTCCGCCCGCGACGTCAGCCACCTCGTGGACGCCGACGGCGCGCTGCTAGCCGAGGCGAGCGTCGACGCCGTGACCGCCGAGCGGCTCACCGGCAAGGGCGGGAGCGCCCAGTGGACCGAGATCGAGGTGGAGCTGGCGGACGACGGCGACCCGGCCTTCCTCGACCAGGTGGACAAACGCCTGCGCAAGGCCGGCGTACGGCCGTCGAAGGCGCCGTCGAAGCTGGCCCGGGCACTGGAGCAGACCAGCGGCCGCCGACCCGGCTCCGGACGGCGCGCGAAGCCCGTGACCGCCGGCGACCACGTCCTCGTCTACGTGCGCGAACAGCGCGAGGCGATCCTCGGATACGACCCGGGCGTCCGCCGGGACGTACCGGACTCGGTCCACCAGATGCGGGTGGCCACCCGCCGGATGCGCAGCACCTTCCGCACCTTCGGCACGGTCCTCGACCCCGCCGTCACCGACCCGATCGCCGCCGAGCTGAAGTGGCTGGCGGGCGAGCTGGGCGTGGGCCGCGACCAGGAGGTGCTCGCCGAGCGCCTGCTCACCGTCCTCGACGGCCTCCCGCCCACCCTGGTCTCCGGTCCCGTCCACAAACGGCTCACCACCTGGGCCGGCACCAAGCAGGACAGCGCCCGCAGCCATGTCATCGCGATCCTGGACTCCGCCCGCTATCTGGCCCTGCTCGACAGCCTGGACGCCCTGCTCGCCGACCCGCCGCTGAGGAAGAAGGCCGCAGGGAAGCCGGAGAAGGTGATCGCCCGGGCCGTACGCAAGGACTTCGCGAAGGTCTCCCGCCTGATCACCGAAGCCCTGGACCAGCAGCCCGGCGACCAGCGTGACCTCGCCATCCACGAGGCCCGCAAGAAGGCCAAGCGCACCCGGTACGCGGGCGAGGCGGCCACCCCCGCCCTCGGCCGCCCCGCCGCCTCCCTGACCAAGTCCATGAAGTCCCTGACCAGCCTGCTCGGCGAACACCAGGACAGCGTCATGGCCCGCCACACCCTGCGCGAGCTGTCCGCGGTGGCGCACGCGGCGGGGGAGAGCGCGTTCACGTACGGGCTGCTGTACGGCAGGGAGGAGGCCCGGGCAGCGGCCGTGGAAGCGGACCTGCCGGGCCTCTGGAAGGAGATCACCGCCGGGGCGCCGGTCTGAGCGTACGGGGGAGTCCTCCGGGCGGGTTACGCTTGATGGTCACCCCTGTCAGCTCACAAAGGTTCCCCCGATGTCTGTCGAGTCGGTGTTCCCGCAGCTCGAAGCACTGCTCCCGCATGTGCAGAAGCCGATCCAGTACGTGGGCGGCGAGCTGAACTCCACCGTCAAGGAGTGGGACAGCTGCGACGTCCGCTGGGCGCTCATGTACCCGGACGCGTACGAGGTCGGCCTGCCCAACCAGGGCGTCATGATCCTCTACGAGGTCCTCAACGAGCAGGAGGGCGTCCTCGCCGAGCGCACCTACAGCGTGTGGCCGGACCTCGAGGCGCTGATGCGGGAGCACGGTGTCCCGCAGTTCACGGTGGACAGCCACCGCCCGGTGAAGGCCTTCGACGTGCTCGGCCTGTCCTTCTCCACGGAGCTGGGCTACACGAACATGCTCACGGCACTGGACCTGGCGGGCATCCCCCTGGAGTCCAAGGACCGCACGATCGACGACCCGATCGTCCTGGCGGGCGGCCACGCGGCCTTCAACCCCGAGCCGATCGCGGACTTCATCGACGCGGCGATCATCGGCGACGGCGAGCAGGCCGTGCTGGACATGACGAGGATCATCCGCGAGTGGAAGGCGGAGGGCTGCCCCGGCGGCCGCGAGGAGGTCCTCTTCCGCCTGGCGAAGACGGGCGGGGTGTACATCCCGGCGTTCTACGACGTCGAGTACCTGCCGGACGGCCGTATCGCGCGTGTCGTGCCGAACAAGAGCGGTGTCCCCTGGCGGGTCAGCAAGCACACCGTCATGGACCTGGACGAGTGGCCGTACCCCAAGCAGCCGCTCGTCCCCCTGGCCGAGACGGTCCACGAGCGCATGTCGGTCGAGATCTTCCGCGGCTGCACGCGGGGTTGCCGCTTCTGCCAGGCAGGCATGATCACCCGCCCGGTCCGCGAACGTTCGATCACCGGCATCGGCGAGATGGTCGACAAGGGCCTGAAGGCGACGGGCTTCGAGGAGGTAGGCCTCCTGTCCCTGTCCTCCGCGGACCACTCGGAGATCGGCGACATCGCCAAGGGCCTGGCGGACCGCTACGAGGAAGACAAGATCGGCCTGTCTCTGCCGTCGACGCGGGTGGACGCGTTCAACGTCGACCTGGCGAACGAGCTGACGCGCAACGGCCGCCGCTCCGGCCTCACCTTCGCCCCCGAGGGCGGCTCCGAGCGCATGCGCAAGGTCATCAACAAGATGGTCTCGGAAGAGGACCTCATCCGTACGGTGGCGACGGCCTACGGCAACGGCTGGCGCCAGGTGAAGCTGTACTTCATGTGCGGCCTGCCGACGGAGACGGACGAGGACGTCCTCCAGATCGCCGACATGGCGACGCACGTGATCCAGAAGGGCCGCGAGGTGTCGAGGTCGAACGACATCCGCTGCACGGTCTCGATCGGCGGCTTCGTCCCGAAGCCCCACACCCCCTTCCAGTGGGCCCCGCAGCTCTCGGCGGAGGAGACGGACGCCCGTCTCGAAAAGCTGAGGGACAAGATCCGCGGCGACAAGAAGTACGGCCGCTCGATCGGCTTCCGCTACCACGACGGCAAGCCCGGCATCGTCGAGGGTCTGCTCTCCCGGGGCGACCGCCGCATCGGCGCGGTCATCCGCGCGGTCTACGACGACGGCGGCCGCTTCGACGGCTGGCGCGAGCACTTCTCCTACGACCGCTGGATGGCCTGCGCGGACAAGGCGTTGGTCCCCTTCGGCGTCGACGTCGACTGGTACACGACGCGTGAGCGCACGTACGAGGAAGTCCTCCCCTGGGACCACCTGGACTCGGGGCTGGACAAGGACTGGCTCTGGGAGGACTGGCAGGACGCCCTCGACGAGACCGAGGTCGAGGACTGCCGCTGGACTCCGTGCTTCGACTGCGGGGTCTGCCCGCAGATGGATACGGCCATACAAATCGGCCCGACCGGCAAGAAGTTGCTGCCGCTGACGGTCAAGAACGCTGGTCCGGCGCCGGCTTCGAGTGGTCACGCGCACTGAGGTGGGCGAGGCACTCGATCGGGTGGTTGAGGCGCTGGCGGGGGCGAGCGAGGAGGAGGTGGCGGCTGTGCTGGCTGCGGTCGGCGCTTCGGTCTCTCGCCCGTCGGCGCCGCTGGCGTCCTCTCGGACGCCGCTGCCGGGCCCTAAGACTTCGCTGCACATCGTTTCTGAGGTGGAGTGGGTATGAGGTCCGTATCAGCCTGTGCGTGACTGCGTAGCCGCGAGCCCCCTTTCCTGACCGGGAAGGGGGCTCGTCGGCGTTCGTCGGTGGTGCCGTGCTGACCCCGCCCCTGGCCATCGGGATGGTCCGTACGGCGATCACGATCCTCGCCAAGTTGCACGCCACGCCCCGTCCCGGGACCACGTCCGCGAGCGAATGAGCCTTTTTCAACTCGGTTGAACCTCAACCTGCCCAGGTCCCGTTCTGCCGGCCTCGCCCAACCCTCTCGTCCGCGATCCCGTTCAGCGCACGGTTACGCCCCGCGTTGCGAAACGCAGCTCCTCGAACAGGTCACGCAGCTCGCTCGGCATGCAGGGAGCCACGTCCGCGCTCACCTCCAGCAGGAGCCGGACGCTACCCCGGAACTCCTTGTCACCAGTAGGCTCGCCCAGCATTTTCGCCACCTCGATCAACGGAACGGCGATAGAAGCCCCGACGTCGTCCGAGAGGCTGTTGAGGTAGACGTCGTCCTCGGTGAGCACGAGATCCACGATGCGGCGGGCGGCTTCCCTGACGGACTGCGAACCGGTCTCGGACGGCACGGTCACCCCATGTCAGTCGGTGTGTGAGTCTTCTTCCAACTTACCAAGACTGCATGCTAGTTGGGCTGACAGTGCGGTGAAGATCCTGGTAAAGGGATTTCGACCCAGAAGAACCGTCTTCACCAGAGGCTTCGTGTGCTTGTCTACCCATCGACACCGACCTCGCTTTACAGGTGCGGCCAGCCATCCCGATTCGAGAACGTCTCGAAGTGGTAGCGCGCCTGCAGGGCTTGACGATCACCCAGGCAGTCCGTGATTGTTCTGTCCATGCCGCCCCCGTCCTACGCGAAGACCACCACCGTCACCGTTGGCGGGACTTGGAAGGTTCCGGCGAGTCAGAGGGACGGATGGCTTGCCCTTGGCTCGAAGGGATATTCCTTCCCACTCGCGAGTTGAGGACGATCTGATGAAGCCTTCCCTGCTGGCCGTCGGGCTGTCGGCCCTGGTGCTTGTGTCGGCCTGTTCCGGCGGCGCTCACCCCCAGGCGACCGCCACCCACAGGGCAACGACGGGGACCAGCGCGACCCCCTCTCGGGTACAGACCCCGACGAGCCCGGACCGCCTTCCCGATCCGGTCCAGTCGCCGCTCCTCGTCGGATCGAAGACGCTCTACACGGGATCGGGTCACGGTGAGGGCGGTGTCACGCTTCCCGCGTCAGCGGGGAAGGCCTCATCCATCACGGTGATGTGGACATGCGCCGGCCCCTCCAAGTTCGACATCATCGCCACCGGAAAGCCTCTCGCCGGGTCTCAGTGCGGTGATGGGAACGGCGTGTTCACCGCCGAGATACCGCACGCCCATATGCACGAACTGGCGTGGAAGTTCTCAGCGGCCGATTCGGTGATCTGGCGGATCGTCGTCACCCAGCCACCCGGGAACTAGGAACAAGCGCACCGGACACCTGGCAGAATCCGGGGTATTCCGGCCGAGCTACGCCAGCCGACCTGTTCGTCGTCCTGTGGAGCACGTCGTACGTACTGAGCAGATTCCGTCCGTCGGTGAACTCTGCGACCGCCCGCCTGACCCGCGACGCCGTCAGACAGCCTGGTGCTGGAAGGCGCGGCGATACGCCGTGGGCGTGATGCCGACGGTGTCACGGAATCGGGCGCGCATGTTGGCGCCGCTGCCGAGGCCGCACCGGGTGGCGATCTGTTCCACCTGGAGGTCGGTGGTCTCCAGGAGTTCTCGCGCACGGTTGATGCGGGCGGTCAACAGCCATTGGTGGGGGCTGACGCCGGTTTCCTGGCGCCATAGGCGGGTCAGGGTGCGTGGGGAGACGCCGGCGTGGTCGGCGAGCTCGGGGATGGTGAGGTCTTCTTCGAGGCTGCGCAGGGCCCACTCACGGGTGTCGGCGAGCGTGGTGGCCTGCGGGGCGGGGAGGCTCCGCGTGATGTATTGGGCCTGTCCGCCGTCACGGTGGGGGGCGGCGACGATTTCCCTGGCGATGTCGTTCGCGACGGCTGCGCCGAGGTCTTTGCGGACCATGTACAGGCACAGGTCGATGCCGGCCGTGACGCCCGCGGAGGTCAGGATGGTGTCGTTGTCGATGTAGAGGACGTTCCGGTCGACGCGCACTAGGGGGTAGAGCTCTTCCAGGTCGTCCGCGCTGGCCCAATGGGTGGTGACGGTGAGGCCGTCGAGCAGTCCGGCCGCGGCGACGGCGAAGGCGCCGGTGCAGATGGAAGCGATGCGTATCCCGGCGCGGCCGGCGAGCTTGAGAGCGGCCCTCACCCGTGGGTGCGGAGGGCGCCGGTAGTCCTCGAAACCCGGGACGATGATCGTGTCCGCGTCGGCGAGCGCTTCGAGTCCCGCGGTCAGCCCGAGGGTGAAACCGGCGCTGGTGGTCACGGCCTCCTCGGTGTCGCCGCACACGGTGAGCTCGTAGGGGGTGTTCGGACGGGCATTGAAGATCTGCGTGGGGATTCCCAGATCCATGGGCAGCACGCCGTCCACCGCCAGGACTGTGACGCGATGCTTGTTCATGGCCGCAATGTTACGACCGGCCCATTTTCGCAGAGAGAGTCAGTGGGCCTCTCCGTCCATTCGGCTCCAAGGGATGTCCCGGCAGATTGCCTGCTCAGCCACGCAGTTCGTGCCGCCGGAGAGTCATGGTCCACCGACAGCAGGCGTGGCTCAAAAAATGCGCATGTTGGCAGATGGGTCGTGGCCTGGAAGGGAGGTTCCGGAGAAGGATCGAACCGTGGCCGAGGAACTGGCAATGACGCAGAAGGTGGTGGGCCGCTTCTTCGACGTGCCGGGCGGGCGGCTAGGTGTACGCCCACGTCCGCGAGCGTGGCGGCCCGGCGCTGAGGGCACGTCTGAGCGCGCCGCCCGGCCACCGCGCCGCCCGGCCACCACACCGATCTGCCCCTGACCGGGGCACCCGGCGAAAGAGAACATCATGACCACCGACGCGCGACTGTCCGTCTTCGAGCAGCTCGACCTCCCCGACACGAGCCTCACCCGGGACGCATACGCCTATGTGGCCCAGGCCACGCCCGCCTTCGTTCTCCATCACTGCGTGCGCAGCTACGTCTTCGCCCGCGCCCATGCCCAGAACCGCGGCCTGCGCCCAGGTACCGACTACGACGACGAGCTGCTGTTCGTCAGCTGCGTCCTGCACGACATCGGACTGAGCGAGGAGGGCAACGGCGACCAGCGCTTCGAAGTCGACGGCGCCGACACCGCGGCGGCATTCCTCCGCGAGCGCGGTGTCGGGGAACGGCGTGTCGCCATCGTCTGGGACGCCATCGCCCTGCACACCTCGGGCGGCATCGCCGAGCGGAAGGGCACGGAGGTGGCGCTGGCCCAGGCGGGCATCGGCACCGACATCCTCGGAGTCCGGCGTGAGAGTCTTCCGGCCGGCCTCGCCGACGATGTGCACGCCCTGCTCCCGCGTCTGGACCTGGCCTACGCGCTCAGCGACGCCATCCTCACCCAGGCCAAGGCCAAGCCCCACAAGGCGTCCCCGCTGACCTTCCCGGGCGAGCTGCTGCGCCGCCATCTGCCCTACGGCGCCCATCCCGGCTGGTACGACCTGCTCGCCGCGGCCGGCTGGGGCGACAAGCCGGTCGGCGCCACCGTCCGACGCCGCGCCGAGACGCCTCAGCAGGTGGGGACCTTGTTCATGGAGTACCTGGAGGCCGGTGACATCGAGGGCCTGGTGTCGCTCTACGAGCCGAACGCCCACCTCGTCCCCACCCCCGGAACCCACCTGGTGGGCACGGACGCCATCCGCGAGGCACTGCAGCAGATGATCGACAGCGGCGCCCGTCTCGAGCTCGAACTGCGCGACATCCGACAGGTGGACGACGTCGCCCTGGTGTCGAACACGGCGACCCTCACCAGGGTCGGACCGGAGCCGGTGAGTTCCACCACCACCGAGATGCTTCGACGCCAGCCGGACGGCGGCTGGGTCCGCGTCGTGGACGACCCGTTCTTCAGCTGACCGCCTCAGGCGGCGGGCGCACGGACGCACAGGCCGCCCAGCCACCCCACCCCACCCAGCCTCACTCCACCCCATGTCTGTCGAGGAGTTCCTCAATGTCTCCCACCAAGGTCATTGCCATTCCCGTGCACGGTCGGCACGCCGTCAACGCCTACCTGCTGCTGGGCAGGCAACCGATCATCGTCGACGCCGGAACACCCGGCAGCGGCCGGCTGATCCACGACCGGGTCGCCGCCCACGGCGTGGACCCCAAGGACGTCCGCCTGATCGTCGTCACCCATGGACACATCGACCACTTCGGCTCCGCCGCAGAACTCAGCCGGCTCACCGGCGCACCGATCGCCGGCCACATCGCCGACCTCGGCATCTACCAAGCGGGCCGGGTCAGTGAGCCGTACCTGCCCATCGGGCTGTTCGGGCGGCTCTTCGCCCGCACCTCGCGGGTGCGCGAAACGACCGAGCCGTTCGAACCGAACGTGCTCATCCGTGGCGAGACCCATCTGTCGGACTTCGGTGTCGAGGCTCGCATCATGCCCACGCCGGGCCACACCGCCGGCTCCGTCTCCGTCCTCACCGACGACGGCGACCTGGTGGCCGGAGACCTCGTGGCCACCCCGTTGCTGGGCTTGATCAAGGGGCGGCCCGCCAACCCGCCCTTCCACGACGACCGGCTCGGCAACCTGGCGAGCCTGCGCGAGATGCTGGCCCTCGGCCCCACCAAGCTCCACGTCGGCCACGGTGCCCCCCTCGACCCCGAGCGGGTGGGCCGCTGGGCGGCCGCGGAGCAGCGACGTCTCGACCGCCTCGTGGCTGGAGGACGCCTGCACACCAAGGAAAAGACCGCGGCGTGACCACGGGTACTCCCTTTCAGTTTTCTTGGCCATCTGTCAATCGGGACATTTTCCCAACATCGCCATGTGGATTAGGGCGTGTCAATTGAGTCACCCCGGCATGTGTCAGTACCGTGTGATATACGCGAGTATCATCGCAGGTCAAGCACTCGGGTGACCTTCAATTGGTCTTTGTTTGCCGGAGTTCGCCACCGCCAGAATCGACGTGCACAACACCAAGACGAACGCCGGTGGGTACTTACTGTCAGGGCCGTGCCCTGCCTGGGACTACCAATTCCGAAAGAGCGCGTCCGCTCTTGAGGGAGAGTCCTCGGGGGCGCCCTCCAAGTAACCAAGGAGGACTATGTCCATCCAGGGTTTCGGTGGACTGTCTGTGCTCGATGTCCACCCGCTCCACACCGTTGCATGCGGGACTGACAGTCGCCACAAAACCACGATCACTCTGACAGGCGTACTGGCCTGCGTGGTCAACGGCGACACGATGACCAGTGTGCTGCACCAGGCCGCATGGCTGGTGGTGGCGATCACCATCCTGGTTCTCGTGCAGCTGGTCGCGGCCCACCTTCCTGGGAAGGTGGCCAAGCCTCTCGCCACACCTGACCTCAACGCCTGACAGTCCCGGGCCGCAAGGCCGGGCCCCCGGTCCGGAAGGACGCTGTTGGTGAATTCGGGGGCTAGTTCTACTTCGCCCCGCTGAGCATGATCTCGGCGGGGCGGAGTGCTGCGAAGTGGCTGGTGCGGGTGCGGGCTCGGGGTGTGTCAGTCAGGTGGGCGTCGATGCGGGCGAGGTTGATGGCGGCGCCGGTGAGCTGATGCTGGAGGCTGGTCTTCGCGAGGCCCCGGTATCGGGATCGGCGCAGGCCGCAGCGCTGGACGCCTTGAGAGATCGTGCCCTCGGCTCCGGCGCGCGTCTTGTAGCGCTCCTTCCAGGTGTCGGTGTCCTGGTCGACGCGGGCCTGACGCAGGGCTTCGTGTTCCTCGCGGGGTCGCAGGGTCAGGCGCCGTCCGACACTGGAGGTGGTGCACTGCTCGCGGACCGGGCAGGGGCGGCACTGGCCGACGTTGAAGCGGACCCGGATCACGGGGGTGCCGTCGGGCGAGTGATCGGGGTTCCAGCGGGTGGTGGTCTTGCCGCCGGGGCAGGTGACCTGCTCGCTCGCCCAGTCGATGGTGAAGTCGCCGGAGGTGAACCCGCTGTTCGCGGCGGCCTGGTGACTGATGATGCCGGCGACCGGCCCGGTGAGCGTCAGGCCGTGCTCGCGGCGGGAGCTGACCAGCACGTGCGCGTCGATGTATCCGGCGTCGGCCAGATGCTCACCGGGGAGACGGCCTGCCTCAGCGAGTCGGGCATGCACGGCCTCGGTCGTCGAGAAATCGGGAACCGTCGCCATGGTGGTGGACACGTTCGTGATCAGATTCGGGACATCCGGCTCACAAGTCTCGGTGAGATGGACTTTGTACCCTGCCCAGGCAGTGTCCCGTTCGAGGCTGTTGCGTGCCTCCCTGTCATAGGGGCTGACCAGGCAGATTGCGCCCGGCGGCCGGTCTTTTGGGTCCCGCCGCCTCACCTCGCCCTCGACCTGGTGGAAGTTCTGCACCCACATGCGCCGCAGATGCTCCACCTGCTCAAGAGTCCGCAGGTTCTGGGGTGCATGGCGGGACCAGACGGCCTGAAGCAGCCGGGTCCCGTCCCGGCCGATCCGCAGCCCCAGCTCGTCTCGCTTGGCGTGGGACTTGGGGAACCGGGAGTCCTCAGCCCTGACGGCGTAATGCTTGAACCAGTCCGGTTCGACAACCTCGACCAGCCAGTCCGGGGCCGCCTGAGCCAGCGTGTTCAACGCCGACCGCAGTGTCTCTGCGACCCGTTCCAGCCAGGCAACTTCCCGGGCTGCCGTCAGCACGTGGGTGGAGTCGGTCCGCGCCCGGCCCGCCGTCTTGAGCAGCCCCTTTTCTCCGGCCGCTGTCAGGATGCCGTCCAGCACCCGCCGCCCCGCATCCGCCTTGACCAGGCGATCCCGAAACTCCGACAGCACCGAGAAATCGAACCCTGGATCACCCAGTTCCAGCCCCAGCGCGTACTTGAAGTCGATCCGCGCCCGCACCGCCTCCGCGGCCTGCCGGTCAGTGAGTCCCTCCACGAACTGCAACACCGACACCAGCGCCAACCGACCCGGTGACCAGGCAGGTTTTCCCCGAGAGGGGAACAGGTCCGCGAACTCCGCGTCGCTGAACAACGGACCCAACTCGTCCCGAACCCGGATCGCCAGGCTTCCCTTCGGGAACGCCGTCCGCGCTACCCGCGCCGTTTCCGCCGGGACCTTGCCCAGTCCGCTCGGCTGCATCGACATCCGCACCCACCCCATACGACAACGTCGGCCTTCAAGACCACAACCGGGTCTTGAAGGCCGACGTCACGTGAGCCCCCGAATTCACCAACAGCGTCCGGACGGATCGGGGGCCCAGGCCAACGCTGAGGAGCGCTGGGGCGCTCGCATTGCTCCTGGTCAGTGGCGCTCATTGGACTTTCTGCTGAGGGAATTCAGCGTCCATGGTCTGGAAAGCACATTGCGCAGAGGGGTGTTGGCGGATTGGATCGCCAAGGTCAGGACAGCGGGGTTGCTCCACGGCGTTGAGACGGCTTCCGGTTCAGAGACTGGTACAGAAGGAAGCGAATGGCATCCATGCTCGACGGCTGCGCGCCCTGGCCCGAGGAGTTCGTCGACCGCTACTGGGCGGCCGGGCACTGGCGTGGCAATACGCTGGACAACCTGCTGCGCGGCTGGGCCCTGCAGTACGGACCGCGGACCGCGCTCGTGCACGGCGGCACCCGCATCACGTACGCGAACCTGAGCCGGCGCGTGGACCGCATGGCCGCCGGATTCCGGCTGCGCGGCCTCCGGCCCCGGCAACGGGTCGTCGTCCAGCTGCCGAACGTTCCCGAGTTCGTCATCACCGTGTTCGCACTGATGCGCGTCGGCGCGGTCCCCGTGTTCTCCCCGGTCTCGGACCGCGCGTCCCAGGTGTCCCACCTCGTGCGGGTCACCGAGGCCGTCGGCTACGTCGGTCCTTCGACGTACCAGGGCTTCGACCACACGGCGATGGCCGCGGACATCGCGGCCCGAGGACCCTTCCTGCGGCGGGTGTTCACCTTTGAGACGCCGGGCGCCTCGTCCCCGTACGGCGGCCTTACGACCGACCCGTCGGGCTGCCACTACTTCCCGCTGGGCTCCATCGACGCCCCTCCCGGGCCGGCGATCGTCCAGCGCGCCGACCAGGTGGCGTTCTTCCTGCATTCCGGCGGTACCACCGCGGCGCCCAAGCTCATTCCGCGCACCCACAACGACTACGCCTACCAGGCGCGGGCCGCCGCCGAGCTGGTGTCGCTCACCGAGAACGACGTGTATCTCGCCGCGCTGCCCGCCGAGTTCAACTTCACCTTCGGCTGCCCCGGCATCGTCGGCACCCTCTCCGTCGGCGGCACCGTCGTCCTGGTCGAGAACGCCGAGAACGCCGGGAACGCCGGGAACGCGGGACCCGCCGAATGTCTTTCGGCCATCGAACGGGAGCGGGTCACCATCACGTCGGTGGTGCCCGCCGTCGCCCAGCTCTGGCTCGACGTACTTCCCACGGTCCAGGCCGACGTGAGCAGTCTGCGTCTCGTGCAGATCGGTGGCGCGCCTCTGCACCGGGCGACCGCCGAACGGATCGGCCCCGAACTGGGCTGTCGCCTGCAGCAGGTCTTCGGCATGGCCGAGGGGCTGCTCACTCTCACCCGGCCCGCCGATCCGGACGAGACCGTGCTCACCACGCAGGGCCGCCCGCTCTCGCCCGACGACGAGATCCGCATTGTCGACGTCGACGGCAAGGACGTGCCCGACGGGGAACCCGGCGAACTGCTCGCCCGCGGTCCCTGTACCCTGCGGGGCTACTACCGGGCGCCCGACCACAACGCACGCTCCTTCACCACCGACGGCTACTTCCGCACCGGCGACCTCGCGCGGCGCACCCCGGACGGCAACCTGGTAGTGGTCGGACGTCTCAAGGACGCCCCACGGTGGGCCGCCGACCACGGGGATCCATTCGGCCTGTGACGGGCAGGGCCGGCCACCGTTGCGGACTTCTGGGCGGACTTCCGGGCGAGCACGGCACATTCACAGTGACTTACGCATCACTTCGATCAGCTGGTCGCGCTGCTCGTTGAATGCGGTGCGTGCATGGTCGACCGCTTCTATGTCATGAGGAAGTCCCTGACCGACGACGTGGCGGTAATCACGGAGGCGTTCTACGAGGCGGTTCGCCTCCTTCAGAACGGGTTCTTCCGCAACGAGGGAAAGTTCCAGACGCCGTGACAGTATGCGGCTGTCGCGGATGACGGTCTGTGCGCGGCTCGACGCCGATGCGTCGGTGTCGTGGCCGCGGGCAATGTTGATGAGGATCTCGCTCGCTTCCGCGGTGGCGGCGAGAAAGGACGTGTACACCGCTCGTCGCTCATCTCTCCTGCGCTGCTCGCTCTCCCGTCTCCAACGCTCCCGGTCGAGCGTGAAGGTCGCTGCCAAGCCGATCAGCGCGCCCAGAGCCGTACTCGCCAGACTGTTCCATCCCATCCCCGTACGTTGCTCCACGGACACGCCTTCCAACCCCCGGGGCGGTGGAGGTCCATGGTCCCTGCAGGAATGGGGCCGGCGCTTCTGGTGGCCGGAAGGCGGTCGGGTGACCGGAGGCTTTCCTGACGCCCCCTCGCGCTGTTGCGGAGGCAAGCGGCCCCGCGTTGGAATCAAGTGTGAGGCACTTTGACGGCGCCGTGTCCGCCGGCCGCCCCGCTCCCGGGACGGCGGCCGGCCGGAAGGGGCTCAAGAGTGATGCCCTGGGCATGTTCTCCTCGGTCGTCATGGGCCTGGCCTCCACCGGCCCCGCGTATAGCCTCGCCGCCACGCTGGGCATCATCGTGGCCGGGGTCGGGCTGCAGGCCCCGATCGTCACCATGCTGGCGTTCGTCCCGATGCTGCTGGTCACGTACGCCTTCCGGGAGCTCAACGCGAGCAACGCCGACTGCGGGACGACCTTCACGTGGGCCACGCGCGCCTTCGGACCGCGCACCGGCTGGATGGGCGGCTGGGGCATCGTCGTCGCCGACGTCCTCGTCATGGGGAACCTCGCCGTGATCGCCGCTGTCTACGGCTTCCGGCTGGTGGGCCTGGACGGACTGGCGGAGGACCGGCTGTGGACCACTGTGGCGGGCATCGTCTGGATCGCCGTACTGACCGCGGTCTGCTACGTCGGCATCGAGTTCTCGGCGGCCGTCCAGCGCTGGCTGCTGTGCCTGGAAGTGGTGATGCTGATCCTGTTCGCCGTCGCCGCGCTGATCAGGGTCTACGCCAGCCCTCCGCCGACGGCGATCCACGTCTCCGCCTCCTGGTTCAACCCCTTCGAGGTGCCCTCGGCATCGGCCCTGACCTCGGGCATCCTCGCGGGGGTCTTCATCTACTGGGGCTGGGACACCGCCTTCGCGGTCAACGAGGAAACCGTCGACAGCACCCGCATCCCCGGGCGCGCCGCGGTCCTGTCCGTCGTGCTGCTCCTGATCATGTACGGGCTGGTGTCCACCTCGGCGCAGGCGTTCGCGGGAGTCGGCACCTCGGGCATCGGGCTCGGCAACGCGGACAACTCGGACGATGTGTTCTCCGGACTGGGCGAGGCCGTGTTCGGGAGCCACGACATGGGGCTGCTCCTGTCGAGACTGCTGATCCTGATGGTGCTGACCTCCGCGGTGGCCTCCGCCCAGACCACCATCCTGCCCCTGGCCAGGACCGTCTTCTCCATGGCGGTCCACAAGGCCGTCCCCGCCCGGTTCGCCCGGGTCCACCGCAGGTTCCTCACCCCGACCTGGGGGACCGTCGGCATGGGAGCGGCCTCGATCGCTCTGCTGGTCCTGGTCACGTCGTTCAGCCAGAACGTCGTGACCGACTCGATCGACTCGGTCGGTCTCGCGATCGCGTTCCAGTACGCAGTGACCGGCTTCGCCTGCGTCTGGTACCACCGCAAGGTCCTCACCCGCAGCGTCGAAGACCTGGTCTTCAAGGGTGTGTTGCCGGGGCTCGGCGGGCTGATCATGCTCGTGCTGTTCCTGTACGCCACCTTCTTCGTCTACGCGAACCCCGGATACGGCGAGACCACCGTCGACCTGCCGCTGATCGGAAGGACGGGCGGGGTCACCGTCCTCGGCCTGGGCGCCCTGCTGATCGGCTTCCTGCTGATGCCGGTGGTCACCCGTGGCCACAGCGTGACCCTCAAACTCCAGCGGAGCCTGCTTCCGCGCCGCCTGCCGCCGCACGTCGCCGTGGACGCGGCGAGCCGCTACATGCCCGCGGACAGCGGGTCCGGGGTGGGCGGCGACTGGTACGACCTCATCCCGCTGTCGGGCACCCGGGTCGGCCTGGTCGTCGGGGACGTGCTCGGTCACGGCCTGCGCGCCGCGGCCACCATGGGACGCCTGCGCACGGGTGTGCGCGTGCTGGCCCGGCTGGACCTGAGCCCGGACGAGCTCCTGTCCCGGCTGGCCGACCTGGTCGAGCAGACCCTGCACGAGGGCGGGACGGGCCAGGGCCTCGTCGGCCGCCGGAGGCCGCCGGCCGACGAGGCCCTGGGCGTGACCTGCCTGTACGCGGTGTACGACCCGGTCTCGGGGAAGTGCAGCCTGGCGCGGGCCGGGGAGCCGGTGGTGGCGGTCGTCGAACCGCACACGGGCGCCGTCGACTATCCGGAGCTGCCGTCCGGACCGCCGCTGGGCATCGGTGGCCCGCCCTACCAGAGCGCGGAACTGGAGCTCGCGCCGGGCAGTCTCGTCGCCCTCGTCACGGGCGGCCTCCTGCAGGCGGCCGACGACCGTGACGCGGGGCTCGCGCAGCTGTCCCAGGTCCTCGCCGGCAGCCGAGCGTCCCTGGACGCGCTGTGCGACCGGGCGGTGACCGCCCTGCTGCCCGGGCCGGTGGACGAGGACGCGACGCTGCTCGTGGTGCGCACCCGCCTGCTCGACAAGAGCCGGTTCGCCGAGTGGGCGCTGCTCCCGGACCCGGCGGCGGTGGCCACCATCCGCTCCGCCGTCAGCAAGCAGCTCCGCGACTGGGGGCTGGACGATCTGTCGTTCACCAGCGAGCTCATCGTCAGCGAGCTGGTCACCAACGCCATCCGCTACGTCGGCGGCCCGATCCGGGTACGCCTGATCCGCGACCGGACCCTGATCTGCGAGGTCTCCGACACCGGCCACACCACGCCCAATCTGCGGCACGCCGCGAGCGACGACGAGGGAGGCCGGGGCCTGTACATCATCGCCCAGATGACCCACCACTGGGGCACGCGCTACACCCCCACCGGCAAGACGATCTGGACCGAGCAGGACCTGCCGCCGGCGGACGGCCGGTAGGTGCGTGGGCAGGCGGCCGCGTTGCAGGGGACTCGGAACCGGGTGAGACTGGTGTGGCGGTTGCGTCCCAGGGTGTTGGGCGATGGGCTCCCGCTCGGGGCTCGTGTCCCCCTGAAGCGTGCTTTCACCGCAGGGACGCCTCTCTCCGCCGCTCTCGCTACCCATGGACGGAGGGGCTTTCCATGTCGTGTGCCCCTTGGCGAACTGTGAAGGCAACTGCTCTGGCATGGCTGGGAGTCGTCACCGTGCTGGTCGCGCCGTCGGCTGCCGCGGGTGCCCCGAGACAGGCCGGAACGAGCGTGGCGGCACGCGAGGTTTCCTGCGCATGGCCGGCCGTCGTGCGACCCGGCAGGCTCAACCTGGCCTTTCCCGAGTCCAATGCGACGTACTGGATGATGCCCTACCGGCTGAAACAGGGAGATCGCATCGTGGCGGAGGGAACGTACCCGGCTGCCCGGTTCACCTCGCTGACGGTCTACGACGCCACGGGCTCGCCCATCGATTCCCTCGCCGACTACCAGATCGCTCCGAAGTCGGGCAGCAAGAATCCGTTCGCCGTCCCGGACGCGGGGACGAACCCGGCGCAACACCGCTATCAGGTCACCGTCAAGCCCGGCGTCGCGGCCGGCTCCGGCGGCAACACGCTCGCCGCCACCGCGAACAGCGCCGGGTCGGGAGCGGGGTGGCTGGTGCTGAGGATCTACGTGCCGGACAAGGATTCCGACCTGACGGGTGGAGTCCCGCTGCCCACGCTGTCGATGCAGCGTCAGGGCAGCAGCCCCAAGTCCGTTGCGACCTGCCCCCGGGCCGATGCGGCCCAGGGCCCCACCGGCCCGGTCGCCACCGAGCTGAAGGACGTGGTGAAGAAGTACGCGCCGGCCGGGGGATTCCAAGGCTGCGGGAAGTCCACGGCGAGCGCCCCGGGATTCGCCCTGCCCAACAAGACCGGCGGGCTGTTCCCCAACCCGTACAACAAGTACCTGTGTACGCCGCTCGAGTACAAGTCGGGCCGCATCGCCGTCGTCCGCGGCACGGCGCCCACGTTCCCCGACACCTACAACGGCCAGTCCGTGCTCACCAAGGCCCAGGTCAGGTACTGGTCCCTCTGCCAGAACCAAGTGCGACTGCCGTACCCGGTGAGCTCCTGCGCGGCCGACTTCCAGACGGCCCGGGACAAGGACGGGCGCTACACCTATGTGGTGTCGACCTCGCAGGACCGTCCCGCCAACGCGACGACGACGAACGGGGTGACATGGGTCGACTGGGGTCCCACCGACGTCACCGGCCTGCTCATTCTGCGCACCATGCTTCCGGCGCAGGACTTCCCCCACGCGGTCCAGGACGTCAAGAAGGGTGACGACCCGGCGAAGGTCATGGGCGCGTACTACCCGACCATCACCTACTGCACCAAGGAGACCTTCGCCAAGGGCGGCGCGGACGCCTGCACGGGCTGAGCCGCAACCGGCCCGGGCCGGAACCCTGTTCGGCGTTCAGGAGGAGTTCGAGCGGCGGGATCGGGCCCGTAGGAGAAGCGCCGCGCCTGCTGCGGCGGCGAGGAGTACTCGGAATGCGCCTGCACACGGTGATCGCGTCGACCGCGCGGAAGCTGACCGAGCCGGCGGTCATCGGCGGCCACCGGATCGCCGGGGGCGCCGTCGTCAACACCTCGATCCTACTGGCGCACCACGACCCCCGGAATCACCCGCAACCGCACGAGTTCCGCCCGGAGAGGTTCCTCGGAACCAACCCGCCGCCCCACACCTGGCTGCCCTTCGGCGGCGGAGTCCGCCGGTGCCTGGGGGCCGGATTCGCCCTCGCCGAGGGGGCGGTCGTCCTGTCCGAGATCCTGACGCGCTGGGAACTCATGGCGGCGAGAGCCTCCGAAGCGGCGCGCGTCCGCAACATCACCACCGTTCCACGGCACAGGGCGGTGGTGCGGCTCGCGCCCACAACGCCCTGACAGAACCGCAGAAGGGCAAGGGACTACACGGTCTTGATCTGCCCGCCGTCGATGGTGAACTCGGCTCCCGTGATGTTGCCGGCGAGCGGCGAGGCGAGGAAGAGCGTCAGATCGGCGACTTCGTGAGCTTCGGTGACCCGCCCCGTGGAGATGCCCATGCTCTGCGGCACGACCACATCGATGGCCTCCTGCGCGGTGGTGCCCGCCTGGGCCGCCGTCGCATCGGCGAAGCCGCCCGGCGCGGTCCAGAAGGGAGTGCGGACCGGTCCGGGGGCGATCGCGTTGACCCGGACGCCCCGCGGTGCGAACTCCTCCGACAGTGACTTGGTCAGGCTGGTCAGCCCGGCCTTGGCCGCAGAGTAGTCCACGACCATGGGGAAGGGCAGACGCGCGTTGATGGAGCTGATGTTGATGATGCACCCCTCGTCCGCGTCCAGCAGGTGAGGAAGCGCCGCGCGAGTGGTCCGGACCGCGCTGAACAGGGTCAGGTTGAAGATCCGCTGCCACTCGGCGTCGTCGATGTCCAGGAAGCTCGGCCGGGCGGTCGCGGTACCCAGATTGTTGACCAGGACGTCGACCCTGCCGTACTGGTCCACCGCGAGCCGGACGAGCGTGTCCGGTCCGTCTGCGGTGGACAGGTCGACCGGGACCGCGGTGACGCCGTAGCTCTCATGGAGCGCTTCGAGCTCGGGAGTGATGCTCCGGCTGCCGGCGACGACGCGTGCGCCTTCACGGGCGAACGCGTCGGTGATGGCGAGGCCGATGCCCTTGCTCGCCCCGGTGACGACGGCGACCTTGTCCTTGAGCCGGAGGTCCATGGCGCCCCTTTTCTGTGGTGATCACCGGATATGTCGAGGGTACGTGGACCGGTGCCGGATCGCCTGAGAGTGTGTGGCCGTGCCCGTGCATCCGGACACGCGGCCGGTGCGTCTGAGTCGGTATGGATGTCCAGAAACCGCCGCCCCAGCCGCAGTACCCCGAAGGGTGCCTCGCCGTTGCCATCCGCATTCCCGTGCGGATCGTCGTGCTCGTGCTGGTGCTGCCGGTGCGGATGGCGTGGGACGCGCTGGTCGTCGCCGGCCGGTTCCTGTACGACACCGTGCTCCGTCCGGTGGGGCGCGCGCTGCTGTGGGTCGGCCGGGCGGTCTTCGTGTGGCCGTGGGTGGCGCTGTGGCGATACCTCCTCGTGCCGGTCGGGAAGGCACTCGGATGGCTCGGGTACGTCCTCGTCGCCGTACCGCTGCGGTGGCTGTACACGTACGTGCTGACCCCGGTCGGACACGCCCTCGCCCGGGTCGCGCGGGGGATCGGCGCCGGTCTCGCGTGGCTGTACGCGCGCGTGCTGGCACCGGTGGGCCGGGGCATCGCCTGGCTGCTGAAGGGCGTCGGCCTGCTGCTCGGCGTCCTCGGGGCGGGCCTGTACGCCGCCGTGGCCTGGCTGGTGCGGTACCTGCTCGTCGTCCCCGCGCGGTGGCTGTACGAGTGGGTCCTCACCCCGGTCGGACGGGCGCTGGCCTGGCTCGCGGGCGCCGTCGTCACCGGGATCGGCGCGGTCCTGTACTGGACGGTCCGCATCCTCCTCGTGCTGCCCGCCCTCGCCCTGTGGCGCTGGCTCCTCGCGCCCCTCGGCCGGGCCCTCGCCGTCGTCGCACGCGAGGTGGGGGAGGCGCTCGGGCACGCCTGGCGGATCGCCGGGCGGATCTCGCGCGCCGTCGGCCGGGCGCTCGCGACCCTCTTCCGGTGGATCTTCGTGGAGCCGCTGCGCTGGGTCTACCGCACGGTGCTCACCCCCGTCGGACACCTCGTACGAGACGTCGTCCTGCGGCCCGTCGCCGAGGCCGCGCGCGCGATGGGGCGCACGGCGCGGCAGGCGCTGACCAGCGCGCGCGAGACCGTACGGCAGGCCCGTGCGGACCTGAGGCGGATGCTCTTCGGCGCCCCCCGGCAGCCGTTCGGGGTGGACCGCCGGGAACCCTCAGGGCGCGACACACGTACTCTTGGTAGCAGTACGACCGCTCTCACGAAGGACTAGGACACTGGGCAAGCGACAGCCCGAAGGCCCGCCGCCCGCACCCGCGGTGCAGCGCATCCGACTGCGCTACACCAAGCGCGGCCGCCTCCGGTTCACCAGCCACCGTGACTTCCAGCGCGCCTTCGAGCGTGCGCTGCGCCGTGCCGAGGTGCCCATGGCGTACTCGGCGGGGTTCACGCCGCATCCGAAGGTGTCGTACGCCAATGCCGCACCCACCGGCACGGGCAGTGAGGCGGAGTACCTGGAGATCGCACTGACCACGCCGCGCGACCCCGAGACCCTGCGCGTCCTCCTCGACGAGTCGCTGCCCACCGGGCTGGACATCGTCGACGCGGTCGAGGCACGGACCTCGGGCCTCGCCGACCGGCTGACGGCCTCCGTCTGGGAGCTGCGGCTGGACGGCGTCGACCCGGTCGACGCCGAGCGCGCGGTCGAGGCTTTCATCAAGGCCGACACCGTCGAGGTCCAGCGCATGACCAAGAACGGTGTGCGCACCTTCGACGCCCGCACGGCCGTCGTATCCCTGCAATCCCTGGAAACGCACAGTTCCCAGGCTGATAGGCCGAGCGACCAGCCCTGTGCGATACTGCGGCTGGTTGTTCGGCACGTGACGCCTGCCGTACGACCCGACGACGTCCTGTCCGGTCTCCGCGCCGTGGCCGACCTGGCGCCGCCGGTCCCCGCAGCGGTGACCAGGCTGGCGCAGGGGCTGCTCGATGAAGAGACCGGCACGGTGACCGACCCGCTCGCGCCCGACCGCGAGGCAGCCGAGGCCCTGACGGCCGCACCGGCTGCCGCCGCGACGGCGCCGACGCCGGAAGGTTCCGCGTAGGGACGGACGTCGAAGCGCAGCCCTTGTACTCGGGAGCCACCTGGGTCGGGCAGCGCACCGACCAGAAGACTTTCGCCAGGCCGTACCGACAAGGCGTACGGAACCGGCGAGACAGGACACAGAGTGCTCCCGTGCGGCGCCCGCGCCCCGGACGGCGGCCACCGCGCATCGCGCGGGCCGCGGACGTCAACGGCGGACGGTCTTTGCGGACCGGCGCCGGACCAGGCGCGGCGCCCGGGAGCCTGACGGGAGAAACGCCCGCATGCTCGAGCCGACCGAACCCATTGAGGGTTCCGAACTGAACACTCCCAGCGACACCCTGCCGCCGCGCAGGCGTCGCCGTGCCGCCTCCCGCCCGGCGGGCCCGCCCGCCGCGGCCGAGGCACCCACCGAGGGCTCCGTGCCGGCCATACCGGCCGCTGAGTCCGACCCGATCGTCGAGGCCGAGGAGGTCGCCGAGGCGGAAGTGACCGCCGAGACCGAGGCCGCGGCCGTGGAGGCGCCCGCCGCCGAGGAGGCTGCGCCCGCCGCCCGCCCCCGCCGCCGTGCCACCCGCCGCGCTTCGGCGCCCGCCGGTGCGCCCACGAGCGCAGAGGCCGCCGAGACGGTCGTATCGGCTACGGCTGCTGCTGCCGAGGCCGTTGAGACCGCCAAGGCTGTCGAGACCGCTGAGGCCGTCGAGGCCATTGAGACCGCCGAGGCCGTTGAGGAAGTCGCGCCCCGTCGCACCCGCCGCCGGGCCACGCGCCGCGTTGCCACGCCCGCCGAGTCCCCCGAGGCCGAGCCGAAGGCTGAGGAGAAGGCCGACGAGAAGGCGCAGGCCGAGGTAGAGGGCGAGGCCGAGGCTGTCGCCGAAGCCGCCCCTGCCCGCACCCGCCGCCGTGCCACCCGGCGCGTGTCCGCGCCCGCCGGTGCACCCACGGCCGCCGAGGCGCCCGAGGTCGCGCCCGCCGCCGAAGCCCCGGTCACCGCCGAAGCTCCTGTCGAGGCCGCTCCCGCCGTCGAGGCCGAGGCCGCTGCGGCCCCTCGTACGCGGCGTCGCGCGACCCGTCGGGCGTCCGCGCCGGCCGGTTCCCCGGCGGCCGCGGAAGCCGCTGAGGCCGCAGAGACCGTCGTACCGGCTGCCGCTGCCGTCGAGGCCGCGGAGGAGCAGCCCACTGCCGCCGAGACTGTCGTAGTGGCCGCTGCCTCCGCAGCCGCCGCCGTCGCGGCCGTCGAGGAGGCTGCCACGGTCGCTGCAGCCGCCGAGGCCGCCCAGCCCTCCGAAGAGGCCGGGCCGCGCCGTACCCGCCGCCGTGCCACGCGTCGGGTCTCCGCGCCCGCCGGTGTGCCGGTGGCCGAGGAGACCCCCGCGGCTGCCGCCGAGCAGGCCGAGGCCGCCCAGCCTGCCGAGGAGGCCGAGATCACCGAGCCTGTCGCCGTCCAGACCCCTGCCGCCGAGGCCCCCGCCGAGGGTGCCGCGCCGCGGCGCCGCCGCCGGGTCGTGCGGCAGGCCGCCTCCGGGTTCTCCGCGCCCGCGCCGCAGTCCGAGACCGCCGAGACCGCCGAGGCCGAGGGACCGCGTCGGCCGGCCCGGCCCGCCGTGGCCGTGTTCCAGGCGCCGGTGTTCACCGAGCCCAGGTTCCAGACCCCGGAGCGGGCCGCTGCCGAGGCCGCTGCCGAGGCCGCCGAGACGGAGGAGCCCGAGGAGACCGAGGCGTACGCGGAGGAGCGCGCCGAGGCCGGCACGCGCCGCCGTCGTCGTCGCCGGGCCGCCGCCTTCGCCGAGGAGCCGCAGGCTGCCGCCGAGGACGAGGAGCCGACGGAGGCCGCTGCCGAAGAGCTCGCCGAGGGCGAAGAGGCGGACGAGGCCGAAGAGGCCGAGGGTGCCGAGGAGTCCGGCTCGCGCCGTCGTCGTCGCCGAGGCGGCCGTCGCCGTCGCCGTGGTGACGCCGGCGAGGGTGAGGGCGCGGACGCCGAGGCCGACGAACTGGCCGCGGAGCAGGCCGAGCAGGACGCCGAGGACACCGCCGAGCAGGAGGAAGAGGACGCCGAGGAGGCCCGCGAGGAGGCCGGTGTGTCCTCCGCCAGCCGCCGTCGCCGGCGTCGTCGTCGCCGTGCCGGTGACACCGCCGCCGACGAAGAGCCCGGCGAGGGCGACCCGGAGCGCACGGTCGTCAAGGTCCGCGAGCCCCGCAAGCCCAGCGAGCCGTCCGACGAGGTGCAGTCCATCAAGGGCTCGACCCGTCTGGAGGCCAAGAAGCAGCGCCGCCGGGAAGGCCGTGAGCAGGGCCGCCGCCGCGTCCCGATCATCACCGAGGCCGAGTTCCTGGCCCGCCGCGAGGCCGTCGAGCGTGTGATGGTCGTGCGCCAGCACGGCGAGCGCACGCAGATCGGCGTGCTCGAGGACGGCGTGCTCGTCGAGCACTACGTCAACAAGGAGCAGGCGACCTCGTACGTCGGCAACGTCTACCTGGGCAAGGTCCAGAACGTGCTGCCGTCGATGGAAGCCGCCTTCATCGACATCGGCAAGGGCCGCAACGCGGTCCTCTACGCCGGCGAGGTCAACTTCGAGGCGCTGGGCATGGCGAACGGCCCGCGTCGCATCGAGTCCGCCCTGAAGTCCGGTCAGTCCGTCCTCGTCCAGGTGACGAAGGACCCGATCGGACACAAGGGCGCGCGTCTGACCAGCCAGGTCTCCCTCCCGGGCCGTTACCTGGTGTACGTCCCCGAGGGCTCGATGACCGGCATCAGCCGCAAGCTGCCCGACACAGAGCGGGCCCGGCTGAAGACCATCCTCAAGAAGATCGTCCCCGAGGACGCGGGCGTCATCGTGCGCACCGCCGCCGAGGGCGCGAGCGAGGACGAGCTGCGCCGGGACGTCGAGCGGCTGCAGGCGCAGTGGGAGGACATCCAGAAGAAGTCGAAGAGCGGCAGCTCAAGCGCACCGTCGCTGCTGTACGGCGAGCCGGACATGACCGTCCGGGTCGTCCGCGACATCTTCAACGAGGACTTCTCCAAGGTCGTCGTCAGCGGCGACGACGCCTGGTCGACCATCCACGGGTACGTCTCGCACGTCGCCCCGGACCTCGCCGACCGGCTGTCGAAGTGGACCTCCGAGGTCGACGTCTTCGCCACGTACCGCATCGACGAGCAGCTCGCCAAGGCGCTGGACCGCAAGGTCTGGCTGCCCAGCGGCGGCTCGCTGGTGATCGACCGGACCGAGGCGATGGTCGTCGTCGACGTCAACACCGGCAAGTTCACCGGTCAGGGCGGCAACCTCGAGGAGACCGTCACCAGGAACAACCTGGAGGCGGCCGAGGAGATCGTGCGCCAGCTGCGGCTGCGCGACCTCGGCGGCATCATCGTCATCGACTTCATCGACATGGTCCTGGAGTCGAACCGCGACCTGGTGCTGCGGCGTCTGCTGGAGTGCCTGGGCCGCGACCGTACGAAGCACCAGGTCGCCGAGGTGACCTCGCTGGGCCTGGTCCAGATGACCCGCAAGCGGGTCGGCCAGGGTCTGCTGGAGTCGTTCTCCGAGACCTGCGTCCACTGCAACGGCCGTGGCGTCATCGTGCACATGGAGCAGCCGACCGCCGTCGGCGGCGGTGGCGGCAAGCGCAAGAAGCGCGGGCGTGGCGGTGACGGTCAGGTGCCCGAGCACGAGGTCGCGGCCGTGGCCGCGGAGACCGGCGAGGCCGTCGAGCCCGAGGTGGAGACCGTCGTCGAGGTGGCCGCCGAGCTGGCCGAGCCGATCGCGCTGCCGGCACCTGACTTCGCGCCGGACGAGGAGCTGTACAGCAGCGTCGCCGAGGCGGAGGCGGCGGCCACCCGTGGCCGTAGCCGCCGCCGCGCGAGCCGCCGGGCTACGGCTCCGGCCGGTGCGCCGAAGGCCGGGAGCCGCAAGGCCGCGCAGGTCACCGAGACCGTCGAGGCGCCGGCTGGCACGTCCGTCGAGGAGGCCGTGCAGCCGGAGCCGGTGGTCGAGGCGCAGGCCGAGCCGGTCGTCGTAGCGGCCCCGGTCCAGGAGCCCGCCGCCGAGGAGGCCGCTCCCAAGGGCCGTACGCGTCGTCGTGCGACCCGGAAGGTCTCGGCGCCGGCCGGTTCCCCGGCGGGCGCGGAGGCGGCCGCGGTGACGGTCGCCGAGGCCGCGCCCGAGGCGCCGGTGGAGCAGCCCGTGGCCGAGGCCCCGGCCCCGGCTCCGGTCGAGGAGGCGCCCGTCGAGAGCGCCGCCCCGGCCCGCCCGCGGCGCCGCGCCGTGCGCAAGGCCACCGCGCCGACCGCGTCCGAGGAGACGGCCGTCGTGGTCGTCCCGGCCACCGAGCCGGAGGCGGCTGCCGCCGAGGCGCCCGCCGCCGAGGAGACGGTCGAGGAGGCCGTGCCGGCCAAGAAGACCGCCCGCAAGGCGGCCAAGAAGGCCACGGCGAAGAAGGCGGCCACCAAGAAGACCGCGGCCAAGAAGACGGCCGCCAAGAAGACGACGGCCAAGAAGGCGGCCAAGACCGCCAAGACGGCCGCCGCGAAGGCGACGGCGAAGAAGACCACCACGGTCTCCGCCGCCACCGACGAGGGCTGACGAGGCCCGACGGGGTATGCGGCCGGTTCATGTGACCGGCCGCATACCCCGGGAGCCCGGCCCGGTTTGACCCCCTCGGCCGTGGCCCCGTAACCTTGACCGTCGGCGTGTCCACTGAGCACGCCACATCCCCGTAAACCTCTTCCTCCCGGGCACACGGTTGGCCGGGAGAGGTCGTCCGTGTCATTGCTGGGCGGCTGGCCTGCGGGGGTGCCGTTTCTTCGAGCGAAAGAGAGATCCGCGTGTACGCCATCGTGCGCAGCGGTGGTCGCCAGCACAAGGTTGCTGTCGGCGACATCGTTGAGGTTGACAAGATTTCCACCGCCAAGGTTGGCGACACGGTCGAGCTCTCGACCCTGCTCGTTGTCGACGGCGACGCTGTGACCAGCGACCCGTGGGTGCTGGCCGGCATCAAGGTTCAGGCCGAGGTCGTGGACCACCACAAGGGCCAGAAGATCGACATTCTGCGCTACAAGAACAAGACCGGCTACCGCCGTCGGCAGGGCCACCGCCAGCAGTACACGGCGATCAAGGTCACGTCGATCCCCACGGCTGCGAAGTAAGGGACTGAGGAGACATGGCACACAAGAAGGGCGCATCGTCCACCCGGAACGGTCGCGACTCCAATGCCCAGCGGCTCGGCGTGAAGCGCTTCGGCGGTCAGGTCGTGAACGCTGGTGAGATCCTGGTCCGTCAGCGCGGCACCCACTTCCACCCGGGCGCCGGCGTCGGCCGTGGCGGCGACGACACGCTGTTCGCGCTGCAGGCCGGTGCGGTGGAGTTCGGTACCCACCGTGGCCGCAAGGTCGTGAACATCGTTCCGGTCGCCTGACCGAACGTTCACTTCACTTCGCGAGGCGGACCTCACTTCCCGGTCGGGAAGGCGGGTCCGCCTTTCGCGTGTTGAGTAAGAGACATTCCCGCACGTTTCTGGAGGCACTGAACCATGACCACCTTCGTGGACCGCGTCGAGCTGCACGTCGCCGCGGGTAACGGAGGCCACGGCTGTGCCTCCGTCCACCGCGAGAAGTTCAAGCCGCTCGGCGGCCCGGACGGCGGCAACGGCGGCCGCGGCGGTGACGTCATCCTGACCGTGGACCAGTCGATCACCACGCTGCTCGACTACCACCACTCCCCGCACCGCAAGGCCACCAACGGCAAGCCCGGCGAGGGCGGCAACCGCTCCGGCAAGGACGGCGAGGACCTGGTCCTGCCGGTGCCGGACGGCACGGTCGTCCTGGACAAGGCGGGCAACGTGCTCGCCGACCTGGTCGGCCACGGCACCTCGTACATCGCCGCGCAGGGCGGCCGCGGCGGCCTCGGCAACGCGGCGCTGGCGAGCGCCCGCCGCAAGGCCCCCGGCTTCGCGCTGCTGGGCGTGCCCGGGGACCTGCAGGACATCGTCCTGGAGCTGAAGACGGTCGCCGACGTGGCCCTGGTGGGCTACCCGAGCGCGGGCAAGTCCTCGCTGATCTCCGTGCTGAGCGCGGCCAAGCCGAAGATCGCCGACTACCCGTTCACCACCCTCGTGCCGAACCTGGGAGTGGTGACGGCCGGTTCGACCGTCTACACCATCGCCGACGTGCCCGGTCTGATCCCGGGCGCCAGCCGGGGCAAGGGCCTCGGCCTGGAGTTCCTGCGGCACGTGGAGCGGTGCAGCGTGCTGGTGCACGTGCTGGACACCGCGACCCTGGAGTCCGACCGCGACCCGGTCTCCGACCTCGACGTCATCGAGGAGGAGCTGCGGCAGTACGGCGGCCTCGACAACCGTCCCCGGATCGTCGTCCTCAACAAGATCGACGTGCCGGACGGCAAGGACCTCGCCGAGATGGTCCGCCCCGACCTGGAGGCGCGCGGCTACCGCGTCTTCGAGGTGTCGGCGGTGGCGCACATCGGGCTGCGGGAGCTGTCGTTCGCCCTCGGTGACCTGGTCGCCAGGGCGCGTGCCGCGAAGCCGAAGGAGGAGGCGACGCGGATCGTCATCCGGCCGAAGGCCGTGGACGACGCGGGCTTCACGGTCGTCCGCGAGGAGGTCGACGGCGAGCCGCTGTTCCGGGTGCGCGGCGAGAAGCCGGAGCGCTGGATCCGCCAGACCGACTTCAACAACGACGAGGCCGTCGGCTACCTCGCCGACCGGCTCAACCGCCTCGGTGTCGAGGAGCAGTTGATGAAGGCGGGCGCCCGGGCCGGCGACGGCGTCGCCATCGGACCCGAGGAGAACGCGGTCGTCTTCGACTGGGAGCCGACGGTCATGGCGGGCGCGGAGATGCTCGGTCGCCGTGGCGAGGACCACCGCTTCGAAGCGCCCCGCCCTGCCGCGCAGCGGCGCCGGGACCGGCAGGCCGAACGGGACGAGGCCGGCCAGGAGTTCGAGGACTTCGAGCCGTTCTAGACCAGAGCAACGGCAACGCGAGAGGGCGGGCCGGAGGAAATCCTCCGGCCCGCCCTCTTTTACGTTCTCGGCGTCAGCCGTTGTCGCCCGTCAGCTCCTGGCCGACGTAGTCGCGGAGCCAGGTCCGGAAGTCCGGGCCCAGGTCTTCACGTTCGCACGCCAGTCTGACAATGGCACGCAGGTAGTCGCCACGGTCGCCGGTGTCGTAGCG
>NZ_JBVIGN010000023.1:0-63289 GCF_055570785.1 Streptomyces sp. NPDC031100
TCGACCACGTACTGGATCGCCGGCTTGTCCACGACCGGCAGCATCTCCTTCGGAGTGGCCTTGGTCGCCGGCAGGAACCGGGTACCCAGACCCGCCGCCGGGATGACGGCCTTGGAGATGGTGGGACGGGAAACCATGGAGTGCTCGTCTCTTTCGTTCTGCACGTCAGGCGCCGATGAGGCCACGCTCGCCGGCCGGCTGCAGCGGGATGTGCGCCTTGGCGAGGGCGGCCGGCGAGGGCGCCGGAGTCCGCTCGTCCAGGGGCACCACCGCGGGGGCGGCCTCCTGGCCGAGGAACAGACGGCGCACCACGCGCTCCGCCGCGTTCCCGTCGTCGTACTGCACGAACCGCTCGCGGAACGCGGCCCGCAGCTCGGCGGCCTCGCCGCTGTTCCAGGCGCCGGAACGGAAGGCCTCGATCAGCTCGTCCTCGCTGGTCGCGGTCGCGCCCGGGGTCTCGCCCGGCTCGCCGGAGAGAATGTCGAAGTAGACGCCGCGGGCCTTGCGGTAGACCTCCCAGTCGTCGGCGTAGGTGACGATCGGGCGGTCGAGGCAGGCGTAGTCGAACATGATCGAGGAGTAGTCCGTGATCAGCGCGTCGGCGGCCAGGCAGAGGTCCTCCACCACCGGGTACCGCGACACGTCCTTGATCAGGCCGCGCTCCTGCAGCGCCTCCAGCTGGGGGTCGGCGCCGTAGAAGTAGTGGGTGCGCACCAGGACGACGTAGCCCGGACCCAGCTCGCGGCAGAACCGCTCCAGGTCGATGCGGGGCACGTAGCCCTTCTGGTAGTCGCGCACCGTCGGGCAGTAGAGGATGGCGGTCTTGCCCTCCTCGATGCCGAGTTCACGGCGGATGCGCAGGACGTCCTCGCCGGTGGCCCGGAAGTAGACGTCGTTACGCGGGTAGCCGTACTCGACCGCCTCGAACGCGCAGGGGTACACCCGCTCCCAGATCTCCGTGGAGTGCTGGTTGGAGGTCAGGCTGAGGTCCCACTTGTCGGCCCGCTCCAGCATCTTGGCGAAGCTCATGTTCTTGGCGGCCGCCGGGTACCTCTGCTGGTCGATCCCCATCTGCTTGAGCGGGGTGCCGTGGTGGGTCTGCAGGTGGACCTGCTCCGGGCGCTTCACGAAGTTGTTCGGGAAGTTGACGTTGTTGACGAGGTACTTGGCGCGCGCCATGACCTCCCAGTAGCGGGGCGAGTTCGCCACCACGTAGTCCACGCCCGCGGGAATGGTGTCCACCGCGTCGCGCTTCACGATCCAGACGCCGTGGACGTTCGGGGCGAGTTCCTTCGCCTTCTCGTAGATGGCCGCGGGGTTGCAGGCGACGCCACGGTTCCAGTAGGCCGCGTAGACCGCGAGGTTCTCGTCCACGGGACGGCGCAGGTGCAGCCGGTACAGCCGGTCGTAGGCGGTCTTGCCGAGCTTGGTCTTCACCTTGGCAGCGCGCTTGATCATCTGGCGACGGGTGTTGCCGGCGGCCGTCACCGCGGCGTACGCCGTGTAGGAACCGCGCTCCAGCAGCTGGAAGCGGACGCCCTGCGAGCCCTCCGGCAGGACGAAGCCTTGCGGCTTGAAGCGCTTGTAGTTGGCGGCCGACAGCTTGAAGAACTCCGCGCGGTCCTTGGGGACGATGCGGTCCTCACGGGCCAGGGTGAACAGGTAGTGGCTGGCCGCGCGCTCGAACAGCAGCGCCCGCACCGGCTCCAGGTGGGGGCGCTCGTCGAGGAACTCGAAGAGTCGCTGGTACTGCTCGAAGATCCCGAAGTGCTTGCGGCCGGGCGTGCGCATGGAGTTGCCCTGGCGGCGCTGGCGGTACTCGACGCAGACGTGGTCGGTGGCGGCGATGCGCTCCGCGGTCAGCATGGTCTTGTAGACCATGAGGGCATCCTCGTAGATGCCGTCGGTGAAGGTGAAGTTGTGGTCGTCGACGTAGAACTCACGGCGGTAGGCGCGGTTCCACACGACGGCGAACATGCTGAGGTACTCGGGACGCTCCAGCGCCGTGAAGACGTCCGTGCCGGCGGCGGCGAGCATCTCGCCGGCCGCGCTCGCCTGGACCCGGTTGTTCCAGTACGTGCGGACGTGGTTGAGCAGCAGGATGTCGGGGTTGCCCGTGACCTCGAGGCGGTCGGCTATCGCCTGCAGGGCGCCGTCCGCGAGGGTGTCGTCGCTGTCGAGGAACAGGATGTACTCGCCGCGCGCCTTCAGCGCACCGGCGTCCCGCGCCTTTCCGATGCCCCGGTTCTCCTCGAAGTGCACAGGTATGACGCGGCTGTCGAGGGCGGCGTATTCATCGAGTATGCGGCCGCAGGAGTCGGGGGAGTGGTCGTCGATGGCGACGATCTCGAAGTCCTCGAAGGACTGGGAAAGTATGGAATCCAGGCATGCGCGGAGATATCCCTGAACTTTGTAAACAGGGACGACAACGCTTATCTTCGGCGAAGTGTTTCCATTCGCAACGGGCATGCTTGGGGCTCCTGGACGGTCGGTCAAACTCAACCGCGCCCCGCAGCCGGGGATGGGGTGCGGGACGCGAGAGGCACAAGGAGTGCAAGGTTAACGTTTGTAGAAGCCTACCGTACGTGCCCCTGTGGATGGTCCTACCGTACGTTCATCGACCCCTGGTCAACCGGGGTGTGTCAAGGCTCACGGGAGCCCCCATGCGGTTGTTCCGCGACGGTGCCGGTGCTCCGATCCGCTGATGTGATGAAGGTGTTGCCGTTCGGTGACACGGAGCCCTCCTTGTCGTACCGGATTCGACACCTATCTGCACGCCATGTCCGAATTCGCGGAGATGCATGCACCGGCACCGCCCGGGCGGCGTCCGTCCAGCGGACCGGAGCGCACGGTTCTTGCCCCTTGGCGTAGATTGCGACGCAGGGAGCACGCTCCGTGAAGACCGAAGGGGACGGACCGCAGGTGGCAAGGGCAAGGCAGGCCGTGGGCGAGGCCCGCAGGATCGTCGTCAAGGTGGGATCTTCCTCGCTGACCACCGCCGCCGGCGGTCTGGACGCCGACCGCGTCGACGCGCTCGTCGACGTGCTCGCCAAGAGCCGCAGCGGGGGAGAGAAGGAGATCGTCCTCGTCTCCTCCGGCGCCATCGCCGCAGGCCTCGCGCCGCTCGGCCTGCGCCGCCGCCCCAAGGACCTGGCCCGCCAGCAGGCCGCCGCCAGCGTCGGCCAGGGCCTGCTCGTCGCCCGCTACACCGCCTCCTTCGCCCGCTACGGCGTCCGCGTCGGCCAGGTCCTGCTCACCAGCGACGACATGAGCCGCCGCGCCCACCACCGCAACGCCTCCCGCACCCTGGACAAGCTGCTGGCGATGGGCGCCTTCCCGATCGTCAACGAGAACGACACCGTTGCCACGGACGAGATCCGCTTCGGCGACAACGACCGCCTGGCCGCCCTCGTCGCCCACCTCGTCCACGCCGACCTGCTGGTCCTGCTCTCCGACGTCGACGGCGTCTATGACGGCGACCCCAGCAAGCCGGGCACCTCGCGGATAGCGGAGGTACGGGGGCCCGAGGACCTCGCCGAGGTCGAGATCGGCAGCGCGGGCAAGGCCGGCGTCGGCACCGGCGGCATGGCCACCAAGGTCGAGGCCGCCCGGATCGCGGCCGCCGCGGGCATCCCGGTGGTGCTCACCAGCGCGATCCACGCGGCCGACGCCCTGGCCGGCGGCGACACCGGCACCTACTTCCACCCCAGCGCCAAGCGCTCCGGCGGCCGGCTGCTGTGGCTGCAGCACGCCTCCACCCCGCAGGGCTCCCTCACCCTGGACGACGGCGCGGTCAGCGCGGTGGTCGAGCGGCGCAAGTCGCTGCTGCCCGCCGGAATCGCCGCCGTCGAGGGCGAGTTCAGCGCCGGCGACCCCGTCGAGCTGCGCGACGGCACCGGACGCGCGGTGGCCCGCGGACTCGTCAACTTCGACGCCAAGGAGATCCCCCAGCTGATCGGGCGTTCGACCCGCGAGCTGGCGCGCGAGCTGGGCCCGGCGTACGAACGTGAGGTCGTACACAGGGACGACCTGGTGCTCCTGCACTCGTAACACTTGTAAAACCGCTCGTAAAACGGGGCGTAACGAACGCCCCCGCTGGGGGACGTTCCGTAAAACCGCCACGCGGAGCCCTGCGGCCTGCTCAACTTTGTCCCAGAGGCATGTTGAAGGGACACGTTCCGTCAAGAGGCATTGCGTGTAAGGAGACCGTCGTGAGACGAGTGCGCCCTGGGGCGGCGTCCCGCGGTGCTCTGACGAGCGTCGCGGCCGGTGACACCTACCAGGACTACGAGGAGCCCAAGGACCTGCCCCGCCTGTGGCACGTCACCCTCAGCGTCTCCGGGGAGAGTGTGCCGCTGCCGGACCTGCGGCGTGCCCTGGAACAGCTCGCCCACGACCACCCCTTCCTGCTGACCAGCAGATACGCGAGCGATCACGCGGAGATCCGGTACTGGGAGGAAGCCCGCGACCTGCACGACGCGGCCGCCGTCGCGCTGCGCCTGTGGGGCGAGCACCGGCAGACCGCCGGGCTGCCGGCCTGGGAGATCGTCGGCCTGGAGGTCATCGACCGCGAGACCTACCACCAGCGCATCGCCGAGGGATACGGCCCGGCCCCCGCCACTCCGGTCGGCATCCACCCCTTCTGACCTGCACCTCGAGATGACCCGCCGACGGTCCCCACGGTGTGGTGGCCCCCACGGCGCGGTCGGTGGCGACCACGGAACCCGCAGGGACTGCGGGCGCCGTCCCGTCTCGGCTTCCGGGACAATTGCCGCGTCCGCCTCCCGGCGCACTACCCTGCGAGCATGACCACGCTCTCGCCGTACGACGCCATGTCCCCGGTCACCCAGGCCGCCTACCGGGCCAAGGCCGCCGCCGCCGACCTCGCGCCGCTCCCGCGCGCCGTGAAGGACGACGCGCTGCTCGCCATCGCCGACGCCCTGGAGGTCCGGACCAGCGAGATCGTCGAGGCCAACGCCAAGGACGTGGCCAAGGCCCGGGAGAACGGCACCAGCGAGGCCATCGTCGACCGGCTCACCCTCACCCCCGAGCGAGTCCGCGCCATCGCCTCCGACGTCCGCGACGTCGCGAAGCTGCCCGACCCCGTCGGTGAGGTCGTCCGCGGCTCCACCCTCCCCAACGGCATCGACCTGCGCCAGGTCCGCGTCCCGCTCGGCGTGGTCGGCATCATCTACGAGGCCCGCCCGAACGTCACCGTCGACGCCGCCGCCCTCTGCCTGAAGTCGGGCAACGCCGTACTGCTGCGCGGCTCGGCCTCCGCCTACGAGTCCAACAGCGCACTCGTCCGGGTGATCCGGGACGCCGTCGGCGGCGCCGGGCTGCCCGCCGACGCCGTCCAGCTGGTGCCCGGCGAGAGCCGCGAGTCGGTGCGCGAGCTGATGCGCGCCCGCGGCCTGGTCGACGTGCTGATCCCGCGCGGCGGCGCCTCCCTGATCCAGACCGTGGTCAACGAGTCCACCGTCCCCGTCATCGAGACCGGCACCGGCAACTGCCACGTCTACGTCGACGCCCACGCCGACATCGACATGGCGATCGAGATCCTGATCAACTCCAAGGCCCAGCGGGTCAGCGTCTGCAACGCCGCCGAGACCCTCCTGGTCCACCAGGACATCGCCCCCGAGTTCCTGCCGCGCGCCCTCGACGCCCTCGCCGAGGCCGGCGTGACCGTACACGCCGACGAGCGCGTGCTCGCCTACGGCAAGGACTCCAAGGCCACCGTGGTCGAGGCCACCCCGGAGGACTGGGAGACCGAGTACCTGTCCTACGACATCGCCGCCGCCGTCGTGGACTCGCTGGACCGGGCCGTAGAGCACATCCGGCTGTGGACCTCCGGCCACACCGAGGCGATCGTCACCACCTCCCAGCAGGCGGCCCGCCGCTTCACCCAGCTGGTCGACTCCACCACCGTCGCCGTGAACGCCTCCACCCGCTTCACCGACGGCGGCCAGTTCGGCTTCGGCGCCGAGATCGGCATCTCCACCCAGAAGCTGCACGCCCGTGGCCCGATGGGCCTGCCGGAGCTGACCAGCACGAAGTACATCGTCACCGGCGACGGCCACGTGCGCCGCTGACCGACCTTGCGTAAAGGCGTCTCATCAGGCGGATGAATTTCCATACCGTCTGCCCAAATTGACCCCCCAGGTCTACTCTGGATCCGTGCCGGAGGACGTGGGGGGCACGCCGTTCCCTGACGGCTGGGAGCCCGACGACGACCACGACCACGGGGTGTCGGACGAAGAGTTCGCCTCCGTGGTCTTCGACGAGGCCTTCGTACAGGCGGCCGTGGTGCACGAGCCGACCGCCGTCGAGCGCCTCCTGGCCGCCGCGCAGGCCAGAGCCGAGGCCTCCGAGGCAGAAGCCCGCCGCGCCCACGCCAGAGGCGAGCGCTACGACGACGGGTACGGCTCCGACGGCACCGATTTCGGTCATGATCGGGACGACGACGAACTGGACGAGACGTACGTCCTCGGCGACCACGGCCGCGTCTTCGGGACCCATGGCAAGCAGGTCCGCTGGCATCGGCCCGTGGCCTGGGTGCTCGCGCTCGTGATGGGAATCGGCATGGTCGCGCTGGCCTTCGCCGCGGTCTACCGGGGCGCTTCCTCGCACACCCGGGACCGGATGCCGTCACCCACCTCGACCGGCCTGGAGCAGGGCGCGGCCTCGCCTCCCTCCGCCTCCGTCAACTCCTCCCAGCCGGCGATCTCGGCGATCCCCCGATCCCCCTGAACGCCCGCACACGTCGTTTGAACACCGGGCACAGGTCCTTGGTGAGAACCTGTCAGAAGTTGTCGTGTAGCAGGGCGTTTACCCGAGGCTCACGAGACCTACTCTGAAAGTATGGGCGGGCCTGGAGACCCACCGGAGGGGACACCCGAGGGCGGCCCCGCAGGTGGAGAGGACGAGTACCGATCCGTCGTGTTCGACGAGTCGTTCGTCCGTGCTGCCCGCCTCCAGGAGTACTCCGCGCAGGAGCGCATGGCCGACCACGCGCCCGCCGTACGCCGCCGCCCGCCCCTGCGCCGGGGACTGACCCGGCAGATCCTGATCCTCGCCGTGCTGATCGTCGTCGCCTTCGGCACCGCGGTCTACATGAGCGTCCGCCACACCTACGACGCCCCGCTGGCCCGGCGCCCCGTCGAGGCCCTGCGGATGACCGTCATCCCGCTCGCCCCACAGGGCAAGGTGCCCGGCGCCGCCGACGCCGAGACCCTGTACACGCACAGCCACGCCGCCCAGTTCGAGACCGGCGCCGCCGGAATCCCGCTGCCGGCCTCCCGCGGCACCGCGCACTTCTCCGACAGCCAGATCACGGCCGCCCTGAGCATCGCCAGGACCTACCTCGTCCGCTCCTCCCTCTACCCCGAGGTGCTCACCGGCCGCCAGGTCCGCCCGGCCCGCTCCCTCCTCGGCTCCGATCAGCTCGACCAGTTCGACCAGAGCTTCGACCACCCGGCGGCGGACGGCCGCCATGCCCCCACCGGCTGGCTGGTCCGCTTCGACCCCTCCCATGTGCAACTGGCCGACGACCGGATCCGCGTCCAGGGCACCCTGCAGGCCGGCGAGGCCGACTCGGCCACGCTGGAGGTCAGCGCCGACACGATCTTCGTCTACGCGCTGCGTCCGACCGGTGCCGCCGACGCCCCCGTGTCCCTGTTCACGATCCGGCGCGAGATCACGTTCCGCTTCGACCGCGACGACCTGCGCGTCGGCCAGACGCAACTGGCCACGTCCTACGCCCAGGCCGGCCCCATGTCCTGCGCGGAGGACTCCACCTCCTACCTCCACCCCCTCCTGGCCGGCCAGACCGCCCGGACAGGCGGCCCGGCAGGCACCGATCCCTATGCGACGGACAGCGCCACCGCCCTGTGCGGGACGCTGGCCGCTGGGGCTCAGCCGACGGCGTGAGGTGGGCTGACGGGGTGCGCTGTCGGGTGCGGGTGGGTGTTGCGGCTGCGTAGGTGGGGCTGGTCGCGCCCACGCGGCGGAGCCGCATGTCCTACGGCCCGGCGCCCCTGGGCGGGACCAGTTACTCCTCGTCCCGAGGGGGCGTGTCCTTCGGTCCCTCCTGGGACTGCGGCGGGCTCCGGAAGCCGTCGAAGCCGCGGCGGACCCGGCCGCCCAGGTCGCCGGCGCCGCCCGCAAGGTCCGTGACCAGCTTCATCAGCGGGTCCTTGGAGCTCTTCACGTCCTCCGCGTAGCTCGCGGCGGACTCGCGGAAGGAGCCACTGACCGAGGTGTCCTTGTCCTCGCTGCGGCGCGGGTAGTGGCCGTCCATGATCCGCTGGTAGTCCCGCGACTCGGCCCACTTCTTCAGCTCGGCCGCCCGGATGGTGGCGAATGGGTGCGAGCGGGGCAGCACGTTGAGGATCTTCAGCACCGAGTCGCGCAGATCGCCCCCGGACTCGTACTCCTCGGCCTGCTCCAGGAACGCGTCCACGTTCATCTCGTGCAGATGGTTGCCGCCCGCGATCTTCATCAGACCGCGCATGGAGGCCCGCAGATCCTGGCCCGCCAGCAGCCCGGCCCGGTCCGCGGACAGCTCCGACTTGCGGAACCACTCCCGCAGCGCCGTGACGATCGCCATGATCGCGAGGTTCCCCAGCGGGATCCAGGCGACCTTCAGCGCCAGGGTCGTCAGGAACAGCAGGATCGTGCGGTACACCGAGTGCCCGGACAGGGCGTGCCCCACCTCGTGCCCGACGACCGCCCGCATCTCCTCCTCGTCGAGCAGCTCGACCAGGCCCGTGGTGACCACGATGATCGGCTCGTCCAGCCCGATGCACATCGCGTTCGGCTGCGGATCCTGGTTGACGTACATCGGCGGGACCTTCTCCAGGTCCAGGATGTAACAGGCGTCCAGCAGCATGTCGTGCAGATGCTTGAACTGCCGCTCGGAGACGCGCACCGAGTCGGACAGGAACAGCAGTCTCAGGCTCCGCTCCGGAAGCAGCCCGCTGAGCGCCTTGAACACGGTGTCGAAACCGCTCAGCTTGCGCAACGCCACCAGGGCCGACCGGTCGGCCGGATGCTCGTACGCGCGCGAGGAGATCCCGGGGAAGCGCCTGCGCTGCCTGCTCGGCACGCTCTCGTGCCCCGTCTGCTCGCGGCCGTCGTCGGACATGTCTTCCCCCATGTGCGTATGAGTGCCCACTGTGCCCCCGAGGCAGGAGCCAGCCTAGGCGGAGATACCGTGGACGGGCAGTAAAGCCGAAGGAGTCCATGTCATGGAGCACCACCCCGCAGCCGCCTGGCTGACCGAGGCCGCGAGTGCCGTCCAGCAGCACGGGGCGGGAAATCTGCTCCGGGTCGTCCTGATCGTGATGGTCCTTGGCTGCGTACTGACCGCATGGTTCCTGCTGCGCGGCTACAAGCAGAAGGACGACTGACGGGCGCCGGAAGTTCCCCGCCGACGGCCGGCCCGTGCCCCGCGCCGGTCCCAACGGCGGAGTCGGCGTGATCGGCGCCGGGCCGCCCGCTTACGATGAGCCGACGTCTTTATCCCGCCCACACGCGATAGGTCCTGCCGAAGATGAGCTTCCACAGCACCGCTGCCCAGTTGGTCACCCTCGCCGCCGAGGGCGAGGAGCACGGCGGCCACCACAACAGCCTGAACCCGGCCGTCACCGGCGGCAGCGCTCTGATCATCCTGCTGCTCCTGCTGTGGATCACCACCCGCTTCAACCGCGACCGCTGACCCGGGACCCCGTCCCCGGCCGGGGCCCTCAGGCCGGGCCGGTAGGGTCTGCACGCATGGGAGAGCAGGACATGCCTACCGGTCCGGCGAACGAAGCGGCCGCCTACGCGGCCGACGACGCCGCCAGGAGCGCCTACCCGGCGGCCGGCACGGTGAGGACCCCGGAGTACGGGCCGGGCAACGGCCCCGCCCACACGGGCAAGCGCCGTCTCGGCGTCATGGGCGGGACGTTCGACCCGATCCACCACGGGCACCTCGTGGCGGCCAGCGAGGTCGCCGCGCAGTTCCATCTGGACGAGGTGGTGTTCGTGCCCACGGGCCAGCCGTGGCAGAAGACCCATCGCAAGGTGTCCCCGGCCGAGGACCGCTATCTGATGACGGTCATCGCGACCGCCGAGAACCCGCAGTTCTCCGTAAGCCGCATCGACATCGACCGCGGCGGCCCCACCTACACCGTGGACACCCTGCGCGACCTGCGGGCTCTCAACCCCGACACCGACCTCTTCTTCATCACCGGCGCCGACGCCCTCGCCCAGCTGCTGACCTGGCGTGACTCGGAGGAGTTGTTCTCCCTCGCGCACTTCATCGGCGTCACCCGGCCCGGCCACCACCTGACCGATCCCGGGCTGCCGGAGGGCGGTGTCACGCTCGTCGAGGTGCCGGCGCTCGCCATCTCTTCCACCGACTGCCGCGCGAGAGTCGCCAAGGGCGAGCCCATCTGGTACATGGTGCCGGATGGAGTCGTGCGCTACATCGACAAGCGCGAGCTGTACCGCGGCGAGTGAGCCGAGAGGGGCACCGGTGAACGACCGATACGACACGGGTTCCGCCGACCACGGCGCAGCCCCGTACGAACTCGTCGGCTACGACGAGTACGGGCAGCCCGTGTACCGGCAGATCCCGGCACAGCAGCAGTCCTACGATCCGTATGCCCAGCAGGGCTACGGCTACGACCCGTACGCCACGGGCGGCCTGCAGCAGTCGACGCCGTCCTACGACCCGTACGACACCGGTCAACAGCCGCCCGCCGCACCCTCCTACGACGGCTACGGCTCCCAGGCCCCCTACGACCCGTACGGCACCGGGACCCACGGCACCGCCGCCCCGTACGACCCCTACGGGCAGGCCGCGACCAGCGGGCAGCAGCCCCGGGTCGCCGAACAGACCGCGTACATCCCGCAGCAGGCCGGTCCGGCCGAGCGCACGCAGGCCCGGCAGGAGCCCGAGGAGCAGGCGGACGCGCGGGAACGGGACTACCACACCGGGCAGTTCGCGTTCGTGGAGGAGCCGGACGGCGACTCCGAGGACGTCATCGACTGGCTGAAGTTCACCGAGAACCGCACCGAGCGCCGCGAGGAGGCCCGCCGCCGCGCCCGCAGCCGGATCATCGCCCTCCTCGTCGTCCTCGCCCTCGTCGCCGTCGGCGGCGTCGGCTACCTCTGGTACGCCGGAAAACTGCCCGGCCTGTCCTCCTCCGGCTCCAAGACGGGCACGGCGACGCCGGTCACCGCCCAGAAGCGCGACGTGATCGTTGTCCACCTGCACAACACCGGCAAGGGCGGCACCTCCACGGCGCTGCTGGTCGACAACACCACCACGAAGCAGGGCACGACCGTCCTGCTGCCCAACTCTCTCGCGCTGAGCGGCGACGACGGCTCCACCACGACCCTCGCCAAGTCGGTCGACGACGACGGCTCCTCGGGCACCCGCGACCAGCTCGACACCGTCCTCGGCACCGACATCCAGGGCACCTGGCGCCTGGACACCCCCTACCTACAGAACCTCGTCGACCTGGTCGGCAGCATCGACATCGACACCAACGCCGACGTGCCCGACCCGGACGCGAAGAAGAAGGGCACCGCGCCGCTGGTCCACCGGGGCAAGGGCCAGACCCTCAGTGGCAAGATGGCCGTCGCCTACGCCACCTACCGCGCCTCCGGCGAGGCCCAGAACGCCCAGCTGGAGCGGTTCGGACAGGTCATGCAGGGTGTGCTGCGCAAGATCTCCTCCGACGCGGCGGACGCCACGGTCACCGTGCAGACCCTCGCGCAGATCCTCGACCCGCCGCTGACCGACAAGGACCTCGGCGCCTTCCTCGCCAAGCTCGCCGACCTCGCCAAGGGCGGCGACTACAGGACGGCCCTGCTGCCCGTGCAGTCCGACGGCACCTTGACGGCCAAGACCAGCGACAGCGTCGTGAAGGACATCCTCGGCGGCACCGCCAAGAGCCCCGACGCGGGCTCTGCGGTCCGGGTCTCCGTCCAGAACGCCACCGGTGTGAAGGACGACTCCGAGAAGGCCCGCGTGGTGCTCCTCAACGGCGGCTTCACCTTCCTCGAGGGCGGCACCGCCTCCAGCACCCGGGCCACCTCCAAGGTGCTCTACGCGGACTCCGCCGACAAGGCGAACGCCACCGAGGTCGCCAAGACCCTGGGCCTGCCCGCCGCCTCCGTGGCCAAGGGCACCGTCTCCTCCGGTGCCGACGTCTCGGTCGTCCTCGGCACCGACTACAAGCCCGCCTCCTCCTGACAGCGCCCGGGGCACCCCACGTGATGCCGTAATCACGTGGGGTGCGTCAGGCGGTCCGTGAGACCCTTGGTGTCAAGTGACCCCTTGACGGAAAGCCATGTAGTGACCGCCACCGATCGTTCCCTTGAGCTCATCAACACCGCCGCCCAGGCGGCGGCCGACAAGCTCGCCCACGACGTCATCGCCTACGACGTCAGCGACGTCCTGTCGATCACGGACGCATTCCTGCTGGCCTCCGCACCGAGCGACCGCCAGGTCAAGGCGATCGTCGACGAGATCGAAGAGCGCCTGCTGAAGGAGCGCGGCGCCAAGCCGGTACGCCGCGAGGGCGACCGCGAGGCCCGCTGGATCCTGCTCGACTACGTCGACATCGTCGTCCACGTCCAGCACAGCGAGGAGCGGGTCTTCTACGCCCTGGAGCGGCTGTGGAAGGACTGCCCCGAGCTCGAGCTGCCCGCCGACGCCAAGGCCACCCGCGGCAAGGCCGCGGAGCACGCCAAGCTGCAGGCCGCCGAGGCCGCCGACGAACCGGGCAGGGAGTGGTGATGAGCGCCACGGGCGAGGTGAGCGACCGCAAGGACCGGGGGCGCCGCATCATCCTGTGGCGCCACGGCCAGACCGCCTGGAACGTGGAGCGCCGCTTCCAGGGCACCACGGACGTCGAGCTGACCGAGACCGGCATCGGCCAGGCCCGCCGTGCCGCCCGGCTGCTCGCCTCCCTGGGACCCGACGCGATCGTCTCCTCGGACCTGCAGCGGGCCTCGAACACGGCCGCCGAGCTGGCTGCCCTCACCGGCCTCGACGTCGTCCGCGAGGAGGGCCTGCGGGAGACCTACGCGGGCGTCTGGCAGGGGCTGACGCACGACGAGATCATCGCCCGCTACGGCGAGCAGTACGCCGCCTGGAAGCGCGGTGAGCCGGTCCGCCGCGGCGGCGGCGAACTGGAGACCGAGGTCGCCGACCGTGCCGCACCTGTCGTGCTGCGGCACGCCGAGAAGCTGACGGAGGACGGCACCCTCGTGGTGGTCAGCCACGGCGGCACCATCCGGACCACCATCGGCCGTCTCCTCGGCCTGGAGGCCGGCCACTGGGAGAGCCTCGGCGGTCTCTCCAACTGCTGCTGGTCGGTGCTCGGCGAAGGCGCCCGCGGCTGGCGGCTGCTGGAGCACAACGCGGGCACCCTCCCGGAGCCCGTCCTCGGCGACGACGACTGAGCGGCCCGAGGGCCCGCCGTTCCCGGCCCGGGGACCCGGATTTCACTTTCCGGCAGGTCGCAGGCTAAAGTTCTTCTTGTTCGCCCCGCCGAGCGGGAAGAACACCAGGGGCTATAGCTCAGTTGGTAGAGCGCCTGCATGGCATGCAGGAGGTCAGGAGTTCAATTCTCCTTAGCTCCACGGATCGACACTCTGTTGAGTTGTCAAAGATCGGTGATGAGAATCCCGTCCCCTCAGGGGGCGGGATTTTCTGTATTCCATCGACGGATGATCTCGGCGGCCTCCCCGTCGGTCGGCGGCCACAGCGGCTGTCTCCGTTCTCTCAGCAACGCGACCTTCGCGCGCGCGTCTTCGTCAGCCGGCGTGTAGATCACGATCCGGCACTCGGGCATCCCGTCGATGGACAGCGACTGCGAGGTCATCCGCATCTCGCCCACCCTCTGGTGACGGAACGTCTTCACCCGCGGCCCCGGCGGCGTCACCTCCCCGCTCGCCCACAGCGTCGCGAAGTAGGGGCTCGCAGCCGACAGCCCGCGTATGTACTCCTCCCAGGCCGGCTCGCCCACGTGTCTGCCGTACGCCGACCGCAGCGTCGCGACCATCACCGGCAGCTCGCACTGCCGGTGCACCACCGGACAGGTCTCCTCCGGAATCGTGAACAGCGTCCACAACACGTTGGCCACACCGATCCGGAGGGTCTCCGGCACCACGAACAGGTCGCGGTAGGGCGCGTTGGTGGCGAGGACGTCGTACCGCGAGTTGTAGACCACCGCGAGCAGCGGGTCGAGGGCGTCGATGATGCCCTGGACCTCCGGGCCGATCCGGCGGGTGAGGCTCTCGGGGGCCGGCTCGAAGGGCACCTCCGCCAGCCGGTACAGGTGCTCGCGCTCCGGCGGGTCCAGCCGCAGCGTTCGCGCGACCGCGTCCAGCACCTGCGGAGAGGCGTTGATCGGCCGCCCCTGCTCCAGCCACGTGTACCAGGTCACCCCCACGCCCGAGAGCTGGGCGACCTCCTCCCGGCGCAGCCCCGGCGTGCGCCGCCGCAGCCCCGGCGGCATGCCCACGTCGGCCGGTGTCACCCTGGCCCGCCTGCTGCGCAGAAAGGCGGCCAGCTCCGGCCTGCGGCGCTGTGTCGTCGTCCCCATCGTCGATCCCCCGTCCCCCGTCGTCCCGTCCCCATGGTCGGCACCCGGCCCGGGCGCTGCCAGGTGCTGCCAGTACCAGCATCAGCGGGCACTCGGCACCCGTACCGGCCCGTCGTCAGGCTCGACGCCATGACGACGACATCTCGAACCGGGCCGAGTCCCGCGCCCGTTCCGAACCCTGCGATCAGTGAACCACTCGCCACTGACAGTGAGGCCTTCGTCGCCGACGGCTCGGCAGCTGCCGATGGCGGTACATCACCTGTCACTCACAGTGAACCACCCGCCACTGACAATCGGTCCCGACTGCTGCTTGCGGCGCTCCTCACCGCCTTGTTCATGGCGGCCCTCGACGTCTTCATCGTGAACGTCGCGGCCCCCACCATCGGTTCCGACCTCCATGCCTCGGGCGCCGACCTGCAGCTGGTGGTCGCCGGCTACGCCATCACCTACTCCGTGCTGCTGATCACCGGCGCCCGGCTCGGTGACCGGTTCGGCCACGGCCGGGTCCACCTCGCCGGGCTCGCCCTGTTCACCGCGGCCTCGCTCGCCTGCGGCCTGGCACAGGGGGCGACCGAGCTGATCGTGTTCCGGCTGGTGCAGGGCGCCGGAGCGGCGCTGATGATCCCGCAGGTGCTCAGCCTGATCCAGCGCACCTTCACCGGCGAGGCCCGGGCCCGGGCGCTCGGCGCCTACTCGGCGGTCCTCGCCGTCGGTGCGGCGGCCGGGCAGGTCACGGGCGGTGTGCTGGTCAGTGCCGATCTGTTCGGCACCGGCTGGCGGCCCGTGTTCCTGGTCAACGGGCCGGTGGGCGTGCTCCTGCTGGTGCTGGGCCGACGGGTCCTGCCGGCGAGCCGCGCAACCGAGCCCGAGCGGGCACGCCCCCTCGACCTGCCCGGACTCGTTCTGCTCGGTGCAGCCGTGTCGCTGCTCACCGTCCCGCTGGTGCTCGGGCAGGAGGAGAACTGGCCGCTGTGGTCCTGGCTGTCGCTGGCCGCCGCCGTCGTGCTGTTCGCCGTGTTCTGCGGCCATGAATCCCGGCTGGCCGGGCGCGGCGGTGCCCCGCTGATCGCGCTGCGGGTCCTGCGGCACCCCGGCATCGGCCTGGCCGTGGTCCGCCTCCTGGTCGTCATGTCGGTCAACGCCGGCTTCCTCTTCGCGCTGACACTGCACGTCCAGGGCGGTCTCGGCTACAGCGCCCTGCGAGCCGGTCTGAGCTTCGCGCCGACCGCGGTCGTCTTCGGCGCGGTCAGTCTGACCTGGCGGAAGTGGCCCGCTGCCTGGCAGCGGGCGCTCACCCCGGCAGGTTTCGCGCTCACGGCGGTGTCCGCGGCTGTGGTGGGCCTGGCCTTCCGCGGCGGCGGTGACGGGGGAGCGGTGCTGTACGCCGGGTACGCCGGTGTGGGGGTCGGGCTGGCGCTCGCCTTCAGCCCGACGCTCACGGGCGCACTGGCCACCGTGCGGCCCGAGGACGCGGCGGACGCCAGCGGGCTGCTGGCGACGGTCGTCCAGCTCGGCCAGCTGATCGGGGTGGCGGTATTCGGCACACTGTTCCTGAACCGGCTTGAGTCACTCGGGGCTCTGCGGGCGTATACCTCTGCGGAGGCGTTCTCGGTGTGTGCATGGGCGCTGGCCGGAACGGCCGCAATGGGGGCCGTGGCCGGACTGGTACTGAGGCGTCGCTGACCGTATTGGTCCGGCCGTGGCAGAATCAAACGGCCGGAAGGGGGCGCGGCCCGACGGGAGGGAGTAGCGATGCCTGCGAGCATCCATGAGGAGGGCGGCCACCTCCTCGGTGCGGCGTTGATACGGGATACGGCCACCCGGCTCAGCTGCCCTTCCTGCGGTTCCGCGCGTGTGGCCCAGGTTCTCGGCGACAACGGCGGAATCTCCTACGTGTGCACGGCCTGCGGCCACAGCTGGAGCTGATCGATGGGTGCACACCGGCGAAAGTGCGACTGGTGCGGGAGCGGAACGCCGATCGTCCGTGACATGGAGCCGATCAATCCCGACTACCAGTACTGGTGCGAGGAATGCGCGCGGGCGCTGATCATAAAAGGCGACCCGATCGAGACCTACCGCGAGCTGGAGGGCGAGCCGATCTACGGCCGTCTGCTCGAAGAGCACTGCACGCTGAAGAGGTTCTACTCCTTCGTCACCGCTTGACGCGTCTGCGACCGCGGCCGGGACCTCGGCAACGATGTCCTGGCCAGCGCGAGGAACAGCACACCGGCCACTCCGTAGAGGGCCGACAGCATCAACTGGCCGACCGTCTGGTGCAGTTCGGGCCGCCTTGTGCCGTGCGGCACCCACCACGGGGCGTACGAGCAGAAGACCAGCGCCGTGCCCAGGGCGGCCGCCCGGTGTGTGTGCGCCCACAGCAGCAGTACCAGAGGTACGCACCACACCCAGTGGTGTGTCCACGAGACCGGGCTGATCAGCAGTGCCGTGACCGCGCAGGCGCAGACCGCCCAGGGCCGCGACCCGCGCAGCTCGGCCGTCACCGCCAGCGTGAGCCCCAGGAGGCCCACCACGGTCGCGGCGGCCGCCCAGAGGGCTCCCGGGTCGGGGGAGTGCAGCAGACGGGCCAGAACGCCGCGCAGGGCCTGGTTGGCGGTGGCCTCGACGTGCCCGGCCCGGTCCGCGCGGAACACGATGTCGGTCCAGAACCGCCACGAGTCGTACGGCAGGACGGCTGCCGCGAGCAGAGTCGCCCCGGCGAACGCGGCCGCTGCCCCGCGCGCGGGGCGCATCCAGGGCCCTGCGTCCCCGCCTCGGAGGTGGGCGACGGCGCCCGTCGTGAGCAGGAACACCGGGAACAGTGCGGGCGTCAGCTTGACCGCCGCGGCGAGTCCGAGCCCCGCTCCGGGCCAGCGGCCGTACCCGTCGACGGGCCGGCGGGACAGGTCCCACAGCACCAGGGCGGCCAGCAGCAGGTTGACCTGGCCGTAGCGCAGGGTCGTCCACACCGGCTCGCACCACACCGCCACCGCCGCGACCCACCAGACGCTCTCCACGCGCGCGTGGCCGACGAGTTTCAGCGACAGCCGTACGAACACCACGAGGAGGGCGAGATTCCCCGCTGTCGCCAGTAGCCGCAGCGTCATGGGATCCGGCAGGGTCAGCGCGGTGAACAGCAGGGCCGCGAACGGCGGGTAGGTGGCGGGCAGGTGCGCGGCGGTCGCCCGCAACGCGTACAGGTCGCCTCCCGCGCGGACGGTGGCCCCCTCGGCCCGGTACACCATCAGGTCGACCATCGACACGTGGGCGGCCCGCTGGGCCAGCCAGAACGCCGTGAAGGACACCAGGCACGCGCCCACGGCCACCGGCACCCGGCGACGGGCTCCGGAGAACGCGATCAGGGTCACGAATGCAGACAATATCTCCCGTACGGGAGCAGACCGGAAACCGATTTGGTACTGCACCCCGGTGACCGTGTAATGTTGGCGTCGCCGCCGGGGAAACCGGGCGACACGGTCGATATGCGGCTCTGCCGCGTGGCCGCAAGGGGCTATAGCTCAGTTGGTAGAGCGCCTGCATGGCATGCAGGAGGTCAGGAGTTCAATTCTCCTTAGCTCCACAGAAGTCGAAGGCGGACCTTCCTAATGGAAGGTCCGCCTTCGACGTGTTTGCACGACGGTTCCGGAGCATGCGGTGTGTTCCAGAGGACGCGCTATACGACGGCGGGTCACCCGAGCGGGTGACCCGCCGTCGGTGTGCTCAGCGCCCGAGGGCGCGGCGGCCGCGGCCCTGGGACAGGACGGGCAGGTTGCGCGACGGCGCCTGCCCGCGCGTGTCCTCCTCGATGCGCAACGCCAGCGCCGGGCAGCGGCGTACCGCCCGCAGCGCCTTCGCCTCCGCATAGCGCGGCACCTGGGCCTGCGCCACGGTCGGGAACCCGTCCGCGCCCAGTTCGAAGACCTCCGGGAGGATGTCGGCGCACAGACCGTGGCCCCGGCACAGCGTCCAGTCGACGTAGATCTTCTGGCGGCTTGCGCCGGTCTCCTCGGGCTCTCCGCCGCCCGGGATGCCCGTAGGGGCCCTGCCCCCCTCGAAGAGCGGCAGAACGCCCTCCACGGGCCGTCCGCAGCCGTTTCCGAGGACGTGCGCGGCCAGGTCGTCGGTGAACGCCTTGATGGTCGACTCCAGGAACATCGCGGAGCCGTCGGGGTGCGAACACGCCCCGCGTCGCTTCACGTTCTTCGCGACCTGCTTGAGCGCCTCCAGGGCGGCCGGTCCGCCGCCGTTGAGGATGTCCTCCATGCCGCGCGCGGCGGCGGGCAGTCCGAGGTAGCAGGGGCCGCACTGGCCGGCGCTCTCCTCCGCCAGCCACTGGGCCACCCGCAGTGACTCGCCCAGCGGGCAGGTTTCCTGGCTGATCGGCAGGATCGCGCCCGCGCCCAGCGAACCCCCCACCGCGTCGAGGGAGTTGCGGGAGACGATCGCCTCGTTGACCGTGGCGGCGTCGATCCACTTGCCGTGGTAGCCGCCGGTCAGCACGCCCTGCGGTACCGGCGGCGCGCCGGCCAGCTGCAGCACGTAGCGCAGCGGCACGCCCGTGGGGACCTCGAGCACCATCGGGCGGGCGACGGCGCCGGAGACCGTGAGCATGACGGTGCCCGGCTCGTCGTACAGGCCGGTGTTGCCGTAGCGCTCGGGCCCGATCCGGGCGGCGATGGCCAGCTGTGCGAACGTCTCCGCGTTCGACAGCAGTGTGGGCGCACCGCCGACGCCGGACTGCGAGGCGCTGATCTTGCGGCCGGGCGGGATCGCCGGGCCGCCGTCGATCGAGCGGATCAGTGACGCGGCGGCGCCGGTGACCATGCGCACGGGGTTGCGCTGCACCCACGCGCGCAGTGCCGATCGACGGCTGTTGCTCAGGCCGCGTTCGGCGAGCGCGGCCTCCATGGAGCGCTGGGTGGACTCCCGGGTGACCCCGATCACGAGCGTGCGGGCACCGAGGGCCTCGGCGCACAGCAGGGCGCCGTCCAGGATGAGGTGCGGGGCGCGGTTGATGAGCACCGTGTCCTTGCGGCAGGCCGGCTCGTCCTCACTGCCGTTGACGACGACGACCGGCCGCACGCCGCGTTTGATCGCCGACTCGGCGACCGAGCGCAGCTTCTTGTGGAAGGGGAAGCCCGCGCCGCCGCGGCCCTTCAGATTGATGCGCTCGGCGAGTTGGGCGAGCTGTTCGCCGCCCAGCGGATCGAGCGGCCCGTGCACCTTCAGATGCATGGGCAGGTCGAGCCGCTCCACAAGGTCGAAGCCCGACGTGAGCTGGGGAAGACCGACCACGCGGACTTCTGGGACGTCGGGCAGGGCCTCGTTCACCTATAGCCTCCGGAAGGCATGTTCCAAGGTTCGCCCGAACCCGGCGTGTCGAAGGAGGCGCCGGGGGTTGGTTCAGTGGCGGGACCGCTGTTGAACGTGTCACCCGAGTTGTACGTGCCGTACAGGTTGTTCGTCTCACCGGTGTCGTACACGTCACTTCCGCCGTATCCGCCGGTGCCCGAATTGCCGTAGACGGGGATGTTGTATCCGGTGTCCTGCAGTGGGTCGTACGCCGAACGCGGGGCCTCGCCGACCGGCGGCGGGGACGGGATCGGCCAGCTGCCCGAGGTGCTGGACGGGCCGTCCACGCGCGGGATCGCCTCCGTGGCCTGCAGATCGAGCGGCAGGTCCATACGGGCGGTCTGGCCGGCCGCGAACGGCTGCTGCTGGGGGCGGCCCGGAGTGGACACCGCGCGGTAGGCCGCCGCGAAGCCGGACGCGGGCTCCGGGGCCGGGGTCGGGGTCGCGGGGGTCTGGTACAGCGGTGCGGAGGCGGGGCCCGGCGCGTCGGCGGGCGACGCCTTCGGCTCGCGCCGGCCCTCGAAGCCCGCCAGGCCGGACTCGGCGACCCGGGAGCGGCTCGCGTCGAGGTCCTCGAGCCCCGGCCGCTCCGAGCTGCCCAGGACGGCGACGAGCCGGTCGGCGACCTTGCGCTTGAAGGGGCGCGGCGCCGAGCGCAGCGCGAGGGCGCCCATGACGCCCAGCAGGGAGAGGCTGTAGAGGATCACGAAGATCGGCTTGGCCTGGCGACCCGCGTAGAGGCCGTGGATCAGCGCCGCGCACCAGGCCGGGTAGGCCAGCATGTGCATGGCCCGCCAGCGGGCGGCCACGGGAGCCGGGGTGGCGAAGTTGCTGCGCAGGGCGCCGGTGATGCCCACGAAGATCATGAGCAGGCCCGCCAGCGAGCCCAGTCCGATCAGGCCGGCGCTTCCGGTGACGCCGAGCGAGAACGGGATGATCGCCGCGATCAGCTGGGTGTGGTCCAGCGCGATCTTGGTGGTGATGTGCAGCAGCAGGAACGCGATCGAGGCGACCGCGGTCGTCCGGTGCACGGCCTGGCCGACGATCCGCTGCCGCGTGTTCAGGAAGATCCGGTCCTGCGCGAACAGGCCCCAGATCACCGAACAGCTCAGTGAGACAAGGGACAGGACGCCCGCGCCGAAGTTCAGGAACTCGCGGAACTGGCTGCCTCCGACCAGCACGACCACGGGTATGAGCAGCAGGACGACGGCGGACGCCACCCCATAGGCCGACCGGCCCGGCTTGGGGAGCGAACTGTTACTACGACGAGGGTTCATGGGGGCAACTCCGAGCAGTTTCGGGAAGGCGGTCCCGCTGCCGAACTCTAGGTGGCGCCATACCGATCAGTACGAGCTTTGAGTTATTGCGTTGTTATCAAAGGACAATGTGCTTGGGATGTTGTCCCATAGCGGGTGTTACGCGAAGTAATCTTTGACCTTGGTTCAGTTCTGGCGGGCTTCATGACATGTCCACCAGGCATACGCAAGTGCGTCGCGGCTTGCTCAAGGGCTGCGGTACCCTAGCGCCATGCGTGCCGTACGCCTTCTGCTTAGCGGGCCGCGCTGATCAGTACCGACCCCCGGGCGACCTGGGTGGTCGGCATCGGCGCGGCGTCCCCTCCTGTGCGAGGGGTTTTTTCGTTTTAAAGGACGCAGCCGCAGGCAGAGACGATCGATGGAGCTTTGAGGATCATGAGCGAGACGAACCCCGCTGCCACCGCCGAGGTGGCCGCGCCGCACCGCTACACGGCCGCCCTGGCAGCCGAGATCGAGGCACGCTGGCAGGACTTCTGGGACGCCGACGGCACCTACGCGGCACCGAACCCGAAGGGTGACCTGGCCGGCGATCCCGAGCTGGCCGCCAAGCCCAAGAAGTTCATCATGGACATGTTCCCGTACCCCTCGGGTGCGGGCCTGCACGTCGGCCACCCGCTGGGCTACATCGCCACCGACGTCTTCGCCCGGTTCCAGCGCATGACCGGCCACAACGTCCTGCACACCCTGGGCTTCGACGCCTTCGGCCTGCCCGCCGAGCAGTACGCGGTGCAGACCGGCACGCACCCGCGCGTGTCCACCGAAGCCAACATCGAGAACATGAAGGCCCAGCTGCGTCGGCTGGGACTGGGCCACGACAAGCGCCGGTCGTTCGCCACGATCGACCCGGACTACTACAAGTGGACCCAGTGGATCTTCCTGCAGATCTTCAACTCCTGGTACGACGACGAGGCCAGGAAGGCCCGCCCGATCTCCGAGCTGATCGCGCAGTTCGAGTCCGGTGAGCGCGCGATTCCGGGCACCACGCGCGCGTGGAACCAGCTGACCGCCACCGAGCGCGCCGACGTCCTGGGCGAGTACCGCCTGGCCTACGCCTCCGACGCCCCGGTCAACTGGTGCCCCGGCCTGGGCACCGTACTGGCCAACGAAGAGGTCACCGCCGACGGCCGCTCCGAGCGCGGCAACTACCCGGTCTTCAAGGCGAAGCTGCGCCAGTGGAACATGCGCATCACGGCCTACGCCGACCGGCTGCTGGAGGACCTGGAGGAGCTGGACTGGCCCGAGGCCATCAAGCTGCAGCAGCGCAACTGGATCGGCCGCAGCGAGGGCGCCCGCGTCGACTTCCCGATCGACGGCGAGCAGATCACGGTCTTCACCACCCGTCCGGACACCCTGTTCGGCGCGACCTACATGGTGCTGGCTCCCGAGCACCCGCTGGTCGAGAAGTTCACCCCGGCCGCCTGGCCGGAGGGCACCCACGACGTATGGACCGGCGGTCACGCGAGCCCGGCCGAGGCCGTCGCGGCCTACCGCGCCCAGGCCGCCTCGAAGTCCGACGTCGAGCGCCAGGCCGAGGCCAAGGACAAGACCGGCGTCTTCATCGGCGCGTACGCGACCAATCCGGTCAACGGCGAGAAGATCCCGGTCTTCATCGCCGACTACGTCCTGATGGGCTACGGCACCGGCGCGATCATGGCCGTCCCGGCGGGCGACCAGCGTGACTTCGAGTTCGCGCGCGCCTTCGAGCTGCCGATCCACTGCATCGTCGAGCCGACCGACGGCCGCGGCACCGACACCTCGACGTGGGAGAACGCGTTCGCGTCGTACGACGCGAAGATCGTCAACTCCTCGAACGACGAGATCGGCCTGGACGGCATGGGCGTGGCCGAGGCCAAGGCCCGCATCACCGAGTGGCTGGAGCGCAAGGGCATCGGCCAGGGCACCGTCAACTTCCGCCTGCGCGACTGGCTGTTCAGCCGCCAGCGCTACTGGGGCGAGCCCTTCCCGATCGTCTACGACGAGGAGGGCGTCGCCCACGCGCTGCCCGAGTCGATGCTGCCCCTGGAGCTGCCCGAGGTCGAGGACTACTCGCCGCGCACCTTCGACCCGGACGACGCCGACACCCAGCCCGAGACGCCGCTGTCGCGCAACGAGGAATGGGTCGACGTCACCCTGGACCTGGGCGACGGACCGAAGAAGTACCGGCGCGAGACCAACACCATGCCCAACTGGGCCGGTTCCTGCTGGTACGAGCTGCGCTACCTGGACCCGCACAACAGCGAGAAGCTCGTCGACCCCGAGATCGAGCAGTACTGGATGGGCCCGCGCGCGGGCCAGCCGCACGGCGGTGTCGACCTGTACGTCGGCGGCGCCGAGCACGCGGTGCTGCACCTGCTGTACGCGCGCTTCTGGTCCAAGGTCCTGTACGACCTGGGCCACGTGTCCTCCGCGGAGCCGTTCCACAAGCTGTTCAACCAGGGCATGATCCAGGCCTACGTCTACCGTGACAGCCGTGGCATCGCGGTGCCGGCCGCCGAGGTGGAGGAGCGCGACGGCGCCTACTACTACGAGGGCGAGAAGGTCACCCGCCTGCTGGGCAAGATGGGCAAGTCCCTGAAGAACGCGGTGACTCCGGACGAGATCGCCGCCGAGTACGGTGCCGACACGCTGCGCCTGTACGAGATGGCCATGGGGCCGCTGGACGTCTCCCGGCCCTGGGACACGCGTGCGGTGGTCGGTCAGTTCCGGCTGCTGCAGCGGCTGTGGCGCAACATCGTCGACGAGGACAGCGGCGAGGTCACCGTCACCGACGCCGAGCCAGACGAGGAGACGCTGCGGGCCCTGCACAAGGCGATCGACGGTGTGCGCCAGGACCTGGAGGGCCTGCGCTTCAACACCGCCATCGCCAAGATCACCGAGCTGAACAACCACCTGACCAAGGCGGGCGGAGCGGTGCCGCGGTCGGTTGCCGAGCCACTGGTGCTGATGGCCGCCCCGCTGGCCCCGCACATCGCCGAGGAGCTGTGGCGCAAGCTGGGCCACGCCGACTCGGTCGTCCACCAGGACTTCCCGGTCGCCGACCCGACATACGTGGTGGACGAGACGGTGACCTGCGTCGTGCAGATCAAGGGCAAGGTCAAGGCCCGTCTGGAGGTGCCGCCGGCCATCTCCGAGGAGGAGCTGGAGAAGGTGGCGCTGTCCGACGAGAAGGTCGTCGCTGCACTGGACGGCGCGGGCATCCGCAAGGTGATCGTGCGGGCGCCGAAGCTGGTGAACATCGTTCCGGCGTAAGCGCGGCAACGCTTCGGGGGAGCCGGACGCGCCTGGCGTCCGGGTAGTCCCCTACGGGCAGGTTCGGGGTTCTTCTGGAACTCCGGACCTGCCCGCTGCGTTTACCGTTGAGAGCGCAGCGGCTCGTGCCGCACCGGGTCGAGGAGGAGCGTCATGGAAGCGTTGATCACCGTGTTCGCCCTGCTCTTCCTCCTCTTCATCGGCCTCGGCGCGTACGCCACGGTCAAGGCGGTCGGCGCGGCCAAACGCGGAGTGGACCGTACGATCGCGCAGGCCAGGCGCACGGTCGAGGACCACACCCTGCGCGCCAAGTCCTTCGCCCAGATAGGCCCGGCCGGCGAGATCGCCCAGCTGCGGCTCACGCTGCGCACCTCGATGCGCGCCACGCAGGACGCGTTGCACGCGAGCGTGGCCGAGGACGAGTCGCTGAAGGAGTCCCTCGGCCTGTTCGAGCGGCTCAGCGTGCACGGGCACGAGCTGGACGCCGACCTCAAGCGCCTGGAGTCCGAGCCGGACCGGTCCACGCTCACCGCGCGCCTGCCCGAGCTGCGCAGCCGCACCGAGCGCATCACCCAGTCCGCCGACTCGCTGCGCTGGGCAGCCCGTGACCGGGCCCGCCGCTTCTCCGACGACGACCTGGACGCGCTCAGTGCCCAGATCGACGTCGAGGCAGGGGCCCTTCGGCACTGGACGCAGGCGGAGCCCGCGCCGGCACCCCAGCCGTGGCCCGAAGCCCCGGCCGCGGCCGACGGCTCGGCGACACAGCAGCAGACCTGGCGGGAAACACCCGGGTCCCGCACCGCCGAGAAGCCGGCGAAGCCCGCGATCACCCAGCCGACGCGGGGCCCCGCCTACCCCTGGCAGAAGAAGCCGCGCCCCGAGAGCACCACATGACCGGCCCGCACCCGGTTCGGCACGCAGGGGCCGGTCTGCCGCGCGGACGCTACGGCAGGTAACCTCCAGCTCATGTCCCGCCATGTCGCTATCGTCACCGATTCAACGGCCTACCTGCCGCCGCGGACGATGGAGCGCCACGGCATCACAGCGGTGCCCCTGACCGTGGTCCTCGGCGACCAGGCGCTCGAAGAGGGCACCGAGATCTCGACCCGTTCCCTGGCCCAGGCGCTGCAGAAGCGGCGCCCGGTCACCACCTCCCGCCCCAGCCCCCAGGTGTTCGCGGAGACCTACCGCAGGGTCGCCGAGTCCGGGGCGAGCGGCATCGTCTCCCTGCACCTGTCCGCCGAGCTGTCCGGCACCTACGACGCGGCGGTCCTCGCGGCGCGCGAGGCACCCGTGCCGGTACGGGTGGTGGACACCGGGATGGTGGCGATGGCCCTGGGTTTCTGCGCCCTCGCAGCGGCCGAGGCGGCGGAAGCCGGCGGCACGGTGGACGAGGCCGTGACGGCAGCGGAGAAGCGGGCCGCGGGCACCTCCGCCTACTTCTACGTCGACACGCTGGACTATCTGCGCCGCGGCGGCCGCATCGGTGCCGCACAAGCCCTGCTCGGCTCCGCGCTGGCCGTCAAGCCGCTGCTCCAACTGGACGGCGGCCGCATCGAACTCCTCGAAAAGGTCCGTACGGCGTCGCGGGCGATCGCCCGACTCGAGGAGATCGTCGCCGACCGGGCGGGCGCCGCCGAGGTCGACATCGCCGTCCACCATCTCGCCGCCCCCGACCGGGCCTCCGCCCTGGCCGAGCGGCTGCGGGTGCGGGTTCCCGGACTGGCCGATCTGCACGTCAGCGAAGTCGGGGCGGTGATCGGGGCCCACACCGGTCCCGGGTTGCTGGGAGCGGTCGTCTCGCCGCGCTGACGCCCGTTCGCCGGGCCCGCCTTCGCTCGTGTGGGTGAGGGAGTTTTCCACAACTGGGCGGTAATCCCCGGGAATTGACCAAGATCATCGCGGTGTGGCGAGATGCCAGATCCTCGTCGCATGGCACTTCGATCACGTTCACGCACAGCCACCCCGACCAGCGGACCGGGTCGTGGCCCCACGTCCGACGGTCGCATCCGCCGCCGACCCGCCGATCGCCGACCCGTAGACCGCCGCCACGCCCGTCACCGGGTGCCCGCACCCGCGGAGGAGCTGCGACGCCGCGCGGAACTCCTCTTCCGCGAACGAGCCGTGGAATGGCGGGAGTCGGGCAACGCTCCGCCGGACGAAGAGCGGCCTGCGCGCACGGCGATGGTGACAGGAGCGGCGCCGGGGCTGAGCGCGGCAGGAACGGCTCCGCCCGGACTGCTTCGGGCACGCACGCCAGCCAGTGCGCCTGCACCGGCCGGGGCAACCAAGGAACAACAAGCCGACGCAGCGGGTGATTTGGGACCTGCAGAGCCTCTCGCGCCAGGCCTGCGGGAACGGGCCGGGCTCGCTCTGCGGGAGCGGTTGCCGCTGTGGTTGCAGGTGCGGTGCGGGGTGGAGCGGCGGGGAGTGGTCGCGCTCGCCGTGGTGCTCGTGGCGGCCGCCGTGTTCGCCGTCCAGCACTTCTGGGTCGGCCGGACACAGACCGTGAGCGCTCCTCAAGTGGTGCGCGCGGAGGCGCCGTTCACCAAGAAGGGCGAGGACGCGAAGTCGGGTGGCGTCGTGAGCGCCTCGGCGACGCCGGGCGGGGAGATCGTTGTGGACGTCAGCGGCAAGGTCCGCAAGCCCGGGATCCGGCGGCTGCCGGCCGGCTCGCGGGTCGCCGACGCGCTGCGTGCGGCGGGCGGGGTACGGCCGGGTGTGAGTACCGAGGGGCTCAACCGGGCCCGCTTCCTGGTGGACGGCGAGCAGGTCCTGGTCGGCGCATCCGCAGGGGCGGCGGCCGCCCAGCCCGGTCCCGGTAGTGCTGCAGGCGCCGCACCGGCAGGAACAGGACCCGCGGCCCCCGTCTCCCTCAACACGGCGACTGCGGAGCAGCTCGACACCCTGCCCGGAGTCGGCCCCGTGCTGGCCCAGCACATCATCGACTACCGCACCCGACACGGCGGCTTCCGCTCGGTGGACGAGTTGCGCCAGGTCAACGGCATCGGCGATCGCCGCTTCGCCGACCTACGGACCATGGTGCAGCCATGAGCGGCCCCGCCGACCAGCAGCCGCCGGTCCCGGCCGACCTCCGCCTGGTGCCCCCGGCGCTCGCGGCCTGGGCGACGGCTGCCCTGGTCCTTGATGCGCCCCCGGGCTGGAGCGTCGGCATCGCGCTCGCCTGTCTGATCGGCGGGGTCGGGCTGCTGACGGTCCGGCGATGGGGGAGGAGACAGGGTTCGTCGCCCGCCCGGTTCGCCTGGGCCCGCGCCCCGGTCGCTGCCGTGCTCCTCTGCGTCGCAGCAGCCGCCGCGGCCGCGGGGTTGCACGGGGCGGATGTGCGGCGCGGGCCGGTGCCCGAGCTGGCGCGGCGGTTCGCGACCGTGACCGCCGAGGTCGAGCTGACCGGCGACCCCTGGCTGAGCAGGCCACGGGTGCGGGGCGATCACGTGGCTCCCGTGGCGGTGCTGGCCAGGGCGGAGGTGCGCCGTGTGGAGGAGGGCGACGGGGTGGATGTGCGGACACGCACTCCGGTGCTGTTGGTCGTCGACCTGGATGTTCCGGCGCCACGAGCACCTCCCGCTGGGGACGGGCCCACCACGCCCGCCGCGCCCACGGCGCCCGCCGCACACGGCACGCGCGGTGCGCGTCAGGTCTGGCTCGGGCTGCTGCCGTCCACGCGGCTGCGGGTGAACGCCCGGCTGGCGCCCGCCCTGACCGGTGGTGACCAGACCGCAGCCGTGCTGCGTGTGCGCAGCGAGCCCGCGCCGCAGGTCGTCGCGGGGCCGAGCGGGCCGCAGCGGCTGGCGGGCCGGCTCAGGGCAGGGTTGCGGGAGGCGACCGACGGGCTGCCGCCGGACGCCCGGGCGCTGCTTCCCGGGCTGGTCGTCGGCGACACCTCACGGATCACGCCCGAACTGGACGACGCCTTCAAGGAAACGGACCTGGCGCACACGCTCGCCGTCTCGGGCAGCAATCTCACGATCCTGCTCGCCCTGCTCATCGGGCCGCCGGGGCTGGCCCAGCTTGTCGAGCGCCGCGGACTCGCCCCGCGCCTGGGTCTCTCGCTGCGGGTCACCGCCCTGCTCGCGGGAGCGCTCACGATCGGCTTCGTGATCGTGTGCCGGCCCGACCCCAGCGTGCTGCGGGCCGCGGCCTGTGGCTCGGTCGCGCTGCTCGCCCTGGCGACAGGGCGCCGCAGATCCCTGATCCCGGCGCTGGCGACGGCCGTACTCCTGCTGGTGCTCTACGACCCCTGGCTGGCCCGCAGTTACGGCTTTCTGCTCTCCGTGCTGGCCACGGGTGCGTTGCTGGTGCTGGCGCCCGGCTGGAGCGAGGCGCTGCAGCGGCGCCGGGTGCCGGCCCGGCTTGCCGAGGCACTGGCCGCGGCCGCCGCGGCGCAGGCCGTGTGCGCGCCGGTCGTGGCGGTGCTGTCGGCCCGGGTGAGCCTGGTGGCGGTGCCCTGCAACCTGCTGGCCGAGGTCGCGGTCGCTCCGGCCACGGTGTTGGGTTTCGCCGCGCTCGCCATGGCGCCGGTGGCGATGCCGGTGGCCAAGGTGCTGGCGTGGTCCGCCGGTTGGCCCGCCGGATGGCTCGCGGGGGTCGCGCGGACCGGGGCGGCGTTGCCCGGCGGGGGAGTGGACTGGCCGGACAGCTGGTCCGGGGCGCTGCTGCTCGCGGCGGTCACCGTGGCCGTCGTCCTGGCCGGCAGGCGGCTGCTGCGGCACCCCTGGTGGTGCGGTGCGCTCGGCGTGCTGCTCCTGCTGGTCGTGGTGCGGCCGGCGCCGCTGACCCGGGTGATCACGGGCTGGCCGCCGCCGGGCTGGCGGTACGCGATGTGCGACGTCGGGCAGGGCGACGCGACCGTACTGGCGGCAGGCGAGGGAGCCGGGGTGGTCGTCGACGCCGGACCTGATCCCGGGCTGGTCGACCACTGCCTGCGGGAGCTGGGCATCACCCGCGTCCCGCTGGTCGTCCTGACCCACTTCCACGCCGACCATGTCGCGGGGCTGCCCGGCGTCCTGCGGGGCCGCTCGGTGGCCGCGATCGAGACCACGAGCTTCGAAGAACCGGCGGACCAGGCCGAGTTCGTGAGAAAGGAGGCGGCTGAACGGCACATCCCGCTCACCCGGGCCGCGGCCGGAGAGGAACGGCGCACCGGACCGCTGTCCTGGCGGGTGCTCTGGCCGCCGGCGGCACCCACCCCGGGTCAGCTCCCGGCGCCGGGCCAGGTCCCGGTGCCCGAGCCGGACGGTCCGAACGACGCAAGTGTCGCCCTGCTCGTCCGGTCCGGCGGACTGCGGCTGCTGCTGCTCGGGGACCTGGAGCCACCGGCCCAGCAGGCCCTGCTCCGTTCCCCGGCCGCGGCCGGCCTGGCCCGAGTGGACGTACTGAAGGTTGCCCACCATGGCTCGGCCTACCAGTCCCCGGACCTGATACGGCTGGCAGCCCCGCGGGTGGCGCTCATCTCCTGCGGCGCCGACAACCCCTACGGACACCCGGCACCGGCGACCGTCGCCGCGCTGCGGGCCCGCGGGGCGACGGTCCTGCGCACCGACCGGGACGGGGCGCTCACGGTCGGCGGGGACGGCGGGACGGAAGGGGAGATACAAGTGGCGAGAGACTGAGGAGGGATCGTTCGCCCGGACCGGGCTGTGAACTTCGCCCCAGGCTGAGCCGTGAGCTTCGCCCGGACCGGGCCGTGAACTTCGCCCAGACTGGACCGTGAGCTTCGCCCGGACCGGGCCGTGGACTTCGCCCAGACTGGGTGCATGAACTCAGCACAGGCAGACGCCTATCTCCGCCGTCTCGGGGCCGCTCGCCCGCAGCATCCCACCTCCGCAGCCCTGCGCGAGCTGCACCTGCGCCATCTGCGGACCGTCCCCTTCGAGAACCTGTCGATCCACCTCGGCGAGGAGATCGTGCTGGAGGAGAAGCGGCTGCTGGACAAGGTGGTGGAGGAGCGGCGGGGCGGGTTCTGCTACGAACTCAACGGTGCGTTCGGGGCGTTGCTCACCGCTCTCGGCTACGAGGTCCAGCTGCTCGCGGCGCGGGTGCACGGGGACGAAGGGCGCCTCGGCATCCCCTACGACCACCTCGCGCTGCGGGTGCGGACGTCGGACGGTGGTGACTGGCTCGCCGACGTCGGGTTCGGTGCGCACAGCCACTATCCGCTGGCCTGCGCGGAACGCGGGGAGCAGCCCGACCCGGGCGGGACGTTCCGGGTGGCGGAGGCCGGTGCGGACCCGGCCGGAGTGCTGGGCGGCGGGGGCGGGCCGGCCGGGGCCGCGGACCTGGACGTCGTACGGAACGGCAAGCCGCAGTACCGGTTGGAGACGCGGCCCCGCGCGTTCGGGGACTTCGCGGCCGGGGCCTGGTGGCACAGCACCTCGCCGCAGTCGCACTTCACCCGGTCCCTGGTGTGCTCGCGGGTGACGGCGGACGGAGGGCGGATCACCCTCAGCGGCCAGGCGTTGACGACGACGGCCCCCGACGGACACAAGGAGACCAGGGAACTGGGCACGGACGAGGAGGTGCTGTCGGTCTACCGGGAGCGGTTCGGAATCGGGCTGAGCGGTGTGCCCACGGTGCGGAAGGCCAACAGGGACGGCTGATTCGGGACGCCGGGCGGCGGCCTGTGCCCGAGGTCTCGCCTGTCGGAAGGGCTGATTCGTGACTTCGGGCGGCGGCCTCTGCCCCAGTTCTCACCTGCCGGAAGGGCTGATTCGGGTCCCCCGGACGGCGGCCTGTGCCGGGGGCTCACCCGGCCATGGGGACTGGGCCGGGTATCGGGAGAATAGGGCCGTGAGCGATGTGAGACACGTGCTGGTGCTGCCCGACCGCGATGCCGCCGAGGAGGCGGCCGAGGCGCTCGGGGAGCGCTTCGCCCTCGACGAGGAGCCCCAGCTCGTCCGGGACGCCCTGGCCGGCGAGGACGACGCGGAGGACGCCCAGTGGCTGGTGGTCCTGCGCGACGAGCAAGGACGCCTGGACCCCGCCGAACTGGACGCGTTCGCGGGGGAGTGGGACGGCTGGCGCGAGGAACCGTGACCCCGAGACGGACCCCGGGTACGGTCCGGGACCGGTCAGGGTGCGCGGGCCGGTTCGTTGTCAGTGCCGCGTGGGATGCTGTAGGCGATGGCCAGAAAGACTGCGAATGACGACCCTCTCGCCCCGGTGACACTCGCCGTGGGCCAGGAGGACCTCCTGCTCGACCGTGCCGTGCAGGAGGTGGTGGCCGCCGCCAAGGCCGCCGACGCCGACACGGACGTACGGGACCTGACCCCGGACCAGCTCCAGCCCGGCACGCTCGCCGAGCTGACGAGCCCCTCGCTCTTCGCCGAGCGCAAGGTCGTGGTCGTACGCAACGCGCAGGATCTGTCGACCGACACGATCAAGGACGTGAAGGCGTATCTCGGGGCGCCCGCGGAGGAGATCACCCTCGTGCTGCTGCATGCGGGCGGCGCGAAGGGCAAGGGGCTGCTCGACGCCGCGCGCAAGGCCGGAGCGCGCGAGGTGGCCTGCCCGAAGATGACCAAGCCGGCGGACCGGCTGGCGTTCGTGAGAGGGGAGTTCCGGGGGTTCGGGCGGTCGGCCACGCCCGAGGCGTGCCAGGCCCTGGTCGATGCGATCGGCAGTGATCTGCGCGAGCTGGCCTCGGCGGCGGCGCAGCTCGTCGCCGACGTCGAGGGGACGATCGACGAGGCCGTCGTCGGGCGGTACTACACAGGGCGGGCCGAGGCGTCCAGCTTCACCGTCGCCGACCGGGCGGTGGAGGGCCGTACGGCGGAGGCGCTGGAGGCGCTGCGGTGGTCGCTGGCCACCGGAGTGGCTCCGGTGTTGATCACCAGCGCGCTCGCGCAGGGCGTGCGGGCGATCGGGAAGCTGTCGTCGGCGCGCGGCGGCCGGCCCGCCGATCTGGCCCGTGAGCTGGGCATGCCGCCGTGGAAGATCGACCGCGTGCGCCAGCAGATGAGGGGCTGGACCCCGGACGGGGTGGCCATGGCGCTGCGGGCGGTCGCCGAGGCCGACGCCGGCGTGAAGGGCGGCGGTGACGACCCCGAGTACGCGCTGGAGAAGGCGGTCGTGACGATCGCCCGCGCCGCGCGGTCCCGGGGGCGGGCCTGAGCGGCATGGCGGAGTGCTGGGCCAGTGGGCTGAGCCGTACGGCGGAGCGCTGATCCAGTGGGCTGACCCGCCCGGCGGGGCGGTGATCCAGTCGCCTCCCGGTCGGCGGCGAGGAGAATCGGAGCTGTCAGCCGTTACATCGCCGAGGCGCTGGAAGGCGGCGGTCGCCGTGGCTGAACACCCGCACGCAACGCTCGTCCGCAAGGGTTACGACGCCTTCTCCCGTGCCGACATGGACACCCTGCGCGGGCTGATGACGGCGGACGTGACCTATCACGCGCCCGGCAGCCACCCGCTGTCCGGCGACTTCAAGGGCCAGGACGCCGTCATGAACATGTACGGCCGGCTGTTCCAGGACAGCGGTGGCAGCCTGCGCGCCCAGTTGCGCAGTGTGTTCGTCGACGGCCGGGGTCACGTCGTGTCTCTCCACCACATCACGGCGGAGCGCGAGGGCAGGCGCTATGCAGAGGACGGATGCCTCGTCGTCCGGATCGTCGGAGACAAGATCACCGACATAGACGAGTGCGTACCGGACATCGACAAGGACGACGCCTTCTGGGCGTGATGCGAAGGCCGGGTGGGGGCCATGCCGAAGGCCCCGCCGCCCGCCCTGGGGAAGGGAGGGCGCCGGGGCCTTCGGATCAAGCTGTTGGATCCGCGCCCGCGTGGCGAACGCAGGCCGCGCACGGATCCGGGGGTGCCGGTCGGGAGCGGATGAGAGAGGGCCCGCTCTGGGTCCTGCCGGCGGTCAGATCAAAAAGGAGGTTCAGCCCTTGAGGGACGTGACCTTGGAAGCAAGCGCCGACTTCTTGTTGGCGGCCTGGTTCTTGTGGATGACGCCCTTGGAGACGGCCTTGTCGAGCGCACGCGCGGCAGCGCGCTGCAGCTCGGTGGCCTTCTCGACGTCACCCGCGGCAGCGGCCTCACGGGCCTTGCGGATCGCGGTCTTCAGGGAGGACTTGACGGCCTTGTTGCGCAGCCGAGCCTTCTCGTTGGTCTTGATCCGCTTGATCTGGGACTTGATGTTCGCCACGAAGGAGCCTTTTCAGGTTCTGGTCCGGGGCCGCTCGGGTCCCGTACCGGTGATTCAGAAATTTTCTGTCGCGCCTCGCGCTGAGAGGGCATGAGGCACAGCCATCTACAGTACCAGTGGCCCTGCGAGCGGCCCAAAACGGTCCCCGGTCCCTCCGCGTGGGACCATGGAGACTACGTATCGATCCGACCCGAGACCCTTACCCTGCGGATACCTCAAGAATCAGGACCCTGCGTGCCCGCGACCCCTAACCATGTGCCCGAGCCGAGCCGTACCGACCCGGCTCTGATCCGCAATTTCTGCATCATCGCGCACATCGACCACGGCAAGTCCACGCTCGCCGACCGGATGCTCCAGTTGACCGGTGTGGTCGAGCAGCGGCAGATGCGTGCTCAGTACCTCGACCGGATGGACATCGAGCGCGAGCGCGGCATCACGATCAAGTCCCAGGCGGTGCGTCTGCCGTGGGCTCCGAGCCAGGACCCAGGCAACACGCACATCCTCAACATGATCGACACCCCGGGGCACGTCGACTTCACCTACGAGGTCTCGCGGTCGCTGGCCGCCTGCGAGGGGACCATCCTCCTCGTCGACGCCGCCCAGGGCATCGAGGCGCAGACCCTCGCCAACCTCTACCTGGCGATGGAGAACGACCTCACGATCATCCCCGTGCTGAACAAGATCGACCTGCCGGCCGCGCAGCCCGAGAAGTTCGCCGAGGAGCTCGCCAACCTGGTCGGCTGCGAGCCCGACGACGTGCTCCGGGTCTCCGCGAAGACCGGTGTCGGCGTCGATGCGCTGCTCGACAAGGTCGTCCGGGAGATCCCGGCGCCGGTTGGCGTCAAGGACGCCCCCGCGCGCGCGATGATCTTCGACTCGGTGTACGACTCCTACCGCGGTGTGGTGACGTACGTCCGTGTCATCGACGGCCAGCTCAACAAGCGCGAGCGCATCAGGATGATGTCGACCGGCGCCACCCACGAGCTGCTGGAGATCGGCGTCAACTCGCCCGAGATGCTCCCGGCGGACGGTCTCGGTGTCGGTGAGGTGGGTTACCTCATCACCGGCGTGAAGGATGTCCGCCAGTCCAAGGTCGGTGACACCGTCACCAGCCAGGCCAAGGGCGCCACCGAGGCGCTCGGCGGCTACAAGGACCCGAAGCCGATGGTCTTCTCCGGTCTGTATCCGCTGGACGGCTCCGACTACCCCGAGCTGCGCGAGGCCCTGGACAAGCTGCAGCTCAACGATGCCGCGCTGGTCTACGAACCGGAGACCTCCGCGGCCCTCGGCTTCGGTTTCCGTGTCGGCTTCCTCGGCCTGCTGCACCTGGACGTGATCCGGGAGCGGCTGGAGCGCGAGTTCGGGCTCGACCTGATCGCCACCGCGCCCAACGTGGTCTACCGCGTGGTCATGGAGGACCGCAGCGAGCACATCGTCACCAACCCGAGCGAGTTCCCCGAGGGGAAGATCGGCGAGGTGTACGAGCCGGTCGTGCGCGCCACCATCCTGGCGCCCACGGAGTTCATCGGCTCGATCATGGAGCTGTGCCAGACCAGGCGCGGCACCCTGCTCGGCATGGACTACCTCTCCGAGGACCGGGTCGAGATCCGCTACACGCTGCCGCTCGCGGAGATCGTCTTCGACTTCTTCGACCAGCTGAAGTCCAAGACCCGCGGCTACGCCTCCCTCGACTACGAGCCCACCGGCGAGCAGACCTCCAGCCTCGTCAAGGTCGACATCCTGCTGCACGGCGACAAGGTGGACGCCTTCTCGGCGATCACCCACAAGGACGCGGCGTACGCGTACGGGGTGCGGCTTGTCGCCAAGCTGCGCGAGCTGATCCCGCGCCAGGCGTTCGAGGTGCCCATCCAGGCCGCCATCGGCTCCCGGGTCATCGCCCGCGAGACCATCCGCGCCATCCGCAAGGACGTCCTCGCCAAGTGCTACGGCGGTGACATCTCCCGTAAGCGGAAGCTGCTGGAGAAGCAGAAGGAAGGCAAGAAGCGGATGAAGATGGTGGGTTCCGTGGAGGTTCCGCAGGAGGCCTTCATCGCGGTTCTGTCCAGTGATGACAGCGCGGGGTCGGCCAAGGGCAAGAAGTAACCAGCGGTAACAACGGGTTACGTCCGCAAACCGGGCACAGGGGGCTCGTCGTACGAAAGTGCGGCGGGCCCCTACGCGTGCGTAGCGTCGCTCTGCGTGGAAAGTGACAGGCCGATGCCCCTTACGCAGCGGCCGGTCGCGGCTTACTCTGATCCCTGCTCGATAGTTACTCGCGAGTTAAACAACAAACGCGAACCCCACCGTGAGTTAACCCAGCCGCACCGAGTCAGCCGCACCGTCGCGGGCCCCGGAGGATGTCGTGACCGACACACAGACCCTGATCGAGAACCGTCCGCCGTCCGTCGCGGCCCTCTTCCTGGAACGCGTGGCAGCCACACCGGACGCCGAGGCCTACCGCTATCCCGTCCCGCCGGCCTCGGGCCAGGGCCCCGACGACTGGAAGTCGCTGAGCTGGGGCGAGGCGGCGCAGCGGGTGTACGCGATCGCGGCCGGCCTCATCGAACTGGGCCTCCAGCCGGAGCAGCGGGTGGCGCTCGCCTCCTCGACCCGGGTCGAGTGGATCCTCGCCGACCTCGGCATCATGTGCGCGGGCGGCGCCACCACGACCGTCTACCCGCAGACCAACGCCGACGAGTCGGCGTTCATCCTCTCCGACTCCGAGAGCCGGGTGCTGATCGCCGAGGACGCGGCCCAGGTCGCCAAGGCGGTGGAGAAGCGTGCGGAGCTGCCCGCGCTGACCAAGGTCGTCGTCATCGACCCGGCCGGCGTCGAGACGGACGACTGGGTGACCACCCTCACCGAGCTGGAGCAGCGCGGCGCCGCCTACCTGGAGCAGCACCCCGAGCTGATCAAGGAGCGGGTCGGCGCGCTCACCAGCGACCAGCTCGCCACCCTCATCTACACCTCCGGCACCACCGGCCGCCCCAAGGGCGTGCGCCTGCCGCACGACAACTGGGCGTACATGGCGAAGGCCATCGCCGCGACCGGCCTGATCAGCGGCGAGGACGTGCAGTACCTGTGGCTGCCGCTCGCCCACGTCTTCGGCAAGGTGCTCACCTCAGGGCAGATCGAGGTCGGGCACGTCACCGCCGTGGACGGCCGCGTCGACAAGATCATCGAGAACCTTCCGGTGGTGCAGCCGACGTACATGGCGGCCGTGCCGCGCATCTTCGAGAAGGTCTACAACGGCGTCGCGGCCAAGGCCCGCGAGGGCGGCGGGGCCAAGTACAAGATCTTCCAGTGGGCCGCCGAGATCGCCCGCGAATACGCCAAGACCAGCCAGGACACCTTCCGGCGCACCGGCACCGCCGCCGTCCCGTTCTCGCTCGGCGCCAAGCACAAGGTCGCCGACGCCCTCGTCTACTCCAAGCTCCGCGCGGCCTTCGGCGGCCGGCTGCGCGCCTGTGTCTCGGGCGCCTCCGCCCTCTCCCCGGAGATCGGCTACTTCTTCGCCGGTGCCGGCATCCACATCCTGGAGGGCTACGGCCTCACCGAGACCTCCGCGGCCTCCTTCGTCAACCCCGGCGAGGCCTACCGCACCGGCACGGTCGGCAAGCCGCTGCCCGGCTGCGAGGTGCGCATCGCGGACGACGGCGAGATCCTGCTGCGCGGTCCCGGCATCATGGAGGGCTACCACCAGCAGCCCGAGAAGACCGCCGAGGTGCTGGAGTCCGACGGCTGGTTCCACACCGGCGACATCGGCGAGCTGTCGCCCGACGGCTACCTGCGCATCACCGACCGCAAGAAGGACCTCATCAAGACCTCCGGCGGCAAGTACGTCGCCCCCGCCGAGGTCGAGGGCCAGTTCAAGGCGGTGTGCCCCTACGTCTCCAACATCCTGGTGCACGGCGCCGACCGGAACTACTGCACCGCCCTCATCGCGCTGGACGAGATCGCCATCCTCCAGTGGGCCAAGGAGAACGGCCTGGAGGGCACGTCGTACGCCGAGATCGTCGCGGCGCCGCAGACGGTCGAGATGGTCGACGGGTACGTCAAGCAGCTCAACGAGGGCCTGCAGCGCTGGCAGACCATCAAGAAGTTCCGGCTGCTGCCGCGCGACCTCGATGTCGAGCACGGCGAGATCACGCCGAGCCTGAAGCTGAAGCGGCCGGTGGTCGAGCGGGCGTACAAGGCGCTGATCGACGAGATGTACGCGGGGACGCGGGAGGCGTAGGAGCGGCGGGGGAACTGCGCGTCGTCCTGCGGCTGCGGGTCGTCCGTGGCTTGGCGCGCAGTTCCCCGCGCCCCCGGGTACCTCGCGCTCGGGCACGCTCGAAAGTGTTCGTCTTCTAGCGCTCCTGTAGCACAGTTCTCAGCCATTGCTGCCCGCTTCGGTAACTCAGCGCTTAGGCACGGGGTCTGTCTGTCACCCTGGCCGCATGGACATGGCGGCCATACCGGCACAGCGGGAGAGCGAGACCCACGACCGTGGGGGACCACAGGGACACGCCAGCCTGCCCGGAAGTCCCCTCGCGCCCGGGGTGGCCCGTGCGCTGGTGCGTGCCGCGTTCGCCGAGTGGGCCGAGCCGGAGCTCGCCGACCCGCAGGGGTGGGCGCGGCTGGCCGAGGACGCCATGGCCGTCGTCAGCGAGCTCGTCACCAACGCCGTCGTCCACGCCGGCACGGAGGTGGAGGTCGACTGGCGGCTCGAGGAGACCGGCGCGTTCGTCGTGGAGGTGCGCGACCACCACCCCGCCCGGGCCCCGCGCGACCCCGCGGACGGCGACGCGCCGTACGACGTCCCCGAGCACGGGCGCGGCCTGCGCATGGTCGCCACGCTCGCCGAGTCCTGGGGCGTCACCTACCGCACCGGCACCAAGACGGTGTGGGCGCGGCTGCCCGCAGGCGGCAAGGAGGACCCGGAGGGGCCCGCCCCGGACCTCGCCCTGGAGACGGCCGAGGCCCTCGCCCCGCAGCCGCAGCGCCCCGGAGCCGACCGGGACTGGCTCGGCCGGGGCGCGCTGTCCTTCCTCGCCGAGGCCTCCGACCTGCTCGCCGGCCAACTGGACGAGGGCCTGGTCACGGCCCTGACCGGCCAGCTGATCGTGCCCCGGCTCGCCGACTGGTGCGCGGTGTGGCTGGAGGACGAGGCGACCTTACGCGGTGGCGACGGCAGCGCCCCCGCACGGGTGTGGCACGCCAGCGAGAGCCGCATCGAGGAGCTCACCCGCGCCCTGGAGAAGGACCCGCCGTGCCCGCGCAGCGGGCTCAGGTCCGGTCCGGAGCCCTACCCCTGGCCCGGCGACGCGCTCGGCCCGCAGGGCGCCCACGGCACGGCGCTGGCGTACCGGCTGATCGCGGGCGGCCGCCCGCTGGGCACGCTGGTCATCGGGCGCTGCGGGCTGCACCGCTTCCCGGACGAGGTCACCGGTCTGATCGAGGACCTCGGCCGCCGGGTGGCCCTCGCCATCGGCGCGGCCCGCCAGTACGCCCGGCAGGCCACGATCAGCGCCGTCCTGCAGCGCGGCCTGCTGCCCGGCGCGGTCGCGGAGATCCCCGGGGTGAGCAGCGCGCTCGTCTACGAGCCCTGCGACAAGGGCGGCCCCAGCGGCGACTTCTACGACCTGTTCCCGGCGGGCGACGGCCGCTGGTGCTTCGCCGTCGGCGACGTCCAGGGCAAGGGCCCCGAGGCCGCGGTGGTGATCGGGCTGGCCCGTCCCTGGCTGCGCCTGCTCGCCCGCGAGGGCTACCGGGTCGCCGACGTCCTCGACCGCCTCAACCAGCTCCTCCTGGACGACGCCACCGAGGCCGCCGACGCGGCCGCCCGCGCGCTGGTCGCCGCCGGCGGCCGGCCCGTGCTGCCCGGGGACGGCCCGCAGACCCGCTTCCTGTCCCTCCTCTACGGCGAGCTGACCCCGCACGACGGAGGCGTCCGCTGCACCCTCGCCTCCGCCGGACACCCCCTGCCGCTGCTCCTGCGCCCCGACGGCGAGGTGCGCACCGCCGCCCGCCCGCAGACCCTGCTCGGGGTGGTCGAGGACGAGACGTACACCAGCGAGACCCTCGACCTGCGGCCCGGCGACAGCCTGCTCTGCGTCACGGACGGGGTGACCGAGCGGCGCTCCGGCTCCCGCCAGTTCGACGACGGCGACGGGCTCGCGCGGGCCCTGTCCGGCTGTGCGGGCCTGAGCGCCGAGCTGATCGCGGAAAGGATCCGCCGTCTGGTGCACGACTTCGGCGGCGGACTGCCCGAGGACGATCTGGCCCTGCTGGTCCTCCAGGCCGAAGGCGGGTGACCGCCGCCGCACGGGACAGGTGACCGCCGTCGTACGGGACAGGTGACCGCCGTCGTACGGGACAGGTGACCGCCGTCGTACGGGACAATGGAGGACATGCCTTCCGCACTCCCCGACGGCGAGCCGGTCCCCGACGACGGCGCGCTGCCCGCCTCCGCGCTCGCCGGGGCCACCGACCGGCCGCTCGGGTTCTACCTGCACGTCCCGTACTGCGCGACCCGTTGCGGCTACTGCGACTTCAACACGTACACCGCCACCGAGCTGCGCGGCACCGGCGGAGTGCTCGCGTCCAGGGACAACTACGCGGATACCCTGACCGACGAGATCCGCCTGGCGCGCAAGGTGCTCGGCGACGATCCGCGCCAGGTCCGTACGGTGTTCGTCGGGGGCGGTACGCCGACGCTGCTGGCTGCCGATGATCTCGTACGGATGCTGGGGGCGATCAGGGACGAGTTCGGTCTGGCGCCGGACGCGGAGATCACGACGGAGGCGAACCCGGAGTCGGTCGACCCCGCGTACCTCACGACCCTCCGGGAGGGCGGCTTCAACCGCATCTCCTTCGGCATGCAGAGCGCGAAGCAGCATGTGCTGCGCGTGCTCGACCGCACGCACACCCCGGGGCGCCCCGAGGCCTGCGTGGGGGAGGCGAAGGCCGCGGGCTTCGAGCACGTCAACCTGGACCTGATCTACGGCACGCCGGGGGAGTCGGACGACGACTGGCGGGCCTCGCTGGACGCGGCGATCGGGGCGGGCCCGGATCACATCAGCGCCTACGCCCTGATCGTGGAGGAGGGCACCCAGCTCGCCCGCCGGATCCGCCGGGGCGAGGTCCCGATGACGGACGACGACGTCCACGCCGACCGCTACCTGATCGCGGAGGAGCGGCTGTCGGCGGCGGGCTTCGACTGGTACGAGGTGTCGAACTGGGCCACGTCCGAGGCCGGGCGCTGCCTGCACAACGAGCTGTACTGGCGGGGTGCGGACTGGTGGGGCGCGGGCCCCGGGGCGCACTCGCACGTGGGCGGGGTGCGCTGGTGGAACGTCAAGCACCCGGGGGCGTACGCGGCGGCGCTGGCGTCGGGGCGGTCGCCGGGGGCCGGGCGTGAGCTGCTGTCGGAGGAGGACCGGCGGGTGGAGCGGATCCTGCTGGAGCTGCGGCTACGGGAGGGTGTCCCGCTGTCGCTGCTGAAGGAGGAGGGGCTGGCGGCATCCCGGCAGGCGCTGAGGGAGGGGCTCCTTCAAGAGGGACCGTACGACGAGGGGCGGGCCGTGCTGACGCTGCGCGGGCGGCTGCTGGCGGACGCCGTGGTGCGGGATCTGGTGGACTGATCACTCCGGCGAGTGAATCGGTGCGGAACGCCGGTTCGGTCCCTAACCTGATTCGTAGGCTGCCGCCAAAAGGACGCGGCGGATGTGGAGGGCCACGGAGATGACCGCTGTGGACGAGCGTGGGATGACCAAGTTCTTCGAGGAGCTCGAGGCTCCGGAGGGCGCCAAGGTCGAGCTTCTCCGGGGGGTAATCGTGATGATGGCCAGCCCTGACATCGTGCACAACATGATCGTTGCCGATGTACAGGACCAGATCCCGCGACAGCGCTGGTCTCGCCTTCAGACTCAGGACGTGGACATCCTGGACGAGGCCAGCGAGCCGGTACCGGACCTGGTGGTCGTGGAGCGTGACCTGCTTCCCGGCTCAGGCCGCCTGCTGCCGTCCCTGCTGATCACGATGGTCGTCGAGGTCGTCTCCAAGTCCAGCGTCCACCAGGACTACGTGGTCAAGCGCTCGATCTACGCGGCAGGAAAGATCCCCGCCTACCTCATCCTGGACCCGATCATGGCGCACTGCGTCTTGCTGACGAAGCCTGCCGGCCAGGGCGAGGATGCCGACTACCGGAGCCAGGAGATCATCAAATTCGGCGATGCAGTCCCCGTGGAGGTTCTGGGACTCGAACTGGACACCAGCGAGTTCGGCACGTTCCCCAACGTCAGGCCCCACCGCTACCCGTGACGAAATCGATCAGCTCCTCCACCCGCCCCAGCAACTCCGGCTCCAGATCCTTGTAGGACCCCACCCGCTTCAGAATCGCCTCCCACACCGCCCCGGTGTTCTCCGACGGCCACCCGAGCGCCCGGCACACCCCCGTCTTCCAGTCCTGCCCGTGCGGCACCCGGGGCCACCCCGCGATCCCCAGGGACGACGGCTTCACCGCCTCCCAGATGTCGATGTACGGGTGCCCGACCACCAGCGCGTGCTCGCTCGTCACCGACTCCGCGATGCGCCACTCCTTGCTGCCCGGCACCAAGTGGTCCACCAGGACACCCAGCCGCGCGTCCGGGCCCGGAGCGAAGGACGACACGATCGACGGCAGGTCGTCCACGCCCTCCAGGTACTCCACGACCACCCCCTCGATGCGCAGGTCGTCGCCCCACACCTTCTCGACCAGCTCGGCGTCGTGCCGGCCCTCGACGTAGATGCGGCCGGCGCGGGCCACGCGCGCGCGGGCGCCGGGGACGGCGACCGAGCCGGATGCGGTACGGGTGGGACGTACCGGAGCCGAGGACGACGGCAGTACGAGCGTCACCACCCTGCCCTCCAGCAGGAACCCGCGCGGCTCCAGCGGGAACACCCGGTGCTTGCCGAAGCGGTCCTCCAGCGTCACCGTGCCCGCCTCGCAGCGGATCACCGCCCCGCAGAACCCGGTGCCCGGCTCCTCCACCACCAGGCCGGGCTCCGCCGGGACCTCCGGGACGGGCTTCGGCTTCTTCCACGGCGGGGTCAGGTCGGCGGAGTACTGGCGCATTCGGATGACGATAGGAGAAGCGTCGGACCCCCGCTCACGACACGCCGAAACGTGCTGCCAGCTCGTCGCGTTGCCGTCGTACGAAGGCCGCGTCGACCACCGCTCCGTGACCGGGCACGTACAGCGCGTCCTCGCCGCCGAGGGCGAGCAACCGGTCGAGCGCGGCCGGCCACTGCGACGGTACGGCGTCCGGGCCCGCCTGGGGTTCGCCGGACTCCTCCACCAGGTCGCCGCAGAAGACGATCTCCGGGGTGCCGGGGACGAGGACCGCGAGATCGTGGGCCGTGTGGCCGGGGCCCACGTTGGCCAGCAGCGCCTGGCGGCCGTCGCCGAGGTCCAGCGTCCACTCGCCCGAGACCAGGTGGCGGGGAGGGGTCAGCGCAGCCGCCGCCTCGTCCGCGTCCGTCGCCGGCAGGCCGTTCCTGATCGCATCCGCTCGCAGTTCCTCGCGCTCGTACGCGAACACCGCGTCCATGCCCACCGCCGCGTACACCTCCGCCCCGGCGAACGCGGGCGCGCCGAGGACGTGGTCGAAGTGGGGATGGGTGAGCGCGAGATGGGTCACACGGCGCCCCGCCAGCCGCTGCGCCTGCTCCCGCACCCGCGCGCCCTCGGCCAGGCTCGAGCCGGCGTCGACCACCAGGGCCGTACCCTCCCCGAGAATCAGGCCCGTCGTGCAGTCCCAGCCGGGCAGCCGGCACCGTCCGACCCCGGGGGCCAGCCGCTCCCAGCCCAGCTCTTCCCAAGTCACCGTCATACCGCGACGCTATCCGTACCACCGTCCCCCACTCTCGACTTCGCTCGAGCGGGGGGACCCCATCGGCCCGACCGACCTTGCCCAGTCAGTACCCCACGCCCGTACACTGGGCTCGGGAATGCTGGCACTCGGACACGCAGAGTGCCAGGCGGACGACCCGAAGGGCCGAGGGGACGACATGCTGGAGGTGCGCGCGAATGCTGAGTGAACGCAGGCTTCAGGTACTGCGCGCCATCGTCCAGGACTACGTCGGCACCGAGGAGCCGGTCGGGTCGAAGGCCCTGACCGAGCGGCACAACCTCGGGGTCTCCCCGGCCACCGTCCGCAACGACATGGCAGCCCTGGAGGACGAGGGGTTCATCGCGCAGCCGCACACCAGTGCCGGGCGCATCCCCACCGACAAGGGCTACCGGCTGTTCGTGGACAAGCTCGCGGGCGTCAAGCCGATGACGGCGCCCGAGCGGCGGGCGATCCAGAACTTCCTCGACGGCGCCGTCGATCTCGACGATGTGGTGGCGCGGACCGTGCGGCTGCTCGCGCAGCTGACCCGGCAGGTCGCCGTCGTGCAGTACCCGTCCCTGACCCGGTCCACCGTGCGGCACGTGGAGCTGCTCTCGCTCGCGCCCGCGCGCGTGATGCTCGTGCTGATCACGGACACCGGCCGGGTCGAGCAGCGGATGGTCGACTGCCCGGCGCCGTTCGGTGAGGCGTCCCTGGCGGACCTCAGGGCCCGGCTGAACAGCCGGGTCGCGGGCCGCCGCTTCACCGACGTACCGCGCCTGGTCGAGGACCTGCCCGAGGCCTTCGAGTCCGAGGACCGCGGTACGGTCTCCACGGTGCTCTCCACCCTGCTGGAGACACTCGTCGAGGAGAACGAGGAGCGGCTGATGATCGGCGGCACCGCCAATCTCACCCGCTTCGGACATGACTTCCCCCTCACGATCCGGCCCGTCCTGGAGGCCCTGGAGGAGCAGGTCGTGCTCCTCAAGCTCCTCGGCGAGGCGGGGGATTCGGGCATGACCGTGCGCATCGGGCACGAGAACGCCTACGAGGGACTCAACTCCACCTCTGTCGTGTCGGTCGGTTACGGTTCGGGCGGCGAGGCGGTTGCCAAGCTCGGCGTGGTCGGACCGACCCGCATGGATTACCCGGGAACGATGGGAGCGGTACGCGCAGTGGCACGGTACGTCGGACAGATCCTGGCGGAGTCGTAAGTGGCCACGGACTACTACGCCGTTCTCGGCGTGCGCCGCGACGCGTCGCAGGATGAGATCAAGAAGGCGTTCCGTCGGCTCGCGCGCGAGCTGCACCCGGACGTCAACCCCGACCCGAAGACGCAGGAGCGGTTCAAGGAGATCAACGCCGCTTACGAGGTGCTGTCGGACCCGCAGAAGAAGCAGGTCTACGACCTCGGCGGCGACCCGCTCTCCCAGGCCGGCGGCGCCGGCGCGGGCGGCTTCGGGGCCGGTGGCTTCGGCAACTTCTCCGACATCATGGACGCGTTCTTCGGTACGGCGTCGCAGCGCGGCCCGCGCTCGCGCACCCGGCGCGGCCAGGACGCGATGATCCGCATCGAGGTCGAGCTGGACGAGGCGGCCTTCGGGACGACCAAGGACATCCAGGTCGACACCGCGGTCGTCTGCAACACCTGCAACGGTGAGGGCGCGGCCCCCGGCACGTCCGCGCAGACGTGTGACATGTGCCGCGGGCGCGGTGAGGTCTCGCAGGTCACCCGGTCCTTCCTGGGCCAGGTCATGACCTCGCGGCCCTGCCCCCAGTGCCAGGGCTTCGGCACGGTCGTGCCGACCCCGTGCCCGGAGTGCGCCGGCGACGGCCGCGTCCGCTCCCGTCGCACGCTCACCGTCAAGATCCCGGCCGGTGTCGACAACGGCACGCGGATCCAGCTCGCCGGTGAGGGCGAGGTCGGGCCCGGTGGCGGTCCGGCCGGTGACCTGTACGTAGAGATCCACGAGCTGCCGCACCCGACCTTCCAGCGGCGCGGTGACGATCTGCACTGCACGGTGACGATCCCGATGACCGCGGCGGCCCTCGGTACCAAGGTGCCGCTGGAGACCCTGGACGGCATGGAGGAGGTCGACATCCGGCCCGGCACCCAGTCCGGCCAGTCGATCCCGCTCCACAACCGCGGTGTCACGCATCTGCGCGGCGGCGGCCGGGGCGACCTGATCGTGCACGTCGAGGTCACGACCCCGACGAAGCTCGACCCCGAGCAGGAGCGGCTGCTGCGCGAGCTGGCGAAGCTGCGCGGTGAGGAACGACCGCAGGGTCAGTTCCAGCCGGGTCAGCAGGGGCTGTTCTCTCGGTTGAAGGATGCGTTCAACGGGCGCTGAGGCCTCTCGGAAGGGGTGCCTCGGCACCCCTTATGCCAGTGTCCTATGCCGCGGGAAGCCCGGATTCGGACTTGTTCGGAGGACGTGACAACATGCCGTCATGTCCTCCGCACTGACCGATCTCTTCCCCCACCCGATCGTGCAGGCCCCCATGGCGGGCGGTGTCTCCGTCCCGCAGCTCGCCGCCGCCGTGTCCGAGGCGGGCGGTCTCGGGTTCCTCGCCGCCGGATACAAGACCGCCGACGGCATGTACCAGGAGATCAAGCAGCTGCGGGGGCTCACGACCCGGCCCTTCGGTGTGAACCTCTTCATGCCCCAGCCCGAATATGCAGAGTCGGGCGCCGTCGAGGTCTACGCGCACCAGCTGGCCGGTGAGGCCGCCTGGTACGAGACCGAGCTGGGCGACCCCGACAGCGGCCGGGACGACGGCTGCGAAGCCAAGCTCGCCGTCCTCCTCGACAACCCGGTGCCGGTGGTCTCCTTCCACTTCGGCGTCCCGAGCCGGGAGGTCCTCGACTCCCTGCGCCGGGCCGGGACCCGCACCCTGGTCACCGCCACCACCGCCGAGGAGGCCCGCGCGGTCGAGCGGGCCGGGGCGGACGCGGTGATCGCGCAGGGCGTGGAGGCCGCGGGCCACCAGGGCACCCACCGGGACATCCCGGAGAACGACGGCTCCGGAATCGGACTGCTCTCGCTGATCGCGCAGGTCCGGGAGGCCGTGGGCATCCCGGTCGTCGCCGCCGGCGGCATCATGCGCGGCAGCCAGATCGCCGCCGTCCTCGCGGCGGGCGCGTGCGCGGCCCAGCTGGGCACGGCGTTCCTCGCCACCCCCGAGTCCGGCGCCCACCCGCTGCACAAGCAGGCGCTGACCAACCCCCTGTTCGCCCGAACCGAGCTGACCCGCGCCTTCTCCGGCCGCCCGGCCCGCGGGCTGGTCAACCGCTTCCTGCGCGAGCACGGCCCGTACGCCCCCGCCGCCTACCCCGAGATCCACCACCTGACCTCGCCGCTGCGCAAGGCCGCCGCCAAGGCCGGGGACGCGCAGGGCATGGCGCTGTGGGCGGGGCAGGGGCACCGGATGGCCCGCGAGCTGCCGGCCGCGGACCTGGTGGAGGTCCTGGCGGCCGAACTCGCCGCCGCCCGGACAGCGTTGTCGGCCGGAGGTGACGGGCGATGACGGCCCCGGTCTTCGTGGTGGAACAACTCGACCGCATCGGGCCGGAGTTCGTGCTCGACGGCCCCGAAGGACGGCACGCCGTCTCCGTGAAGCGGCTGCGGCCGGGCGAGGACGTCGTCCTCACCGACGGGCGCGGCCGCTGGGCCGAGGGCGTCGTCAAGGCCGCCGAGGGCAAGGACCGCCTGGTGGTCACGGACCTGGAGCCCGTCCACGAGGAACCCGAGGCCTCCCCCCGGATCACCGTCGTCCAGGCCCTGCCCAAGGGCGACCGCGGCGAACTCGCCGTCGAGACGATGACCGAGGTCGGCGTCGACGCGATCGTGCCGTGGCAGGCGTCCCGGTGCATCACGCAGTGGAAGGGCGACCGCGGTCTGAAGGCGCTCGGCAAGTGGCGGGCCACCGCCCGCGAGGCCGGCAAGCAGTCCCGCCGGGTCCGCTTCCCCGAGGTCGCGGACGCGGCGACGACCAAACAGGTTGCCTCACTTCTGGCCGAGGCGGACTTCGCGGCCGTACTCCACGAGAGCGGCGAGGAGCGGCTCGCCACCGCCGGACTCCCCGCCGAGGGCGACATCGTGCTCGTCGTCGGCCCCGAAGGGGGAGTGTCCCCCGAGGAGTTGGCGCTCTTCGCGCAGGCGGGCGCCCGGCCCTACGTGCTCGGCCCCACCGTGCTGCGCACCTCCACCGCCGGCACCGCCGCCGCGGCCCTCCTCCTCGGCCGCACCGGCCGCTGGTCCTGACACACCTGGGGGAACACGATGGAACTCGCACAGGTACGGCTCCTCGTCACCGACTTCGCCGCCTGCTACCGCTTCTACGCCGAAGTCCTCGGCCTCAAGCCGCAGTCGGGCGCGACCGAGGGCCCGTACGAGAAGTTCAGCCCGCACGCCGGCTCCGCCGGGATCGCGCTGCAGGACCGGTCGATGATGGCCGAGATCCTCGGCGAACTGGCCGAGCCGGCCAACGGCCACCGCTCCCTGGTCGTGCTGCGCGTCGACGACCTCGACGCCTACTGCGCGGAGATCACCTCCCGCGGCGCCACCCTGGTCCACGGCCCGGCCCCCATGACCGACCGCATGCGCGTGGCCCACCTCAAGGACCCCGAGGGCAACCTGGTGGAACTCCAGGAGTGGCTCCTGCTGCGCGGCTGAACCACGCGGCCGAACCACACCTGCAAGTCCTCCGATGGAGGGCGTAACCGAACAGACGAGTGGCCGTATGCGGCCTTCCGCCGCGCGTGAGCCGGTGGCACGCTGCCCTCCATGGGGGCATTGAGGCGGATTCGGCGCCTGCCGCGACCCGCACGCGTGCTGGGCGCGGCCGGGCTCGCGGCGGTGACCGTGGGTGCGGTGACGGCATGCCGGCCGGGGGATCTCAGTTCGGCGGCGGTCGCCTACACCACCGACACGACCGCGACCGCGGAACTCGGACGGCAGCACGTGAACGTCGACTGGCTGACCTGCACCGGGACCTACGGCAAGGCCGACTACACGCCCGGGAAGACCCCCTCGCCGTCGGAGACCACCGTCGTCTCCGTCGACTGCCGGGGGGAGACCAAGGACGGACGGAAGATCACCGTCACCGGCAAGGTGACCAAGGCCGTCGACGGGGCCTGCGTCCGCGGGGACCTGACGGCCAGGGTCGCGGGCAGGCAGGTGTTCCACGTCGGCGGGCTCGGCGACTGCGACGCCACGCCGAGGCCGCCGTACACCCCGCCCGTCACCTACCGGCCCCCCGGCGGGCAGCCGACCGTCACCGTCACGGTCACCCGGACCCTGTGGTGCAAGGGCGACCCGACCTGCTGGCCGGTGCAGGGCAAGTGATCGAAACCGAGGGCGGACCAGCCGCCCGCTGCGTAAGGTGACGGGGTGACTCAGGGCACTTCGACGGCATCCTCCGGCTACCTCCGATTCCCCCATCTCCACGGCGACTTGGTGACCTTCACCGCCGAGGACGACGTATGGCTGGCACCCCTGGACGGCGGGCGCGCCTGGCGGGTCAGCGCCGACAACGTGCCGGTGAACCATCCCCGCATCTCGCCCGACGGCACGACCGTCGCCTGGACCTCCACCCGGGACGGCGCCCCCGAGGTGCACATCGCCCCGGTCGACGGCGGTCCCGCCAAGCGGCTGACGCACTGGGGCAGCTGGAAGACCCAGGTGCGCGGCTGGACCCCGGACGGCGAGGTCCTCGCCCTCAGCACGGAGGGCCAGGCGAGTCTGCGCCGCACCTGGGCGCGCGCCGTCCCGCTGGACGGCGGACCCGCCGCCACGCTGCCGTACGGGCCGGTCGGCGCCGTCGCCCACGGCCCGCACACCGTGCTGCTGTCCGCCCCGATGGGCCGCGAGGCCGCCTGGTGGAAGCGCTACCGGGGCGGCACGGCGGGCAAGTTGTGGATCGACCGCGAGGGCACCGGGGAGTTCGTCCGGCTGCACGAGGAACTGGACGGCAACCTCGAGGACCCGCTGTGGGTGGGCCACCGGATCGCGTTCCTGTCCGACCACGAGGGCACCGGAGCCCTCTACTCCTCCCTCGCCGACGGGACGGACCTGCGGCGCCACACGCCCCTCGACGGCTTCTACGCCCGGCACGCCGCCACCGACGGCCGCCGGGTCGTCTACACCAGCGCGGGCGAACTCTGGCTGCTCGACGACCTCGACGCAGCAGCACCGCGCCGGCTGGACGTGCGGCTCGGCGGCCCGCGCGTGGACCTCCAGCCCTTCGCCGTGGACGCCGCCCACTGGTTCGGCTCCGCCGCACCCGACCACACCGCGCGCGGCAGCGCGGTCGCCGTACGCGGCGCCGTCCACTGGGTCACCCACCGCTCCGGCCCGGCCCGCGCGCTCGCCGCACAGCCCGGTGTCCGGGCCCGGCGGCCGCGCACCTTCCGCACGGAGGGCGAGGAGTGGGTGGTGTGGGTGACCGACGCCGAGGGCGAGGACGCCCTGGAGTTCGCGCCCGCCACCGGCGTCGCCCCCGGCGCGATCCCGCGCCGGATCGCCGCCGGACAGCTCGGCCGCGTCCTGGACCTCGTCATGGCCCCCGACGGCAGCAGGGCCGCCGTCGCCTCGCACGACGGGCGGCTGCTGCTGGTCGAGCGCGAGAGCGGCGAGGTCCGCGTGGTGGACCGCAGCGAGTACGGCGACGTCAGCGACCTCGCCTTCTCGCCCGACTCCGGCTGGCTCGCCTGGTCCCACCCCGGCCCGCCGCCGCTCGCCCAGCTCCGCATCGCCCACACCACCGACCTGGCGGTCACCGAGGCGACCCCGCTGCGCTTCAGGGACTACGCGCCCGCCTTCACCCTCGACGGCAAACACCTCGCCTTCCTCTCCAGCCGCTCCTTCGACCCGGTCTACGACGAGCACGTCTTCGACCTGGCCTTCGTGGAGGGTGTCCGCCCGCACCTGATCACCCTCGCCGCGACCACGCCGTCCCCGTTCGGGCCGCAGCGGCACGGCCGGCCCTTCGGAACGCCCGACAAGGAGGAGACACCCGACAGCGAGGGCACCCCGACGACCCGGATCGACCTCGAAGGGCTCGCCGACCGCATCGTGCCCTTCCCGGTCGAGGCCGCCCGCTACACCAACCTGCGCGCTGCCAAGGACGGCGTGCTGTGGCTGCGCCACCCGGTGCGCGGAGTCCTCGGCGCCACCCGCGCCACCCCGGAAGCGCCCGACCCGAAGACCGAGCTGGAGCGCTACGACCTCGTCCAGCAGCGCCTGGAGCATCTCGCCGCCGACGCCGACCACTTCGCGGTCAGCGGGGACGGCAAGCGGGCCCTGCTGTGGACCGACGGCCGGCTCAAGGTCGTACCCGCCGACCGGCGCGGCTCCGACGACGAGGACGGCGACTCGCACATCACCGTCGACCTGAGCCGCATCCGGCAGACCGTCGACCCGGTCGCCGAATGGCGGCAGATGTACGACGAGACCGGCCGCATCATGCGGGACAACTTCTGGCGGCCCGACATGAGCGGCGTCGACTGGGACGGCGTCCTCGACCGCTACCGGCCCGTCGTCAGCCGCCTCGCCACCCACGACGACCTGGTGGACCTCCTGTGGGAGGTGCAGGGCGAACTGGGCACCTCGCACGCCTACGTCACCCCGCGCGGCGGCTTCGGAGGCGGCGCCCGGCAGGGCCTGCTCGGCGCCGACATCTCCCGCCACCCGGACGGCAGTTGGCGCATCGACCGCATCCTGCCCTCGGAGACCTCCGACCCGCACGCCCGCTCCCCGCTGGCCGCGCCCGGTGTCGCCGTGCGCCCCGGAGACGCGATCGTCGCGGTCGGCGGACATCCCGTCGACCCCGTGACCGGCCCCGGCCCGCTGCTGACCGGCACGGCCGGAAAGCCCGTCGAGCTGACCATCACGCCGGCCGGCGGGGGCGACCCCCGGCACGCGGTCGTGGTCCCGCTCGCGGACGAGGAGCCGCTGCGCTACCACGCCTGGGTCGCCGACCGCCGCGCCTACGTCCACCGGAGGTCCGGCGGCCGCCTCGGCTACCTCCACGTACCCGACATGCAGGCGCCCGGCTGGGCCCAGATCCACCGTGACCTGCGCGTCGAGGTGGCCCGCGAGGGCCTGGTCGTGGACGTACGGGAGAACCGCGGCGGCCACACCTCCCAGCTCGTCGTGGAGAAGCTGGCCCGCCGGATCGTCGGCTGGGACGTGCCGCGCGGCATGCAGCCCGAGAGCTACCCGAGGGACGCACCGCGCGGTCCCGTCGTCGCCGTCGCCAACGAGTTCTCCGGCTCGGACGGCGACATCGTCAACGCGGCGATCCGCGCCCTGGGCATCGGCCCGGTCGTCGGCACCCGCACCTGGGGCGGCGTCATCGGCATCGACAGCCGCTACCGCCTGGTGGACGGCACCCTGATCACCCAGCCGAAGTACGCGTTCTGGCTGGAGGGTTTCGGGTGGGGCGTGGAGAACCACGGCGTGGACCCGGACGTGGAAGTCCTCCAGCGCCCCCAGGACTGGGCAGCGGGCCGGGACCCCCAGCTGGACGAGGCGATAAGGCTGGCATTGGAGGCACTCGAAACCTCACCTGCAAAAACACCGCCGAGTCTGCCGACCTAGGGGCGCGGGACGGTATCGATGTGCGGCTCCGCCGCGTGGGCGCGATCAACCCTCACCAGCCCGAAGTCGAACGACTACGATGGCCACCCACACTGATCACCGGCGAAAGCGAGCGCAGCGCAATGGCGGGAGAACCGCAGGACGACTGCCTGTTCTGCAAGATCGTCGCAGGCCACATCCCGGCGACGATCGTCCGCGAGACCGAGACCACCGTCGCCTTCCGCGACATAAACCCCCAGGCGCCCACGCACGTCCTGGTGATCCCCAAGGCCCACTACAAGAACGCGGCCACGCTCGCCGCACAGGCCCCTCAGCTCGCCGCCGACGTCCTCGCGGAGACGCAGCTCGTGGCCGACGAGGACAAGCTCGAGAGCTACCGCGTCGTCTTCAACACCGGCAGCGGCGCCGGCCAGACCGTCTGGCACGCCCACGCGCACGTGCTCGGCGGGCGTGGCATGGAATGGCCCCCCGGATAAGTCGCCATGTCCGTACGTGAATTGGTGGTCCTCGGCACCGCCAGCCAGGTCCCGACCCGGCACCGCAACCACAACGGCTACCTGCTGCGCTGGGACGGCGAGGGCATCCTGTTCGACCCCGGCGAGGGCACGCAGCGGCAGATGCTGCGTGCCGGGGTCGCCGCCCACGACCTGAACCGGCTCTGCGTCACGCACTTCCACGGCGACCACTCCCTCGGTCTCGCCGGCGTCATCCAGCGGATCAACCTCGACCAGGTGCCGCACGAGGTCACCGCCCACTACCCGCGCTCCGGCCAGCGCTTCTTCGACCGGCTGCGGTACGCGACGGCCTACCGGGAGACCGTCCGCCTCACCGAGGCGCCGGTCGCCGCCGACGGCACCCTCGCGACGACCCCGTCGTACACGCTGGAGGCCCGCAAGCTGTCCCACCCCGTGGAGTCCTACGGCTACCGGCTGACCGAACCCGACGGGCGCCGCATGCTGCCCGACCGCCTCGCCGCGCACGGGATCAAGGGGCCGGACGTCGGCCGGATCCAGCGCGAGGGCCGGCTCGGGGGCGTGACCCTGGACGAGGTCAGCGAGGCGCGGCGCGGGCAGCGGTTCGCGTTCGTCATGGACACCCGGCTGTGCGACGGGGTGCATGCGCTCGCCGAGGGCTGCGACCTGCTCGTCATCGAGTCCACCTTCCTCGACGAGGACGCCGGACTCGCCGAGGAACACGGGCATCTGACGGCAGGTCAGGCGGCGACGGCGGCACGGGACGCGGGGGTGCGCCACCTCGTCCTCACCCACTTCAGCCAGCGCTACTCGGAGCCCGAGGAGTTCGAGCGGCAGGCACGCGCCGCCGGGTTCGAGGGAGAGCTGACCGTGGCGCACGATCTTCTGCGAGTGCCGGTCCCGAAACGCAGGTAGAGCACGCTTACGATGCTCTGATGGCTCTCCCCAAAGCGGAACTGCACCTCCACCTCGAAGGCACCCTCGAACCCGAGCTGGCGTTCGCCCTCGCCGCGCGCAACGGTGTCGAGCTGCCCTACGCCGACACCGACGAGCTGCGCAAGGCGTACCAGTTCGAGGACCTCCAGTCCTTCCTGAACCTGTACTACGAGCTGATGGCGGTCCTGCGCACCGAGCAGGACTTCGAGGACCTGGCCGACGCCTACCTCGCCCGCGCCGCCGCGCAGGGTGTGCGGCACGCGGAGATCTTCTTCGATCCGCAGGCCCACCTCGCCCGGGGCGTGAGCATGGGCACGGTGGTGGAGGGGCTGTGGCGGGCGCTGGGTACCAGCGAGTCGGTGCACGGCGTCTCCACCAAGCTCATCCTGTGCTTCCTGCGCGACGAGTCCGCCGACTCCGCGCTGGAGACGCTGGAGGCGGCCCGGCCCTACCTGGACCGGATCACCGGAATCGGCCTCGATTCGGCCGAGGTCGGACACCCGCCGGTGAAGTTCCGCGAGGTGTACGAGGCCGCGGCCGCGCTCGGGCTGCGCCGCGTGGCGCACGCGGGGGAGGAGGGGCCGCCCGCGTACATCACCGAGGCGCTGGACGTCCTCGACGTGGAACGGATCGACCACGGCCTGCGCTGCATGGAGGACCCGGAGCTGGTCGAACGACTGGTCCGGGACCGCATCCCGCTGACCCTGTGCCCGCTGTCCAACGTCCGGCTGCGGGCCGTGGACGTCCTCGCGGACCATCCCCTCCCGGCCATGCTCGACGCCGGCCTGCTGTGCACGGTCAACTCCGACGACCCGGCCTACTTCGGCGGCTACGTCGGCGACAACTACCACGCCGTCCGCGACGCCCTCGGGCTGACCAAGGAGCAGATGCGCGAGCTGGCCCGCAACTCCTTCCTCGCGTCCTTCCTGGAGGACGACGAGGAGCGGCGGGCGCGTTACCTCGCCGAGGTGGCGGCGTACGAGTTCGGGTAGGCGGTGTCGTAGGTCTGCCGGGAAGGCACGGCGGGGGCGTCCACCTGGATCTGTACGACGGACAGGGGCTGCCTGCCCGCCCGCAGCGCCACCACCGTCAGCGGCACCGCGACTGCGAGCAGTCCCATCGCCAGGACCCCGCCCATGGCCGGGAACCCCGCCCACGCCGCCAGCGCGCTCCCGGTCAGCGGGCCGGCCGCCGTGCCCAGGGACGACGCCGAGCCGACCAGCACCGCCCAGCGGCCGCGCGGGTCCAGGGAGGCGGCCAGGCCGATGACGTACGACAGCACGACCGGATAGAGCACGTTCCAGGCGATCTCGCCCGCGGCGAAGGACGGCAGGTCGGTCGCCGAGGCGCTGAGCGCGATGCAGCCCGCGATGAGGGCCGTACCCGCGCCGATCGGCGCCGCCCGGCCCAGCCGCGGCCCGAGCGCCCCCGCGCCTACGACCCCGACCAGACCGGCGCCGAGCGCGAGCGCGAACACCGCGCCGACGGTGACCTCGGTGAGATGCGCCTGGCCGAGTCCGATGCGGCCGCTGACGCCCCACAGCGCGTTCTGCGCGAGGGACCAGCAGGGCATGGCCGCGGCCAGCAGCAGACCGGCACGGAGCTGGGGGAGGCGGCCGCGCTCGATCGGGGTGCGGGCCGCGGCCGTACGACCGGACAGGCGGCCGGTGAGCGGCCACACCGCGAGGGCGGTCAGGGCGAGCGCGGCGAGCGGCTGCCCGTGGCCGGGGCCGAGGTGCGGGATCGTCAGATAGAGGGCGCCCGCGAGGCCGGAGACGCCGAGCAGGCCGAGCGTGGTGACCCGGTGCGGGTCCTGCTGGGCCGCGATACCGCCGGCGGCGACCGCCGTGACCGTACCGGACCCGAAACCGCCGACGAGCGCACCCGCGACGACGGCCGGTACGAACCCGGTGAGCGCGGCCCCGCCGTAACCGAGGAGGGCGAGCGCGAGCCCGAGCCGGGCGAGGGTGCGGGCGCCGATCCGCTCGACCCGGGAGGCCAGCAGGAAACCCGCCGCCGCCGAACTCAGCAGCAGGGCACTGCCGATGGCCCCGGCCTGGGTCGCGGAGAGGGGAAGCCCGGCGTCCAGCCGGCCGACGGTGGTCGGCAGCAGATACGGGGCGAGGTACCCGGCCGTGAAAAGGGCGACGAGGGGCCAGGGCAGGGGGCGGGGGGCGGACACGGGCGTTCCCAGGGCAGGCGAAAGGAGCGGCTCGGAAGAGGGGGAGGGGCGACGGCCGTCGACGGACGGGAACGCGCGAGCAAGTTGTATCAAGCACGCGGTCCGGGAAGAAGGTTGGGGGATGTGATCCACGTCATCTTCGGTTTACGGGTCCCCGGTGGGGGTAACGGCTGTGTCGAAGCTCTGTTCTCATATATAGACAGCATTCAGAAGAGGAGATGATCAGGTGGGCGGCGACCCGAGTCCGCAGGACGTGACGCGGCGGCTGCGGGAGGGGATGGCGCACGGCGTGCTGTCCTTCCCGCTCACCGCCTTCCACGACGACGCCTCACTCGATCCCGACGGTCTGCGCGCCCATGTCGCCGCGCGGCTCACGCCGGGCCCGGGGCCCCCACGCGGCGGAGCCGCATATCGATGCAGCCCGGCCTGCGGCACCGGCGAGTTCTTCTCGCTGGACGAGGAGGAGTACCGGCAGGTCGTCGCCATCGCCGTCGAGGAGGCGGCCGGCCGGGTGCCGGTGGTGGCCGGGACCGGGTACGGCTGGGCGCAGGCCGCCCGGTTCGCGCGGATCGCCGAGGAGGCCGGCGCCGACGCCCTGCTCGTGCTGCCCCACTACCTCGTCGCCGCCCCGCAGGACGGCCTCGCCGCCCAGCTGGAGCAGCTCGCCGCCCGCACCCGGCTGCCGCTCGTCGCCTACCAGCGCGGCCAGGTCGCCTACGGAGTGGACTCGCTGCGGCGCATCGCACGCATCCCGAACGTCATCGGCCTCAAGGACGGCCACAGTGACCTCGACCGCCTCCAGCGCCTCACCCTCGCCGCCCCCGAGGGCTTCCTCTTCTTCAACGGCGCCGCCACGGCCGAGATCCAGGCCCGCTCCCCCACGCTCGAATGCGCTCGCGCGGGGGGACCCCCATCGCCACCGTCGGCGTCCCCGCCTACTCCTCCGCCGTGCACGCCTTCGCCTCCGAGATCGCGGACGCCTTCTTCACCGCCCTGCAGAGCGGCGACCACGGCACGATGGAGAAGCTGCTGCGCGACTTCTACGTCCCCTTCGTCGAACTCCGCGACCGCACACCCGGATACGCGGTGTCCCTGGTGAAGGCGGCGGCCCGGCTGCGCGGTGAACGCGTCGGCCCCGTCCGTGCCCCGCTCACCGACCCCTCGCCCGCCGACCTCGCCGGCCTGTTGGCCCTCCTCACCGCCGGACTCGACCTCGTAGGAGCCTCCCTGTGACCCGTGACCTGACCATCGCCGAGGTGCGGCTGACGCCGATCCTGGTCGCCGACGCGCCGCTGCTCAACACCCAGGGCGTGCACCAGCCGTACACCCCCCGGCTGATCGTGGAGGTCGTGACGGCCGACGGGATCACCGGCCTCGGTGAGACCTACGGCGACACCAAGTACCTGGAGCTTGCCCGCCCCCTCGCCGAGCACCTCACCGGACGCTCGGTCATGGATGTGAACAGTCTGTTCTCCCTGGACCTCGCCGTGGACGAGAGCCGGGTCCGGGGCGCCGTGGACGCCGGCGGGCTGCGCGGCGTGCAGAGCGCCGACAAGCTGCGGCTGTCCGTGCTCTCCGCCTTCGAGGTGGCCTGCCTGGACGCCCAGGGCCGGGCGCTCGGGCTGCCCGTGCACGCACTGCTCGGCGGCAAGGTGCGCGACGCGGTCGAGTACAGCGCCTACCTCTTCTACAAGTGGGCCGGTCACCCGGAGGGCGTCCCGTCCGAGCCGGACGACTGGGGCGCCGCCCTGGACCCGGCCGGAGTCGTCGCCCAGGCCCGCCGGTTCACGGAGCGGTACGGCTTCACCTCCTTCAAGCTCAAGGGCGGTGTCTTCCCGCCCGAGGAGGAGATCGCGGCCGTACGCGCCCTCGCCGAGGCCTTCCCCGGGCATCCGCTGCGGCTCGACCCCAACGGCGCCTGGTCCGTCGAGACCTCGCTGAAGGTGGCGAAGGAACTCGGCGACGTCCTGGAGTACCTGGAGGACCCGACGCTGGGCACGCCCGCCATGGCCGAGGTGTCCGGCGGGACCGACGTCCCGCTCGCCACCAACATGTGCGTCACGACCTTCGGCGAGATCAAGGAGGCGTTCACCAGGGACGCCGTCCAGGTGGTCCTCTCCGACCACCACTACTGGGGCGGGCTGCGCAACACCCAGCACCTCGCCGCCGTCTGCGCCGCCTTCGGCGTCGGGGTGTCCATGCACTCCAACACCCACCTCGGCATCAGCCTCGCCGCGATGACCCACGTGGCCGCCACCGTGCCCGACCTGCACCACGCCTGCGACTCCCACTACCCCTGGCAGTCCGAGGACGTCCTCACCGAGCGTCCCGCCTTCACCGACGGCACGGTCGTCGTCCCCGACGCCCCCGGGCTCGGCGTCGAGCTGAACCGGGACGAGCTGGACCGGCTGCACCGGCGGTGGGCCGAGGACGACGGCAGGATGCGCGAGCGGGACGACGCCGCGGCGATGCGGGTGGCCGACCCCGGCCGGCGGACGCCGGTGATGCCCCGCTGGTGACCGCGCGCCGATGCGACGGACCGTGCCCCGAGTGAGATCTGGTGCACACTGGCCAGATCCGCATCAGCTCAGGGAGCGCACCGTGACCCCGTCCCGCACGATCGCCGGAGAGGAACCCGAGCACCTCACCAGGGCAGCGCGCTGCCAGGCCCAGGTCGACCCGCTGGCCGCCCTGCGCACCCCGGACGACCCGCCCTGGGACGTGTACCTCACGGGCACGGTCTTCCTGGACATCATCTTCACCGGCCTGGACTCGGCGCCCGTGCGCGGCACCGAGTCCTGGGCCCGCGGGATGGGCTCGAGCCCGGGCGGCGTCGCCAACATGGCCACCGCGCTCGCCCGGCTCGGGCTGCAGACGTCCCTCGCCGCGGCCTTCGGGGACGACCACTACGGCGACTACTGCTGGGACGCGCTGGAACAGGGCGAGGGCATCGACCTCACGCCGTCGCGGACCGTCCCCGGCTGGCACTCGCCGGTGACCGTCTCCATGGCCTACGAGGGCGAGCGGACCATGGTGTCCCACGGCCACGAGCCGCCGCCGGAGGAGCCCGCACCGGACTGCCCGCCCCGCGCGCGTGCGGCCGTCGCCTCGCTCACCCCCGGCGCGCGTGCCCCCTGGATCGCCGAGGCCGCCCGCAAGGGCACCCGGATCTTCGCGGACGTCGGCTGGGACGACACCGGTGCCTGGGACCTGGCCGGCCTCGGCGACCTCGGGCACTGCGAGGCGTTCCTGCCCAACGCCCAGGAGGCGATGCGGTACACCGGCGCGGACTGCCCGCGGGCGGCGGCGCACGCGCTGACCGAGTACGTGCCGGTGGCTGTGGTGACCCTCGGTGCCGAGGGGGCCTATGCGGTGGACCGGCGCACCGGGGAGGCCGCCGAGGTGCCCGCGATCGCCGTGGAGGCGCTGGATCCGACGGGGGCCGGGGATGTGTTCGTCGCCGGTTTTGTCATGGGGTCACTGGCGGGGTGGCCGCTTGCCGACCGGCTCGCCTTCGCGGGGCTCACGGCGGCGTTGTCCGTCCAGGAGTTCGGGGGGTCGCTGTCGGCGCCGGGGTGGTCGGAGATCGGGGCGTGGTGGCGCCGTGTCCAGTCGGTGGAGGGGCAGGACCCGGCGGCGCTGCGGCGGTACGGCTTCCTGGACCGGCTGGTGCCGGAGGTGCTGGACCGGCCGTGGCCGTTGCGGCGGGCCGTGCCGACCATCGGGTTCCGGCATTCGAGCTGAGCACCCAGGGGCCCTGCCCCCACTGGAAAGTGGCCCTGTGAAAAGCCCTACGGCCTTGTCAGTCCACCGTCGTACCCTGGAATCGCGAGGCCGCCCTCAGCTACGCGGCCGTGACGAGGAGGAACCGCAGGCCTACAGCGCCGGCCCATGACTCAGACACCCACAGCTCACACCCCCGCGCAGGAGCAGGCACGAGCGCAGCTCACCGTCCCCGCCCAGCACCCCATGGTGACCGTGCTGGGGTCCGGCGACTCGCTTCTGCGCGTGATAGAGAAGGCCTTCCCGGCAGCCGACATCCATGTCCGGGGCAATGAGATCAGCGCGGTCGGCGACCCTGCGGACGTCGCCCTCATTTCGCGCGTGTTCGACGAGATGATGCTGGTGCTCCGCACCGGGCAGCCGATGACGGAGGACGCAGTGGAACGCTCGATCGCCATGCTCAAGGCGAGCGAGGACGGGACGAGCGACGGCCCGGAGACCCCGGCCCAGGTGCTGACGCAGAACATCCTGTCCTCCCGCGGCCGTACGATCCGCCCCAAGACGCTCAACCAGAAGCGGTACGTCGACGCGATCGACAAGCACACGATCGTCTTCGGCATCGGCCCCGCCGGTACGGGCAAGACCTACCTGGCCATGGCCAAGGCCGTCCAGGCCCTGCAGTCCAAGCAGGTCAACCGGATCATCCTGACCCGTCCCGCGGTCGAGGCCGGCGAGCGCCTCGGCTTCCTGCCCGGCACGCTGTACGAGAAGATCGACCCCTACCTGCGCCCGCTGTACGACGCGCTGCACGACATGCTCGACCCGGACTCGATCCCGCGGCTGATGGCGGCCGGGACGATCGAGGTCGCGCCGCTCGCGTACATGCGCGGACGCACGCTCAACGACGCCTTCATCATCCTGGACGAGGCCCAGAACACGAGCCCCGAACAGATGAAGATGTTCCTCACCCGCCTCGGCTTCGACTCGAAGATCGTGATCACCGGTGACGTGACGCAGGTCGACCTGCCGAACGGCACGCACAGCGGTCTGCGCCAGGTGCAGGAGATCCTGGAGGGCGTGGAGGACGTCCACTTCTCCTGGTTGTCGTCGCACGATGTCGTACGGCACAAGCTGGTGGGCCGTATCGTCGACGCGTACGAGCTGTACGACAGCAAGCACGGCACCGAGAACGGCGCCCACAAGGGCGGCCGGGGCCGGTCCGGGCACAAGGGGAAGTAGAGACACGGCACCACCATGTCGATCGACGTCAACAACGAGTCCGGTACCGAGGTAGACGAGCAGGCGATCCTCGACATCGCCCGCTATGCGCTCGCGCGGATGCGCATCCACCCGCTCTCCGAGCTCTCGGTGATCGTCGTGGACGCCGACGCCATGGAGCAGCTGCACATCCAGTGGATGGACCTGCCGGGGCCCACCGATGTCATGTCCTTCCCGATGGACGAGCTGCGGCCGCCGTCCAAGGACGACGAGGAGCCCCCGCAGGGCCTCCTCGGCGACATCGTGCTGTGCCCGGAGGTCGCCGCCAAGCAGGGGGCCGAGGCGCCCACCCAGCACTCCATGGACGAGGAGCTCCAGCTGCTCACCGTCCATGGAGTGCTGCACCTGCTCGGGTACGACCATGAGGAGCCCGACGAGAAGGCCGAGATGTTCGGCCTCCAGGCCGCCATCGTGGACGGGTGGCGGGGCGAGCGGGGGCTGACCGGGCCGTCCCCGGCGCCGACGGTCTCGTAAGAGGGCCGGTCTTCGCATGAGTCCGCAGATCGTCGTCGGTGCGATCGCCCTGGTCGTCGTCGCCTGGCTCGCCGCCTGTGCGGAGGCGGGCCTCGCGCGCGTCTCCAGCTTCCGCGCCGAGGAGTCCGTCAAGTCCGGCCGGCGCGGCAGCGCCAAGCTGGCGCAGGTCGCCGACGACCCCACCCGCTATCTGAACGTGGCCCTGCTGGTCCGCGTCGCCTGCGAGATGGCGGCCGCGGCCCTGGTGACGTACGCCTGCCTGCAGGAGTTCGCGGCCACCTGGCAGGCCCTGCTGGTCGCCATCGGCGTGATGGTCCTGGTGTCGTACGTCGCCGTGGGCGTCTCCCCGCGCACCATCGGCCGCCAGCACCCGCTCAACACGGCGACGGTGGCGTCGTACGTGCTGCTGCCGCTGGCCCGGATCATGGGCCCGATCCCGTCGCTGCTGATCCTCATCGGCAACGCGCTCACCCCGGGCAAGGGCTTCCGCCGCGGCCCGTTCGCCTCCGAGGCGGAGCTGCGCGCGCTGGTCGACCTCGCCGAGGCGGAGTCTCTGATCGAGGACGAGGAGCGCCGCATGGTGCACTCGGTGTTCGAGCTGGGCGACACCCTGGTCCGCGAGGTGATGGTCCCGCGCACCGACCTGGTCACCATCGAGCGCTTCAAGACCATCCGCCAGGCCCTCACCCTCGCCCTGCGCTCGGGGTTCTCCCGGATCCCGGTCACCGGCGAGAGCGAGGACGACATCGTCGGGGTCGTGTATCTGAAGGACCTCGTCCGCAAGACGCACATCAGCCGCGACACCGAGAACGACCTGGTGTCCACGGCCATGCGCCCGGCCGTCTTCGTCCCCGACACCAAGAACGCCGGCGGCCTGCTGCGCGAGATGCAGAAGGAGCGCAACCACGTCGCCGTCGTCATCGACGAGTACGGCGGCACCGCCGGCATCGTCACCATCGAGGACATCCTCGAGGAGATCGTCGGCGAGATCACCGACGAGTACGACCGCGAACTCCCGCCCGTGGAGGACCTCGGCGACGACCGCTTCCGGGTCACGGCCCGCCTCGACATCACCGACCTCGGCGAGCTGTACGGCTTGGAGGAGTACGACGACGAGGACGTGGAGACCGTCGGCGGACTGCTCGCCAAGGCGCTCGGCCGCGTGCCCATCGCCGGTGCCTCGGCCGAGGTCGAACTGCCCGACGAGCGCACCCTGAAGCTGACGGCGGAGGCTGCGGCCGGACGCCGGAACAAGATCGTGACGGTGCTGGTCGAACCCGCCGAGGAGGTGAGACCCGAGTGACCCCTCAGGAGCTGCGCGCCTTCTGCCTGTCCTTCAACGCTGCCGTGGAGGACTTCCCGTTCAACCCGGACACCTCCGTCTTCAAGGTCCTCGGCAAGATGTTCGCCCTGACGCACCTGGACGGGCGGCCCCTGACGGTCAACCTCAAGTGCGACCCGGAGGACGCGATCCGGCTGCGCGGCGAGCACGAGGGGCTGATCGTCCCCGGCTACCACATGAACAAGCGCCACTGGAACACCGTGACGGCCGACGGCGGCCTCCCGGACCGCCTGGTCAAGGAGCTGATCGAGGACTCGTACGACCTCGTCGTCGCGGGCCTGCCGAGGGCAGAGCGGCTCCGGCTGGACCGGCCGTAATCGCGTTGCCGGGCTCCGCTGACCGCGTGTCGGAATCCGGCGCATGTCTGTGCGATATCCACGCCCACTGCGCCCAGGTGACCGTATCGGCGTGTGAGGACAACGCGTTCACCATCTGCCGCAACCTGCACGGCATGCGTCTCGCCGGGTTCTTCGACCGCGCGGCCGCCGTCCTCGTGGGCCGCACCCACGCCCCCGACGGCCGCACCCTCACCCGGCACGAGGCCGTCCTCGATGCCCTCGGCCCCCTCGGCGTACCGATCGTCGCCGACGTCGAGTGCGGGCACGTACCGCCGTACCTTCCCCTGGTGAACGGCGCGGGGGGGGGGGGGGGGGGGGGGGGGGGGGGGGGGGGGGGGGGGGGGGGGGGGGGGGGGGGGGGGGGGGGGGGGAAGAAGAAGAGGGAGGGGGGGGGGGGAGG
>NZ_JBVIGN010000023.1:63299-97717 GCF_055570785.1 Streptomyces sp. NPDC031100
CCCCTGCCCTCTTTGCCGCACACCGCGCCCCCGACTGGGGCCGCACCACCATCCCCCCCTCCCCCCCCTGGGTACCCGCCGCCCCCCCCTTTGGGGCACCCCCCCCCCCGCGGAGCGAGATCGTTCAGGCCCTGGACTGACCCCGGCGCAGCCCCAGTCCGACGAGGACGGCGGCGGCCAGGACGATCGCCGTGTCCAGGGCGAGGACCGTGTGGACGCCGGACAGGAGGTCCTGGGAGGTGGTGGCCAGGACGCCCAGCAGCGGGATGCCGACCGTGAGGCCCACCTGCTGGGTGGAGGTGACCAGGCCGGTGGCCAGGCCCTGTTCCTCGTCGGGGACGCCCGAGGTGACGGTGAGGCCGTAGGAGATGATCGCGCCCAGGTGGCACATGCTCGCCAGGGACACGGCGGCCGTGGCGAGCCAGACCGACCAGGTGTGGGCGTTCAGGAGCAGCAGCGTCGCCACCAGGGCGCCCTGGCCGGTCAGGGAGGCGACCAGGGTGCGGCCGGCGCCGATGCGGCCGATGACCTTCGGGGCGAGCGTGCCGGCCACGGCCGACAGCGCACCCTGGACGCCGAAGACCAGGCCCGTCTCGAAGGCCGACAAGTGCAGGATCTCCTGCAGGTACAGGGTCAGGACGAAGATCACCACCGACATCATCGAGAAGGTGACCAGGCCGCCCAGGTTGCCCCACGCCACCGTGCGGCGGCGCAGCATCGGGAGGGAGACGAGGGGCGCCGCCGAGCGGGACTCGATCAGCGTGAACGCGGTCAGCAGGAGGAGGCCGACGACCAGTGTCGTGATCACGTCGGCGCGGGCGAAGCCGTGGTCGGCGGCCGTGGACAGGGCGTAGATCAGGGACAGCAGGCCCGCGGTGACGGTGACCGCGCCGGGCACGTCCAGGCGCGGGCGGTCCGGGGTGCGGGACTCCGGCAGCAGGCCGGGGGCGAGCGGCAGCACGATGAACGCGAACACGGCCAGCAGGGCCATGGTGGAGCGCCAGCCGAGCACGTCGGTCAGGACACCGCCCGCGATCATGCCGACCGTGAAGCCCAGCGACAGCAGCGTGCCGGAGATGCCGAGGGCGCGGTCGCGGGCCGGGCCCTCCGGGAAGGTGGTGGTGAGCAGGGACATGCCGGTCGGCACGATCGCCGCTGCGGCGAGGCCCTGCAGGGCGCGCCCGGCGAGGAAGGACGCCGGGTCCCAGGCCAGGGTGGCGAGAAGTGAGGCCGCGCCGAACAGGGCGAGGCCGCCGAGGAAGAGCTTGCGGCGGCCGTACAGGTCGCCGACCCGCCCGAAGAGCAGCAGGAAGCCGCCGGACGGGAGCGCGAACGCGGTGACCGCCCACTGCAGGGCGGAGCGGCTCATGCCAAGGTCGCTGCCGAGTGCGGGCAGGGCCACGTTCAGGACGGAGAAGTCCAGGGCGACCATGAACTGGGCCGCGCACAGGACGAAGAGGACCAGCTTGTCGCGCGCGGACAGCCGGGGGTTGTTGTCGAGTGGTTCGCGCGTGGGTGTGGTCGGGGTGGTGGTGTCGATCGCCATGGCAAGAGCTTCGGGCGCCCGGAATAAGGGTGGGGAGTCGGAACTTATGGTGGTGCTGGCACCACCAGACACGACGGGGGAGGAGCGGTACGTGCCTGTTGCCCAGATGACGGGGAATCACCGGCGGACCGAGCTGCGCGAGTTCCTGATGAGCCGGCGGGCCCGGGTCAGTCCCGAACAGGCCGGTCTGCCGGTCGGCGGCGGCCGGCGCCGTACGCCCGGACTGCGCCGGGAGGAGGTCGCCGTGCTCGCCGGGGTGGGCGCCTCCTGGTACCAGTGGCTGGAGCAGGGCCGGGACATCTCCGTGTCCCCGCAGGTCCTCGACGCCGTCGCCCGGGTGCTGCGGCTGAGCAACGCGGAGCGGCGCCACCTGTACCTGCTGGCCGGGCTGAACCCGCCCGCGCCCGAAGTCGCGCCCGAGAAGCGGGACATGTGCGACGGGCTGCGGCGGCTGATCGACACCTGGATGCCGTATCCGGCGCACATCATGGACCGGTACTACAACTGCGTGATGTACAACGACGCGGCCGCGCTGGTCCTCGGCATGCGACCCGACAACACGCAGAACTGCCTCGTCGACTTCTTCACCGACCCGCTGTACCGGTCGCGGAGCAGGAGCTGGGAGAAGAACGCGCGCACGGTCGTCGCGCAGTTCCGGGCCGCGTGCGCGGCGCGGCCGGACGACGAGGGGTACCGGTCGGTGCTGGCCGAGGTGACCGAGGCGAGCGAGGAGTTCGCGGCGATGTGGGCCGAGCGGGACATCGAGGACCAGGGGCAGATCCGCAAGGAGCTGGACCATCCGCTGGCCGGGCTGCTGGTCGTCGAGTCGACGGTGCTGAAGGTGCCGGCCAGGCCCGATCTGTCGATCGTGCTGCACACTCCGCTGGACGAGGCGAACACCGCCGAGAAGCTGGAGTGGCTGGCCTCTCCGGAGGGCAGGCGGGGCACGATGTACCCCGTCGCGGGGTGAGCGGGCGGTGACTTCGTATGCTCGGGGCATGACCGAGAGCAACGCGCTGGACCCCGAGGACCGCAAGATCATCACCCTGGCCCGTTCCGCCCGGGCCCGCAACGCCGTGCCCGAGGGAGCGGCCGTACGGGACGAGACCGGACGTACGTATGTCGCCGGGTCGGTGGATCTTGCTTCGCTGAAGCTCAGTGCACTGCAGACCGCGGTGGCCATGGCCGTGGCGTCCGGTGCGCAGTCGCTGGAGGCGGCCGCCGTGGTGAGCGAGGCGGCGGGTGTCGCACCCGAGGACCGGGCGGCCGTGGCCGATCTGGGCGGGGCCGGGACGCCGGTGCTGCTCGCCGGACCGGACGGCGCCGTGAAGCTGACCGTCCCGGCGGGCGCCCCGGAGTAGTCCGTCCCGGCGGGGGCCCCTGGGTAGTCCGTCCCGGCAGGCATCCGGAGTAGTCCGGATTTCATCCTTGCCGTCGCCTGCCTCTCGCGCATCAATGGAACCGTAAGTTCCGACGACTCGTCAGATCCGCACCGCCGCCGCAGCGTGCCCGCACCCGCCTGCTTCGGCCTGCCGTTCGTCGGCGCACCTTCCGACCATCCCCACATGGCATCCCCCACAGGGAAGGGAAGCGGATCCCCATGAGAGGCAAGCGCACAGCAACAGGTGCGGCACTGGCCGCCGGCGCCCTCGCGGTCGCCGGGCTGGCCTTCGCGCCCACCGCGGCCGCCGTCACTCCCCAGACGGCGACCATCAACGCGAGCTGCGGCATCTTCGGCGGCGGCGCGGCCACGCTCACCGCCACCCAGAGCGGCACCTCGGCCACCATCACCCTCACCTCCACCGCGGTCAAGGCGCCGGTCGCGGTGGCGAAGGACTCGATCACCTCCAAGCTCACGCTGGTCAAGGCGAGCGGCGGCACCACCGTCTTCACCGGGACGAAGAACCCGGCCATGGCCGCCGGCGACCCGGTCAGTGCCGGCCCGCTCAGCGGCACCGTGGCCTCCGGCGACAGCCTGGAGGCATACGGTGGCTCGCTCCAGATGACGATCTTCGGGGTCAACGTGACCTGCACGGCGACCGGTAAGCAGTCCCCCGGTCCGTTCGTCTTCGACTGAGTCGTCAACTGAGTGATCTGTTCCGTTCTTCCGTGGATGCCGCAGAAACTGATGATCCGTCAGTTTTCTGCGGCATCTCCATTGACTTCTCACGCGGGCTCCACATCAATGCCCCCTGTCGGCGCAGATGAGCCGCTGCGCCCGCGACCCTCAGGAGGGGGCCCATGGGTTCGACACCCCGAAGATCCCGACGGTGGCGCTGGGCGTCACTGTTCGGGGCGACCGCTCTCGCGGTCACCGCGGGCGGCGCGCTGGCCGGTCCGGCCGGTGCCGCCGGTACGAACGTGGACTTCGCCACGCACTGCATCCCGCCCGCCGTCTCGGGCCTTCCGCCGATCGACGGCACCACCACCGCGAACGTGTCGGTGGACAACACCAGCCCGAAGGTCGGCGACACGGTCACCGTGACCTACACCGTGGTCGCGGCCGCCGCCGGCAACCCCACCGACCTGGCCCTGCCGGCCGACATCATGACCCCGACCGGCAAGGTCACCCTCGGCGGCGTCCAGACCGGTGACGTCACCGTCGCCGGACCGAAGAAGAACCCGCCGGTGCCGGGGAAGGCCACCTTCCCGTCCTTCTCCATGACCGGCACGTTCACCGTCACCAAGGCCGGCAAGATCACCCTCTCGCCGGGCGACTACAACATCCACACCAGCTACATCCTGGAGCTGGACACCCCCTGCACGGTCACCAACCCGCCCGCGCCGACCTCCGAGACGCTCACGGCGACGGACGGAACACCCACCAACACCCGTGCCATCTCGCTGGGTTCGGCCTCCGGGAACCCCGGCGCCGGTGTCACCGTCAACGGCAGCAACTTCACGCCGGGCGCGACGGTCACCCTGGCCGGGCGGGCCGGGTCCACCCAGACCGCGGACACCGCCACGGTGACCGCGAACGCCCAGGGCTCCTTCAGCGGTTCGCTGGTCGTCAACGACAAGACGACGACCGGGATCGTGGCCTACGAAGGCGGCTCCTGGAGCGCGGACAAGGGCGCGGGCCCCGCGGCCTACGTCGTCAACGACAACACGCCCGTCCCGCCCGGCAGCCAGAAGCTGACCACCACCGTCAAGGCGGGCACGCTGTCCATGTCCCAGGCCGGGGACGCCGTCGCGCTGTCGGCGGTCGACTTCGGCAAGGGCGGGGCCTCGACCGGATCCCTGCAGAAGGTGACCGTCAAGGACTTCCGCGGTGGTCCCGCGGGCTGGTCCCTGACCGGCAAGGTCACCGACTTCACCGGTCCCGGCGCCAAGATCGACGCGAGCAAGCTGAGCTGGACCCCCGCCTGCGCCACCAAGGCGGGCAGCCCCAGCACCTGCAAGGCCGGTTCGACGGGCACGGTGGGCACCTCGGGAGCGACCCTCGCGTCGACCCCCGACGCCACGCTCACCGGTGGTGAGTTCACCGTCGACGCCGGACTCTCCCTGGACGTACCGGCGTTCACGCCTCCGGGCTCGTACTCCGGCGTCCTGACCCTCACCCTCACCTGACCGAACCATCGAGAGCGGTGACCGGGCGCCCCGCCGCACCAGGGGGCCGCACCCGCCCGACCGCCCGAACCGAGCCCATGGGGGGTCCGCACCCATGCGCAAGCCGTACGTCCTCCTCCTGAGCCTCCTCGGCCTGTTCCTCGGGCCGGCGACCGCCCCCGCGCAGGCCGCCGACAACGGCAGCTGGTCCGTGTACCCGGTCGCCTCGAAGGTGGCCACGCGCCCCTACTTCTACCTGTCGGCCGACCCGGGCCAGACCCTCACCGACACAGTCGCCGTCGCCAACAAGACCGGCAGCCCGCTCACCTTCCGGCTGTACGCGGCCGACGCCTACAACACCGCGCGCGACGGCGGGTTCGCCGTCCGCACCCTGAAGGAACGCATGCGCGGAGTCGGCGCCTGGGCGAAGCCGGCCACGTCACGCGTCACCGTGCCCGGGCACAAGACCGTCACCGTGCCGTTCACGCTGCACGTGCCCCAGGGCGCCGAACCGGGCGACCACCCGGGCGCGATCGTCGCCCTCGACGAACAGGTGGACCCCGGCAGCGGCAGACTCGCGCTCGGTGTGCAGCGGGCCGTCGGCGCCCGCGTCTACCTCCGGGTCAGCGGGCCCACCCTGCCCGCGATCTCCGTCGAGCACGTGCACATCAGCCACCACCAGCCGCTCGTCCCCGGCCTCGGCGACAGCACGGCGACCATCGGCTACACCCTGCACAACACCGGGAACGTCACCCTCGACCCCAGGGTGGAGCTGAAGGCCCGCGGACTGTTCGGCCGTACGCTGCTCGACCGCGACCTGACCGGGATCCCGTCCGAGCTGCTGCCGGGACAGCGCGTGCGGCTCACCGAGGCCTGGCACGGCGCTCCCCAGCTCGACTGGGGCGACATCACGCTGACCGCGAGCGCGCACGACACCCGTCAGTCGGCGAGCGCCTCCTTCTTCGCCCTGCCGTGGCTGCTCGCCGTGCTGGTGTTCGCGGCCGGAGCGGTGACCGGGGTGCTGCTGGTCAGAGCGCGTCGGGGCCGCGCTCGCCGGTCCGCACGCGTACGACGGTCTCCACGGGCAGTGCCCAGACCTTCCCGTCCCCGATCTTCCCCGTCTGCGCGGCCCTGACGATCGCGTCGATCACGTCGTCCGCGACCGCGTCCTCGACCACGACCTCGATCCGCACCTTCGGCACCAGGTCGACCCGGTACTCGGCCCCCCGGTACACCTCGGTGTGGCCGCGCTGACGGCCGTACCCGCTCGCCTCGGTCACGGTCAGACCGTGCACGCCCAGCTCCTGCAGGGCGGTCTTGACCGCGTCCAGACGGTACGGCTTGACGATCGCGGTGATGAGCTTCATGCCTGGCTCTTGACCTTCTGGGCGGTGGGGACGACGGAGGAGGAGACCGGGGCGCCATGGCCCAGGACCCGGTGATGGTAAGCCGTCTCGGCGTGCACCGTAAGGTCCGAGCCGGGGTGCTCCTGCTTCCCGGGCAGGGCCCGAGGACCAGGCACATGCGTGCGTGGTGTGCCCCACTGGTGCGGCACGGCTCTGTGGATCAGGGAGAATGGTCGCCATGAGCGTGCGTACCCAGTCATCCGAGCAGCCGGCCGAGACCGTCCACCGCGCCGGCTTCGCCTGCTTCGTGGGCCGCCCCAACGCGGGCAAGTCCACCCTCACGAACGCTCTGGTCGGGCAGAAGGTGGCGATCACCGCGAACCAGCCGCAGACGACGCGGCACACGGTGCGCGGCATCGTGCACCGGCCCGACGCCCAGTTGATCCTGGTCGACACCCCGGGGCTGCACAAACCGCGCACCCTGCTCGGCGAGCGGCTCAACGACGTCGTACGGACGACGTGGGCCGAGGTCGACGTGATCGGCTTCTGCCTTCCGGCGAACGAGAAGATCGGCCCGGGCGACCGCTTCATCGCCAAGGAACTGGCCGGCATCCGGAAGACCCCGAAGGTCGCCATCGTCACCAAGACCGACCTGGTCGACTCCAAGACCCTCGCCGAGCAGCTGATCGCCATCGACCAGCTGGGCAAGGAGCTGGGCTTCGAGTGGGCGGAGATCGTCCCGGTGTCCGCGGTCGGCGACAAGCAGGTGGGCCTGCTGGCCGACCTGATCGTTCCGCTGCTGCCGGAGGGTCCGGCCCTCTACCCCGAGGGTGACCTCACGGACGAGCCCGAGCAGGTCATGATCGCGGAACTCATCCGCGAGGCCGCCCTGGAGGGTGTCCGGGACGAGCTGCCGCACTCCATCGCGGTGGTCGTGGAGGAGATGCTCCCGCGCGAGGACCGCCCGGCAGACCGTCCCCTCCTCGACATCCACGCCAACGTCTACATCGAGCGCCCGAGCCAGAAGGGCATCATCATCGGCCCCAAGGGCAAGCGCCTGAAGGAGGTCGGCATCAAGTCCCGCAAGCACATCGAGGCGCTGCTGGGCACGCCGGTCTTCCTCGACCTGCACGTGAAGGTGGCGAAGGACTGGCAGCGGGACCCGAAGCAGCTGCGCAGGCTGGGCTTCTGATTTCCCTGCCCACCGGCAAGCCTGGATGCAGACCGGTCAGACCGGGCGAGGCGACGGTCCCGTCAGCTGGCCGGTGGCTGTGAGGGCCAGGCGGGAGAACAGGGTGCCCGAGAAGCCGAACAACAGGGCCATGGCCAGGGCCAGGGGGCGGGTCGGTGCGGCCCAGGAGTTCTCCAGGAAGACCTGACCCAGGAGGTTCAGGTCCGGGTCGGCGAGCATACGCACGAGCAGCAGCCCGCCCACCGCGGCGAGGGCTCCGCCGACCGGGGCGAGCACCAGGACGCCCCAGGAGGACGGGCGTTGGGAGCGCAGGACGCCGATGACGGGGGAGAGGAAGCCGCCCAGCGCTCCGAGAAGCATCGTGGTCCGGTGGTCCAGCACCGAGCCGATCAACAGGATCGACCCCAGGCCGGTCATCGCCAGCCACAGTGCGATGCGCTGCTGTTCGTAGTCCCGTTCCGACGCGGTGTCCTCCAGGTCGTGGACGCGCTGCGCGGCGGTGAGCAGCAGCGCGCGGGCCTCGGGTGCCTGCGGGTCGGCGGCGGAGTCGGCGGCGAGTCTCGCGGCCAGGTCGCCGTCGGCGGGGTCGGAGGCGGCAGCCAGACGGAGCAGGAACCACTGGCGTTGCGCGTGGAACTCCGCGGCACTCTCCACGGACAGCAGCCGGCGTTCCGCGCTGTGCAGGACCCGCCAGGCGGCGGCGAGCTTCGACAGGGGTATCGCCAGCACGCCGAAGCGGGGGCTGAGCCGCCACACCACGGTGCCCGCCAGGTCAAGATCCTGAAGGCGGGTCAGCACGGCGCCGACGGTGGCCCCCTCCGCGGACCCCTCGGGACAGCCGGCGGCGAGTACCCCGGCTCTGGCCCGGCAGTCGCGCAGCCGGGCCTGCAGCTGACGGTAGCGCGGGGCGGCGATCAGGCCCCGGGTGGTGATGTGGACGACGAGCAGGTAGCAGGCGCACACCAGCACGAGTCCCGTACGACCGTCACGCACCTGACGTTCCTTCCCGTTCGCTGCTGCTCGTCCGGTCCTGGTCCGCGCCGTCCCGTGCCCGGTCCGGGTCTGTGCCCTCTCCCGGCGGCGGGGTCAGCACCGCTTGGAGCAGTGCGCCGAGCGCCGCGGCCTTGTCCGGGTGGGCGGTGAGGAGTGCGGCCACTTCGGTGGCGGCCCGCCGGCGGTCGGCCGGGGTGGGGGCCTGCTGCTCGGGGATGCGGGACAGGACGTCCAGCGGGGCCGGGGCTCCGGAGAGGACCTGCGCCGTGAGCCAGTGCACCGTGCCGGACCAGCCGGCGAAGAAGATGTTGGCCTCCAGGGTCGCCAGCCACTCCAGTGCCCTCGCGTCAGCGGTGTCCAGGGCCTTGGAGATGCGGTCCTGGAGGGCATGTGGCCTGCGCAGGAGATCGTAGGCGGGCTCGATGCCGTCCAGGGCGGCCAGTCCCAGGATGGCGCGGTGGTACTCGGCCACGCAGGCCGTCACCGAAGCGAGGGCCGCCATCTCGGTCAGGATCTGATCGGCCTCCGGGGTGAGGAGTTCCGCGGCATGGGCGGTCAGGTACGCGGCGGAGGCGGCCCAGTGGTCGGCCCAGCCGGTCGTCGCGTCGCCGCCGGTGAACCACCCGGCGACGGTCGTCCACAGCAACAGGGGCCGGTAGACGGTGTCCACCGGGGTGCCGGCCACGAGGCGCTCCAGGCGCTCCGCGCGCTCGCCTGCGGCCGGGTTCATCAGGGTCCATTCCCGTACGGCCCGTACGCACTCCTCCGTGAGCAGTTCGGGGTGGGCGAGCAGGAAGGCGCGGGACTCGGCGGGTGTCGGCGTGGTCAGCCACGACTCCGTCAACCGCAGTGCCGCCTCGCTCACGTTCAGCCAGTCCGGTGCCGCGCCGTTCTCCCCGCAGCGACGGGCCACGGTCTCCCGCAGCGGGGGATCGGCCTCCGCGGCTCGGCGCAGCAGACGGCGCGCCTCGAAGGTGACCTCCGGGTCGAGGTCGTCGTCGGTGCCGTACAGCAGGGGGCACAGCACGTCGACGACAGCCCCGGGGTCGCCGTTGCGCAGAAAGAGCGTGGCGAGGCCGCAGGTGAGCACCGAGGCGACATGGGTCTGTCCCCGGAAGGCCTCGATGATCTCCCGGTAGGGCGTGACGGCTTCCTCGGGCCGTCCGGCCGCCTTCAGATGGAGGGCGAGGTTGTTGAGCGCCGTGAGCAGGTCCAGGTGGGTGGCGGGGTCGGCCAGGGCGAGGTCGAGGCGGATCCGGACGACCTCGTCGGCGTGCGCCATGGCCTGTTCCGGCCGACCGGCCTCCGTCAGATCAACAGCCAGGTTGTTGAGTGCGGTGACCAGGTCGGGGAGATGGGCGGCAGGATTGGCCCGGCAGAGGGGGCGGAGGATCCCCAGGCACTCTTCCAGGCACTGCACGGCCGCTTCCGAGCGTCCGGTGTCCGACAGATGCCTGCCGAGGTTGCCCAGCGCCGTGGCGAGGGCCGGGAGATACACGGCAGGGCTGGACCGGACCAGCTCGCGGTAGATGCCGACGGCATCCTCCGCCACCGTCACGGCCTCGTCGTACCGTGCGGCTTCCGCCAGTTGGCCGGAGAGTTTGTGCAGGGAGTCCGCCAGACCGGCCCGGTGGACGGCGGGGTTGGTGCGGGCGAGGTCACGGTGGATGGCGACGGCTTCCTCGGCGAGTCGCAGGGCGAGGTCGGGGGACTCGGGCGGCAGGACGGCGGTGAGGGTGGTGAGAGCGGTCGCCAGTTCAGGGAGATGCGCGCCGGGGTTGGCCGCGACGAGCTGCCGACGGATGTATACGGACTGGGCGGCCGGCGCCACGGCTTCGGCATCCCGCCCGGCCTCCGCCAGGCGCACGGCGAGCGTACGGAGGGACGAGGCCAGGTCGGGGCCGTGGGCGGAGAGGGACGTCCGGGCCTGCGCGGAGCGGATCCGGACGGACTGCCAGGCCGAAGCCACGGCCTCTTCGTGCCGCCCGACGTCCGCGAGGCGGTCGGCGAACTGGCCGAGCGAGTCCGCGAGGTCGCCCCGGTGGGCGGTGGGGTCGGCCACGGCCAGCTCGTGATGCAGCCTCACCCCCTCTTCGGCGACGGCGAGGGCCTCGTCGTGCCGCCCGTCGGCAGCCAGGTACCTGGCGAGGCGGTCCAGGGCGCTCGCCAGGGCGGGGCGGTGGGCGGCGGGGCTGGTCTCGGAGAGGTCGCGATGGAGGGCCACCGCCTCCTGAGAGAGCACCAGCGCCTCCCGGTGCCGGTCGAACTCCGTCAGGTGGGCGGCCAGGTTGCCCAGTGACAGGGCCAGGGCGGGGCGGTGGGCGGCGGGGCTGGTCGCGGCGAGCTCGCGGTAGCAGGCGGTGGCCTCTTCGGCCAGGTCCAGGGCCTCCTCGTGGCGCCCGGCGTCCACGAACTGGGCGGCGAGGTTGGACAGGGCCGCGGCCAGCTCGGGGCGGTGTGCCGTCAGATTCTTCCGGGCGAGTTCCCGGTAGAGGTCGGTGCCCTCCTGCAACGCGTCGAGGGCCGCATCGTGCCTGCCCATCCGCGCGCGCCGCAGGCCCAGGTTGACGAGGGTCCCGGCCAGCCCCGGACGGTGGACGTCGGGCCCGGTCCGGGACAGCTCGCGGTAGAGGCCGAGGGCCTCTTCGGCCAGGTCCAGTGCCTCGTCGTGGCGTTCGGCCTCCGCCAGCAGGTTGGCCAGGCTGTTCAGGGAGTTCGCCAGATTGGCGCGGTGGGCGGCGGGGCTGTCCGCGGAGAGCTCCCGGCAGATGTGAACGGACTCCTGCGCCGCGGCCGTGGCCGCTTCCCGCTGCCCGTTCTCTGCCAGCAGCAGGGAGAGGATGTTCAGCGACGTGGCGAGTCGAGGCCGGAGAGCCGGATCGCCGAGGACGAGTTCGCGGTGGAGGGCGACGGCCTCCACGCCCATGTGCAGGGCCTTCTCTCCCTGCCCCTCCCGGTGGCCCAGGCGCAACGCGAGCGCCGTCAACGCCACTGCGAGCGGCGGGAGATAGGCCGCCGAGTTCGCCCCGGCCAGCTCCCGCAGCGCCCCGACCCCTGCCTCCCCCGCGACCACCGCGTGCTCGGGCAGGTGCTCTCCCAGATAGGCGTTCGCGTCCTCGGGCCGCCGCCCGCCCCCGGTCTGACGCAGCGTGAGCGCCACGAGCGCCCGTACGATCGCCAGCTCGCTGGGCGGACTCTCCCGGTTCCGCCGGGCATCCGCGTCCCGCAGATACGCCACCAGCTCACGGTGGTACAGCCGGTACACCGCCTGCTCCCCGTCGCTGTCCTCGACGATGTACCGGCCGTAGTGCGCCAGCACCCAGTCGATGTCCTCGGGCCCGTACGACGTGCCCTCCCGGCTGACGGCCTCCGCCGCCGCCTGCCACACACCGTGCGCGGGCATGCCGGTGCCGGCGGCCCAGGCGAGGGCGGTCAGCAGGTCGCCCGCCGCGTGGGGCAGGAAGCCATCGTCGCGGTGGCGTACGGCGCCGGCCGCGAGGTCCTGGGCGAGCGCGTCGCCGATGCCGTCCGGGATCCGGTCGCGCCAGGGGCGGTCCGGGTCCGCGGACAGGCCGCGGGCGAGGGCCGAGGCGACGATGCGGGCGAAGAGGAAGCCGCCGCGGCCGCGGGCGGCGCGGCCGGCCAGTTCTGCGGCGATCTCGGCGGCGGTGCCGACGGGCACACCGTCGGCGTCGAGCCGTTTGCGCACGTAGGCCGCGATGTCCTCGGTGGTGTCGGGCTCCTCGTCCAGGTCGACGACCCGGACCGTGGCCCCGGCGGCGCGGGTCAGGGCCGCACCGAGCGTCTCGCCGGACTCGGCGTGCGGCTGGAAGGGCCGGTCCCGGGAGGCCAGCAGGACGGTGCACAGCCGGCTCAGCGGGACCAGGAGCTGCTCGGCGATCGGGCCGGCCTGGTCCGGCGCGGCCTCGTCCAGGCCGTCCAGGACCAGGACGTGCCGGCGGGCCCCCGCATGCTCCAGGCCCTCCAGCTCGGCGATCAGGCCGGCCGGTGTCTCGGGCGCGGGCAGGCCCAGTTTCTCCGCGAGCGCCTCGGCCAGGCCCTGCACGCTCATGCCCCGCAGGTGCAGTGCCGCGTCGACGCTGTTCTTCCCGGGGTCGGGTTCGCCGGGGGCGGGGCGCGCGTGGAGGAAGATCTCCCGGCGTTCCTCCGGGTGCGAGAGGGCGGCGATGCGGCCCGCGACGGCGGACTTCCCGCAGCCCGCGCTCCCCATCAGCAGCAGCATGCCCGCCCGGCCCTCGGCGAGCCACTGGGTGATCTCCCCGAGAAGGCGTCTGCGGCCGGTGAAGAACCAGCCCTCCTCCGTCGGGTCGATGCCCCTCGCCGCGAGGACCAGGTGTTCCACCAGCGCCTCACCGGCGTGCGGGCGCCACAGCGGGTTGCGGAAGACCGGCTCGGGACGGCCCGCCTGGGCCAGCACGGGCACCTGCCCGTCCTCCGACCAGTCCGCCATGACGGCCAGAGCCAGGGTGTGGCCGCTGACGCCCTTGTTGCGCACGCTCCACTCGTGCCGGTACCGGCCCTCCTGGGTGGGGCCGTGCCGGAGCGTGCGCAGTACGGTCTCCAGCAGCACCCCTCTGCCGCCCTCGGCCTCTTCCTCCTCCTGGCAGGCCGCGAGCGCACCCAGCCACGCCCGGCGCGGTGCGGGCAGGGTCTGCTCGGCCATGGTGTTCAGCGCCTCCTGCACGGCGGCGCGCGCGCCGGCTCCGGCATGGCAGGTGTCCAGGAGGACGAGGATCTGGTCGGCACCGCTCTCCAGGGCTCTTCTGGCGAATTCTTCCGCGGTGAGGTACTCGTCCGTGCCCGGCCGGTGCCCTGCCTCGCGGCTGATCAGCCGGAGCTCCCCCCGGCACATGAGACCGTGTCCGGACCAGGCGACCACGGCCGGACCGTGTTCCCCCGCCGCGGCCCAGCCGTCGGCCCAGGCGCGCAGGCGGGTGCGCAGACCGGCCTGGTCCGGGTTGGTCAGCAGGGCCGGGCGATAGCCGAACGCCCGTAGCACATCGGCCAGTTCGGTCACCTGCTCCACGGCGCCGTCGAGCGGTGTGTAGCGCGGATCGTCGTAGGCGTCGTACACGACGGCCAGGAACGACCCGTCGCCGCACGTGCTGTTCACCTGTTGCATACGTCGTCGTCCTCGTCGTCGCCGATCAGCGCGAGAGCCGTCACAGCGCCCGACGCCGTGTCCCCCGCCGCGTGCACCGACACGCGGTACGCCCCCGGTGCCAGGCCGGCGAACTGCCCGGCATAGCGGCCGCCGCCGAGATTGCGCAGGGTGCGGCGGCGCGGGATGCCGTCCGGTCCGGTCAGCTCGGCGCGGACGGCGAGTGCGTCCGCCCCGGCCCGGTCGTCCACGGCCTGAACCGCCACCGGCAGGGGTTCACCGGCGGGCAGCTGCTCCGGGATCCGGACGCTCAGCGGATACGCGGGATCCGCACCGCGGTAGACGCGCGGTGCCGGCGCCAGCAGACCGAACAGGCCCTCCCGTACGCCCGCATGGGTTTTGAGCGCGCCGTGGGTCGCGAAGGCCTGCCGGGCGGTCTCGCTGTCCAGGGCGACCTCGGCGGGGAACGCGGCGAACCGCGGCACCCGCCCGTCACCGCCCTCGTCCGTGCCCTTGATGGTGTCCCGCAGCCGCAGCCGTTCCCCCTCCAGTGCCGCGGTGGTCGGCGTGGGCTGCCGTACCCCCGCCACGGGCAGGCACAGGCGGTCGCTGCCGCCCCTCCGGACCCGTGCCAGGGCGGCGTCGCGGATGTCCTCGTGGAACTTCGCGGCGTCCTTGAGGAGTTCGGGGTCCACTCCGGGCAGACCTCCGGCGACCTCCGGCGGCTTCAGCAGTCCGCGGGGGCCGTCCAGGCAGGCGTAGTCGGGGACGAGCTGGTGCAGGGACGGGAGGCTGCGGGCGAAGCCCGTCAGCAGGCCCACCCGTGGCCCACCGCGGCCGAGGCGGTGGCCGCTCACCAGCGAGTCCAGCGCACCGATCGACCCCCGGTGCGGGGTGCCCAGGGTGATCAGCCGGCGGGTGACCTCGGCGCCGCCCAGGCACTCGACGTAGTAGCGGCCCACCAGGCCGCCCATGGAGTGGCAGATCAGCCGCACCCGCGCGTCGGCGCGCCCGGGGGCCGACGCCTGCCAGCGGCCCAGCGCCTCGTCGATACGGCGGGCCAGGAGCCGGGCGTTGTGGCGGCACGACAGACGCCAGTCGTAGGCGAACTCCACCAGGTTCGCGGCCGGCTCCAACGTGAAGCCGCCCCGCAGCCAGTCGAGCAGGGTGTCGTAGCCGTCGGTGAGGGGCCAGACCCCGGGTAACGCGTGCAGGGACCGGACCAGGCCCAGCGGTACGACACCGTCTCCGGGGTGGTCGTCGCCGACGTCCTTCGGAAGGGCGAGTTCCCTCACCGAACCGGCGAACGTCCTGACGGCCTGCCAGACCGCACCCGGCGACGGCCCCCACACCTCACGTCCCGCGAGCCCCAGACGGCTGCCCATGATGCCTGGGACGACCACCACCAAGTCCTCGACCGACTCGCGCCGCATCGCGTGATACCCCCCGGATTTCACCGTGCGCACTGTTTAGCAGCACGGTGATGCCCGAGGGAGCCATATGGACAAACAGCGACAAGGGAGTGATGTGCGGGCAGCCGACGCGGGACGCCGGCGCCCTTCAGGGCCTCACTCCACGCCCCGGATGCGGCCCACCAGCACCGCCCCCGCCAGCCCGATCACCGCCGCCACCAGGTACAGCACCCGGTAGCCGCCGAAGTACGTCACGATCGGCGCGGCGAGGGCGGGGGCCGCCACTTGCGGCAGGGCGTTGGCCACGTTGATCACGCCCAGGTCCTTGCCCCGGTCCAGCGCCTTCGGCAGGACGTCCGTCATCAGCGCGAAGTCGACCGAGGTGAACACGCCGAAGCCGACCCCGAGGACCGCGGAGGCGACGATCGCGCCCGGCCAGGTCTGCCAGCCGGACAGGGCCGCCGTGGCCACCGCCATCAGCACGCCCGACCACACCACGAACGGCTTGCGGCGGCCGACCCGGTCCGACCACACCCCGCCCACCACGACCGTCATCATCAGCGTCAGGCTGTTGACCGCGGTCAGGATCAGGACGCCCTGGTCGGGGTCGGCGTAGTGCAGGCGGTCGCGCAGGTAGTAGAGCAGATACAGCAGCACCAGCGAGTTGCTGAGGTTGATCAGGAAGCGGGTCAGCCAGGCCCAGCCCAGGTCGGGGTGGCGGCGTGGGCTCAGCCAGAAGGACGTCAGGAAGCCGCGCCACGACCAGGGCGGGCGGTCCTCCGGCGGCAGGCGCAGGTCCTCGTGGCGCAGGACGTACGGCAGAACGCCCACCAGCGTGAACACCGCGCAGGCCACGTATCCGGCGCCGATCCCTCCCGCCGCCGTCGCCAGGCCGGTCCCGCCGACCACGCCCAGGATCTGCGCCGCCCCCAACCAGCCGCCCACCGCGCCGCGTTGGAGCCGCGGCACCCGGTCCGGCACGGCCGCGGTCACCGCCGCGAAGGCCGCGTTGAGGGTGAGCTGCACCAGGCACCAGCCCAGCGTCATCGTCCACAGCCCGCCCGCGCCCGCGAGCAGCAGGAGGGAGAGCGCGCCGCCCGCCGTGCCGGCCACGATCCAGGGGGTACGGCGGCCCCGGCGGGCCGTCGTCCGGTCCGACAGGGCGCCGAAGAACGGGTTCGCGAGGAGTGAGACCACCGCGCCCGCTCCCGTCACCCACGCCAGCAGCGTCTCCTTCGCCATCCCGGAGCCGGGCGCGAAGTCCCCTGCCTGGGAGGCGAGCAGGATCTGCAGCGGGCCGAACCAGCCCACCCAGATCGCCCCGTTGGCCAGGGACAGCGCCGCCGTCCAGCCCCGGCCGACCCGCTCGACCGGCTCGGCCAGCGCGCTCGGCGGACCCACCGTCGTCATCTCTGGGCCCGCAGCACGTCCCGGAACCAGTGGTAGGAGGCCTTCGGGGTGCGCCGCTGGGTCGCGTAGTCGACGTGGACGAGACCGAAGCGGCGCGCGTAGCCCTCCGCCCACTCGAAGTTGTCCATCAGCGACCACACGAAGTAGCCGCGCACGTCCACTCCGGACTCCAGCGCCGCGTGCAGCGCGCGGACATGGCCGTCCAGGTAGGCGATCCGGTCCTGGTCGTCGATGCCCTCGTACGAGCAGCCGTTCTCGGTGATGACGATCGGCGGGAGCCGGTCGCCGTAGCGGTCGCGGAAGCCGGTCAGCAGCTCCGTCAGGCCCTCGGGGACGACCGGCCAGCCGAAGTCCGTCACCGGCCGGTCCTCGATCTCCCGGACGGAGAAGGGGAGTTCGGCCGGCATGGTCAGGCCGCCGAACTCGATCTCGGTGCCCTGCGGGGCGCCCACCCGGGTCGGCGCGTAGTAGTTGATGCCGTACCAGTCGACCGGTTCGGAGATGACCTTCAGGTCGGACTCCACATCGCCGGGCATCAGGTCGCCGATGCCCTCCGGGTAGGCGCCCAGGACGACCGGCTCCGCGAACAGGCGGTTCAGGAGGATGTCGTAGAAGCCCGCCGCCTCCAGATCCGCCTGCTCCTCGGAGGCGGGCCAGGTCGGGCCGTGGGAGTTGGCGATGCCGATGTCCGTCGCCCCGGCCGCGCGCAGAGCCCGTACCGCGAGACCGTGGGCGAGGAGCTGGTGGTGGGCGACCGGGAGCGCGTCGAACAGGAGCTGCCTGCCGGGGGCGTGGGCGCCCAGGGCGTGGCCCAGCAGGGTGTGCTCGGCGGGCTCGTTCAGGGTGATCCACTTGCTGACGCGATCACCGAGGCGCTCGGCCACCACGGACACGTACTCGGCGAACCGGGCCGCCGTGTCCCGCTCCAGCCAGTCCAGCGAGGCGGGCAGGTCCCAGTGGAAGAGGGTGGGCACCGGGCGCACGCCCGCCGCGCACAGCTCGTCCACCAGACGGTCGTAGAAGTCCAGGCCGCCGGGGGAGTTCACGCGCGGCCAGGAGACGGAGAAGCGGTACGCGTCCACGCCGAGGCCGGCCAGGAGGGCCACGTCCTCCCGGTAGCGGTGGTAGTGGTCGCAGGCCACCGCGGCCGTCGAGCCGTCCTTCACCCGCCCCGGCTCGGCCGTGAACACGTCCCACACGGACGCCTCGCGCGCGTCGGCCGCGCCCTCGATCTGGTGCGCGGAGGTCGAGACACCCCACAGGAAGCCGGCCGGGAAGCGGCGGATCGGATTGCCTGCATCAGTCGCCATGGCCGGGATCATCCTTACCCCCGGTAACGGAAGTCAACGCCCCGGCGTGAAACCGCGCCTACGCACCTTCCTTCAGGACCCGCGAGATCAACTCCCGCTGGTCCGCGGTCAGTCGGGGATCGGCCGCGTACACCGTCCGGCCGTCCACCGTGATCTCGTAGCTGAAGCCGTCCGGGACCCCGGCCGGGCGCGTGCCCCGGCCGGACGCGAGGGCGCGTTCGGCCAGGGCGTGCCACTCGGCGGCGTCGGGCCGGCCCGAGGTGTCCACCTCGGCCCGGCGCTCGATGCCTGCGAAACCGCCCGTGCGCCGCACTTGGATACGCATGGGTCACTGTCTAGTACGGAACTACTGCGTCCGCACCCCTACCTGGTCCCACGCCTTCTGCACGGCCTCGAGTTCGTCGCCGGCGCCGTACCGCTCGCGGGCCGCCTTGACGGTGAGCGTGGCGAAGTCGGTGAAGTGGGCGTTCTGCTTCAGGCGACCGCTCGTCAATACGTCGTACCAGATCTGCCCGGCCTTCTCCCAGGCGTTGCCGCCGATGGCCGTGGCGACCAGGTAGAAGGCGTGGTTCGGGATGCCCGAGTTGATGTGCACGCCGCCGTTGTCGCGGTCGGTGCGCACATAGGCGTCCATGGTCGCGGGCTGCGGGTCCCTGCCGAGGACGTCGTCGTCGTAGGCGGTGCCCGGCGCCTTCATCGAGCGCAGGGCGGTGCCGGTGACGCGCGGGGCGAGCAGTCCCGCGCCGATCAGCCAGTCGGCCTCGGCGGCACTCTGGCCGAGCGAGTACTGCTTGATCAGCGAGCCGAAGACATCGGACACCGACTCGTTGAGCGCGCCGGACTGGCCGTAGTAGGCCAGGTTGGCGGTGTGCTGGGTGACGCCGTGGGTCAGTTCGTGGCCGATGACGTCCACCGGGATGGTGAAGTCCAGGAAGATCTCGTTGTCGCCGTCGCCGAACACCATCTGCTCGCCGTTCCAGAAGGCGTTGTCGTAGTCGGTGCCGAAGTGCACGCTCGCGTCCAGCGGCAGGCCCTCGCCGTCGATGGAGTTGCGGCCGTACACCTTCAGGTACAGCTCGAAGGTGGCGCCGAGGCCCGCGTAGGCGCGGTTGACCGTGGCGTCCTGCCCGGGCTCGGAGCCCTCCTCGCGGACCTTGGCGCCGGGCAGGTCCTGCTGGTGCTCCGCGTCGTAGATGGTGCGGTGCGGCTGGTCGGCCGGCGCTCCGGCGGGCGGGGCGACGGACGGCGCGCCGATCACCGTGGTCAGCCGGCGGCGGGTGCGCTGGGCGGAGTCGTGCTCCAGGGACCGGCGGGCCGGGCGGGAGAGCGCGGGGTCCTCGTGCTGCGCGAGCTTTTCGAGGACGTGCGGCGGCACAATCGTGCAGAAGACGGGCTGGAAGCCCCCGTTGGTCGTCATGCCCGGCACCCTTGCACTGAGTCACACGGCTGTCACTACTCGCGACCATGATTGGTGAAATACGGTGACATCGGGCTCACTCCCCGTAGCCGAAGTGGTATGGCGCACTTTTTGCCCCATTTCATCCTCGCGGTCCCGCATACTGATACGGGCCCTCGCGGCCCGGCGCTGCTCGGCTAGCATGCGGAGCATCATGCGTTTCGGGCTGCTCCTTCTTAGCTGCCGCGGCGAGGGCCTGTAGTCGAGGCCGACTCCCTCCCCGCGGAGCTTGGCGTTGCGTCGTCGGCCGTCCTCCAGGACACCTCCAAGGAGCCCCGCATCATGGCCAACCGCCAGCAGCCCAGTTCCATGCCGATCCACAAGTACGGCCGCTACGAGCAGGTCGACATCCCGGACCGCACGTGGCCGGAGCAGCGCATCACCGTCGCCCCCCGCTGGCTCTCCACCGACCTGCGCGACGGCAACCAGGCCCTGATCGACCCGATGTCGCCCGAGCGCAAGCGCCGGATGTTCGACCAGCTGGTCAAGATGGGCTACAAGGAGATCGAGGTCGGCTTCCCGGCCTCCGGCCAGACCGACTTCGACTTCGTGCGCTCGATCATCGAGGAAGAGGGCGCGATCCCGGACGACGTGACCATCTCCGTGCTGACCCAGGCCCGTGAGGACCTGATCGAGCGGACCGTGGAGTCCCTGAAGGGTGCCCGCCGGGCCACCGTCCACCTGTACAACGCCACCGCGCCGGTCTTCCGCCGGGTCGTGTTCCGCGGCTCCAAGGACGAGATCAAGCAGATCGCCGTCGACGGCACCCGCCTGGTGATGGAGTACGCGGAGAAGCTGCTGGGCCCGGAGACGGAATTCGGCTACCAGTACAGCCCCGAGATCTTCACCGACACCGAGCTGGACTTCGCGCTGGAGGTCTGCGAGGCCGTCATGGACGTCTGGCAGCCCGGCCCGGGCCGCGAGATCATCCTCAACCTGCCCGCCACGGTGGAGCGTTCGACCCCGTCCACGCACGCGGACCGCTTCGAGTGGATGGGCCGCAACCTGTCCCGCCGCGAGCACGTCTGTCTGTCGATCCACCCGCACAACGACCGCGGTACGGCCGTGGCCGCCGCCGAGCTGGCGCTGATGGCCGGCGCCGACCGCGTCGAGGGCTGCCTGTTCGGACAGGGCGAGCGCACCGGCAACGTCGACCTGGTCACCCTGGGCATGAACCTGTTCTCCCAGGGCGTCGACCCGCAGATCGACTTCTCCGACATCGACGAGATCCGTCGTACGTGGGAGTACTGCAACCAGATGGAGGTCCACCCGCGCCACCCGTACGTGGGCGACCTGGTCTACACGTCCTTCTCCGGCTCCCACCAGGACGCCATCAAGAAGGGCTTCGACGCGATGGAGGCCGACGCGGCCGCCAAGGGCGTCACCGTCGACGACATCGAGTGGGCGGTCCCGTACCTGCCGATCGACCCGAAGGACGTCGGCCGCTCCTACGAGGCCGTCATCCGCGTCAACTCGCAGTCCGGCAAGGGCGGTATCGCCTACGTCCTGAAGAACGACCACAAGCTGGACCTGCCGCGCCGGATGCAGATCGAGTTCTCGAAGATCATCCAGGCCAAGACGGACGCCGAGGGCGGCGAGGTCACCGGCGCCGACATCTGGGCCGTCTTCCAGGACGAGTACCTGCCGAACCCGGACAACCCGTGGGGCCGCATCCAGGTCCGCACCGGCCAGTCGACCACCGACACGGACGGCGTGGACACGCTGACCGTCGAGGCCACCGTCGACGGCGAGGACACGGTGCTGACCGGCTCCGGCAACGGTCCGATCTCGGCCTTCTTCGACGCCCTGCAGTCCATCGGCATCGACGTACGCCTGCTGGACTACCAGGAGCACACGATGAGCGAGGGCGCCTCCGCACAGGCCGCCTCGTACATCGAATGCGCGATCGACGGCAAGGTCCTGTGGGGGATCGGCATCGACGCGAACACGACGCGTGCATCGCTGAAGGCCGTCGTCTCCGCCGTGAACCGTGCGGCCCGCTGACCCGCGCTGACCGGCACTTTCGGGGCCTCGACCGCTGTGAACGGCGGTCGGGGCCCCGTCGCTTATCGGCCATCGCGCCCCTCAGGTCACGGACAGGTCTCGTCCGGGGTACTGACTCAGCCTCCGTGATGTGGCTAACATCACGCCAGCGCTGCGATGTTGCCGCGCGGTTACGGAGGTGCGACGTGCTGCCAGTACGGGGACGAGACGGCCGTGCCACCAGGGCTGTGCGCATTCTGGGCACCCGCACCGCATGGACACCCGTGGGAGACGGCGAGTTCTTCTGCCCCGGCTGCGGAGGCGACCGCAACTACCAGCGGCTGACCGGCCGCCGCCGCTTCACCCTCCTCGGGGTGCCCGTGCTGCCGCGCGGGGCGACCGGACCGGTCGTGGAGTGCGCGTCCTGCCGCCACCACTTCGGCACCGACGTCCTGGACCACCCCACCACCCGCCGCTTCTCCGCGATGCTCCGGGACGCCGTGCACACCGTCGCCCTCGCCGTCCTGGCCGCGGGCGGCACCTGCTCCCGTACGGCCCTGGAGACGGCCGCCATCGCGGTGCGCGCCGCCGGCTTCGAGGACTGCACCGAGGAGCAGCTGGCCGCCCTGGTCGAGGCCCTCGCCGCCGACACCGGCCGGGTCCTCGGCGGGCCGTGCGGCGCGAGCCTCGCCATAGAGCTGCACGAGGCCCTCGACCCGCTCGCCCCGCACCTCGCCCCGGCCGGTCGCGAGTCCCTGCTCCTGCAGGCCGCCCGCATCGCCCTGGCCGACGGCCGCTACACGCCCGCGGAACGCGACGCCCTCGCCACGATCGGCGCCGCGCTCACCATCTGCACCGACGACGTGAACCGGCTGCTGGCCGCCGCGGGGACGCCGTCCTGATACTCCCCGGGGAGTAACGGGCCCGCCCGGTCACCCCTCGCAGTAGCGCCGAACTCGCCCCCACGCCCGACGAACGCAGCCCTCTCCGGCGGAAGTCTGGAAGCCGTATCCAGACATCCGATTCCAGAGGGAGGGCCCGTCCATGGGGGCCGCGAGAACACGTGCGAGGGGCGGGCGACGAAGCCTGCCCTGGCTGGTGCTGGGGCTGTGGGTGGTCCTGCTGGCCGTGGCGGGACCGTTCGCCGCCAGGCTCGCCGACGTCCAGCACAACCGGGCGACCGACTACCTGCCCGCATCCGCCGACTCCACCCGGGTGGCCCGGCTCCAGGACCGGCTGCCGGGCGGCGAGACCACCGAGCTGGTCCTCGTCTACCACCGCGCGGGCGGCCTCACCGCCGCCGACCGGGCCACGGCCGGACGGCAGGTGGCGACCATCGCCGACCGCCACACCCTGACCGGCACCCCGAAGGGCATCCCGTCCGCCGACGGCACCACCCTGATGTACCCGGTCGCCAGCAACGAGCCCGGCACCGACGAGAAGAAGCGCGACACCCTCGTCGACGACGTCCGCCAGGTCGCCCGCGACCAGGACGGGCTGTCCGTCGAGGTGGGCGGGCCGGCGGCCCTCGCCACCGACGCGGCCGGCGTGTACGGCTCCCTCGGCGGACCCCTGCTCTACACCACGGTCGCCGTCGTCGCGGTCCTGCTGATCCTCATCTACCGCAGCCCGCTGCTGTGGCTGGTCCCGCTCGCCGTCGCCGGCATCGCCGACTTCCTGGCCCGGGCCGCGGCCTACGGCCTCAACCAGGCCTTCGGCACCACCGTCTCGGGCTCCAGCGCGGGCATCATGACGATCCTCGTCTTCGGCGCCGGCACCGACTACGCCCTGCTCCTCGTCTCCCGCTACCGCGAGGAGCTACGGCGCCACGAGCGGCCGTACCACGCCATGCGGGCCGCCCTGCGCGGCTGCGGGCCCGCCGTGATCGCCTCCTCCGGCACGGTCGCCGCCGGGCTGCTCTGCCTGCTCGCCGCCGACCTCAACTCCAGCCGGAGCATGGGCCCGCTCGGCACGGTCGGCGTGCTGTGCGCGCTGGTCGCGATGCTGACGCTGCTCCCCGTCGTCCTGGTCCTGCTGGGCCGCCGCCTGTTCTGGCCGCTCGTGCCCGCCCTCGGCAGCACCCCCAAGGAGCGCCGGTCGCTGTTCGCCGCGATGGGCTCCTCCGCCGGGCGCCGCCCGCTGACCGTCCTCGCCTCCGGCGCCGCCCTGCTCGGCGCGCTCGCGCTCGGCGCGCTGAACCTGCCCGGCGCGGTGAAGCAGCTGGACACCTTCGTCGACCGGCCCGACTCCGTCGCGGCGATGCAGACCCTGGCCAAGGCCTACCCGGAGCGGTCCGCGCAGCCCATCGAGATCCTGACCCCGGCCGCCCGCGCCGACGCCACCCTGGCGGCGGTCCAGGGCACCCGGGGAGTGGCGGCCGCCGAGGAGGGCCGTAGCGGCGGAGGCTGGACCGAGATCACGGTGACCGCGTCCGCCCCGCCCCAGTCCGCCGCCGAGACCGCCACCATCAAGGAGCTGCGGCACCGGCTCACCGGCTCCTACGTCGGCGGGCCCAGTGCCCAGCAGCTGGACCTGGCGGACACCGACGCCCGCGACCGGCTGGTCGTCGTACCCATCGTCCTGCTCTCCGTGCTGCTGATCCTGATCGCCCTGCTGCGCTCGCTGGTCGCGCCGCTGATCCTGGTGGCCGCCGTGGTCGCCGTGTGGGGTGCGGCGCTCGGCCTCGGCGGGCTGGTGTTCGAGCCGCTGTTCGGCTTCCACGGCACCGACCCCGGCCTCGGCCTGCTGTCCTTCGTGTTCCTCGTCGCCCTCGGCGTCGACTACGGCATCTTCCTGATGCACCGCATGCGGGAGGAGTCGCTGAAGGGGGCCGAGCCCGCGGCAGCGGCGCTGACCGCGCTGCGCACCACCGGCGGGGTCATCGCCTCCGCGGGGCTCGTCCTCGCCGCCACCTTCGCCGTGCTCACCAACATGGGCCTGGTCCCGCTGGTCGAGCTGGGCTTCGTCATCGCGGTCGGCGTCCTGCTGGACACCTTCCTCGTCCGCACCTACCTCGTGACCAGCGCGAGCGTGGCGCTCGGGCGGTGGGTGTGGTGGCCGGGGCGGCTGTCCAGGACACCCGAGGCGCCGAGGAAGCGCACACCGGAGCCCGTGGGCTGAGCCCCGTAGCGGAAGATGAACCCCGTGCAGGCAACCATCACCGATTTCCGGCCCCGGCTCGCAGAGCCGTCTCCCGACCCTCTGCGGCAGGACGCCTACCTCGCCGCCGGCCTCGCCGCGCTGGCCTCCGTCATCGCCATGACCGTCGGCAGCGGACGGCACCCGGACGCGCTCGGCTGGGCTCTGCTGCTGGCCCTGCACGTGCCGCTCGCCTGGCGCCGACGGGCGCCGCTGACCGCGCTGGCGATCATGATCCCGCTGATCGCGACGTTCCACCAGCTGGACTACAACCACTCCGCGCCGACGGCCGCCTCCATGGCCGTCCTCTACACGGTGGCGGTCCGCAGCGGCCCCCGGCGCACGGCGGTCATCGGCTGCGCCGTCGTCGGGCTGATGATGCTCCTGAAGATCGACCACGGCATGGCCGGGCTCACGGTGTCCTTCCAGATCACCGGCTGGATCGTCTCCATGCTCGTCCTCGGCGGCTACATCCGCGTCCACCGGGCGAACGTGGCCGCGGCCGTCGAGCGCGCCGAACGCGCCGAACGCACCCGCGAGGAGGAGGCCCGTCGCCGGGTCGCCGAGGAACGCCTGCGCATCGCCCGCGACCTGCACGACCTGCTCGCCCACAGCATCACCCTGATCGGCGTGCAGACCTCGGTCGCCGCCCACGTCCTGGCCGCCGACCCCGACCGGCTGGACCGGGCCGCCGTCGCCGGCGCCCTGGACGACATCGCCGAGACCTGCCGCACGGCCCGCGGTGAACTCCGTACGACGCTGGAGGTCCTGCGCGATCCCGGCACCCCGGACGCCCGCGGCCCGCTGCCCGGCCTCGACGGCCTGGCCGACCTCGCCCGGACGACCGCGGGCGCCGAGGTGAAGCTCACGGTCACCGCGGACGGGGTGCCGCCCGCCGTGGGGGCCGCCGCCTACCGGATCGTGCAGGAGGCGCTCACCAACGCGGTACGGCACGGCGGCCGGGACGACCTGACCGTGCAGGTGCGGGTGTACGAGGAGGACGGTTCTCTCCACGTCCACGTCACCGACGACGGAGCAGGCGGTGGCACCGACACGCCAGGCTACGGCCTGCTCGGCATGCGGGAGCGGGCGCGCAGCGTCGGCGGCACGCTGACCGCCGGTCCGCGCGAGGACACGAACGGCTTCGAGGTGATAGCCGTACTGCCGCTGGGAGGAACCAGATGACCCCCGTCCGGGTGCTGCTCGCCGACGACCAGACCCTCGTACGGGCTGCGTTCGCGATGCTCGTGGAGTCCGCGCCGGACATGGTGGTCGTCGGGCAGGCCGCCACCGGCCGCGAGGCCGTCGACCTCGCCCGCACCGAACGCGCCGACCTGGTGCTGATGGACATCCGCATGCCCGACCTCGACGGCATCGAGGCCACCCGGCTGATCGCCGCCGACGAGGACCTGGCCGGGGTGAAGGTGCTGGTCCTCACCACCTACGACACCGGTGAGAACATCGTGGACGCGCTGCGCGCGGGCGCCTCGGGGTTCCTGGTGAAGGACACCCGTCCGGCTGAACTTCTCGATGCGATCCGCACGGTCGCCGCGGGCGAGGCGCTGCTCTCCCCGGGCCCGACGGCACGGCTGATCGAGCGGTTTCTGCGCAGCCCCTCCGCGCCGCCGACGGGCGGCCCCGAGTGCCTGTCGGACCGGGAGCGGGAGGTGTTGACGCTGGTCGCCCGGGGCCTCAACAACACTGAGATAGCCGAGGCGTTGGGGCTGAGCCCGCTCACCGCGAAGACCCATGTGAGCCGGATCATGGGCAAGCTCGGGGCGCGCGACCGGGCCCAGTTGGTGGTCGTGGGCTACGAGTCGGGGCTGGTGATTCCGGGCAGCATGGGTGCGTGACGCCGCTCCACCGCACGCTTCTCACGACGCTCGCGCTCCTCACCTCGCTCACCGCCCGCCTGCCCGCCCACGCGGCCCCCGGCTGCACCTCCTCGGTGCCGTACGTGTCCGGCCAGGGCGGCTACCACACGTACCGCATCCCCGCCCTCGTCAGGACCCCGCACGGCACCGTCCTCGCCTTCGCCGAGGGACGGCACGACGGCGCGGGCGACAGCGGGGACATCGACGTGGTGCTGCGCCGCTCCGCCGACGGCGGCTGCACCTGGGGCCGGCTGAAGGTGGTGGCCGCGGGGGAGGGGAACACCCGGGGCAACCCGGCGCCCGTGGTCGACCCGCGCTCCGGCGCCGTCGTCCTCGTCACCTCGTACAACAGCGGGGCCGTGACGGAGGCTCAGATCATGCGCGGCGCAGCCACCCCGGAGCAGAGCCGCCGGGTGTTCGTGCAGGGCAGCCCGGACGACGGCCGGCACTTCTCGCCTCCGCGGGACATCACGGCCGAGGCGAAGCGGCCGGGCTGGCGCTGGTACGCCACCGGTCCCGGGCACGCGGTCGCCCTGACCCGGGGCCCGCACGCCGGCCGCCTGCTGATCCCCGCCAACCACTCCGCCGCCCCGCCCGCCGGATCCCCTGACACCGGCGCGGAGCCCAAGTACTACGGCGGCCACGCCCTCTACAGCGACGACGGAGGGCATACCTGGCACGTCGGCTTCGTGGACGACACCTACGACGGCGGGACCAACGCCAACGAAACGAGCGCCGCCCAACTCCCGGACGGCCGCCTGTACTTCAACGCCCGCGACCAGAACGGCAAGGCGCCGGGCAACCGCCTCGACACCTACTCCGGCGACGGCGGCCAGACCCTGGAACGGCCCTACGCCGTCCAGCCCGCCCTGAACGACGTGCCGGTGGTCCAGGGCAGCGTGCTCCAACTCCACGGCCCCAAGACCCCGTTGCTGCTCTCGGCCCCCTCCGTGCCCACGGCCCGCCGCGCGATGGCCCTGTGGTCCAGCACGAACGAGGGCCACACCTTCACCAAGCTGCTGACCCTCTCGGACCACAGGGCCGCCTACTCCGACCTCGTCCAACTAGCCCACGACACGGTCGGCGTCCTCTACGAGACCGGTACGACGGGGACGTACGAGACCATTGAGTTCCGGCGGGTGGGGCTGCCCTAGCCGGCGTAGATCCGGCCAAAGGTCCTGTGCCGTGCCGGGTACCGCGTTGCGTTCGGTAATGCACGGATGTGATGATCCCGGACATGGCTGATCACGGGGGTGGCGCCGACGCGTCGGGGCTGGTACGCAGGTCGCGGCTGGCGGAGTATGCGGAGCCGGCCGACGCGGACGTATCTCCTGTGGCTCCTGCTCCCTCCGAGGCGGAGGGGGTCGCGGGCAGGTGCCGTGAGTTCGCTGCTGTGCTGGGTGAGTTCCGCCGTACGGCAGTACTGCTCCCTCTCGACGCGGACGAGAATCCGCTGACGGCCGACTTTGGCGGTATCCGCTGGATCCTGGCGTTCTCGAACGAGTCGGCGCTGGCGCGGTTTGCGGTGGCGAGGGGTGAGGGGGAGCGGGAGTGGCCGTACCGGCGGGTGCTGGGGGCCCGGTTGCTGGATGTGGGGGTTCCGGCTGTGGGGGTGCCGTGTGGGGTGGCGGTGGATGCGGCCGATGGGGATGAGGGGGTGCTGTTTCCGCCGGTGGTGGGGATCGTGCCGGATGGGGCGGCCGTTGACCGGGCCGTCGTGCTGAATGAGGGGGAGGCGCCGCGGTGAGCGGAGCCGGCGAGGGTATCGACTACAGGGGTCTGGGTGAGATCGCGAAGGGCATCACCCAGACCCTCAGCGAGCTGAGGGAGCTGGGGGTTGACAGCCTGGCGGGGGTGGGCCGGGGTTTTTCGAACCTGGAGCTGTCCGGGCTCCAGCTGGGGCATGGGGATCTGACGTCGACGTTCAAGTCTTTCTGTGAGCGCTGGGAGTGGGGTGTGCGTGCCCTGGTGGCGGAGGGCAACACGTTCGCGGAGGGTGTGGGTCTGTCGGCGGGCACGATGCACGAGAGGGACCAGTACATCGAGGGCGCGTTGAAGGTCGGCTACAACTCGGTGGTGGGCAACCCGTACGCGTCCGAGGACGACGTGACGAAGATGAGCTGGGACCAGCTGCAGCAGGGCAGTGCGGACGCCCTGACCCACCCCGATTACAGCGGGAAGTCCTTCGAGGAGGCGTGGGAGAGCAGCAAGCAGGGTTTCAAGGACGCCGGGCGGGATGTGATGACCGGATCGGTGGGGATGCCGCCGGGCGTGAGTGTGGACAGCCTCGTCCAGGGGGCCGGATACGGCGACGGCTACGACAGCCTGCTGGAGGACATGTGGGGTCCGTCCCCCGAGGAACGTGCGCGAGCGGCTGAACAGCAGCGGAAGCAGAACGGGAGTGCCGGCTGATGGGGCTCGGTGATCTGACCAACGACCTCCTCGGTGGTGCCGGGCATGTCATCGACTCCGGCAAGAAGTTCGTCGGTGAGGGCATCGACAAGGGCACCGATCTCGTCGGGGCGGGCCTGGACAAGGCCGGTGCGCACGGCTGGGCGGACAAGGTCGAGCACTACGGCGACAGGGCCGCATCCGCGCTGGGTGCCACCCCGGGTGAGAAGCAGCTCGGCGAGAGCGATGACCCGGCCGACCTCGTCCACGGCAGCGCGAAGGACATCCAGTCCACCGCCAAGCACTTGAAGGACTTCCACACGGCTTTCGACAACGTGGGCCAGGGCATGCGGAAGCTGGACTCCTCGCAGTGGCAGGGCGAGGCGGCCGAAGCGTTCCGCAGGAAGTTCGCGATGCACCCGGTGAAGTGGCTGCACGCGGCGGACGCCTGCTCCAAGGCCGCAGCAGCGCTGGAGGCGTACGCGGAGACGGTCACCTGGGCACAGAAACAGGCCCAGGACGCGATCGACCTGCACAAGGCGGGCAAGGAGACCTCCCAGAAGGCGAAGGCCGACTACGAGAAGCGTGCCGACGCCTACAAGACCGCTGTCGCGTCCGGCGACAAGGACCCGGGCCCGGCCCCCGGCGATTTCGACGACCCCGGTACGGCCGCCCTCGCTCGGGCCGAGGAGATCCTGAACGAGGCCCGCAAGCAGCGCAACACCGCCGCGGACAGTGCCGCCAAGGCCGTCGATGCGGCCCTCGCCCACGCCCCGGCCGAGCCGCCCCCGCTGGCCCAGCTCAAATCGGACTGGTCGGACGGCCTCGGCGCCGCCCACACGGAGATCCTCCATGTCGGCGGCGGCGTCATCAAGGGCACGGCGGGCTTGATGACCATGGCCCGCGGCGCCAACCCACTGGACCCGTACAACCTGACCCACCCCGCCGAGGCCCTCAAGCACCAGGCCATGACCCTGGCCGGCCTCGTCTCCAGCGCCACGCATCCGGAACGGGCCCTGAAGCAGAACTTGGGCGACTTCCTCAGGGATCCTGCCGAGTTCGGGGGACGGTTCGCTCCGCAGGTGGCTCTGACCGACGGAGTGGGGGCGGAGATCAACGGGGTCCGGGCTGCGGCCGGGGAGAAGCTGGCGGCGGCAGCCGAGCGCAAGGGAGCAGCGGGGGCCGAGAAGGCGGGAGGGAAAACTGCTCGCGAGGAGGTGGACGAGAACCCGCAGAATCACTCCCGCGAAGAGGACGCCGTGGAGGACTGCGGCGACCCGGTCGATGTCGCCACCGGCAAGATGTTCCTGCCGCAGACGGACGCGACCCTCCCCGGCGTGCTGCCTGTGATCCTCAAGCGGCGGGTGGAGTCCGGCTACCACCTGGGCCGCTGGTTCGGCCCCTCTTGGTCCTCCACCCTGGACCAGCGCCTGGAGATCGACGCTCAGGGAGTCGTGTTCGTCACCGAGGACGGCCTGCTCCTGGCGTACCCACACCCGGCCCCGGGCCTGCCCACCCTCCCGTCCCACGGCCCCCGCTGGCCCTTGGACCGAGTGGACGACGGCTACACGATCACCGACCCGGGCACGCTCCGCACCTGGCACTTCGCCGACCGGAGCGAGCACCTGGCCGTCCTGGAGCAGATAGACGACCGCAACGGCAACTGGATCACCTTCGAGTACGACGCGGAGGGCACCCCGCTGGCAGTGGTCTCCAGCAGCGGCCAGGGCGTCCGCATCACCACGGAGTCGGGCCGCGTAACTGCCTACAACCTGGTGGCGACCGGCCAGGAGCTGAAACGCTTCGGCTACACGGACGGCAACCTCACCGAGGTCTACAACTCCTCCGGCCTGCCGCTCCGCTTCACCTACGACGAGGCGGGCCGGGTCACGTCCTGGACGGACACGAACGACTGCAGCTACACGTACGAGTACGACGACCAGGACCGCTGCACAGCCCAGACCGGCTCCGCGGGCCACATGGCCACGCGCTTTTCGTACCAAGGACCGGACCCGGAGACTGGCCTGCGCGTGACCGCGGCGACGAACGGCGAAGGCCACACCAGTCGCTACCTGATCAACGACGCCCGGCAGGTGGTGGCCGAGATCGACCCGCTCGGCGCCGAGACCAGATACCGGCGTGACCGTTACAACCGCCTGTTGTCCCGGACGGACGCGGTGGGCCACACGACGATGTTCCGGTACGACGAGGCAGGCAACCGCACATCGGTCGTCCGCCCGGACGGCCGCGAGGCGAGAGCGGACTACAACGAACTCGGCCTGCCGGTGAAGCTGGTGAATCCGGACGGCACTGTGATCCGTCAGAGCTTCGACGAGCGAGGCAACCGCACGTCGGTGACGGACCAGGCAGGCCAGACGACCCACTTCACGTACACGGAGGCAGGCCACCTGACGTCCGTGACAGATCCGTTGGGCAACACGACAAGGGTCGTGTGCGATCGTGCGGGTCTCCCGGTGGAGGCGACGGACCCGCTGGGCGCGGTGACGCGCTACGAACGGGACGCCGTCGGCCGGACGACCGCGATAACGGACCCGACGGGTGCGGTGACTCGCCTGGAGTGGACGGTAGAGGGCCACCTGTCGGCCCGTACGGCCCCGGACGGCACGACCGAGGCATGGACGTACGACGGCGAAGGCAACTGCACCACCCACACCGATCCGCTCGGCGGCGTCACCCGCTTCGAGTACACCCACTTCGACCTGCTGACGGCACGCACGGGCCCGGACGGGGTCCGCTACGAGTTCGACCACGACAGCGAACTGCGCCTGACGAAAGTCACGAACCCGCAGGGCCTGACGTGGACGTACGAATACGACGCGGCAGGCCGCCTGGTGACGGAGACAGACTTCGACGACCGCGCACTGACATACACGTACGACGCCGCCGCCCGCCTGGTGGCACGCAGGAACGTCCTTGGCGAGGAGGTGTCCTTCGACCGCAACGAACTTGGCCAGGTCACACGCAAAGACGCGGCAGGCCAGATCACGACCTACGCCTACGACTTCACCGACCAACTGGCGCAAGCGACAGGCCCCGACGGCACCACGCTCACCCTGCTCCGGGACCGCCACGGCCGCCTGCATTCGGAAACGGTCAACGACCGCACGATGACGTACAAACATGACGCGCTGGGCCGCCGCACCGGGCGCACGACCCCCGCCGGAGCCGAGACCACCTGGACGTACGACGCCACCGGCCGCCGCACCGGCATGGTGGCGTCAGGTCGCGCCATCGCCTTCACCTACGACGAGGCAGGCCGCGAACTCTCCCGCCACATCGGCGGAACGATCACTCTGGAGCACACCTTCGACGCGCTGGGCCGCCTGACGACCCAGTCGGTGACCGGAGCTGGGGGCCGCACGGTCCAACACCGGGCGTACGCCTACCGCGCCGACGGCAACGTCATCGGCATCGACGACCAGCTCTCCGGCTCCCGCCGCTTCGACCTGGACGCGACGGGCCGAGTGACGGCGGTCCACGCGTCGGGCTGGACGGAACGGTACGCGTACGACGAGGCGGGCAACCAGACACAGGCGAGTTGGCCGGCCCACCATCCGGGCCAGGAGGCAGTAGGCTCCCGCACCTACACGGGCACCCGCATCACGCGCGCCGGGAACGTCCGCTACGAGCACGACGCCCTCGGCCGCATCATCCTCCGCCAGAAGACCCGCCTGTCCCGTAAGCCGGACACCTGGCGCTACGAGTGGGACGCCGAGGACCGCCTGACGTCGGTGATAACCCCGGACGGCACCCGCTGGCGCTACACGTACGACCCCCTGGGTCGCCGCACTGCGAAGCTTCGCCTCGCGCCGGACGCCGAAACGGTCGTAGAACGCGTCGACTTCACCTGGGACGGCACCACCGTCTGCGAACAGACCACGACGTCCGCAGACCTGCCCAACCCTGTCACCCTGACCTGGGATCACCAGGGTCTGCGCCCCCTGACTCAAACGGAACGCATCACAGCGGCCGAAGCACCCCAGGACGAGATCGACTCCCGCTTCTTCGCCATCGTCACAGACCTGGTCGGCACCCCCAGCGAACTCATCGACGAGCAGGGCGAAATCGCTTGGCGTACCCGAAGCACTCTGTGGGGAACGACGGCATGGGCAGCCAACAGCACGGCATATACGCCGCTCCGCTTCCCAGGCCAGTACTACGACCCGGAAACCGGCCTCCACTACAACTACTTCCGCCACTACGACCCCGAAGCCGCCCGGTACCTGACCCCGGACCCCCTCGGTCTCGCGCCCGCCCCCAACCCATTTGTATACGTCTCAAACCCGCATACATGGACCGACCACCTCGGACTTGCTCCAGATGATTGCCCGGAGGAGGTGCAATCAATCTACAAGGCGCCGCAAAGGGGGCAAGGTGACCTCCAGGAGCAGCATGGCTACCGAGCAGAGGACTTCCCAGGCGGCCCCGACGATCCATACATGAACGGCCTCGTATATTTCGCCAAGGAACGAGAACTTGCCGAAGTATACGCAAAACACTACGGTGAAGGAGTGATAGAAATACAGATACCGAAGGCTGAATACTTGGCCCGCTTCATGCAGCACGAACACCCTTATGAAGGGGGACCCCTCACTGAACTGGAAATACCCAACACTAGAGTCGAAGAATTGAACAAATACCCTAGGATCCGCCACAGATGAGCACAGAAACAAGCTGGGAAGAGGCAAAGCTACTGTATCCATTGGGTTCAGAGGTCGATGGGATCGTCAAAGCCAGATTCCCCTTCGGGGTTTTCCTGGAATTGTCCCGGGCTCCAGGGGTTACCGGCTTCCTTGATGTGGCTTCCTATAATCCGACGACAGCAAACTTCGCCCCCGCGCCACTACCGGACACAGGAACGCCAGTACATGGCGTTGTTTCGGCTCACAATGAGCGGGACAAGCAGGTTCGGATCAGGGTCGGTCCTCCGGTTCATCGCGTGATAATTGACCACAATAGAGAGAGGGGCAACCCTGATAAGTAACCGATGAGCATCGAGTGCAAACCCGCTGGGAAAGCTTCGAGAGGGCCTCACCGAAGGTGAGTCCCTCCATCAAGATAGAACCAATCCATGCGCCTGTGTATCAGCGTGAGGGTTCATCTGTCGCCAGATCAACACTAACTGAAGCAGTCGGAATGGCGATATCGCGCCATTATGGTAAATCGCGGTAGGTATTTCCATCCATGTCATTCGGTCCACCACCGCTAGATTTCAGACCCTCGGTACCGTTTACCTGGACACCGTCGACGGACGTCGAGCGGGCTCTCCTCGATGCCAAGTCGGGAGAGGACTGGGCTGCGTATTTTGCGACGCTTGCGCAGGACAGGCTGTTCTTCGAGATACAGAAGGACGAGGCGGATGCCACGCCCCCTGCCACGTACGCCGTCTTCGGGCCCGATCCGCGTGTCGCCGGCGGGCGGATCTGGGCCGTGTACACCGAGGGCATGCTGCCCGCGCCGGAGCCTCACCGGGTGTTCGACTGGAATTACCTGTAGTGGTTCGCCAAGGTGTGGCAGCCGACCGATCCGACGATGATCGTCATCAATCCCGGGAGCCCTTGCGAGGCCTTCCTTCCCTCGGCGCCGCCGCATTCGGCGACTTGGGCGCAGTACGGCGAGCGGGCTCCCGCTCGGAAACGGTCCCTGCGGCTGCGTACCCTCCGCGTCGGTGGGCC
>NZ_JBVIGN010000024.1:0-90318 GCF_055570785.1 Streptomyces sp. NPDC031100
CCTCCGTGCGGTGCAGTCCTAGACAGCTCCACCACACCGGAGGTCTTCGCCATGATCAAGCCCCGCGAATGTCAACAACGCTCGTGATCAATACACCTAGGCACCACTGTCCCGCGCCACCCTCACGGAACGGCACCCGCCTCGAAAGACGCGGGTGCCGTAGGGACGGGCCGGGGTGAGGCTGATCGTCCACCGTCGTGCGCTCAACCGCATGCGGGACGGGTGTCAGAGCCGGCTGTACGTCTCGATGTCTTCGGTGAACTCCTCGATCGCCCGTGCGGTGAGCGTCGGCCGGGTGTCGGCGATGGCGTTCATGTAGTCCTCGGTGGTGGCCGGTCGGCCCTGGCGGTGGGTGACTTCGCGCTCGAATGCCGCCTGCGCGCCTTTGCGGGCGGCGAACTCGATGTCGGCCGGGGTGAACAGCTCGCTGGCTTCGACCAGTTGGTCGAGGTCCACGGAGTCGGCGGTGGCCCTCAGATAGCGGGTCCAGATCGCCGCGCGGGCAGTCTGGTCCGGCGGGCCGATGGGAATGACGTAGTCGAACCGGCCCGGTCGCAGGAACGCCGCGTCGAGAGAGCGAACCGAGTTGGTGGCACAGGCCAGGATCCGCGCGTCGTGCTCGCGGAAGACGGGGATGAGTTTGAGGAGCTCGTTGGTCACACCGTGCCCGGGGTCGACCGCCTTCCCGGATCGCGCGCCGGCGATCTCCTCGACCTCGTCGATGAAGAGCACCACCGAGTCCAGTTCCGCCAGATCCGCGAACACCGCCCGCAGCGCGACGGCCAGCCCCTCACTCGTGTCGGCCGCCAGCCGGGAGGGGAAGATCTCCACGAACGGCCAGCCGAGCCGGGAGGCCACCGCCTTGGCGAAACTGGTCTTTCCGGTGCCGGGCGGCCCGAACAGGATGACCGCCTTGGGCGGGGCCACGCCGTAGCGGTCTGCCAGCGCCGGCTCCGTCAACGGGAGCACGACACGGCGTTCGACGACCTGCTTCTCCCGCTCCATGCCGGCCATGGCGTCCCAGAGCCCCTCGGGCAGCATGCGCCCGCCCAGTGCCGCGAGGACGTCGGCGTTGGCGGTGCCGGGCGGTTCGAGTTTCTCGTAGTAGGTCAGGTCGTTGCGGAGCTGGTAGCCGGAGTTCTCCAAAGCCTTCGTCCCGGCGGCATGAGCGGGCAGCAGCGCGCTGATGTGGCGCACACCCGACGCCCGCAGGCGCCGTTCCAGCTCGGCGAGGAGCGCACTGCCGATCCCGCGCTCGCGCCACCGGGAGGCGAGTGCCACCAGCAGGATCCACCCCCGCTTGCCGTACGCCTGCGCCACGGCCATGCCCACCAGTTCGTCCCCGATCACGGCGACCACCGCCGTCTGGCCGGCCTTGGCCGCGGCCATCACCTCCGAGACCGGAAACACCCGGTCCTCGTCGGCCCGGCGGCTCTGGTCCCAGATCTGAACGGCCTGGTCAAGATCGTCGTCGTGATAATCGCGCAGATGCCAAGCGGGCATCGCCACCACCTCACCCGGCCCGGGCGTCCCATTGTCCCCGGCGGAGCACCGCGTGACGAACCGAGCCAGCCGCCGGAAGCCGCCACGTCAAGGCTGCTCAGCCGTGCCTGCTGCCGGCCTGGTGGTGCGGCACTCCGGTGTCGCTCGTCACTGCGCGAGGGACGAGGGGCAGCCGGTGCATCGAGGCCGGATACCCTGGCGGTGTGATCGAGAATCTTCCCCCCTGTCCGAAGTGCTCGTGCGAGTACACCTACGAGATGAATGCCCTGGTGGTCTGCCCGGAGTGCGGCCACGAATGGGTGCCCGCCGAGAGCGGCGCGCAAGCCGACGGCGCTTTTGCGGCGCGGGTCGTCCGGGACGCGGTCGGCAACGTGCTGCAGGACGGCGACACCGTGGTCGTCACCAAGGCGCTCAAGGTCAAGGGCAGCCCTTCGGGGATCAAGGCCGGCACCAAGGTACGCAACATCCGGCTGGTCGACGGGGTCGACGGCCACGACATCGACTGCAAGGTCGAGGGTTTCGGTGCGATGCAGCTCAAGTCCAGCGTGGTCAAGAAGGCCTGAGCCCGTCCTCCCCTCCTGAGGGGGACGACCGGGCGTATCCTGATGCGGAATTGCAAAATTTCGCAATTGCTTAGATGCTGTATTGGCTGTGCTCGCAGGTAGCCGCGGGCACAGCCATCGCGTCCGCCCCTGGGCGGGGCTCGTACGAGGAAGCCGAGGGGTCGTGTCCGTTCCGCTGTATCAGGCCAAGACCGAGTTCTTCCGGATGCTGGGGCATCCCGTACGGATACGTGTGCTGGAGCTGCTGCAGGACGGGCCGATGCCGGTACGGGAGCTGCTCGCCGCGATCGAGGTGGAACCCTCCAGCCTGTCGCAGCAGCTGGCGGTGCTGCGTCGCTCGGGGATCGTCACCTCCACCCGCGACGGCGCGACCGTGGTCTACGCGCTCGCGGGCGGGGACGTCGCCGACCTGATGAGGGCGGCCCGCCGGATCCTGACCGAGATGCTGGCCGGGCGGGGCGAGCTGCTGGCCGAGCTGCGGGAAGCCGAGGCCTCGCGTTGACCTCGCAGATCAGCCGGGTACGGGCCCGCATCGCACGGCTGCTGCCGGGACGTGCCGACCTCGACCAGATACGGCGTGACCCGCGCCGGGACCTGCTGGCGGGGCTGACGGTGGCGATCGTGGCGCTGCCGCTGGCGCTGGGTTTCGGAGTCTCCTCCGGGCTGGGCGCACAGGCCGGTCTGGCGACCGCGGTGGTCGCGGGCGCACTCGCCGCGGTCTTCGGTGGATCGAATCTGCAGGTGTCCGGGCCGACCGGCGCGATGACCGTCGTCCTGGTACCGATCGTCGGCCGGTACGGGCCGGGCGGGGTGCTGACCGTCGGGCTGATGGCCGGTCTGATACTGGTCGCGCTGGCCGTGCTCAGGGCCGGCACGTACATGCAGTACGTGCCCGCGTCGGTCGTGGAGGGCTTCACGCTCGGCATCGCCTGCGTGATCGGCCTGCAGCAGATCCCGAACGCGCTCGGCGTGCCCAAGCCGGACGGCGACCGGGTGCTCGTGGTGACCTGGCGAGCCCTCGCGGAGTTCGCCAAGGCCCCGAACTGGACCGCCGTCGGCCTGGCCGGCGCCGTAGCTGTGGTCATGCTGGTCGGCGCCCGCCTGCGGCCGACGATCCCCTTCTCCATCGTCGCGGTCATCGCCGCGACGATCGTGGCCCAGCTCGCCGACCTGGACGCGGCGAAACCGATCGGCGACCTTCCCTCCGGCCTGCCCGCACCCTCCCTGGCCTTCCTCGACCTCGGCTCGCTGGGCACACTGCTCGCCCCGGCGCTCGCGGTGGCCGCTCTCGCCGCCCTGGAGTCCCTGCTGTCCGCGTCGGTCGCCGACGGCATGACCGTCGGACAGCAGCACGATGCGGACCGGGAGCTGTTCGGTCAGGGCCTGGCCAACATCGCCGCCCCGCTGTTCGGCGGCGTGCCGGCGACCGGAGCGATCGCCCGAACGGCCGTCAACGTCCGCACCGGAGCGAACTCCCGACTGGCCGCCCTCACCCACGCGGCGATCCTCGCCGTAATCGTCTTCGCCGCGGCGCCGCTGGTCTCCAAGATCCCCCTCGCGGCCCTGGCCGGCGTGCTGCTGGCCACCGCGATCCGCATGGTCGAGGTCGGTTCACTGAAGGCCATGGCCCGGGCGACTCGCTCCGACGCCGTCATCCTCGTCCTCACCGCGGCCGCCACGCTGGCCCTGGACCTGGTCTACGCGGTGATCATCGGCCTGGTGGTGGCCGGTGCCCTCGCGCTGCGTGCCGTGGCCAAGCAGGCCCGCCTCGCCCAGGTGCCGCTCTCCCGGGGCGATCACAGCGCGGAGGAGCACGCGCTGCTGGCCGAGCACATCGTGGCGTACCGCATCGACGGCCCGCTGTTCTTCGCCGCAGCCCACCGCTTCCTGCTGGAGCTGACCGAGGTCGCCGACGTCCGGGTCGTGATCCTGCGCATGTCCCGGGTCTCGACCATGGACGCCACCGGCGCCCTGGTCCTCAAGGACGCCGTCGAAAAGCTGCAGCGGAGGGGCATCACCGTCCTCGCCTCCGGGATACGGCTCGGCCAGCGCCAGGTTCTGGACTCCGTCGGGGCGCTCGATCTGCTGCGGCACGAGGGCCGGGAGTTCGCGAGCACCCCCGAGGCGATCCAGGCCGCCCGCAGTCACCTCGAGCGCGCCGGCATCCTGCCCGTCCTCCCCGCCCCGAAGCCCCGAACCTCCAGCGAGGAGGCTCTGCGATGAGCACTCCCCCCGCCACCCTTCGTCCGGTCGAGGTCTCCGGGGCGGAGGCCCTGTGGCTGCTGGAGGGCAGCACCCTGGGGCGGCCGGTGTACGTGCAGCGGGACCTGTCCGTGATCCGACCCGCCCGGCACGTGTGGGAATACGGCCGCCGCGTGGTCCGAACGCCCGCTCCGGCCGCGGCGGTACCCGCGACGGCGGCCTGTCACGCGGACGAGATCCGTGCCGTGCCCGGCACCGGCTGGACGGTCACCGTCTGCGGCCCCGCCGAAGTGGTCACCGCCTCGGACGAGGCCGCCCTCCCGTACAGCCTCAAGGGCATGGGAGGTGCCTACGTCCGGCGCACTCTCCCCGGCCGGAGCCACTGCCCGCACGACACACTGCTGCGCCTGAACCCCAAGACCATCAGCGGTTTCCGCCTCGCCCGCGCAGAGGTGGTCTGATGTCCACGCAGCTCGAAGCCCTGCCTCACCGGCACGTGCTGACGCTGCCCGCCGAGCCGTCCGCCGTCCGCCTCGCCCGCCAGACGGCGCAGGAGGCTCTGGTCGAGTGGGGGATCGGGCTGCGCCACCCCGCGGTGGACCCGGCGCTGCTGATTCTCGCCGAGCTGGTCACCAACAGTGTCCGGCACGCCGCCGTCCTCTCCCCGACGGTGACCGTGATCTACGCGGCGGGCTCGGACTGCCTGGCGTTCGCCGTGCATGACCGCCATCCCTACCGACCCGCGCTGTACGGGACCGGCACCGGGGGCCTGAGCACCGTGATGGAACTCGTCCTCGGCCTGGGCGGCACCGCAGTGGTCCGAGCGGATGCCGACGGCCGCGGCAAGAGCATCTGGATCACCCTCCCCCTGTGACCCCGACGAGCCACCCACGCAAGGAAGTTCACCCCTGATGACGATCGACTGGCGCTACACCGTCGAGGAGAACCTCGGTGTCCTCTCCGTCGCCGGCTACCTGGGCCCGGATGCCGTCCGCCGGTTCACCGGCGCCGTGGGCTGGGCCGTGGCCCGCGGCACGGGACCCGTGATCATCGACCTGACCGAGCTGCGCTGCTGGTCGGCCGACGGGCAGCTGGCGATCGGCGAGGCCGCACGCCGCCTCGCCGCGGCGGGCCGGAGCCTGGAGCTGGCCGCCATCCCCGCCGACGGTTCCCTCGTCCCCACGGGTGACCGCCCGCCCGTGCCGGTGCACCCCGACCTGGCTGCCGCGCTTGCCGCACACGGCGCGGGATGCGGAGAGCGGGGCGAGGGCCGCCAGGAATGGCGGACCACCGGCTGGCAGGCCGAAGACCGGGCGGGCGAGTAAGAGCCCGACCGGACCGGCGGCCTCGCGTCACCGGGAGTCGCGCATCGCTCGGACGGTGCGGGCCGCGACCGTTCCCGCCCAGCAGTACGACGGCTGACCGCAGACCACCACCGCGATCAGCCCCCGCATGCCCGTATCGGCCCGAACCCGCGCCGATACGGGCCAACACCTGGTCAGCCAACTCCTGCGGGGTCAGCTCGCCGTCGAGGCACATCGTGTCGCCGGGCAGGGCGTCGGCCGCGGCCAGGCACGGTTCGATCCTGTCCTTGCACCAGCGCCTGACCCGCTCGTCCTGCTCGGGGTCGTCCGGGGTGAAGCTCCGGCCGTCGATTCGCCTCTCCAGGACCTCTCGGGGAACCTTGAGGAAGAAGTGGTGGACGGCGATGCCCGCGTCCTTCAACGCGCTGAAGATCTCGCCGACATACGCGGGGTCGACCAAGGTCATGGGGACCAGAACGGGGCGGCGGTACTCCTCGACCAGACCCACCGCCAGATCGGCGACCTGGCGTCGCCACAGCCGCAGATCCTGGAAGTCGCCGGTCGGCACCTCCACGATCTCCCGCAGCACATAGCCGACCATCTCCGGGTCGTAGACGGTGCAGGACAGCGCGGCTGAGCGGCACAGTCATTCATCACCCCACCCCACCCCACCTCTCCCGTGCCCGAAGCAGGCCTCAGCCGCGCTCGGTCTTCCGGGGTCTCCGGTGTGGCGCGGCTTGCTGTCACTGCTGATTCGGCGGCCCGGGTTCTCGGCCCGGATTCGGCGTGGCCGGTTCCGCAGGCGAGGATGGTCCGCATGTTCTTGACGAGTGGGTGGACGCGATGCGCCGAGGTCCGGCCGACGAGGCCGTGCTGTGGACTGTGCAGGGGGGTGGCGAGGTGAGTACGCCGCTGTACCAGCTGAAAGCCGAGTTCTTCAAGACACTCGGGCACCCGGCCCGCATCAGGGTGCTGGAGCTTCTGTCCCAGCGTGAGCACGCGGTCGCCGAGATGCTTCCTGAGGTCGGTATCGAGCCCGCGCACCTCTCCCAGCAGCTTGCCGTGCTGCGCCGGGCGAACCTGGTCGTGTCCCGCAAGGAGGGGTCGACCGTGTACTACTCGCTGACCAGCCCGCAGATCGCCGAGCTGCTCAGGGTGGCGCGGACGATTCTGTCCGGGGTGCTGGCCGGGCAGGCCGAGCTGCTGGCCGATCTGCAGGCCGCGCAGGGGGAGGCGAAGCCGCCGCCGTCGTAGCCGCAGCCGCGCTTACCCCGGACACCATCGGAACGTGAGGTCGCCGCGCGCGGCGGGCGAGGTCGTCAGGCGGCGGGCTTGCCGGGCTGGTCGTGGGTGGAGCAGTGGATTCCGCCGCCGCCGGAGGCGATGGTGTCGATCTGCAGCTGGACGATGTCCCGCTTGGGGAACTGCTCCTGAACGATGGCCTTCGCCCGGGCGTCCGCCTTCCGGTCGCCGAACTTGGGCAGGAAGACGGCGTCGTTGGCGATGTAGAAGTTGGCATAGGTGGACACGAAGTCGTCACCCTCGCCGGTGATCTTGTCGAGGTCGGGCTGCGGCAGGTCGATGATCTCGAAGCGCCGGCCCCGCGCGTCGGTCGCCTTGCCGAGCACCGAACGAGCCTGGTCGGCCGAGCGGGACCAGGAGTCCGGGGGAGTGCCGGGGAACGCCTGGTCGAGGAGGACCACGCCCGGTGCGGTGAACCGTACGAGGCTGTCCACGTGCGCGTCGGTGATGTCCTCGCCGCGGACGCCCGCCAGCCAGATCACCTTCTCCACACCGAGGGTCTCGATCAGTTCGTCCTCGATCTGGTCCCTGCTCTTTCCGCGGTTGCGGTTGCCGTTGACGATCGAGCTCTCGGTGATGAGGAGCGTGCCCTCGCCGTCGGTCTCGAAGGTGCCGCCCTCTGCGACGAGCGGCGCCTGCTCGCGGGGGATGCCGTACCTGCCGAGCAGCTTGCGGCCCACCTGGGCGTCGTTGGTGTGCTCCTGCTTGTTCCCCCAGCCGTTGAAGTTGAAGTCGGTGCCGACGACCTCACCGTCCTCCTCGACGAAGACGGGAACGGTGTCGCGGGCCCACAGATCGTCGACGGCGAGCGGGACGACCTCGACCTGCGAACCGCACGCCCGCTGGGCCGCCGCCTGCTGGTCCGGGCGAGCCATCATCACGACCGCCTCGTACTCTCCAATGGCCCGTGCGATGCGGGCGATGTCCTCCCGTACGTAGGGCAGGTCGCCCTCCCAGACGGAGGCGAGGGCAGGCCAGGCCATGAAGGTACGGGTGTGGCTCGCCCACTCGGCGCCGAAGCGGCGCTCGCCGCTCGTCGCCGCCTTGCCGGCGGAAGCGGTGGTCGTGCCGCCGCTTCCGGACTCCTCGGGACCGCAGGCGGTGGAGCCGAGGGCGAGGGCGCCGCCTATTCCGGTGAAGGCACGCAGGGCGGAGCGGCGGGTGGGGGGAAGGTGGGACACGGTGTGCTCCGATCGTGTACTGGCGAGACTATCCGGCCGCGGCGGGCGGATCGCGGTGACGCTCGGCGACGGAATCGCGGGCCTTGGCTGCACGCGTGTGGCGGTCGTGCGGACGGCTGAGCGGAGGCGTCAGCGGGGGCCCGTGGACGTCACTGTGACACTGACCGAATTTTCAGTCAAATCATCGGACCGTGGAGCGGCGCGGCGTCGCGCTCGTTCAGTCGACCGGGCACACGGCGTGCGGCTCCAGCAGGCGCGTCCCCTCGACCTCCGCCGCGATCGCGCCCCGCATCAGCTCGCAGGCGTGGTCGACCGGCAGCACTCCGATGAGCCACCGGATGCTCAGGCCCTCCAGGAGGACGATGAGCCGCTCGGCCGCGGCGACCAGGGCCTTGTCCGGGGTGGTGGGGTCGACCTGGCCCAGCAGATCCGCGATCTCCCCGACCCATTCGAGGCTCGCCCGTGCCAGCTCCTCCTGCAGCTCCGGTTCGAAGACGGCGCTGGCCCGCAGCTCGCCCCATGCCGTGCTGTTCTCGCGCACCTCCGGGGTGTCCTGGAGTTCGAGCAGCAGCCTGCGTTCGAGCTCGCGCAGCGGACTCCCGGGTCCCTGCGGGCCGGGTGGCCGGCCGCGGGTGTACCGCTCCGCCCGGTCGCCGATGAACCTCAGTGTGTGGCGCAGCAGGCCCGAGCGGTCTCCGAAGTGGTAGTAGACGAGCGCTTTGGAGACCCGTGCCTCGGTGGCCAGCTCCTCCAGTCGTAGCCCGCGCACCCCGCGGCGTGCGATCACCCGGGCAGCCGCTTCGAGGATCGCCTTCTTCCGGTCCTTCACCCTTGTCCCCCTTCGCCCGGTTCCCATCCGTCGAGTCGGGCCGGGTCGATTGACTGAAACTTTAGTCAGCATGCACGATCGGGCGTAGGGCGTGCCGCGCGCCCATCGGCAGAGTCGTCCCTCGCTCCGGCTGGTTCGGCCCGCCGATCCGTACCGCCGAAAGAGCCGCCCATGTCCACCACCCAGCCGCCCCGGGTTCAGCCGGTCCACCCGCCGCTGTCACCCGACGATCCCCGCGAGATCGGCGGCTACCGAGTCCACGCCCGGCTCGGCTCCGGCGGGATGGGTGTCGTCTACCTCGCCCGTACTCCGGGCGGCCGGCCCATCGCCCTGAAGGTGGTCCGCGAGGACTTCGCCGCCGACCCGGAGTTCCGCCGGCGGTTCGCCCAGGAGGTCGCGAGCGCGCGCCGCATCCACGGCCTGTTCACCGCGCAGGTGGTGGACGCCGGCGTCGACGCCGCAGTCCCCTGGCTCGCCACCGCCTACGTACCGGGTCCTTCGCTCCAGCAGGTCGTCGAGCGGTACGGCCCCCTGCCCGCACGCACCGTGCTCCTGCTCGTCGCCGGGATCGCGGAGGCCCTCCAGGCCATCCACGCGGCGGGTGTGGTCCACCGCGACCTCAAGCCCGCCAACGTCCTCGTCGCCGAGGACGGTCCCCGCGTCATCGACTTCGGCATCGCCCGGGCGGCCGACGCCACCGGGCTCACCGGCACCGGCCTGCGGATCGGCACCGCCGCGTACATGGCGCCGGAGCAGGCGCTCGGGCAGGCCGTGACGCCCGCCACCGACGTCTTCGCGCTCGGCGCCCTCGCCGCCTACGTGGCCGGAGGCATCCTGCCCTTCGGGGCGGGCCCCGAGTCCGCCACCCTCTACCGCGTCGTCCACGAGCCGGCCGACCTCTCCCGCGTACCGGAGGAGCTGCGCGAGCTCCTCGGGCACTGTCTGGCCAAGACGCCCGAGCGGCGACCCACCCCGGCCGAGCTGATCGCCACCGTGCGCGCGCACCCCGCCGTAGGTCCTTCGCCCGAGTTCGGCGACGGCTGGCTGCCCGGGGCGGTCGGGCAGGAGGTCATGCGTCGGACATCGGGCCCGTGCGCCCCCGAGCCCACGCTCCTCGACGGGCTGTCCCCGCACGACCGGCCCACGCAAGCGTCCGCCCCGGTGTCCACGGAGCGGGGCGCCTCGGGCGCCGGTGCGCACGGCGGTCCGCCCGTACGGCGGGACCGTCGCAGGAACCGGCGCGGTCGTACGGCTGTGACGGCAGGAGCCGCCGCCGCCCTCGCCGCGCTCATGGCGGCGGCCGGAGCCGTGTACTGGCTGGACGATCCCGGACGGGGCGGAGCGGAATCGGGTGTCGTGTACACGCCGCGCTACGAGGACGTCGAACTGACCGCCCCCGACGACGGCTACGAGTTCGACCTGGATGCCGGGAAGGTGACGCCCGCCGAGACGGCCACGTGGTATCTCGCTCGTGACAAGGGCGGGTTCGTGCTGCCCGAGGACGCCGACGCCTTCGTCGCCTCGGGATACGTGCTCAGTCCCGCCGACTGCGAGCGGGGGGTCGACACGGAGCCGGTGACGAGTCTGCCGTTCGACGAGCTGACCGACGAGCGGCCGTTCTGCGTGCGCAGTGCCGACGGTGAGCGGCTCGTCGTGGCGCGCGTGGTCGAGACGGCACCCGACGGCGGACCGGTCACGGTGGTGCTGAGCCAGTACCGGAGGAACGGGTGAGCCGAGCGGGTGCCGGGTGGCCCTCCGGCCGGGGACGCCGTGGCGATCGCCCCGCCCGGCGGTCCGGATAGGGTTCGTGACATGGCGTCTCGCAGTACTCAGATCCTGGAAGCGGCCGCCCGGGTCATCGCCCGGCGCGGGGTCCGCGGGCTCCGCGTGGAGGAACTGGCGGAGGAGGCCGGGGTTTCCACCGGCCTGATCTACTACCACTTCAAGGACCGCACCGGAATCCTGCGCCATACGCTGGAGTTCATCAACGACCGCGCGGAGCGGTACACCACGGCCCAGGCCCCGGACGCGGAACCGCTGAGCCCCCGCGAGGAGCTCGACCAGGTCCTGCTCCTGGAGCTCCAGGACACCCCCGAGGTGCGGGAGAACAGCACGGCGTGGGGTGAGCTGAGGGCGAGTGCCGTCTTCGACCCCGTCCTGCGCGAGGACCTCGCCCGGGCGACCCTGGTGTGGGTGCAGGAGGTGGCCGCGCTCCTGGGGCAGGTCCACCCGATGGCGCCGGCGGCCCGGCTCGCCTCGGCCGCCGAACGGCTCACCGCTCTGCTCGAGGGCCTGAGCATGCGCTGGCTGAGCGGTGGCCTCGCGATCGACCACGCGCGCACTCTCATGTCGGAGGCCATCGAGGTGGAGCTGGCCCGGCTCCGCCAGTCGTAGGCTCCCGAGGTCCGCCCTGGGGACATCCATCCGCCCTTGGGCGCGCCCGACCTATTGACTGAAATTTCAGTCAGTGCAACAGTGAGGTCATCGCAGGGCTTCGGCGGCCCGCTCGCACCCGATGCCGAGCCGCAGCCACGACAGCCCCGAATACCTCGCCCTCTCCCCGCCGTGCTCGCAGGGGAGGAAGGAAACACCCATGTACGTCATGTACGCGAGGCCGACATGCCGCTGACTCCCACCGAGCGGGACCGCCTGCTGCTCTTCACCGCCGCCGAACTCGCCCGGGCCCGCCACGCGCGCGGTCTGCGGCTCAACCTCCCCGAGGCGACCGCGCTCATCGCGGACACCGTCTGCGAGGCCGCCCGCGACGGCTCGCGCCTGGCCGAGGCGATCGAGCGGGGACGCACGGCCCTGGGCCCGGACGATGTGCTGCCCGGCGTCGTCGACGTCGTCACCGAGATCCAGGTCGAGGCCGTATTCGACGACGGCTCGCGGCTCGCCGTCGTCACCCAGCCGTTCGGGCCCCTGGACCGGAACGACGGCGCCCCCGGAGCCGTACTGCCCGGCCCGGACGACCCTGCCGTGCCCGAGCCGCACGTGACGCTCACCGTGCGCAACACGGCGACGGTCCCGGTGAGCGTGACCTCCCACTTCCACTTCTTCGAGGCCAACCCACGCCTCGCCTTCGACCGCGCCGCCGCCTACGGCATGCGGCTGGCAACCCCGGCCGGGTCGTCCACCCGGTTCGACGCGGGCCAGGCCGTCGACGTCGGTCTGGTCCCGCTCGGCGGTTCACGCGTCGCCATCGGCTTCGCGGGCCTGGTCGACGGACCTCTCGACGCCCCCGGTGCCAAGGCCCGGGCCCTGGCACGGGCCGCCGCCTGCGGCTACCTCGGTGCCGAGCCGGCCCAGGAGACTTCGCAAGAGGCACGGGCATGAGCAGGCCGAACCGGCACAGCGACCACTGCGCTCCCGGGCGCAGCCGCCACATCGACCCGCACGAGTACGCCGCGGTGCACGGCCTGCGGGCCGGTGACCGGATCAGACTCGGTGACTCCGGGCTCGTCGTCCGCGTGGAGTCCGACTCCCAGAAGCCCGGCGACGAGTTCCTCGCCGGCTTCGGCAAGACCGCCCGCGACGGACTGCACTTGAAGGCCGCCGCCGTCCGCGAGACCTGTGACGTCGTGATCACCAACGTGCTGGTGATCGACGCGGTGCTGGGCATCCGGAAGCTGTCGATCGGCATCCGCGAGGGCCGGATCCACGCCATCGGCCGGGCCGGCAATCCCGACACCCTCGACGGCGTCGACGTCGTGGTCGGCACGGGGACGACGATGATCCCGGGGGAGGGGCTGATCGCCACCGCCGGAGCCGTCGACACCCATGTCCACCTGCTGTCGCCCCGCATCATGGAGGCCTCGCTCGCGAGCGGCGTCACCACGATCATCGGCCAGGAGGCAGGCCCGAGTTGGGGTGTGGGTGTCAACTCGCCCTGGGTGCTGCGGCACGCCTTCAACGCCTTCGACGCCTGGCCGGTCAACATCGGCTTCCTCGCCCGGGGTTCGTCCTCGGACCCGGCCCCGTTGGTGGAGGCCCTCGCCGAGGGCGGCGCGTCCGGTTTCAAGGTCCACGAGGACATGGGCGCCCACACGCGGGCGTTGGACACGGCGCTGAGGGTGGCCGAGGAACACGACGTCCAAGTGGCCCTGCACAGCGACGGGTTGAACGAGTGCCTGTCGGTCGAGGACACCCTGCGCGTCCTGGACGGCCGCACCATCCACGCCTTCCACATCGAGGGGTGCGGCGGCGGTCACGTACCCAACGTCCTGAAGATGGCGGGCGTGCCGAACGTCATCGGCTCCTCCACCAACCCGACCCTGCCGTTCGGGCGGGACGCGGTCGCCGAGCACTACGGGATGATCGTCTCCGTCCACGCGCTGAAGACCGACCTGCCGGGCGACGCCGCCCTGGCGCGTGATCGGATCAGGGCCGAGACGATGGGCGCGGAGGACGTGCTGCACGACCTCGGTGCGATCGGCATCACCTCCTCCGACGCGCAGGGCATGGGACGTGCGGGGGAGACCGTCCGGCGTACGTGCGCCATGGCCGGGAAGATGAAGGCCGAGCTGGGCCCGCTGGAGGACGACGGTCCGGGAGACGACAACGCGCGCATGCTGCGCTACATGGCCAAGCTCACCATCAACCCGGCGATCTCCCACGGCCTCGCGCACGAGATCGGTTCGGTCGAGGTCGGGAAGATGGCCGACATCGTGCTGTGGCGCCCGCCGTACTTCGGAGCCAAGCCGCAGATGGTCATCAAGAACGGCTTCCCCGCCTATGGGGTGACGGGTGACCCCAACGCGGCCACCGACACCTGTGAACCCCTGGTCCTCGGCCCCCTGTTCGGCGCCCATGGTGCCACCCCGGCAGACCTCTCCGTGGCCTTCGTCAGTCGGGCCGCAGCCGAGTCCGGTTCCTTCGGCAGCCCGTACGACGCGATGGCCACCCGCCGTCGCCGGGTCGCCGTGCGCGGCACCCGCGGCATCGGCCCGGCCGACCTGCTCCTCAACTCGCGCATCGGGGACGTCCAGGTCGACGGCCACACCGGCCTCGTGACCCTCGACGGGGCGCCTCTGCGTTCCGAGCCGGCGCAGGAGGTCTCCCTGAGCCGCCTCTACTTTCTCTGAGCCCCTGCGCATTCTCACGCCCCAATACTTGACTGAAAATTCAGTCAAGGCAATGATCCTTTCCCATCGATCGAGAAGAGACCCCGATGACCGCTTTCCGTATGCCCGCCGAGTGGTCCGAGCACGAGGGCTGTCTGATGGCCTGGCCGACCCGCGTGGACCTGTGGGACGGCCTCCTCGACGCCGTGCAGCGGGAGTACGCCGACGTCGCTCGCGCCATCGCCCGCTTCGAGCCCGTCACCATGGTCGCCCCGCCCGGCTCCGGCGACGACGCCCGCGCCCACTGCGGCGATGACGTCACCGTCGTGGAGCTGCCCCTCGACGACTCCTGGTTCCGCGACTCCGCGCCGCTGTTCGTCCTCGACGGCGACGGGCGCCGGGCCGGCGTCGACTTCCGCTTCAACGCCTGGGGTCGCAAGCACCATCCGTACGACTCCGACGACCGCATCAGCGCCCTGCTCCTGGAACACCTCGGCGTCGACCGCATCGCCTGCGACATGATCCTGGAGGGCGGGGCGATCACCGTCGACGGCGAGGGCACCCTCATCACCACCGAGCAGTGCCTCCTCCACCCCAACCGCAACCCGGACCTGACCCGGGAGCAGATCGAGGCGGAGCTGAAGGCGCAGCTCGGCGTCGAGAAGGTGATCTGGCTCCCGTACGGCGGACTGCTCGACACCGAGACCGACGGCCACGTCGACGGCGTCTGCGCCTTCGCCGCCCCCGGCAAGGTCGTCGTGTCCCTGCCCGAGGACCCCGAGCACCCCGATTACGCCCGGATGCGCGCCAACCGCGCCGTCCTGGAGGTCTCGACCGACGCCCGGAGGCGTGCCCTGGAGATCGTCGACGTCCCCCAGACCGCTTTCGCCGAGGTCGCGGGCACCCGCGTCGAGGTCTCGTACCTGAACTACTACGTCGCCAACGGCGGAGTCGTCGTCCCGGTCGCCGGAGCCACCCAGGACATGGCCGCCCTCGAGGTGATCGCCGCCGCGTACCCCGACCGCAAGGTCGTCGGTGTGCCGGCTCCGGTGATCGCGTACGGCGGCGGCGGTGTCCACTGCATCACCCAGCAGATCCCGGTGGCCCGCCCCGGCGCGTGACCCAGCAGGAAGCCCGCAGCAGCCCCGCAGCAGCCCCTCCGCCCTGCCGTAGCGAAAGAGAGCGCGACGATGAGCACAGCACCACCCCCGCCCCGCGTCCCGAGATGCCACCCCGTCAGGACCGCCCTCACGGCCCTCGCCTCGGTCGCCGCTCTCACCGCAGTCACGGCCTGCGCCGGCCCGCCCCGCGCCGGCACCGGCGCCTCGTTCGCGCTCTCGGTCGGCACCCCCGAGCCCAGGGGAGACATCGACTCCTTCACCTGGGCCGTCTACGCGGAGCCGCCCACGCTCGACTACACCATGGCGCTCGACTACCCGCAGAACACCATCCTCGCCAACGTCTGCGAGAGCCTGATGCGTTGGACGCCGCGGCTCACCCTCGAACCCGGACTCGCCGAGAAGGCGACCAACCCCGACCCGACCACCTGGGTGTACGACCTGCAGCGGGGCGTGCGCTTCCACGACGGCCGGACGATGACCGCGGACGACGTCGTCTTCAGCCTCGGCCGGCAGCGGGACCCGAAGAACGCCGCCGCCTGGGCGCAGAACTTCCAGAACGTCGCCTCCATTCGGAAGACCGGCCCCCTTCAGATCACCGTCGAGCTGAAGAAGCCCGACTCGCAGTTCCCCCAGTACATGGCGACCGCCGCGGGCGTCGTCGCCTCCAAGGCCGGGGTCACCGCGGCGGGCGCCGACTACGGCACCTCGGGCGGCCTCGCCTGCACCGGCCCGTTCACGCTCGGCGCCTGGCAGAAGGGGCAGTCGCTGGAACTCGACCGGTTCGACGGCTACTGGGGCACCCGTGCCAAGGCGGGGAGGGTCGTCTTCCGCTTCCTCACCGACCCCTCCGCCCGTACCAACGCCCTGCTCACCGGAGAGGCGGACGGCGGCTACCTCATCCCCACCGAGAGCTACGGGCGCCTCAAGGACAGCGGCGTCGGCACCCTTTACTTCGGCGAGGGCCTCAGCACCGTCAACCTCGGCATCACGAACATGAACGGCCCGCTCGGTGACGTACGCGTGCGGCAGGCGCTCTCCCTCGCCCTGGACCGCTCCGGATTCGTGCAGGCCGGACTCGGCGGCGCTGGGACCGCCACCAGCTCCCTCACCACCCGCGCCGCGTGGGCGGGCGCCTCACCCGAGGTCCGCAAGGCGGCGCTCGACGGACTGCCGCCCACGACCCGGGACGTCGAGCGGGCGAGAGCGCTCGTCAAGCAGGCCGGCGCCACCGGAAAGACCCTCACCGTCGCCACCAGCTCCATCGGCCAGGACGTCTCCCTCCTCGCCACCGCCGTCCAGGCCGCCGGCAGCGAGATCGGACTCAGGATCACCCTCAAGTCCGTCGCCCCCGACGCCTTCACGGCGCTCTTCACCGACCCCGGCGCCCGCGAGGGCATCGACATGTTCCCGCTCACCTACTACGACTCGATCACCGACCCGCTCGACCTCCTGACCAACTTCAGGAGCGGTGCGTACCTCAACTTCGCCGGATACAGCGACAAGCGCTACGACGCACTGGTCGAACAAGCCACCGCCACCTACGACAAGGGCCGCCGCCTGCGCGTCGAGAGCGAACTCCAGCGGCAGGCCGCGCAGCGGATGCCCTGGATCCCGGTCGCGGAGTGGCCGACCGCCCTCTTCCTCAACAAGAGGATCACCGGCGCCCCTACCACCATCGCGTACGTGTACTACCCGTGGGCCGCCGAGGTCGGCACCGCGGACGCGGGGGCCACGTCGTGAACGCCGTCGACTTCCTGAGATTCGCCGTACGGCGGGTCGCCGAGATGGCGGCCACCCTCCTCGTCGCCTCGTTCGTCGTCTTCGGCGCCATGTACCTGGTGCCCGGCAGCCCCGCGAGCTTCCTGCTCTCCGGCCGCTCCGCCTCACCCGAGGCGCTTGCCGCCGTCAACGCCCGCTACCACCTCGACGATCCGTTCGCGGCACGGTACCTGCGCTGGCTCGGCGACATGATCCAGGGCGACTTCGGCCGGTCCCTCACCTACCGCACCGACGTCTCCCGCCTCCTGGCCGACCGGCTGCCCACCACACTGCTGCTGATCACCATGGCACTGGCCGTGGTCGTCACCGTCGGCCTGCTGCTCGGCCGGATCGCCGCCGTACGCGGCGGCAGGACCGACTCCGCCGTGCTCGTCGCCACCACCCTCGCCGTCGGCACGCCGTCCTTCGTCGCCGCCGTCCTGCTCCAGGGGTTGTTCGCCGTCAGGCTCGGCTGGTTCCCCAGCAGCGGCGCAGGCGTTGGCTTTCTCGACAGGGTGTGGCATCTGACCCTGCCCGCGATCGCCCTCGCGCTCTACCTCATCGGCCTGCTCGCCCGCGTCACCCGCTCCGCCATGCTCGAAGCCCTCGACAGCGACCACGTGACCGCGGCGCGCAGCCGGGGCGTCCCCGAACGCCTGGTCATCCGCCGCCACGTCCTGCGCAACTCGCTCGGAACCGTGCTCACCACCGGCGGCCTGATCGTCTCCACCCTGCTGGTCTGCACGATCCTCGTCGAGACCGCCTTCAGCATCGGAGGCATCGGACAACTCCTCGAACTCGCCACCACCACCAAGGACTTCCCGACCGTCCAGGCCGTCTCCCTGATCATCGTGGCGCTGTTCATGGCCGTGAACCTGGTCGTCGACCTCCTGCTGCCCCTGGTCGACCCCCGGATCACCCTCGGAACGAGAGGGGCCGCCGCATGACCGCCGTCCTCACCCGTCGCCCCGGCCTATCCAAGCTCCGGGCCGCCTCGGGCCGTTCACCACTCAATCTGGCCTGCCTGGGCTTCGTCGGGCTCGTCGTCCTCGCGGCGCTGCTCGCGCCGTGGCTGGCGCCGCACGACCCGGGCGCCGTCGACCTCGGCTCCTCGCTCGCCGGGACCTCCGCCGACCACCCGCTCGGCGCCGACACCGCCGGCCGCGACACCCTCTCGCGGCTGCTCCTCGGCGCCCGCACCTCCCTGCTCGGCCCGCTCGGCGTGATCGTCTTCTCCACCCTCGCGGGCGTCGCCGTCGGCACCACCGCGGCCTGGCGCGGCGGCTGGCTGGACTCCGTCCTGTCCCGCTCGACCGAACTCGTCTTCGCCTTCCCCGGGATGCTCCTCGCGATCCTCGTGATCTCCGTCTACGGAGAGGGCCTGCTCGCCCCCGTCGTCGCGCTGGGTCTCGCGTACCTGCCCTACGTCAGCAGGCTCACCCGCTCGCTCGTCCTCGCCGAACGGGCCCGCCCGTACGTGAGCGCCTACCAGGTCCAGGGCCACTCGGCGCTCCAGATCTGTCTGCGCCACATCCTGCCGGGCATCGCTCCCGTCGTCCTCGCCCAGTCGACCGTCAACTTCGGCTACGCGCTCATGGACCTGGCCGGCCTGTCCTTCCTCGGCCTCGGCGTGCCCCCGCTCACACCCGACTGGGGCCGCATGGTCTTCGACGGCCAGACCGCCATCCAGCACGGCTACCCGCTCTCCGCGATCCTGCCGTGCGTCCTCGTCGTCCTCACCGTCGTCGCGTTCAACGTGGTCGGAGAGCGCTGGGCCGACCGCGTCGCCAGGAGAGACCGATGATCCCCTCGCCTCCCACGCTCGACATCCGGGGCCTGCGCCTGCTCGTCCCCGGCACCGCTCGCCCCGTCCTCGACGGCGTCGACCTCACCGTCGGCCCGGGCGAGACGGTCGCCCTCGTCGGCGAGTCCGGCTCCGGGAAGTCCCTCACATCACGCGGCGCGCTGGGTCTGCTGCCGCCCGGCGCCACCGCCGAAGGCGCCGTGCTGGTCGAGGGCCACGACGTCCTGACCATGGACACCGACCGGCTGCGCGCCCTCCGCGCGGGCACCGTCGCCATGATCTTCCAGGACCCGCGGGCCACCCTCAACCCGCTCCGCCGCATCGGCGACTTCCTCACCGAGGGCGTCCGTTCCGCCAGGGCCATGGACGAGCCCGCCGGCACCGCCCGGGCCGTGGAACTCCTGCGGGCCGTCGGGCTCGACGAAACCGTCCTCCGGAAATACCCGAGCCAGGTGTCCGGCGGCATGCTGCAAAGGGTCGTGATCGCCGCGGCACTCATGGGCGATCCCACCCTCCTCCTCGCCGACGAACCGACCACCGCGCTCGACGTCACCACCCAGGCCGAGGTGATCGCGCTCCTCGCCCGGCTCCGCGAGCGCTTCCGTACGGCCCTGCTGTTCGTCACCCACGACCTCGACCTCGCGGCGGCGATCAGCGACCGCGTATACGTCATGTACGCCGGGCGGATCGCCGAGACCGGCCCCGCCGACGTCCTCTTCGCCCACCCCCGCCACCCGTACACCGCGGCCCTGCTCGCCTCCACGCCCCGCCTCACGAACGCGGGCGGCAGACTCTCCGCCATTCCCGGACAACCGCCCGACCCGCGCACACCCCTGACCGGCTGCGCCTTCGCCGCCCGCTGCCCCCTCGCGACCGGGATCTGCGGGGAAGCGGCCCCGGAAGCGCTGCCGGCCCCCGGCCGGCCCGACCATCTCGCCGCCTGCCACCACAGCGAACGGCTCGCGCGGGAAGGAGCGGTCGCCGATGCCTGAACCGCTGCCCGAACCCCTGCTGCAAGCCGTCGACCTGCGCCGTTCCTTCGACACCGTACCGGCCGTGGACGGCGTGTCGTTCACCCTGCCCGAGGGCGGCTCCCTCGGCATCGTCGGCGGCTCCGGCTCCGGCAAGACCACCACCGCCCGCATCGTCGTCGGCCTGGAGCGGGCCGACGCGGGAGAGGTACGGATACGGGGCCGGGTCCGGCCCGCCCGGGCACGCGGCCGGCGACAGCGCCTGGCCAGAGCCCGCGAGGTGCAGATGGTCTTCCAGGACCCCTACCTGTCCCTCGACCCCAGGACCAGCGTCGACCGGGTTCTGCGCGAGACGCTGCGCCTGCACTTCCCCGACCGCGACCCCGAGCCCCGCATCCGCGAACTGCTCGACCAGGTCGGCCTCGGCACCCGCGCCGCCGACGCCCTGCCCCGGCAGCTCTCCGGCGGCCAACGCCAGCGCGTCGCCATCGCCCGCGCCCTCGCCGTGGAACCGGCCGTCCTGGTCCTCGACGAAGCGGTCGCCGCGCTCGACGTGTCCGTACAGGCCCAGATCCTCAACCTGCTCGCCGACATCCGCGAGCAGACCGCGATCGGCTACCTCTTCATCACCCATGACCTCGGCGTGGTCCGGTGCGTCACCGACGAGGTCCTCGTCATGCACCACGGCCGCGTCGTCGAGGCCGGCGCCACCGCCGAGGTGCTCGCCGCGCCTGAGCACCCGTACACCCGGCTGCTCCTGGACTCCGTACCGCGCCCCGGCTGGAACCCGGACCGGATCGCGGAGGCCCGCCGGCAGCTGTCGTCCCCGCAGGCAACCCCCACACAGGAGGCATGAATGACCCGAGCACTGAACCGGCGAGGATTCCTCGCCGCCGCCGGAGCGACCGCCGCCGTCGCCGCCCTCGCCACGACGACCCAGGGCAGGGCGCGCGCCGCCGGGGGCACCTTCCGGGTCCCGGCCGAGGACGTCCGCCACACCCGCACCTGGATGGCCTGGCCGGACAGCACCTCCATCTGGGGCGGCAAGCTGGGCGGCGTCCAGGCGGACATCGCCCTGATCGCCCGTACGATCGCGAAGTACGAACCGGTCGTCATGTGCGCCAGCTCCGCAGCGCGGCCAAGGCCCGCTCGCTGTGCGGCTCCACGGTCACCGTCATCGAGTCCGTCCCCGTCGACGACTGCTGGATGCGTGACACCGGCCCCGTCTTCCGCACCGACGGCTACGGCGGCCTGGACGCAGTGGGCCTCAACTTCAACGGCTGGGGCAACAGGCAGACCCACGCCAACGACGCCCTCGTCGCGGAGCGGATCGCCTCCTACGTGGGCGTCCCGTTCACCTACGCCGACCTCGTCGGGGAAGGCGGCGCCATCGAGCAGGACGGCGCCGGAACCCTGATGGCCACCCGCAGCAGTCTGGTGAACCGCAACCGCAACCCCGGACTGTCCGAGCGCCGGCTGGAGACGGCGATGTGCGACGCCTACGGCGCCTCCAAGGTCATCTGGTTCGACGGCGTCTACGGCCAGGACATCACCGACGACCACGTCGACGCCACGTCCCGCTTCCTCGCCCCCGGCGAGGCCCTCGTCCAGATGCCCCTCTCCACCGACACCGACGCCTACGCCCGTGACGCCCGCCAGCAGTACGGCATCCTGTCCGCCTCGACGACCGCCACCGGCCGGGCCATGGACGTGATGCGCCTCCAGGGCGCGGACTACAACAAGATCCGCTCCACCAACCGGAACTTCCTCGCCTCCTACGCCAACTTCTACCTCTGCAACGGCGCCGTCATCAGCGCCCAGTTCGGCGACACCCGCGCGGACGAGGCGGCACGGGCGACGCTGGCCCGTCTCTACCCGGACCGCGTCATCGAGCAGCTGAACATCGACCGCCTCGGCACGGGCGGCGGCGGCATCCACTGCGTCACCCAGCAGCAGCCCGCCGTGTGAGCAACGGTGCCTGGAGAGGACAACGTCCTGGCCAGGCACCCGACTGACGCCCCGGCCCGACGGCCTGCAGGACACCGTCGATGCCGTGTCCTGCTTCGTCGTCACCACCGGCCGTTGGGAAACGCTGCCCAGCCTGCGTCGGCAGATCCTCGCGCCCATGCCGGTGCCCCGCCACGGCACCGCCGCTGCCGCCGTGGGCAACACGATCCTTCAGCTCGTCGTGCGCGGCCGGCGACAGCCGTCACGGGGGGCGCACCGCCGCGTGGTGCAGGCCGTGAGCATCTCTGCGGGGGATCCGGTACAGCACACACGGGCGAAGCGGCCCCTCGGGCACGCTCGGATCCTCGAAGTCGTCGGCCGGATCCCGGGTCATGCCGATCCGGCGCATCACTGCCTGGGAACGAAGGTTGCGGACGGTCGTCGACGCCACCACCTCTGGCAGCCCGAGTGCCTCGAAGCCGAAAGCCAGGCAGGCCAGGGCGGCCTCGGTGGCGTAACCATGACCCCACGCCGAACGCATCAACCGCCAACCGATGTCCACCCCCGCGAACGGCATGTCCTCGCCCACCTCGTCCAAGCCGGCACGGCCGATGAACTCACCGGTCTCCCGCGCTTCGAGCGCCCACCACCCAAATCCTCGCCCGTCGAACTCGGCCTGCATGAGTGCCACCGCGGCATCGCTTTGCTCCCGCGTCAGCGGTTCCCCCAGGTGTTCTCGGACTTCAGGATCGGCGTTCATAGCCGCCCATGGTTCGAGGTCGGACTCCCGCCACCGGCGGAGCAGAAGACGATCGGTTCGCAGCTCTGGCACGCCACCCAGCCAACCCGATCAAGATCAGGGTGTCGATCGGTTATGCCGAACCCTACGGTGCTCGTCCCACACCTTTGAAGATCTCTAGAAGAAGCCGAGCTTCTTCGGCGCGTACGACACCAGAAGATTCTTCGTCTGCTGGTAGTGGTCCAGCATCATCCGGTGCGTCTCGCGGCCGATCCCGGACTGCTTGTAGCCGCCGAACGCCGCGTGCGCCGGATAGGCGTGGTAGCAGTTCGTCCAGACGCGGCCCGCCTGGATCGCTCGGCCCGCGCGGTAGGCGGTGTTGATGTCCCGGGTCCACACGCCCGCACCGAGGCCGTACAGCGTGTCGTTCGCGATCTTGATGGCGTCGTCGAAGTCGTCGAAGGAAGCCACCGAGACGACCGGGCCGAAGATCTCCTCCTGGAAGATCCGCATGCGGTTGTCGCCCTCGAAGATGGTCGGCTGGACGTAGTAGCCGCCCTTCAACTCTCCGTCGTACTCCACGCGTTCGCCGCCGGTGAGGACCTTGGCGCCCTCCTGCCGGCCGATGTCCAGGTACGAGAGGATCTTCTCCAGCTGGTCGTTGGAGGCCTGGGCGCCGATCATCGTCTCGGTGTCGAGGGGGTGCCCGGGCTTGATCTGCCGGGTGCGGGCCACGGCCGCCTCGAGGAACTCGGCGTAGCTGCCGCGCTGGACGAGCGCCCGCGAGGGGCAGGTGCACACCTCGCCCTGGTTGAGCGCGAACATGGTGAAGCCTTCGAGCGCCTTGTCCCGGAAGTCGTCGTCGTGCGCCCAGACGTCGTCGAAGAAGATGTTCGGGGACTTGCCGCCCAGTTCCAGCGTGACCGGCTTGATGTTCTCCGAGGCGTACTGCATGATCAGCCGCCCGGTCGTGGTCTCCCCGGTGAACGCGACCTTCGCCACCCGCGGGCTGGACGCCAGCGGCTTGCCCGCCTCCACGCCGAAGCCGTTGACGATGTTGACCACACCCGGCGGCAGCAGGTCGGCGACCAGACTCATCCAGTAGTGGATGGACGCCGGAGTCTGCTCGGCGGGCTTGAGGACGACCGCGTTACCCGCGGCGAGCGCCGGCGCGAGCTTCCAGGCGGCCATCAGAATCGGGAAGTTCCACGGGATGATCTGCGCGACCACGCCGAGCGGCTCGTGGAAGTGGTACGCCACCGTGTCGTCGTCGATCTCGCCCAGCGAGCCCTCCTGCGCGCGGATGGCCCCCGCGAAGTAGCGGAAGTGGTCGATGGCGAGCGGGATGTCGGCCGCCAGGGTCTCGCGCACCGGCTTGCCGTTCTCCCAGCTCTCGGCCACCGCCAGGGGTTCGAGGTGGGCCTCCATCCGATCGGCGATCTTCAGCAGTATGGCGGAGCGCTCCGTCACCGACGTACGACCCCACCCGGGCGCGGCCTTGTGCGCCGCGTCCAGCGCCCGCTCGACGTCCTCCGCGGTACCGCGCGCGATCTCGGTGAACGGCTGTCCGTTCACCGGCGACGGATTCTCGAAGTACTGCCCGCGCAGCGGCGGCACGTACTCGCCGCCGATGAAGTGGTCGTAGCGCGCCTGGTAGGAGACGATCGCGCCCTCGGTGCCGGGCGCCGCGTAACGGGTCATGCTGGTCTGCCTCCCGGTGAAGCGCTGCCCGCCATTGGGCAGCTCCCGGCGGGAGGCTAGGCGGGCGGACGTTGCAAGGACGTTGCACCGCCGGTCGGCACGGGTGCCCGGCCTGTCGGTACGGCCAACTCGGCCTCCAGCGCCGCGAGCCGCGCCCGCACCGGTGCCGTGGGCCGCACCGCCGCGAGGGCCCGCCACACGTCGAGGTCGTCCTCGCCCCACGGCGCGTGCGCCCAGTCGACGAGCAGATCGGGGTCGCCGTGGGCGATCAGCGCCGTCCGCAGTGCGTCGGCGAGGCGACTCCGGAGCCGTACGACCGCCGGAGCCTGCGACCCCGGCAGCAGCGGGCCGCTGTACGCCTCCACCGCCGACGTGAGCGCACCCGCCCGCAGTCGCCGCTCCACGACGGTGGCGTCGGACTCGACCTGAGCCGTCAGCCGGTACGGCCGTGAGGCGAGCAGCCCCGGCCCCACCAGCCGTCTCAGCCGGGCCAGTTCGGCACGCAGGGTCACCGGGGTCACCGACTCGTCCGCGTACAGCGCGCACAGCAGCTCGTCGCCGGTGAGGCCCTCGGGATGGCGGGCGAGAAGGACGAGGATCTCGCTGTGTCTGCGGCTGAGCCTGATCCGGCCGCCGTCCAGCCGGAGTTCGGCCTCGTCGCGGCCCAGCGCGCTCAGCATGGCGGAGTCCTCGGCACGCCGGGGCGGGGCGAGCAGCGCGAGCTGGGACTCGGCTGCCCGCGCCACCGCCTGCACGAAGCCCAGACTGTGCGGATGCGCCAGCCCGTCCCCGCCGGTGATGTCGACGGCACCGAGGACCCGGCCGGTGTGCGGATCGTGCACCGGCGCGGCCGCACAGGTCCACGGCTGCACCCGCCGTATGAAGTGCTCCGCCGCGAACACCTGCACCGGCCGGTCCAGGGCTACCGCGGTACCCGGCGCATTGGTGCCGACCGCCGTCTCCGACCAGCGTGCCCCCGGCACGAAGTTCATCCCGTCCGCCAGGCGCCGGGTCGCCGGATGCCCCTCGACCCACAGCAGCCTGCCGTGCGCGTCGCACACCGCGAGCAGATGCTCGCCGTCGGCGGCGAACGTGCCCATCAGCTCCCGGAACAGCGGCATCACCCGGGCCAGCGGGTGCTCGGCCCGATAGGTGCCGAGGTCGCCGTCGGTCAGCTCCACGCGCGCGGTGCCGTCCGGCCCCACACCGGCTCGTGCGCTGCGCCGCCACGACTCGGCCACCACCGACCGCACCGGGCGCGGCACCGTGCCCGCCGTCGTGAACGTCTCGTGCGCCCGACGTATCACCCGGACGCGCTCGGCAGGGTCGGCCCCCGGCTCCAAGGCCACCCATGGATCGGTCAACTCGTCCTCCTCGGACGGTGAAACGGCTGGGACCATCGTCACGCGCCGTGTTCGCGCGGACAACCGGTGCGACGTCCGCCTAGGCGAAATTGACCATCCTGATGTAGCGGACCCAGTCCCAGTTCGGTCCCGGATCGGTGTGGTCGCTGCCCGGTACCTGGTAGTGACCGATGATGTGCTCCCTGTCCCTGGGGATGCCGTACTTGGCGCAGATCGCCGCCGTCAGCTGCGCGGACTGCTCGTAGAGGGCGTTGGTGAAATAGGCGGGCTGGTCCACCCAGCCCTCGTGCTCGATGCCGACGCTGCGGGTGTTGTAGTCCCAGTTGCCCGCGTGCCAGGCGATGTCGGCCTCGCGTACGCACTGCGCGACGTGCCCGTCGGCCGAGCGGACCACATAGTGCGCGGACACCTTCTTCTGCGGGTTCTGGAAGATGGCCAGCGTGCCCGGGTACGTCTCCTGCGTGACATGGATGATCACGCGGTCGATGTCGTAGGTGGCGGGGCGGAGGGAGGAGGTGTAGTTGGCGGTGCTCGCCGGCTGCCACTCGGCCGAGGGGTAGTCGACGGTTCCCTGCGCTCCCGCGCGGGGGTCGGGGAGCAGCGCGTAGGGGACGGCGGCGAGAGCCGCGCCTTTCAGGATCCGCCGCCTGCTGAGCCGCGGTCCGGGCGAGTTCATGTCCATCGTCGGCTGCCTTTCGTGAGCGGGTGTGGGGGCGTCACGTGCCTGGGCGACTGATGCGGCGTCAGGTGCGGAGCGCCTGGGCCGTCTCCCGCAGCCGCGCATGCATGCCGCGGTAGGTTTCCCGCGCGGGCAGCCACTCCTTGCGGAGCTTGGCCACGCACGTGTAGTTGGTGTCGCACACGTTTGCCAACGGCGATTCGACCGCCTGGGTTGCGAACTGATACGCGTCCAGCTCACTGAACCCGTAGTCGCGTACCAGCCACTGCACGAGGTCAAGCTGCGATATCCGGAACGCGTCCTCCAGCGGGCGCGCCGAGCCGGTCGAGATGAGATGCGTGTCCGATTCCAGCCTGGGCCAGGGGGTGGCGACGTCCTTGAGGAGGTCGACGATCACCACGGTGTTCATCGCGCACTCGACGGCCACCCCGCAGGTCTCGCCCTCGCCCTGCCGCGCGTGCCCGTCGCCGAGGCTGAGCAGGGCGCCTTCGACATTGACCCCCAGGTAGCAGGTGACGCCGGCCCGCATCTCGGGCGTGTCCATGTTCCCGCCGTGCGCGTCCGGGACCAGGGCCGAGCGCACCTCCAGGTTGGCGGGGGCCACGCCCACCGTGCCGTGCATCGGGTCCATGGGCAGTTCCAGCTCGATGTCACTGTCCTGCGCCCGGAAGAGGGCGGTGCGGCGGGTGCGGTCGAGCTGCCAGATCCAGACCCGCTCCGGGAGCGGCGGCTGCAGCGTCGCGGTGGTGTGGGTCGAGGTGAGCGCGCCGAAGAGGGGGACCGTGGTCGACGCGGCCCAGTCCCGGGCCGGTTCGACGGACACGAAGTGCACGGCCACGGTGTCGCCGGGTCCGGCACCCTCGATGTGGAAGGGGCCGGTCTGCGGATTGAGGAAGGGAAACTCACAGACCTCGGAGACGAGGTCCTTCTCGGACCGCACCCGGCCGGCGAAACAGTCCTCGGTGTAGAGGTCGAGAACCGTGCCGGGCTGGATGCGGGCCAGCGGGGGAGTACCTCCGAAGGTCCAGGCGTACTCGTCCGGTTCCGGACGCACGGTCAGGATGCGCGGGTCGGTCATGGTGGCGTCGGTCCTTTCGGCGAGGCGGTCATGAGGCGTGGCCGGGCGATTCGCTCTGTGATGACTCCGTCTCAGCACCCACAGCACCAGCAGCACCATCACGCCGACCACCATCCCGGCGCCGACCGCCGGCAACGCCCGCGCCAGGCCGGCCACGGCCCCGGTCGCCTCCCCGTGCATGTGTCCCCCCGATGCGTGTCAGCCGACCGTCACTCGACGCCTCGGCATCCCCTCGTGCTGCGAGCCCTCCGCCGCGAAGGCCAGGCGGCCGCGCTCGTGCGAATCACGGTACGGCGCGGGGGAGTTGGGCAGAAGGGCGCGCCGCGGTTCCGTGGACAACCCGCGAACTGTGGACAATTCGGCCACCCGATCGGGTGAGAACAGGTCGTCAGCAGGCCCCTGAAGCCCCCTGCGTCACCAGGAATGAGCAGGAGTCAGACCGCCCGGCCCACCGGGCGCCCTTACCTGCGTCGAGCCGTCAGGGACGTTCCGCGACCACGGCCGGATCGTCGAGGACGGCCCGCACGACCGAGTGGGCGGCGCCCAGGAGCGGGCCCTCGGGGCCCAGCCCGGACACCGACACGGGACAGGCCGGCCCCGCCGTACGGTCCGTCAGTTCGGCCTCCAGCGAAGGCAGCAGCCAGGGGGAGAGGCCGGCGAGCGCCCCGCCCAGAACGACCGCCTCGGGGTCGAGCAGATTGACGGCCCCGGTCAGGGCTATGCCGAGCGCTGTACCGGCGTCGCGCAGAGCCCGCCGTACCGCCTCGTCGCCCTCCTCGGCACGCGCCGCGAGCAGCCCGACCAGATCCTCGTGCGGCTCCAGCCCGGCCGCGCGCAGCACCGCCTCCTCACCGGCGTACTGCTCCAGGCACCCACGCCCGCCGCACGGGCAGGGGGGTCCGTCCGGGCGGACGGGCACATGGCCCAGCTCGCCGGCGAAGCCCCGCGTGCCGCGCAGCAGTCGCCCGTCCACGACGACCGCGGCGCCGATGCCGATCTCGGCCGACACGTGCAGGAAGTCGCGCGGGGTGCCGGAGCCGAGCCACAGCTCCGCCAGGGCACCGAAGTTAGCCTCGTTGTCCACGGTCAGCGGCAGTCCGCCGGGCAGCAACGAGCCGAGATCCGTGTCGTTCCACTCGAGGTTCGGGGCGCGTACGACCGTACGGCCGTCCCGCGCCACCAGGCCCGGGACGGCGACCGCGAGACCGGCGGGCCACAGCTCCTCGCGCTCCGCCTCGGCCACGACCCGGCGGATCAGCGCAGTCATCTCCTCGATCACCTGCCCCGGCGCGCGGCCCCGGTTCGCGCCGTGCCGCACCGCTCGGGCACGGACCGTGCCACGCAGGTCGACCGCACACACGGCGAGGTGATCGACGCCGACCTCGGCCCCGATGCCGGCCGGACCGCGCCCGCTCACCGCGAGCGCCGATCCCGGGCGGCCCACCCGGCCCGGGCGCTCCGGGCCCAGTTCCTCCAGCAGCTCCCGGCGGATCAGCTCGTCCACGAGGGTCGACACCGCCGCCCGCGTCAGTCCGATGCGCGAGGCGACCGCGGCTCGCGACAGCGGGCCCTGCGCGCTGACGGCATGCATCACCCGGGCGAGGTTGCGCCGGCGCATCCCCTGCTGGGTGTCCGGCAGGGAGCGTCCGGTACCAGCCGGTCGGCCCTCGTGCAGCGGTGCGGTCATGCCCTGGTCAATCCTCGGTGTCTGCGGCCGTGCTCAGCCCGGGGGCTGCGGTTGGGCTCAGCGGGATTCCGGCCCCCGCTCCAGCAGCGGGGCCGCGTCGGAGAGTACCCCGCTGATCCTGTTCAGCGCCGCCTCGTCCCGCTCCACGGCCTCCAGCACCGGACCCGCGGCCGTGTTCCAGCGGCGGGCCACCGCGGACGGGTCCTCGCCGGTCAGCAGCCCCGCAGCCTGCGCAGCGGCCCCGAGGGCGACCAGTTCCCGGGCCTCCGGGACCTGCACGGGCCGCCCCGACAGCCGCCGTACCGTCTGCTGCCACGCGGTGCCCCGCGCCCCGCCACCGATCAGCAGCAGAGGGGTGGTGCGGTCCGCGTCCTCGTCGAGGACCAGGTCGAGCGCCCCGAGCAGCGCGTGCACCGCGCCGTCGTAGGCCGCCTGGAGCAGCTGGCCGGCGGTCGTGTCGTGCCGCAGCCCGTGCAGCAGGCCGGAGGCGTTCGGCAGGTTCGGGGTGCGCTCGCCGTCCAGGTAGGGCAGCAGGATGACGGACGTGCCGGGCTCCACGGCCTCCCGGTCCAAGCCCAGCAGGGCCGCTACGCGGTCCACGGCGAGGGTGCAGTTCAGGGTGCAGGCCAGCGGCAGCCAGTCCCCGTGTGCGTCGGCGAAGCCCGCCACCGTGCCCGTCGGATCGGCGGGGCGGTGCCTGGAGACGGCGTACACGGTGCCCGATGTGCCCAGGCTCAGCACCGGGGTGCCCGGCCGCAGGCCGAGGCCCAGCGCGGCGGCCGCGTTGTCGCCGGTGCCCGGCGCCACCAGGGTGCCCTTGGAGAACGGCAGGTCGTGGTGCTCGCGCACGGTGCCGGCCACCTCACCGGGCCGCACCACCCGGGGCAGCAGCGCCGGGTCCAGCCCCACGTGCGCCAGCGTCTCCTCGTCGTACGCCTCCGTCCCGGACGCCCACCAGCCGGTACCCGAGGCGTCGCCGCGGTCCGTGGTTCCCTGCCCGGTCAGTCGCTCCGTGAGGTAGTCGTGGGGGAGTCGCACCGCCCTGGTGGCACGCACCGCCTCCGGCTCGTGCTCGGCCAGCCACGCCCACTTCGTCACCGTGAACGACGCCCCGGGCACGCTGCCGGTGCGCTCCGCCCAGCCTTTCGGACCGCCCAGCTCCTCGACCAGCCGGCGGGCCTGCGGTGCCGAGCGGACGTCGTTCCACAGCAGCGCAGGGCGTACCGGTTCGCCCCGCTCGTCCAGGGTGACCAAGCCGTGCTGCTGGCCGCCGACGGACACCGCGGCGGCCTCGTGCGCGGGCTCGCCGCACTGGCGCAGTGCCTCGCACAGGGCGTCCCACCACTGGCGCGGATCACTCTCCCGGCCCGCACCCGAGGACACGGTGTGCGGTGCCTGACCGCGTGCCACGACCTCCCCGGTCGCCGCGTCGACGACCAGCGCCTTCGTGGACTGGGTGGACGTGTCCACACCAACGACGAGCGGACCCTCGGCTGCTGACATCGGGTTCTCCTCTTCCGCGGCTCTGCGGGATGTGCTGTGAGCTGGCAAGACATGGGGCGACGGCACCTGGCGAAGGCACCTTGTCGGCAAAGACCCACCGTGTCTCTTCCCAGAGGTGCGACCGCATACTAATTTGTAAACGGCCATGACGAAATAGTCGTACCCAGCAAGGAGCCGCGGCATGAGCTACCAGCCCACCCCCGAGGACAGGTTCACCTTCGGCCTGTGGACCGTCGGCTGGCAGGGAAGGGACCCGTTCGGCGAGGCCACCCGCCCCGCCCTCGACCCGGTCGAGACGGTGCAGCGCCTGGCCGGGCTCGGCGCCTACGGGGTGACCTTCCACGACGACGACCTGATCCCCTTCGGGGCCACGGACACCGAGCGCGAGTCGCACATCAAACGCTTCCGCCAGGCCCTGGACGCGACCGGCATGACCGTCCCGATGGCCACCACGAACCTCTTCACGCACCCCGTCTTCAAGGACGGCGCCTTCACCGCCAACGACCGCGACGTGCGCCGCTACGCGCTGCGCAAGACCATCCGCAACATCGACCTGGCGGTCGAGCTGGGCGCGAAGACCTACGTCGCCTGGGGCGGCCGTGAGGGCGCCGAGTCCGGCGCCGCCAAGGACGTCCGCGCGGCCCTCGACCGGATGAAGGAGGCCTTCGACCTCCTGGGCGAGTACGTCACCTCACAGGGCTACGACATCCGCTTCGCCATCGAGCCCAAGCCGAACGAGCCGCGCGGCGACATCCTGCTGCCCACCGTCGGCCACGCGCTGGCCTTCATCGAGCGCCTGGAGCGCCCCGAGCTGTACGGCGTCAATCCCGAGGTGGGCCACGAGCAGATGGCCGGGCTGAACTTCCCGCACGGCATCGCGCAGGCCCTGTGGGCGGGCAAGCTCTTCCACATCGACCTCAACGGGCAGTCCGGCATCAAGTACGACCAGGACCTGCGGTTCGGCGCCGGTGATCTGCGGGCCGCCTTCTGGCTCGTCGACCTTCTGGAGAGCGCCGGTTACGAAGGACCCCGCCACTTCGACTTCAAGCCGCCGCGTACCGAGGACCTCGACGGCGTGTGGGCGTCGGCGGCCGGCTGCATGCGCAACTACCTGATCCTGAAGGAGCGTTCCGCCGCCTTCCGCGCCGACCCGGAGGTCCAGGAAGCGCTGCGCGCCTCGCGCCTCGACCAGCTGACCCAGCCGACCGCGGCGGACGGCCTGCAGGCCCTGCTCGCCGACCGCACGGCCTTCGAGGACTTCGAGGTGGAGGCGGCCGCAGCCCGCGGGATGGCCTTCGAACGGCTCGACCAGCTGGCGATGGACCACCTGCTGGGTGCGCGGGGCTGAGTGCGCACGCGCGCGTGGGTGGCCGACTCCCGAGCGGCCCGCACGCGCGCGGTTGCCGTTCTTCGGGGGCTTCGGCGAGGTGGCTGTCCTCCTGACCGGCCTCGCGCGCGAGAGACGCGGAATGGTGCGGTCCGCGGCATGAGCCGGTATCAGCTTCCGCGCGCGGGTGGCCCTGTGAGCGGTCGGTGGCGACTCTGGTCCGTATGCCCCTGCCGCCCGTACCTCCCGTGCCGCCCGAACCGCCGCACGCTACCCCGCCTCCGCCCGGTGGTTTCGGACCGCCGCCCGGCGGCTACGGCCCGCCCCCGTCGGACGAGCCGGACCGCTCATGGCCTCCGGAGCCCTCGCGACGGCGCCGCGGCCCGTTGTTCGCCGTTCTGGCTGTCCTGGTGGCCGCTGCGGCCGTCCTCGCCGTGGTGCTGATGGGCTCCGGAAGTCACAGTTCCGGGGACGACAAGGGGCCGGACGAGAGCGGCACGAGTGCGAGCCGCTCTCCCCGGCCCTCCTTCAGTCTCCCCACCGAGCTGCCCAGCCGGCTGCCGTCGCGGCTGCCGACCGAGCTGCCCTCGGGTTTCCCGACCGCCCTGCCGAGTGAGCTGGAGTCGCTGCTGCCCTCTCTCCGGGGCGAACTGCCCTGAGAGGGCCCCTCTCACAAGCCCTCGGGCAGCCGGACGTACGTCAGGGTCGTTTTGATCCCGCTGTCGACCAGACGGCCCTGAGCGTCGAACGCGCCCGCGCCGTCGGTCATCCCGAAGTCGTTGTCGTTGCTGAGAGCAAGCGTGTCGTGGTCCACGCGCGCGATGCCCTCGATCTTCCCGGGCACACCGCTCACCTTGCCCAGATCGACGACGAGCCGCTTGCTCAGCACCGGCACGCCCGCCGCGCCCGGGTCGTCCAACTGCTCCAGCGACGGAGAGGTCGTGTCGTCGTCCCAGGGGCCGCCGAGGATGTCGGCCTTGTGGCTGAGCCTGACCAGCTGCAGCCGGGCCGCCTTGTCGGTCCGCTCCTCCACCAGCAGCCCGTCACCGCCGACGGCCACCACCGAGGAGATCTTCAGCTCGGACGTGTCGTCCTCGCTGGGGTCGACGACGTTCACCGGGTCGAAACGGTAGGCGTACTCCGCGGTGACGACCTGCTTCCGCGGTGAGAAGCGCAGCAGCCGGGTCGTGCGCGAGGCTTCCCCGGCGGCCGTGTCGGGCAGCGAGAGCGGGCTCTGCAGGGCTATCACCAGGTCGCCACAGGGAAGCTGCGCCAGCCCCTCGAAGCCGCGGTTGGTCTTCCGGTGCAGCAGGACGGACGGCAGCGCCTCCACCACCGGGTAGTCGGCACCGGTGAGGTTCAGCCCCTTGGGCACGTAGCGAGTGAGCACCTTCCCGCGCGCGGAGACGTGGATGAGCGAGGGGCCGTACTCGTCCACGAGCCAGAAGGTCCCGTCCGCGGCCCGCACGATGCCCTCGGTGTCCAGACCGTTCGGGTTGTACGACAGCGGCGTCGAGGCGTCGTACGTGTACGGCGCCTCGTCGCGGCCCTTCTGGTCGGGCAGCCCGGTGACGGCCTTCCCCGAGGACGTGGTGATCGGGATCGCGTCGAGCACCTCGATCTCGTCCCCGGAGACCCGGATCTTCACGATCGCGGGGTCGAATCCCGGTACCGGGAAGGTCCGGCGCTTCTTGCCGTCGACCTTGATCTGGCCGTTGGGGCCGCGATCGGTCACGGTCCAGTACTCGCCCTTGTGCCCGGCCGGGTAGATGTCGCTGCCGATGCCCCCGAGATCCACTCCGCGGTCGTTGTCCACACTTCCGGGCAGCAGAGCGTTGCTGAACGCGCCGAGCGGGATCCCCCCGAGGGTCGCCGTACGGATGACCTGGGCGTCCCCGGACGGCGTCGCCGCGGCCGTTCCCGCGGCCACGAGGGCGGCTGCCAGGGCCAGGGGCAGGCCCGTGGCGACGGAACGGTGTGCACGGCGCCGGCCGGTGGAATGCGGGGACATCGGGCCTCCTGGGGGCAAGTTCGTTGACTGCGGCCACATTTGGGCCCCAGGAGGAACGCCGCACGACCCCGCGGTGAACAAGTGGCGTCCACGGCTCGTCGGATCGATACCGCCAACGGGTGACAGCCTGTCAAATGTCTCCCTCCGGCCGGCCCTCGGGGTCGAGCCGTGCCGCAGCCAGCGCCGTCGCCGGATCCCGGTCCGCATCGCCGGCCGGAACCCAGCGGCGGTCCTGCTCGCGGTACGGCCACCAACGGCCGTCCTGGCCGAGGCGCAGCTGAGTCCCCTCGCCCGGGACGGTCCAACGGTTGCCGGCCCGCCGGAACAACGGCTGCTCGTCCTCCTCCCAAGCCGCATCGAGAGCCGCACGCGCGCGTGCGAGGGCGGCGCCCTGCGGCTGCCACTCCTCGTCCAGCACCTCCAGGGCCGCCGCTCCTCCGGTACGCCAGGCGCGGACGGCCGTCGCCAATCCGTCACGGCCCCGGCCCGATCCTTCGGCGAGCCGGTCGGCGACAGCACCGGATGCCGGTCCGTCGGCGAGCCGAACGGCGTCCTGAGCAGCCGTCAACTCACCTTCGTCATCGGAGCCGAGGGCCCGGGCAAGCATCCGGTGGGCCTCGACGGCCGTCCGTCCGGCCAGGTACTCCAGCGCCGCAGGATCGATGCCGGGTACCGGAGCCGTCTCGGCGGCGAAGGGCGGCGGTTCGCCAGGAGTCTCCGGGAGGTCGGGCAGGGCGGGGAGCGGCGGCAGGATGCCGGCGGCTGCCCAGGCCTCGGCCGCATCCACGCCCTCGGCCTCGGCGGACCCGTCCGCGGATACGGCGCTCCGCAGATTCAGCTCCTGCAGGAACGCGCTCTCGGCCCGGCCGCGCATGAGCAGGAGGACGAAGGGATCCTCGTCCAACAGACGTGCCACCTGGTGGCACAGGGCAGCGGAGTGCCCGCAGTGGTCCCATGCGCCGCAGTCGCACTCGGGTTCCAGATCGCCCAGGCCCGGCAGGAGTTCGATGCCCCTGACCGCCGCGTCCTCGATCAGGTGAGAGGGCAGTTCCCCGTCCAGGAGCGCGGCCAGGTGCCCCGCCTGCTCCATCGCGAGGTCCAGAAATCGGGCCCACTGGTCGTCGGACAGCTCCGGTACCAGGACGTCGGCCCGCTGTGCTGCGCCCTTCGGTTCGCGGACGACGGCCGTGACCCGGCCCGGCCGCACGGTCACTGCGCCGACGCCGCCCCCGCGCGCGAGGCGGCGCCCCGCCTTCACGGCGGCGGAATCCAGCGCTGTGTCCTCCAGTGCTCCCAGCCAGGCGCGTCCCCACCAGGTCTGGGCGAACCCGCGCCCGCGCGCGGGCGGCAGCGCGGCGAACGTGCGCTCCGGACCACGGTCGTGCCCATGGGTGTAGCGGCTCATCGTGCCTCCCCGCGCAGTTCCACCAGCGCGGCCAGTTCCGCGTCGGTCAGTTCCGTCAGTGCTGCCTCGCCGGCGCCGAGCACGGCGTCCGCGAGCTCGCGCTTGCGGCCGAGCATCTCCGCGATGCGGTCCTCCACGGTTCCCTCGGCGATCAGCCGGTGCACCTGCACCGGCCGGGTCTGACCGATGCGGTACGCACGGTCGGTTGCCTGCGCTTCGACGGCCGGGTTCCACCACCGGTCGTAGTGCACGACATGCTCGGCCCGGGTGAGGTTCAGACCCGTGCCCGCGGCTTTCAGGGACAACAGGAACACCGGCACCTCGCCCGTCTGGAAGCGGTGCACCAGCTCCTCGCGCTCGGGGACCGGGGTGCCGCCGTGCAGCAGCTGCGAGGGCACCCCACGGGCCGTCAGATGCCGCTCGAGCAGGCGGGCCATCCGCACGTACTGCGTGAAGACCAGGACGCCCGAGCCTTCCGCGAGGATGGTGTCCAGTAGCTCGTCGAGCAGTTCCAGCTTCCCCGAGCGTCCCGTGAGACTCGGCTCGTCCTCCTTGAGGAACTGCGCCGGGTGATTGCAGATCTGCTTCAGCCCGGTCAGCAGCTTCATGATCAGGCCCCGGCGAGCCATGTCGTCGGTGTCCGCGATCCGACCCAGGGTCTCGCGGACCAATGCCTCGTACAGGCCTGCCTGTTCGGGTGTCAGCGCCACCGGGTGGTCGGTCTCGGTCTTCGGTGGCAGTTCCGGTGCGATCCCCGGGTCCGACTTCCGGCGCCGCAGCAGGAACGGCCGCACGAGCCGGGCGAGATGCTCCGCGGCGGCGGGATCCCGGCCGCCCTCCACCGGCTGGGCGTACCGCGCGCGGAAGGTGCCGAGGCGGCCGAGCAGGCCCGGTGTGGTCCAGTCGAGGATCGCCCACAGTTCCGTGAGGTTGTTCTCCACCGGGGTGCCCGTGAGTGCCACGCGCGCGCGTGCGCCGATGGACCGCAGCGCCCGAGCGGTCGCCGCATAGGGGTTCTTCACATGCTGCGCCTCGTCGGCGACGACCATCCCCCAGGGCACTTCGGCGAGCCGCTCGGCATCCAGGCGCATCGTTCCGTAGGTCGTGAGGACGAACTCCCCGTCCGCCAAGGAGCCGAGACCGCGCGCGGGCCCGTGGTACCGGCGCACCGGGACACCGGGCGCGAACCGCTCGATCTCGCGCTGCCAGTTGCCGAGCAGGGACGCCGGGCAGACCACGAGGGTGGGGCCGGCCGACGACGCGTCCGTCTGCCGGTGCAGATGCAGCGCGATCAGCGTGACCGTCTTGCCGAGGCCCATGTCGTCGGCCAGACAGCAGCCCAGCCCGAGCGCCGTCGTCCGGGCCAGCCAGCCGAGACCCCGCAGCTGGTAGTCGCGCAGGGTGGCGGCAAGGGCCGACGGCTGGGCGACCGGTTGCCCGGCCTCCGGATCCGCGAGCCGCTCCCGCAGCTGCTCCAGCCACCCCGTGGGCCGCACCTCCACGCGATGGCCGCCGACCTCGGCCGAGCCCGTCAGAGCGGCGGCCAGAGCCTCCACCGGGGCGATGGAGCGGTCCTCCCGGGCACGGGCGCGAACCGCTTCCCGCGGGTCGACCAGCACCCACCGGTCGCGCAGCCGCACGAGAGGACGCTTGGCCTCGGCGAGCCGGTCCAGTTCGTCGCGCGTGAGCTCCCGCCCGCCGAGCGCGAACCACCAGCGGAACGTGAGCAGGGCATCGGCCGAGAGGAACGACGGCTGCGCCGCAGCCTCCCCGTCCGGCGGACCGACCGCCGCGTGCGCCGTCAGCTCGCGCGACAGCTCCCTCGGCCAGTGCACGTCGACTCCCGCGGCGGCCAGCGCACGGGCGCCCTCGCCCAGAAGTTCGGCGATCTCGTCGTCGGCAAGGTCGACGGCGTCGGGAGCTGCGGCGGAGAGCAGAGGCGTCAGCGGGGGCCACGCCCGGGCCGCCCGGCGCAGTGCCAGCAGCGTGTCAGCCCGCGCGCGCGGGCCGAACGCATCGCACACAGGTCCCGAGCCCGCCCAGAGGCCGGCGGCGTCCGCGACATCCGCGGTCCCGCTCACGCCATGCACCTGGAGCACCGCACGGAACCGCACCGGGGCGTCGTCCTCGGCTGTGGCGTCGCGGAGACCGGGGGCCTCCACGCGCAACGACAGCCGCACGCCCGCGTCGTGGCCGGCGGCGATGTCGTCGGCCCATGCCCGCAGGTCGGGGAGATGCTGAGGCTGGGGCGCCGCGTAGGCAGCACCGCCCGTCACGAAGGGGGCTGCCGGGGAACGGGGGAGTGTGTCGGCGACCGCGTCCAGAAAGGCGCGCAGCAGCCGCTCCGGGTCGGGCAATCGGGGGCGTCCGCCGAGGGCGAGCGGTACGGCGTGGGCCTGCGGAGGCATGGCTGCGGCGAGGTCGCGGACCAGCTCCGTGTCACGCGCGGACAGCGGTCCCACGCGCCAGGCGTCGTGATCGCCCGGGGAGAGACCCGGCAGGAGCAGGCCGCGCGACAGGAAGTGCAGGGCCAGCAGACCGGCCGTGCCCCAGAAAACGGTGGCCGGGTGACACCCGGAGTGCGCGCGCACGCCCGTGAGCACGGGCAGGGCGGCGCGCACCGGCAGCAGCAGGGCGGGCAGCCTGACCCGCGCGACGGCCCGGTCCGGCGCGGGCAGCACGAGGTCCAGCTCCGAGATGGTGCCCTGGGCGACCGCAGGCAGAGCCTCGCCGTCCGGCCGCCAGAAGGCCACGTGACCGGCGCGGGCGGGGTCGGAGGGTACGAACGCCGCGCAGCAGCGGGCCAGTTCGGACAGGCCGGAATGGGGTGCCGTGGGAATCCTCTGCACAGGTCTGCCGCACTCCTCAAATTTGACTACTCGTTTCGGAGTGGCCGAGGGTACAGCACGCCGAGGGCTCACCCTGAAGGCATACGCTGTGACCTGGGCCACTAGGGGGCGCGTCTCAGGGATGTCTCAGGGTCGGGCTTCGGAACCGCAGGAAGCACGGGGCCGTTTTCAGAGCAGAGAGCGGCAGTGGCCGTGAAGGAGGCGACGCTCATGTCCAAGAACGCCAAGATCGCCGCAGGGGGCGTGGCGGTCGGTCTGATCCTGTGGATATGGCTGCCCTGGTGGGTGGCGTTCCTCATCGTGGTCGGGGTCCCGGTCGCTGCGTACCTGGCGCTGGACCCCTCCCAGCGGCGCAGGCTCCGCCGGGTCACCCGCAAGGAACTCGGCCGCTGAGAGACGGGTGAAGGGGCCAGGCGCGGCGCCGGGTGGCTGTACGGGCGCTCCGGGCCGTCGGGGACCGTGCTTCCGTAAGAGCACGGCCCCCGTCGGTCAACTGGGTCGCACGGCCAACTTATCGAGGGCCTCCAGGAGGCCGGGCAGTTCGGGGCCCCGGCCCACGGGCAGGACCTCACCGGGCTCCTCGTCGAGCAGCACGAACGCGATGTCGTCGGTGCGCGCCACCATCGACCACCCTGGCCCGTCGGCGCGCAGCGTCCGGGCGTCGCCCGGGGCGAACGAAGAGCGCACCCGGCCGAGCGGCGGCGGCGAGTCGATGTAGCCATGCGCCTCCGCCAGCACGCGCCGGACGCCCTGGTGGCCGCCCTTCGGCGCGCTGTCCTCGCCGTCCGTCGCCTCTGCCGTCTGCGTCGTCTCTGCCCTCTCGCCGGGCGCGGAGAAGTAGTCGTCGCCTATCTGGTCACGCCAGGCCGCCCACTGCAGCGCGATCTCGTCGGCGCCCAGGCGTCGCTGGGCCGGTCCCCAGGAAGTGGTGTCCGGCGGGGTCAGGACGGGCCCGTCCGAGACCTCAGGGGCCGGGTCGTGCGGTGCGGGCACACCGGGTGCGGCGACCGCGACCGCGAGCGGCCAGCCCGGCAGAGCGGCCACGACCGTGCGCTCGTCCGGAGACAGCTCGTACTCCATGCCGCAGTCCCAGGACGCGATCGCCACGGCGACCAGCGAGACGTCGTCGATGACCACCGTCCAGCGGGCACCGTCACCGTCCTGCCCGAGCACCAGGCCGTACCCGTCGGCGCGCGGCGCCAGGCCCAGCGCCGCGCAGGCCTCCGGGTAGTCGTCGCCCAGCACGCTCGGAAACTGCGCCGACGTCAGCAACACCGCCGTGAGCACATACAGCGCCTCGTCCGCGGCGACGGCCTCCTCGTCCGTCCCAGCCATCCCTGCCTCCCCAGTGGTTCGCCCATCGGCGCGCACCCTAGTGCGAGCGGAAGCCGCTTGTCACGACTCCGCACACCACGCGGAGCTGCAGGTTTCCACCTGGACAGGGGCGAAATGACCGCCGCCGGGGACGGCGTTCCCGTCAGGCCGCGGGCAGCCCGAGGAGGTCTCGGGCAACCGCCCGGGGCGACTCGTCGCGCTCCCGGGCGAGTGCGATGACGGCCCGGCACGCCAGCTCGTTCACACCGAACGAGAGCGCCTCCGGCGACACCCATGCCGCCGCCTCGTCGATCCGGTCCTGATCGTCCTCCGCGTGGGCCGCCACATAGGCGGCCGCCGCTTCGAACAAGTTGTGTGCACGCCGGTCCAGGGTGCCCGACGCCTCCTCGGGCGACGAGGTGCGGAATCTGGCGGCGTACTTGCGTATTGCGTCGAACACGTGCTCCACCTTCCCCCTGAACGGGGTCGTCAATGATCGCTCAGCTGCTGCTGTCCAACGTAGAGTTGGAACTTCGGCGGCAGAAGGGGGACGGCACGGTGAAGCGCTTCGAGCGGCTCGAGCAGATCCGCAGGATGGACCCGGTGGCGGACGCCCTGGAGATCTATCGGCTGAGCGTTGCGTTCGAATTCCCATGGGACTACGCCCGCGCTCTGGAGCTCGCCCTGTACCGCACCTACGCCGTTCCCGCCATCGGGCGGCTGCTCGCCGAGACGGCGGAGCTGACCGGGCGTACGCAGAAGCGGTACGACGACACCGCGCTGCTCCTCGACGCCATCGTGGAGCACGGCTTCGACGCCGACGAGGGGCGCACCGCCATCCGCCGTATCAACCAGATGCACCGCAGTTACGATGTCAGCGACGACGACCTGCGGTACGTGCTGTCCACCTTCGTGGTGGTGCCCAAGCGCTGGATCGATACCTACGGCTGGCGTCGCCTGTCCCGACACGAGATCGTCGCCACCACCGAGTACTACCGCACCCTCGGTCGGCACATGGGCATCCCGGGCATCCCCGAGACATACGAGGAGTTCGAAACGCTCCTCGATGCCTACGAGGAGGCGAACTTCGCCTGGGACGAGCAGGCGCGGCGTGTCTCCGACGCGACGCTCGACCTGATGGCGTCCTGGTACCCGAGCCCGCTGGCACCCCTGCTGCGCACGACTACGCTCGCCCTGCTCGACGAGTCGCTGCTGCGCGCCTTCCGCTACACGCCGCCGGGCGCCGCCACGACCGCGCTCGTGCGCCGCGCGGTCCGGACGCGCGGCCGTCTGGTCCGGCTCCTGCCGCCGCGCCGTGCACCGCACTTCGCGCGGCAGAACCGGGAGATCAAGGGCTATCCGAACGGCTATCGGCTCGCCGACCTGGGCACCCGCCCGGTCCCGGGCACGGGTGACTGTCCTGTCCGGCACCTGGACACCTCAGCGGCCGACACCCTCGAGTGAGGCGAGGGTGTCGCGCAGCCAAGCCAGTTCGGCCCGGCTCGTGGCACGCGCGATGGTGAGGATGCCACGCCGGAACGGGTCCTCCAGCTCCTCGGCGGCCAGCGGCCGGTCACCGTCGTAGAAGAAGCTCGCCGGTTCCTCCAGGAAGGCCAGCCGACGCCGTGGAACGGCCGCCTGAGCCGCGGGGTCGTCCAGGTGGCGCAGGAACGCGAGCAGCGTGAACCAGTGGTTCTCGTCGGTGATCTCGCGCTGGACTGGGTCGGCGAGACGGCGTCGCAGCTCTTGCTGGCCCTCCTCGGTGAGCGTCAGTACGTGCCGCGGCGCGGCCACCGCACCGGGTTCGGTCGCCCGCGCGCGCGTACCTGCACGGACTCGGCTCGGTCTCGGCCCGGTTGGTCCTCACGGAGGCCACCCTGGACGCTTTCCCGCCGCAGACGGCCGCCAGCAGCAGAATCGCTGCCTACGGGGAGGACGAATTCGTCGAAGGGGAGTACGCGCGCGTGCTGGAGGCCGTCGGCCCGCTGTGGGCGGCCACCATGCGGCTGGCCGATCCGCGTGCGCTGCACCGCAGCGCCGTATGATCCGTCCCGGCCGTCAGTTCTCGCGCATCGCCCGTACGAGGAAGCGGGCGTCCTCGTCGACGTACGACGTCATGCGCCATCCCGAACGGGCCAGGAGAGGCCCGAGATTGGCCTCTGCCCTCAGGTCGTCGGGGGTGATCTGCCGCCCCTGACGTGCCGCCAGGGCCGCCCGGCCGATGGGATGGAACAGTGCCAGTGTGCCGCCCGGTCGCACCACGCGGACCAACTCGCGCAGGTTCTCGGCGGGCCTCGGCAGGTGGGCGACCAGCCCCGCTGCGAACACGGCGTCCAGGGACCCCGATCGCAGCGGCAGCGCGGTGACGTCCGCGAGCACCAGCCGCCCGTCCCGATTCCGGCCGGCCCGTATGGCGGCCTGGAGCATCGCCGGGGTCAGATCGACCCCGGCCACCACTCCGGAGGGCCCCACGGCGGCACGCAGGGGCGTCAGGGCGCGGCCGGTGCCGCAGCCCGCGTCGAGCACGCGGTCCCCCGGGCGCAGGCCCAAGTCCGCGACGGCGGCCGCGTAGGCGGGATCGTCGTCGGGAAACCTGCTGTCCCAGTCCGCCGCCCGTGCGGTGAAGAACTCCTGCACATGTGTGTGGTCATCGCTCATGCTCCGCATGATTCCTCACCGACACGGGGGATATGACTGCGCGCACGTTCGAGCTGGACGCGATCGTTCCATCGCCTGTCTGTGTCATATTCCAACAGCTTTCGAAATGCGCCCCCTTTGTGCGCCCCTGCCCCGGCTAGCGTCCCGGGGCCATGGGACACCTGGACCACGCCGCCTTCGGCTGGCTGACCCCCGCGCTGTCGTACGTGATGGCCTGCATAGGCGCCGCACTGGGACTGCGCTGCACCGTGCGCGCGCTGGCCACCACCGGCCGGTCACGCCGCAATTGGCTCGTCACCGCCGCCTCCGCGATCGGGACGGGCATCTGGACGATGCACTTCGTGGCCATGCTCGGCTTCCGCGTCAGCGGCACCGACATCCGCTACAACGTGCCGTTGACCATCCTCAGCCTCATCGTCGCCATGGTCGTCGTCTGCGCCGGCGTCTTCGCCGTCGGCTACGGCCGGGACCGCAACCGGGCGCTCCTCCTCGGCGGGCTCACCACCGGGCTGGGCGTCGCCAGCATGCACTACCTGGGCATGGCGGCGGTACGCCTGCACGGCCACGTGCAGTACGACCCCGCCCTCGTCGGGCTCTCGGTCCTGATCGCCGTCGTGGCGGCGACCGCGGCCCTGTGGGCGGGGCTCAACATCAAGTCCCCGCTCGCGGTCACCCTCGCCTCCCTCGTCATGGGGGCGGCCGTCAGCAGCATGCACTACACCGGGATGTTCGCGGTGAGCGTGCGTGTCACCCCTTCCGGCCAAGCGCTGCCCGGGGCCACGGCGATGCAGTTCATCTTCCCCCTCGCCGTCGGCCTCGGGTCCTATCTCTTCCTCACCTCGGCCTTCGTCGCCCTCTCGCCCACGGCCGACGAGCGCGAGGCGTCCGCCTCGGCCCAGCGGCCCGTCCAGAGCGTCGCAAGCTAGCGGGAGCCCGGCCCCGGAGCCCCGACCCACGTCCCGAGCGAGGAGGCCATGCGCCCACCCCGTAGCAACTCCCGAGCCGGCATCCCGGCGCAGTCCCCGCCCCCGCCGCGCGGCCGCCGTGCACACGCCGGACCGCCGGCCGACGAGAATGCGGCCCGCCCCCTCGACGCACAGCCGGGCACCACGCCCCCGCGCGCGGGCCGTTGGCGCTCACGTCCCCGCACGGTGCGCGCCAAGGTGGTCTGCCTGCTGATGGTGCCCGTCATCTCGCTGCTCGCCCTGTGGGCGTACGCCACCGTCAGCACCGCCCAGGACGTCGCCCGGCTGCGCCAGTCCCAGCGGGTCGACGCCGAACTGCGCGCCCCGGTGGCCGCCGCTGTCACCGCACTGCAGACCGAGCGGGCCGCCGCCGTGCGCTACGCCGCCGACCCGGGGGCCGGACGCGGCGACGACCTCGAAGGCCTCGCCGCCCGTACCGACCGCGCGGTGGCCAGACTCCGGCTCGGCGCCGACCACACCGTCGCCGACAGCCAGGAACTGCCCGTCGGAGTCGCCGGACGCCTCGAGGAGTTCGTCACCGAAGCGGGACACCTGCGCGCGCTGCGCACCGCCGTACACGACCACAAAGCCGGCTGGAGCGAGGCGTACATCCAGTACACGAAGACGATCGCCACGGCCTTCACGGTCGACGGCGCCCTCACCGGCATCCAGCAGGCCGACGTCGGCTCCGACGCGCGCGTGCTGCTCGAGTTCTCCCGCGCCACCGAGGCGCTGGCCCAGGAGGACGCCGTCCTCGGCAGCGCGCGCCCGGCCGCAGGGATCCAAGGCGAACGGCAGCGGCTGTTCGGCGCCTCCGTGGCCACGCGCCGCACCCTCACCGAGGCGGCCGTCGCCGACCTGCCCGGCTCCCAGCGCGCCGCTTGGCGCGACCTGGCGGGCAGCAGCGCCTACACCGGGCTCACCGCCACCGAGGACAAGATCCTCGCCGCCGGCCCCGGCGCCAAGGCGGTCGACACCGCACCGGCGAGCGCCTGGAACACCGCCCACGCGCGCGTGCAGGACGGAATGCGGACCATCGCCTCGGACACCGGCCGTGCGGTTGCGGGCCGCGCCGACCCGGTCACGCGCGGCATGCTGACCCCCGCGGGCGCCGCGGTGCTCTTCGGCCTCGCCGCCGTCGCCGCCTCGCTCGTCATCTCCGTCCGCATCGGACGGGCCCTCGTGGTCGAGCTGGTGAGCCTGCGCAACGACGCCCTGGAGATCGCCCGCCGCAAACTCCCCGCAGCGATGCGGAAACTGCGCGCCGGCGAGGAGATCGACATCCAGGCCGAAGCGCCGGCCGGACCGTCCGCCGAGGACGAGACCGGCCAGGTCGCCGAAGCCCTGACCACCGTCCACCGCGCGGCCCTGCACGCAGCCGTGGAGCGCGCCGAACTCGCCAGCGGCATCTCCGGAGTCTTCGTGAACCTGGCCCGGCGCAGCCAGGTGCTGGTCCATCGTCAGCTCAGCCTGCTGGACAGCATGGAGCGGCGCTCCGACGACCCCGACGAGCTGAGCGACCTCTTCCGCCTCGACCACCTCACCACCCGCATGCGCCGCCACGCCGAGAGCCTGATCATTCTCTCCGGCGCCGCACCCGGCCGGGCCTGGCGCATGCCGGTGTCCCTCACGAACGTCGTACGCGCGGCCGTCTCCGAAGTCGAGGACTACGCGCGCGTGGAGGTACGGCAGTTCCCGGAGGCGCACGTCATCGGCACGGCGGTGGCCGACCTCACCCACCTGCTCGCCGAACTCGTCGAGAACGCGGCTCAGTTCTCGCCGCCTCACACGCGCGTGCGCGTCACCGGCGAGCCCGTCGGCAACGGCTACGCCCTCGAAGTCGAGGACCGCGGCCTCGGCATGGGCGCCGACACCCTCGCGGAGGCCAACCGGCGGATCGAGCAGTCCGAGGCCCTCGATCTGTTCGACAGCGACCGCCTCGGACTCTTCGTGGTCAGCAGACTCGCCTCCCGGCACGGCATCAAGGTGCACCTGCGCACCTCCCCCTACGGAGGCACCACCGCGGTCGTCCTGGTGCCCACCGCCCTGCTGCACACCGGTTCCGCGCAACGCCCCGCGCGCGCGGAGGTGGAAGCACGGCCGGAGCAGCCGCGCGCGTACGCGCGCGTGCCCGATGCACCCCCGCCTCCCAGCGCGGTCACCGCACAGACGGGCCGGCCCACCCTCGCCGTCACCACTCCGGCCGCGCCGCCCCCCGCACCCGAACCCCCGCCCCCCGGAGTCACCGCCTTGAGGCTGCACCGTCCGCCCGGTGACTCCGAACCCTCCGACGACCTCCCGCGCCGCGTGCGCCAGGCGAGCCTCGCCCCCCAACTCCGCCATCAACGCCCCGAAGAGCCGAGCCCGGCACCCGCCTCGCGCGGCGACGACCGGCGCACCCCCGAACTCGTACGGGACCGCATGGCGGCCTACCGCGACGGCTGGGCACGCGGCGGCGGCAGGAAGCCCGGCCGCGCGGCCGCCCCGGAACCCGCATCGGGCAGTGACACCACTGAAGGAGACCCGGCATGATCCAGGACCCGAACATGAGGGACGCCCAGCGATCCGGCGAACTCGACTGGCTGCTGGACGACCTGGTGATGCGCGTGGGCGAGGTACGACACGCCGTCGTGCTGTCCAACGACGGCCTCGCCGTCGGCGCCTCCACCGGCCTCGCCCGGGAGGACGCGGAGCACCTCGCCGCCGTGGCCTCCGGTTTCAACAGCCTCGCCAAGGGCGCGGGACGGCACTTCGGAGCCGGCGGCGTCCGGCAGACCATGGTGGAGATGGACGACGCCTTCCTCTTCGTGGCCGCCGCCGGCGAAGGTTCCTGCCTCGCCGTGCTCACCGCCGTCACCGCCGACATCGGCCTCGTCGCCTACGAGATGGCACGACTGGTCAAGCGCGTGGGCGAGCACCTCTACACGGCGCCCCGCGTCGCCGCCCAGCCCCCCGCCGCAGGATGAGCCGGAGGGGCCGCACCGATGACCGAGAACCCTCCCGGCGGCCCGCGCGAGCAGGGCAGCCAGTGGTACGACGGCGAAGCCGGGCCCCTGGTCCGCCCCTATGCGATGACCGGCGGACGCACGCAGCCCGGCCCCACCGGAGTGAGGTTCGACCTGATAGCCCTCGTCACCCTCGACCCCGCCGCACCGACGCTGGACGACGACACCCTCCTCGGCCCCGAACACCGGGGCCTGGTCGACCTGTGCCGCGTGGAGACGCAGTCCGTCGCCGAACTCGCAGCCGACGCAGACCTCCCGGTGGGCGTGGTCCGCGTGCTCCTCGGCGACCTGCTGGAACTGGGCTGTGTCACCATCAGCCGCCCGGTCCCCCCGGCTCACCTGCCGGACGAACGGATTCTGCGCGAGGTCATCGAAGGACTGCGGGCGCTGTAGATGAACATTCACAACCCGACGGACGCCTCGTCGCACCCCGTTCCGTGCGCGACCCGGAACCGACCGGGCGAGAAACGGTCACATCAGGCGTATTCCGATCCGATCCCCCGAAAGGACGCCGGAGTTGTCACGATGCTGACTTCCTGTCCCGAGCACCTCGACCCCGCCTGCAGCCGGCCTTCCCGAGAGAAGTGATCATGGTCTCCGAGCACTCCGACGCCGCCGGCGACATGTCCGCCCTGGCGCTGAAGATACTGGTCGCCGGCGGCTTCGGTGTCGGCAAGACGACCCTCGTCGGGGCCGTCAGCGAGATCCGCCCGCTGCGCACCGAGGAACTCCTCAGCGAGGCCGGTCAGTTGGTGGATGACACCGACGGCGTGGACCAGAAGGTCACCACGACCGTCGCCATGGACTTCGGGCGCATCACCATCCGCTCCGGTCTCTCCCTGTACCTCTTCGGCACACCCGGGCAGGACCGGTTCTGGTTCCTGTGGGACGAACTCTCGCAGGGCGCCCTCGGTGCCGTGGTCCTCGCCGACACCCGCCGGCTGGAGGACTGCTTCCCGGCGGTCGACTACTTCGAACACCGGCGCATTCCGTTCGTGGTGGCCGTCAACTGCTTCGCCGGAGCACGCAGCTACGGCGCCCACGACGTCTCCCGGGCCCTTGATCTGGACCAGGGGACACCCGTGGTGCTGTGCGACGCGCGTGACCGGGACTCCGGAAAGGAGGTACTGGTCCGCCTCGTCGAGTACGCCGGGCGGATGCACGCCGCCCGGCTGCTGGACTCGGTGGGCTGAGCCTCAGCCGGTGAGGTCCTTGAACGCCACCACCTTGTCCACGGTGACCCGGACCAGCAGCTCGCCCGGAACGCCGTTGCGAGCGCCGAACTCCTCCGCGCGCTCCTCTCCCATGTAACGAGCCGCGATCCGGGTGGCCCAATGGCGCAACTCGTCCAGCTCCTCCGACAGCTGGGCGCGCCCGCTCAGTACCGCGAAGTGGAAGGGTGGCCGGTCGTCGTCCACGCAGAGGGCGATCCGTCCGTCACGGGCGAGATTGCGCCCTTTCACGGTTTCCTTGCCGGTGTTGAAGACCAGTTCGTCCCCGTCCAGCAGGAACCAGACCGGTGCCACATGTGGGCTCCCATCGGCGCTGACGGTGGACAGCTTGCCGGTTCGGGTGCCGTACGAGACGAACGCCCGCCATTCCTCATCGGTCATCTTCTGTGCCATACGCCCATCCTGCTTGCCCGGATGCCGGTCGTGGGGAAGGCTGGCGGACAGATCCTCCAGCCAGGGGGAGGCGTCACACGGGGAGACGGAACATGGCGCAGAACCAGGGACTCGGCTGGCTCCTGGACGATCTGACCGAGCGGGTGGACCATGTGCGGCACGCGCTGGTCCTGTCCAACGACGGGCTGGTCGCGGGAGCGAGCACAGGCCTTCGCCGCGAGGACGCCGAGCATCTTGCCGCGGTCGCGTCCGGGCTGCACAGTCTGGCCAAGGGTTCGGGACGTCACTTCGGGGCGGGCGCAGTGCGCCAGACGATGATCGAGTACGACGACGCCGTCCTGTTCGTGACCGCCGCCGGCACCGGAAGCTGCCTGTGCGTGCTCAGCGGCGCGGAAGCCGACATCGGCCAGATCGCCTACGAGATGACCCTGCTCGTCAACCGCGTCGGCGAACACCTCGGCGTGGACGCCCGGCACCCCGAGCGAGCCCCCATATCCGACCTCTGACCTGCGCATTCACCTCGCCCCGCAGAGTTATCCACAGGCTCGCCACGGATGGCGCCCGACCGGCTACGGTGTGTGCACGGTGAACGCACAGGGCGTGAGCCACCCGCTCCACGGGGGAGTACGACCATGTCGGGAAGCAGCTTCGTCCCATCCCGCCCCATCACCTACGCGCCGAGCCGTGCAGCGCGTGAACTGGGGCTGAAACTAGGCGAGTTCGACCTCGCCGTCCATCTCGGCCGTATCCGCACGGTGCCCGACGAGGGCGGAGGCGGAAGCGGGGGCCGCCGGGTCGAGCCGGCCGAGATCGACCGGCTGCGCGCCCAGCCCGGCTTTCCCGAAACCCTCCGCGAGCGCGTGCACGTCGTGGGCACAGTGGAGGGCGCCGCGCTCATGGAGATCTCCGCGGGCAGGTTCACCCGGCTCGCCCGCCTGGGCCTGCTGGTTCCGGTGCGCTTCTACCTCAACCGCTATCGAGCCGTGGTCTGGCTCTATCTGGCCGAGGAGCTACGGCAGTTCGCGGACGAGGACCAGAACGCGCACCTTCTCAAGGGGCGTACGCCGGAGAGCCTGAGGGGTCAGCTCGCGGACGGGGTGGACCTGCGGGCCCGCAACTGGCGGGGACGGCAGCTCGGATTCCTGCTGGGGCAGGCCGAGGCCCCATGGGCGCGGGCCGGGGCTGTGGCCGCCTTCCTCCCGCCCGTCGAGATCGCGGACGTCGTCAAGGATCCTTATGAGCGTGCCCAGCTGAACCGCTTCCGGTCCGCTCTGCCCGACCACGGAGCGCCGGGATCGCCTTCCGCGCACCTTGCCGATCAGATCATGACGGCGCAGGACCCGGACGAGATCGATTGGTTGCGCAGCGACCTGGCCCACGCGGTGGAACAGGCGCGCGCCCTCGCGCCGGCTCCGCGCCCGGCCGCGCGCCACGCCGACCCCGCACGACGGGTGCCCGTACGCCACAACCGGCCTGTGACGCGCACCGCTGTACGGCACACGGGGCACGAGGACGGCACCCCCGCACTGCGCACCGCGCGCCCGGACCGCCCGGCCGCGCTGCACACGGCGCCCGAGGTGGTGCCGACCCTGCCGACCGCGGCGTACACCGTGCCCAAGACTGCGCCGGACACGCCCCGCGATCACGAGCCCGGGCAGCGGACACCGCGGCAGACCCGTGGACTGCGGACCTGGCTGCGTCGCAGAAACCCCCGGCCCGCGAGGGTCTGAACCCCGCTCTGCTACAGGGCTCGGAACAGACCTTCCTGGACGACGGAGACGAGCAGCCGCCCCTGCAGGTCGTAGATGCGCCCACGGGCCAGGCCGCGCCCGCCGGTGGCGATCGGGGACTCCTGGTCGTACAGGAACCACTCGTCCGCGCGGAACGGCCGGTGGAACCACATGGCGTGGTCCAGCGAGGCCAGGTCGAAGTTCCGCGGACCCCACAGGGGTTCGACCGGGATGCGGACCGCGTCCAGGAGGGTCATGTCACTGGCGTACGTCAGCGCGCACGTGTGGACGAGCGGGTCGTCACCCAGCGGCCCGACCGCGCGCATCCACACGGCGCTGCGCGGCTCGGCCCCTTGTATCTCCTCGGCGTTCCAGCGCAGTCGGTCGACGTAACGGATGTCGAAGGGCTGGCGGCGTGCCATCCGCTCCAACTGTTCCGGTAGCGCGCCCAGATGCTTGCGGATCTCCTCGGTCACCGTCGGCAGTGACTCCGGGTGCGGCACCTCACGGGCCGGCGGCAGTTGGTGCTCGAACGGTCCTTCCTCAGGCTGATGAAAGGAGGCGGTCAGATTGAAGATCGTCCGGCCCTGCTGCACGGCCGTGACCCGGCGCGTCGTGAACGAGCGCCCGTCGCGGACCCGCTCCACCTGGTACACGATCGGCACGCCCGGCCGGCCCGGGCGCAGGAAGTACGCGTGCAGCGAGTGCACGGGGCGGTCGCCGTCCGTGGTGCGCCCGGCGGCGACCAGTGCCTGGCCCGCCACCTGGCCGCCGAAGACCCGCTGCAGGGACTCCTGCGGGCTTCGGCCACGGAAGATGTCGACCTCGATCTGCTCCAGGTCGAGCAGGTCGACCAGTCTCTCGGCCGGGTTCGTCATGGGTGGGCTTCTCCTGTGCTCACAGCTGGCCGACATCGGTGACACGCACGACCGCCCGGCCCTCGGCGTCGGAGGCCGCCAGATCGATCTCCGCGCCGATGCCCCAGTCGTGGTCGCCGTTCGGGTCGTCGAAGATCTGGCGGACGCGCCAGAGACCGCTCTCCGGCTCCTCCTTGATGACCAGCAGCTTGGGGCCGCGGGCGTCGGGACCGGTGCCGAGGTCGTCGTACTCGTCCCAGTACTTGTCCATCGCCTCGCCCCACGCGTCGGCGTCCCAGCCGGACTCGGCGTCCATCTCGCCCAGCTCCTCGACCTGGTCGAGGGCCGCCAGCTCCACACGGCGGAACAGGGCGTTGCGGACCAGGACCCGGAAGGCACGCGCGTTGGCGGTGACCGGCTTGACCTCGTCTGCCTTCTCCTGGGCCTCCTCGGCGGTCATCTCCTCCGGGTTGGCCAGCTGCTCCCACTCGTCGAGCAGGCTGGAGTCCACCTGGCGCACCATCTCGCCGAGCCACTCGATCAGGTCCTGGAGGTCCTCGGACTTCAGGTCGTCCGGGATGGTGTGGTCGAGGGTCTTGTAGGCACTGGCGAGGTAGCGCAGCACGATGCCCTCGGTGCGGGCCAGCTCGTAGAAGGACACCAGCTCCGTGAAGGACAGTGCCCGTTCGTACATGTCCCGGATGACGGACTTTGGCGAGAGCGGGTGGTCGCCGACCCACGGGTGGCTCTTGCGGTAGGTGTTGTACGCGTGGAAGAGCAGCTCTTCCAGCGGCTTCGGGTAGGTGATGTCCTGGAGGCGCTCCATGCGCTCCTCGTACTCGACACCGTCGGCCTTCATCGCGGCCACGGCCTCGCCGCGCGCCTTGTTCTGCTGGGCGACGAGGATCTGCCGCGGGTCGTCCAGCGTGGACTCGACCACGGACACCATGTCGAGGGCGTAGGAGGGCGACTCGGGGTCGAGCAGTTCGAACGAGGCGAGCGCGAACGTGGACAGCGGCTGGTTGAGTGCGAAGTCCTGCTGGAGGTCGACCGTCAGGCGGACGATGCGGCCCTCGGCGTCCGGCTTGTCGAGTTTTTCGACGATGCCGCCGTCCAGCAGCGAGCGGTAGATCGCGATCGCGCGCCGGATGTGCCTGAGCTGCTGCCTGCGCGGCTCGTGGTTGTCCTCGAGGAGGTGGCGCATCGCCTCGAAGGCGTTGCCGGGACGGGCGATCACCGAGAGCAGCATCGTGTGCGTCACCCGGAACCGCGAGGTGAGCGGCTCGGGTTCGGACGCGATCAGCTTCTCGAAGGTGTTCTCCGTCCAGCCGACGAAGCCCTCCGGCGCCTTCTTGCGCACCACCTTGCGGCGCTTCTTCGGGTCGTCGCCCGCCTTCGCGAGGGCCTTCTCGTTCTCGATGACGTGCTCGGGTGCCTGAGCGACGACGAGTCCCGCCGTGTCGAAACCGGCCCGGCCGGCGCGGCCCGCGATCTGGTGGAACTCGCGGGCGCGCAGCGTGCGCACCCGGCTGCCGTCGTACTTGGTCAGCGCGGTGAACAGCACGGTCCGGATGGGCACGTTGACGCCCACGCCGAGGGTGTCCGTGCCGCAGATGACCTTCAGCAGGCCGGCCTGGGCGAGCTTCTCCACCAGGCGCCGGTACTTGGGCAGCATGCCGGCGTGGTGGACGCCGATGCCATGACGGACGTAACGGGAGAGGTTGCGGCCGAACTTGGTGGTGAAGCGGAAGTTGCCGATCAGCTCGGCGATCTGGTCCTTCTCCTCGCGCGAGCACATGTTGATGCTCATCAGCGCCTGCGCCCGCTCCACGGCCTGCGCCTGCGTGAAGTGCACGATGTACACGGGGGCCTGCTTGCTCTCCAACAGGTCGGTGAGCGTCTCGGTGAGCGGGGTGAGCTGGTACTCGTAGGACAGGGGCACCGGGCGGGTGGCCGAGCGGACCACCGCGGTGGGGCGGCCGGTGCGACGGGTGAGGTCCTTCTCGAAGAACGACACATCGCCCAAAGTGGCCGACATCAGGATGAACTGCGCCTGCGGGAGCTCCAGCAGCGGGATCTGCCAGGCCCAGCCGCGGTCACCCTCCGCGTAGAAGTGGAACTCGTCCATGACGACCTGGCCGACGTCCGCGTCCTTGCCGTCGCGCAACGCGATCGACGCCAGCACCTCGGCGGTGCAGCAGATCACGGGCGCGTCGGCGTTCACGGAGGCGTCGCCGGTGAGCATGCCGACGTTCTCGGTGCCGAAGAGCTTGCACAGCTCGAAGAACTTCTCCGACACCAGCGCCTTGATCGGGGCCGTGTAGAAGGTGACCTCGTCCCGGGCCAGCGCGGCGAAGTGCGCGCCCGCGGCGATCATGCTCTTGCCGGATCCGGTGGGCGTCGAGACGATCACGTTCGCCCCGGAGACCACCTCGATCAGCGCCTCCTCCTGGTGGGGGTACAGGGTGAGACCGCGCTCCTGCGCCCACGACTCGAAGGCTTCGTACAGGGCGTCGGGGTCGGCGGTCGGCGGCAGCTGATCGATGAGGGTCACGCACCCATCTTGCCTGGCCTTCTCCCCGAGAGGGGAATCGGCTGCGGGTACGAAGATCACGGCCGCTACGCTGTGTCGCCGACGGAGCGTCAGTGCACCAGGTCAACTGGACAGCGGCACACGAGGAATGGGGCGGGAAGCGGCCATGATGGGACCAGCACACTCACTGTCGGGGGCCGCGGCCTGGCTCGGCGTCGGAGCGGCGGCCGCCGCGGCCGGACATCCGATGCCCTGGCCGGTCCTGCTCGTCGGCGCGCTGATCTGCGCAGGCGCCGCGCTCGCCCCGGACCTCGACCACAAGGCGGCCACCATCTCACGGGCCTTCGGGCCGATCTCCCGGTGGATCTGCGAGATCGTGGACAAGCTGTCGTACGCCGTCTACAAGGCGACCAGGAAGAAGGGCGACGCGCGTCGCTCGGGCGGGCACCGCACGCTCACGCACACCTGGCTGTGGGCGGTCCTCATCGGGGCGGGCAGCTCCGCGCTCGCGATCGCCGGGGGCCGGTGGGCGGTGCTGGCGATCCTCTTCGTGCACATGGTGCTGGCGATCGAAGGTCTGCTGTGGCGAGCGGCCCGCGGCTCCAGCAGCGATGTCCTGGTCTGGCTGCTCGCGGCGACGAGCGCCTGGATCCTCGCGGAAGTCCTGGACAAGCCGGGCAACGGCTCCGACTGGCTGTTCACCGCGCCGGGGCAGGAGTACCTGTGGCTGGGGCTGCCGATCGTGCTGGGCGCGCTGGTGCACGACATCGGGGACGCGCTGACGGTGTCCGGCTGCCCGATCCTGTGGCCCATCCCGGTGGGCCGCAAGCGCTGGTACCCGCTGGGACCGCCGAAGGCGATGCGGTTCCGGGCGGGCAGCTGGGTCGAGCTGAAGGTGCTGATGCCCGTGTTCATGCTGCTCGGGGGGGTGGGCTGCGCGGCGGCCCTCAACGTGATCTGACCCACCCGGCCCCGTCAGCCCGCCTCGCCTGGCTCCGTCCCGCCGTACCGGCGCTCGAACCGGGCGATGCGGCCTTCGGTGTCCACCGTGCGGGCCCTGACCGTGTAGAAGGGGTGGCTCTCGGAGGAGATCTCCACGTCGATCACCGGGTAGGTCTCGCCGTCGTCCCACTCGATGGTCTGCTCGCTGCTCGCGGTGGACCGGGTGAGGAAGGCGTAACCGGCGGTGCGGTCGCGGAAGACGACCTCCCGGTACTCGGGGTGCTTTTCGTGCTGCATGGCGGCTCCTCGCGCGGGGCGGTCGGGCAGGGGGCCTGGTCAGCCGGAGAGCGAGTCCTCGTCGACGATGTGCATTGCGGCCTCCTCGGCGGAGGCGGCGGCTCCGTCGATGCCGACATCGGTGGCGATGAGGGCGCTCTCCTCGTCCTCGTGCGCTCCTTCGTCGGGCGCGACCAGGCGGCCGGAGCGCAGGGCGCCGACCTCGTTGTCGAGCAGTTCACCGTCCGCGGCGCAGTCCCCGATACCGTCGCCGTCGGTTGCGACGGTGTCGGGCAGCTCCTCGGCGAGCCGCTGGTCCAGCGTTTCCCCGGTCAGGCGTTCGTTCGCCGTCACGCCGGTGTGCTCCACCGCCCACGGCCGCTCGGGAGGGGACCAGCCGCGGTCCAGCGGGTCCTCGACGCCGTCGAAGTCCAGTGTGTCCTCGACGTCGAGCACGCCCGAGTCCTCCCGGACCTCCGAGGCATCGGAGGCATCGGGCTGGTAGACGTCGTCCCCCCATCCGTCGGCGCTGTCCACGGGTACCTCCAGGTGGTGAGGACGGCCTCGTGCCCCCACGCGGGGCAGCGCGCCGTCGGCACGCTCGGCGCGGGTTTCACGTTCCCGGAACCGACGGGTTCCCGGCCGTTCCCCGAGCCGCTGCCGCTATCCAGCCTTCCACCCCTGTTCGGCACTGCGCAACGGCACGGGCCATTGCCTGGGGCTCCACACCTCTGCCAGGCCGCTCCGGCGTATCCCGATCAAGCCCCGCCGCCGTACACCTGCCCGGGCTCGTGCGCGTCCCCGGCAGGCTGCGTCGGTGCGCCCCGGGCGGCCCGCTGCCGCGGCCGCAGCCTCCGCACGGGCAGGCAACAGCGGCGCCGGGCGGCCGACACCGCTCCTGCCCACGTCACCGCGCGTGCGGCACGGCTGGCTCCGGCCGGGGTCACCGCGCGTGCGGCACAGCTGGCCCGGGCCCGGACGCATACGGCACCGCTCGCCCCCACCCCCGACGGCTCACCCGTGCCGCGGACCGACCTGCGCCGCGCATGCTCCGTCCGTTGCGGCAGCTCACCCGTGCCGCGGACCGACCTGCGCCGCGCATGCTCCGTCCGTTGCGGCAGCTCACCGTGCCGCGGACCGACCTGCGCCGTGCATGCCCCGTCCGTTGCGGCAGCTCACCGTGCCGCGGACCGACCTGCGCCGTGCATGCCCCGTCCGTTGCGGCAGCTCACCCGTGCCACGAACGCCACAGAGCTGCGTACGCACCGTCCGCGGCGACCAGCTCCTCGTGGCTGCCCAGTTCGCTGATGCGGCCGTTCTCGACGACGGCGATCACGTCGGCGTCGTGGGCGGTGTGCAGGCGGTGGGCGATGGCGACCACGGTGCGGCCGTCGAGGACACGGGCCAGGGAGCGTTCCAGGTGGCGGGCCGCGCGCGGGTCGAGCAGCGAGGTCGCCTCGTCCAGGACCAGGGTGTGCGGGTCGGCCAGCACCAGTCGGGCCAGCGCGATCTGCTGGGCCTGCGCAGGGGTGAGCGCCAGACCGCCCGAGCCGACCTCGGTGTCCAGGCCGTCGTCCAGTGCCCGTGCCCAGCCGTCCGCGTCGACCGCGCCCAGCGCCGCCCACAGCTCGGCGTCGTGGCTGCCGATGGGGGTCCCGCCGCTCGAGCGAAGTCGCGAGTGGGGGAGGGCCAGCAGGAGGTTGTCACGCAGGGAACCGACGAACACGTGGTGTTCCTGGTTGACGAGGGCGACGTGCGAGCGGACGCGTTCGGCCGGCATCCGGGAGAGTTCCGCGCCGCCGAGGGTGATGCGGCCGTCCCGGGGCGCGTAGATGCCGGCGAGCAGCCTGCCCAGCGTGGACTTGCCCGCGCCGGAGGGGCCCACCAGGGCCAGCCGGGTGCCCGGGGCGACCTTCAGGGAGACCTTGCGCAGCACGTCGACGCCCTCGCGGTAGCCGAAGTGCACCCGGTCGGCGTGCACGTCTCGTCCGCCGGGGGCCAGCGCGGCGTCCCCGGCGTCGGGCTCGATGTCCCGGACGCCGACCAGGCGGGCCAGCGACACCTGGGCGACCTGCACCTCGTCGTACCAGCGCAGGATCAGGTTCACCGGGTCGACGAGCATCTGCGCGATGAGCGCACCCGTGGTCAGCTGGCCCACCCCGATCCAGCCCTGCAGCACGAACGTACCGCCGACCATGAGGACCGAGCCGAGCACGAGGATGTGGACGGCGTTGATGACCGGGAAGAGCACGGACCGCAGCCAGAGGGTGTAGCGCTCCCAGACGGTCCACTCCTTGATCCGCCGCTCCGACAGGGAGATGCGCCGATCGCCCAGGCGGTGCGCCTCGACGGTGTGGCCCGCGTCCACGGTCTCGGCGAGGGCGGCGGCGACGGCGGCGTACCCGGCGGCCTCGGAGCGGTAGCCGGAGGGTGCCCGTTTGAAGTACCAGCGGCACCCCGCCACCAGCACAGGTACCGCGAGCAGCACGGCGGCCGCCAGCGGCGGGGCCGTCACGACGAGCCCGCCGAGCAGCAGCATGGCCCAGACGACTCCGATCGCCAGCTGCGGCACGGCCTCCCGCATGGCGTTGGCGAGGCGGTCGATGTCGGTGGTGATGCGGGAGAGCAGGTCTCCCGTGCCCGCCCGCTCCAGTACGCCCGGCGGCAGCCCCACCGAGCGGACGAGGAAGTCCTCGCGGAGGTCGGCCAGCATCCGCTCGCCGAGCATCGCACCTCGCAGCCGCACCTGCCGGACGAACACGGCCTGGACGAGGAGAGCGAGCACGAACAGCCCGACGGTCAGGCCCAGATGAAGTTCCCGTGCCCCGTCCGACACCCGCTCGACGAGGCCGCCGAGCAGGTAAGGGCCCGCCATGGAGGCCACCACGGCCACCGTGTTGACGGCGATGAGCAGCAGGAAGGCCCGGCGGTGCCGGCGGAACAGCTCGGCCACGTAGGCGCGCACGGTCGAGGCCGCGCCGACGGGCAGGGTGGTGGCGGTCGTCGGGGCCGCCGGGTCGTACGCCGGTGGCGCAACGCCGATCATGCGCTCTCCTCGATCTCTTCCAGTCTTTCGAAGGCAGCCAGAAGGGCACCCTTCCCGGCCAGGTCGCCGTCCGCGTCGGCGGCGGCCAGTTCCTCGTCGGTCTCCCGTGTCACCACGGCCCGGTACCGGGGTTCGGTGCCGATCAGTTCGCGGTGCACGCCGACCGCCACGACCTCGCCCTCGTGGACGAGGGCGACCTGGTCCGCGCGGTCCAGCAGCAGCGGGGAGGAGGTGAACACCACCGTCGTCCGGCCCGAGCGCAGCCGGTGCAGGCCGTCCGCGATCCGGGCCTCGGTGTGCGAGTCGACCGCGGAGGTCGGCTCGTCCAGCACCAGCACCTCGGGGTCGGTGATCAGGGACCGGGCCAGTGCGAGCCGCTGGCGCTGGCCGCCCGACAGGGAGCGGCCGCGCTCGGTGATACGGGCGTCCATCGGGTCGGCGGCGTCCAGCGACCCCTGCACCAGCGCGTCCAGGACGTCCTTGCACTGCGCGGCCGCCAGCGCGTCCTCGGTGCGTACCGCACCTGAGGAGGGCACGTCGAGCAGCTCGCGCAGCGAGCCGGACAGCAGCACCGGGTCCTTGTCCTGGACCAGGACGGCGGTGCGGGCGCTGTCGAGCGGGAGGTCGTCGAGCGGCACTCCGCCGAGCAGCACCGCGGCGCCCGGCTCGGCGGGGTGGCCGCCCAGCCGTTCCGCGAGCCGGCCGGCGGCGTCCGGGTCGCCGCACACCACCGCGGTGAGCCGGCCCGCAGGAGCCAGCAGACCGGTGGCCGGGTCGTACAGGTCGCCGCCGGGCACCTCGGCCGCGCGGGAGCCGCCGACGTCCGTGGGCCGCTCCAGCGACAGCACGCGCGCGGCCCGCCGGGCCGAGGGCCGCGAGAAGGAGTACGCCATGGCGATCTCCTCGAAGTGCCGCAGCGGGTAGTTGAGGATCATGACCGCGCTGTAGACGGTGACCAGTTCGCCGACCGTGATCCGGCCCTGGCGGGCCAGGTGGATGCCGTGCCAGACGACCGCGATCAGCAGCAGTCCGGGCAGCAGCACCTGGAGTGCGGAGATCAGCGACCACATCCGGGCGCTGCGCACGGCCGCGTGCCGTACCTCCTGCGAGGCGCGGCGGTAGCGGGCGAGGAACAGCTCCTCGCCGCCGATCCCGCGCAGCACGCGCAGCCCGGCGACCGTGTCGGAGGCCAGCTCGGTGGCGCGGCCCGCCTTCTCGCGCTGGATGTCGGCGCGACGCGTGGCCCGGGGCAGCAGCGGCAGCACGGCGAGCGCGACGACCGGCAGACCCACGGCGACGACCACACCGAGGGCGGGCTGGTAGACGACGAGGCCCACACAGACCACGACGACGGTCAGCGCGGCGGCCGAGAAACGGGAGACAGCCTCGACGAACCAGCCGATCTTCTCCACGTCGCCGGTGGAGACGGCCACCACCTCGCCGGCCGCGACCCGCCGGGTCAGCGCGGAGCCCAGCTGGGCCGCCTTGCGCGCCAGCAACTGCTGGACACGGGCGGCGGCGGTGATCCAGTTGGTGACGGCCGTCCGGTGCAGGAAGGTGTCACCGAGGGCGATGCTCGTACCGCACACCGCCATCAGACCACCCGTCAGCGCGAGCCGGGTGCCGGAACGGTCGATGACCGCCTGGACGGCGAGACCGACGCAGAAGGGCAGGGCGCAGACGGAGACGAAGTGCAGCAGGCCCCAGGCGAGCGCCTTGAGCTGGCCGCCCATCTGGTTGCGCCAGAGCCACCACAGGAAGCGAGGACCCGAGCGTGCGTCAGGTACGCCGGGGTCGGGATACGGAAGGTCTTGGATCTGCATGGCGTCCCAGTGGCTCTTGTCAGGGGTGGCGGGGGCGGTAACGAGCCGTGAAAGGGTCGCGTCGCAGAGTGGTGAATTTCAAACGGTTTTTCCCGACTACCTGCGCGGCCCGCCGAGTTCCGGCCACTTGCCGTGGCAGGCAAGGCAGGTCTCGGGCAGGCCCGCGGTCCCGCTCGACGGGTGTCCGGGAGGCGGCACATTCGGCCGGTACGCGCTGCCACCATGGTCGCGTGCAACTCAACAGCGCGCGGCGCGTGACGGTCGCGATGGCGGCCTGCGGAACCCTCCTGGCGACCCTCTCCGCGTGCGGCGGCGCTTCCGTCCCCGGCGCGGCCCGCGCCGAAGGCGCACAGGGTCCCTGGGACCAGAGCACGCACAGCCCCACGGACTCGGCCGCCCCTCCGGGCGACACGACCCGGATCCCGGGCCTCGGCGACCGCCTGTACCGGCGGATTCCCGCCGACTCGCGCCAGGTCGTCGTCGTGTACGGCGAGGGCAGGTACTCGGCCGACTCCACGGTCGTGCTGTACACCCGGCACGGCGGCCGCTGGCGCCCGGCGGGCGGCTGGCCCGCCCACAACGGCCGTAACGGCTGGACGGCCCACCACCGGATGGGGGACAAGCGCAGCCCGGTGGGCGTGTTCACGCTCTCCGACGCGGGCGGCGTGCTCCCCGATCCGGGCACCAGGCTGCCGTACGACCACGACCCGGGGGCCTATGCGCCCCCGGCCGAGTGGGACGCGGCGCACCAGCACGACTTCGACTACGTCATCGCCATCGACTACAACCGGCTCCGGGGCACCCCGCCGCACGACGTCACCCGTCCCGACGGCGAGGACAGAGGCGGTGGCATCTGGCTGCACCTCGACCACGGCAGCGGCACCTCGGCCTGCGTCGGCGTCTCCAAGGAGGTCATGACGTACCTGCTGCACACGCTCGACCCCGCCCTCCACCCGGTGGTGGTCATGGGCGACCGGAAGGACCTGCGCGCGACTGGCCGAACCGCCCGAGGCCTCATTGCGGGGCGGCCCCAACTCCCCGTAGAACACCGCCCATGAGAAGACGGATGGTCATGTCCATGCTCGCCGGAGCAACCCTCCTGGTGAGCACGCTCTTCGGCACCGGGGCCGCTGCCGCTCAAGCCGCACCCCCGGCTGTCACCGACGTTCCGGCCGAGTTCGGCGCCGACTGGCACGACCCGGTGACGGCCGCCCCGCCCGTCGACCGGCCGCACGGCACGTCCTGCCAGGTCACCCTGGCCGAGGCCCAGTTCCGCGACTTCACCCCCTACCGGGGCGCGTACACGCCGCCCCGCGGCTGCGGTGACCGCTGGAGCAAGGTCGTCCTGCGCCTGGACGGCAAGGTGAAGGGTCGTCAGTACGACCGCCTCGGCTATCTGCACGTCGGCGGCGTGGAGATCCTGCGGACCTCGACGCCCGAGCCGTCGCCGGACGGCATCGAGTGGCATGTGGAGAAGGACGTCACCCGGTACAGCGACACCTTCCGCGGCCCGCAGGACGTCGAGATGCTCATCGGGAACGTCGTGGACGACACCTACACCGGCGTCATCGACGTCAAGGTGACGCTCACCTTCTACGCGGGCAGGCCCGAGGCACCGGCCCCCGACCGCGTCCTCACCCTTGCCGACACGCCCGACGGCACGACGCTCACCACTCCGCGCAACAGCGAACGCATCGTCGCGGAGGTGTACGCCACCGGATCCGGCGGCGGCTGCGAGGAGTTCTGGTACCTGACCGTGGCGGACCCGGCGTCGTACTCCTGCAAGGCCGACCACGGTCCCTACCGCGAGGTGCAGATCAAGGTCGACGGCCGACTCGCCGGAATCGCGGCGCCGTTCCCGAACGTGTGGACCGGCGGCTGGTCCAACCCCTTCCTCTGGTACGTCATCCCCGGCCCGCGCGCCTTCGACGTCAGGCCCATCGAGTACGACCTCACACCTTTCGCCGGGCTCCTGAACGACGGGCGCCCGCACCGTGTCGAGGTCTCCGTCGTGGGCGTGCCCGCAGGGCAGTCCGGCTGGAGCGCCCCCGTGAACGTCCTGGTCTGGCAGGACGCCCACCGCGCCCACGTCACCGGCGCGCTCACCGTGGACCAGGCGACCGGCCTCGCCAACTCCTCGACCTACACGCCCGGTCCGGAGAACCGCGTCGACACCGAGGCGGGCCACCGGCTCGCCGTCTCCGGATACGTGAACACCTCGCACGGCCGTGTGACCACCACCGTCACCCGCACGCTCGCGAACACCTCCGCGCACCGCTGGACCGACGGCGAGAACACGGACGGGCTGGACGCGACCTGGACGGACGAGGAGACGGTCGGTGTCCAGGGGCAGGGGCCCGCACGGACGACGCACACGCACCGGACGTACACGATGAACGGCGCCACCACCCTCGGCGCGGACAACCGGCTGCGCACCGTGCTGACCCTCGGCGACCGGGCGACGCTCGTGGAGCGACAGGGCGGCCGGCGCACCGCGTGGTCGCGGTTCGACGACACCTACAGCGGCGACGCCACGTACACGATCAACGTCCCGCGCGACCAGCGGCACGCGGTCGGCACATCGAGCGAGCGCTATCGCAGCTACGGCTCGGACGGCTGCTACGACCGTTCGCTGACGACCGCTCAAGGGGTGCTGACGGAGGACCGCAGCCGCTGCTGAGGCCTCGGGCGCGCTGTCCTCGACCGCACGCGGCCCCCGCTCCGAACTTCGCGGAGCGGGGGCCGCGGCCGTTCAGCAGCGCTGGGCCGCGTCTCCGTCGATCAGTGTGTCCAGCAGCACGCCGAGCACCTGGCGCTCCTTCTCCGTCAGCGGAGCGAGGATCTCCTCGGCGGCCGAGCGGCGCGCTCCGCGCAGCTCGCGCAGGGTCGTCCGGCCCTCGTCCGTCAGCTCGATCCGGGTCACCCGCCGGTTCGCCGGATCCGGCATCCGCCGCACCTTGCCGCTCGCCTCCAGCCCGTCGACCAGCGTCGTCACCGCGCGCGGCACCACCTCCAGACGCTCGGCAAGATCGGCCATGCGCGGAGGCGAGCCGTAGTGCGCGAGGGTGCGCAGCAGGCGGGACTGGGCCGGGGTGACGCCCAGCTCGCGCCGCTCCAGGTGGCGCTTCTGGATGCGGTGCACCCGGCGGGTGAGCCGCAGCAACTGCTCGGCGAGCAGGCCGTCGGGATCGGGCGTGGTCATGCGGGAACAATATCAGGATGCCGTTCATTGTGAGTATAGGTAACAATGACCTATGATCCGTCAGTCAACGTCGGCCGCTCTTCGGGCCGGCGTCCGTTCACCTCCGTAGGAGCCCATGCATCCCGACCGTGAACTCTCCTGGAGCCCGCCTGCCGACGCCGAGGAACAGCCCCGGCAGGTGCGCCGCATCCTGAAGCTCTTCCGTCCCTACCGCGGGCGGCTCGCGATCGTCGGCCTCCTGGTCGGCGCCTCCTCGCTGGTCTCGGTGGCCACACCGTTCCTCCTCAAAGAGACCCTCGACGTCGCGATTCCTGACGGCCGCACCGGTCTGCTGAGCCTGCTCGCGCTCGGCATGATCCTCAGCGCCGTCCTCTCCAGCGTCTTCGGCGTGCTCCAGACGCTGATCTCGACCACCGTGGGCCAGCGCGTCATGCACGACCTGCGTACCGCCGTCTACGGCCGCCTGCAGCGCATGTCGCTCGCCTTCTTCACCCGCACCCGCACCGGCGAGGTGCAGTCCCGCATCGCCAACGACATCGGCGGTATGCAGGCCACCGTCACCTCCACCGCCACCTCCCTCGTCTCCAACGCCACCAGTGTGGTCGCCACGATCGTTGCGATGGTCGCCCTCGACTGGCGGCTGACGGTCGTCTCGCTGCTCCTGTTGCCGGCCTTCGTGTGGATCAGCCGCCGAGTCGGCAACGAACGCAAGAAGATCACCACCCAGCGGCAGAAGCAGATGGCCGCGATGGCCGCCACGGTCACCGAGTCGCTGTCCGTCAGCGGCATCCTGCTCGGCCGCACGATGGGCCGCTCCGACTCGCTCACCACGTCCTTCGCCGAAGAGTCCGAGCGCCTGGTCGGCCTCGAGGTGAAGTCGAACATGGCGGGCCGCTGGCGCATGGCCGTGATCACGATCGTCATGGCAGCGATGCCCGCCGTCATCTACTGGACCGCGGGCCTCGCCCTCCAGCTCGGCGGCCCGCAGGTCTCGCTCGGCACCATCGTCGCCTTCGTCTCGCTCCAGCAGGGCCTGTTCCGCCCGGCCGTGAGCCTGCTGGCGACCGGCGTCCAGATCCAGACCTCCCTCGCGCTCTTCCAGCGCATATTCGAATATCTGGACCTGCCGATCGACATCACCGAGCGCGCGGAGCCGGTCCACCTCGACGAGGTCAAGGGCGAGGTCCGCTTCGAGGAAGTCGAGTTCCGCTACGACGGCAAGGGCGGCCCCGTCCTCGACGGCATCGACGTCACCGTCCCGGCCGGCGGCAGCCTGGCGGTGGTCGGCCCGACCGGCGCCGGCAAGTCCACACTCGGCTATCTGGTGCCCCGGTTGTACGACGTCACCGGCGGCCGCGTCACCATCGACGGTGTCGATGTGCGTGACCTCGACTTCGACACCCTCGCCCGTGCGGTCGGCGTGGTGTCGCAGGAGACGTACCTCTTCCACGCCTCGGTCGCCGACAACCTCCGCTTCGCCAAGCCGGGCGCCACCGACGAGGAGCTGCACGCGGCGGCCCGGGCCGCCCAGATCCACGACCACATAGCCGCGCTGCCCGACGGCTACGACACCGTTGTCGGAGAACGCGGGCACCGCTTCTCCGGCGGCGAGAAGCAGCGCCTGGCGATAGCCCGCACCATCCTGCGCGACCCGCCGGTCCTCATCCTCGACGAGGCGACCAGCGCCCTGGACAACCGCACCGAAGCCGCCGTGCAGGACGCCATCGACGCCCTGTCGGCCGACCGGACGACACTCACCATCGCCCACCGCCTGTCCACCGTCCGTGGTGCCGACCAGATCGTGGTCCTGGACTCCGGCCGGATCGCCGAACGGGGCACGCACGAGGAGCTGCTGGAGCTGGACGGTCGGTACGCGGCCCTGGTGCGCCGGGACGCGCAGCTGGAACCGACGGGCTGACGCGCACCTGCGAGCGCAGTCGACAAGCTGACGATATGTCGGATTTGCAGTGATCTGCGTATTACTGTGCCTGCATGCAGATGAACACTCCGTCACGGAGCACGATGCGACTGACGCGCCGGGGCAGGCTCGCCCTCGTCGTGACCGGCGTCGTCCTGGTCGGCGCCGCCGTGGCGGTGCCGCTGCTGAGTCTGGACCGCGGTCACCGGGAGATGAAGCCCTCCATGCTGCTCATCCCGGAGGGCTGGCGCGCGAGCCAGGTCTACGACGCGATCGACAAGGCACTCGCGCTACCCCCGGGCAGCACCCGGAAATCCCTCTCCAAGGCTCACCTGAAGCTGCCCGCCGAGGCCGCGGGCAACCCGGAGGGCTACCTGTTCCCGGCGACCTATCCGTACAAGCAGGGGGCGACCCCCGAGTCGCTGCTGCGGTTCATGGTCGACACCGCCAACGACAGGTTCGACGGGGCACCGGTCGCGGCCGGGGCGCAGCACAACGCGATGAACGTCTACCAGGCCGTCACCATCGCCAGCATCGTCCAGGCCGAGGCCGCCACCAAGGCCGACATGGGGAAGGTGGCCCGGGTCATCCTCAACCGGCTCCAGCGGGGCATGCCGCTGCAGATGGACTCCACGATCAACTACGCCCTGAACCGCAACACCGTGCGCACCAGCGTGGACGACACCCGCTTGGAGAGCCCGTACAACTCCTACCAGCGCATGGGGCTGCCGCCCACCCCGATCGACAACCCCGGCGAGGACGCGATGCGCGCCGCGATCAACCCGCCGCCCGGCGACTGGCTGTACTTCGTGACGATCAAGCCGGGCGACACCCGCTTCACCGCCGACTACGCAGAGCACGAGCGCAACGTGGCCGAGTTCAACGCCGCCCACCAGACGCAGACACAGCCGCAGCAGGCGGAGACACAGCCTCAGCAGACGGAGACACAGCCTCAGCAGGCCAGCGGCAGCCCCAGCCCGCAGCAGCTCCCGGCCACGCGACCCCCTCGCTGAGCCGCCCGCGGGGCATCACGCGGCGACCGGCTCGGCCGACGTGACCGGCTCGCGAGGCTCGACCGGCCCCTCGGCCAGCAGCCGCCGGATGTCCCGTACGGCCGTGCGTCCGGCCCGGTTGGCGCCGATGGTGCTGGCCGAGGGGCCGTAGCCGACGAGGTGGATGCGCGGATCGGCGACCGCGCGGGTCCCCTCGATCCGGATCCCGCCTCCCGGCTCGCGCAGCCGCAGCGGCGTGAGGTGATCGAGCGCGGCGCGGAAGCCGGTGGCCCAGAGAATGGCATCGGCGTCCACATGGCGCCCGTCGTTCCACTCCACGCCGTCCGGGGTGATCCGATCGAACATGGGCTGCCGGTCCAGGACCCCGTCGGCCAGACCCTGCCGGATGGCGTCGTTGAGCGGAAGACCGGTGACGGAGACCACACTTCTCGGCGGCAGGCCCTGCCGTACCCGCTCCTCCACCAGCGCCACCGCCGCCCGGCCCGCCTCCTCGCCGAACGGGCCCTCCCGGAAGACCGGGGGCCGCCGGGTGACCCAGGTGGTGGCCGCCGCGTACGGGGCGATCTCCAGCAGGTGCTGGGTGCCCGATGCGCCGCCGCCGACGACCACGACCCGCAGCCCGGCGAACTCCTCGGGCCCGGCGTACCGCGCGGTGTGTACCTGTCGGCCACGGAAGGTCTCCTGGCCGGGATAGCGCGGCCAGAACGGCCGGTCCCAGGTGCCGGTCGCGTTGATGAGCGCCCGCGTGGACCAGGTACCGTCCGAGGTCTCTACGAGCAGCCGCCCGGCGTCCCCCTCGCGCACGGCCCGTACGTCGACGGGGCGTCGTACCCGCAGGTCGAAGGTGTGCTCGTACCGGTCGAAGTACTCGCGGATGACGTCTGCGGAGGGCCGCGCCGGATCGGCGTCCGTCAGCTCCATGCCGGGCAGGGAGTGCATCCCGTGCACCTTGCCGTACGTCAGCGAGGGCCAGCGGAACTGCCAGGCCCCGCCGGGCCCGGGGGAGTGGTCCAGCACCACGAAGTCGCGGTCCGGTTCGAAGCCGGTGCGCCGCAGGTGATAGGCGCTGGACAGACCGGCCTGTCCAGCGCCTATGACGACTACCTCGACCTCGCGTATCTCGTTCACGCTTCACCCAACCGCGAGGCGGCCATGGATCTTCCCCGAGGTCCGGCGCCCGCGGGCGACCGGCTCGGGGATGTCCAGCGGCTGGTAGACGGCGACCGGGACGCCGGTGGCGTTGGTGCGCCGCACCGAGGCCGGCGCCACCGCATAAGGCAGGCCGGTGTCCTTCGCCCACACCTTGGCCCACTCCTTCTGGTGGTCGTGGGCCCAGGCCTGTGCGCGCCGCAGCCGGGCCAGGTAGTCCTTGACGGCGGCGGCCTTCTTCGGGTCCTTGAGCGCGGCGGGCGCGGCCACCTGGAAGGTGAGCCCGTTGGTGATGCCGTCGCCGGTGGTGAGCACCCGGCCCTGCTCGGCCTGCAGGATCTGGGAGGTGTACGGGTCCCAGACCGCCCACGCGTCCACCTTGCCGGAGGTGAACGCGGCGAGCGCGTCGGCCGGCTGCAGGTACGTGCCCTTGACGTCGCTCGGGCCGAGCCCGGCCGCCCTGAGCGAGGCGACCAGCTGGTAGTGCGCGGACGAGCCCTGTGCGACGGCGATGTCACCGACATTCAGGGAGCCTTTGCCGTCGATGCCAGTGCCCGTGTCGGCGGACGAGTTCCCGCCGCAGGCGGTGAGCAGGAGGGCGAGGGGGAGGAGCAGTGCGGCGGGGACGAGGCGTCGTCGCATGGCGGTTCCGTTCCTGTGCAGGGGAGTCGGTGGGGGAGTCCGGGTTCAGGCGGAGGCGGCCGTGTGTCGACGCCGAGCCGCTGCGCCTTGATCCGGGTCAGCGCGTCGAGGGCGCCTGGGGGCACCTCCCACGCCCGTTCAGGGCAGTGGGGGAGGCTCGTCGAGTAGCAGCAGATCCGGCTCGCGCACCAGCGCGCGGGCGAGGGACGCGCGCTGTGCCTCGCCGCCGCAGAGGGTCTTCGGCCAGGCGCCCACGCGGTGGCCGAGACCGACCTCGTCCAACGCCCGCTCGGCGACGCGCGTTCAGGCCTGCCGGGGAAGGCCGAGCAGCACGTTGCGCCACACCTTCTTCCAGGGCATCAACCGGGGCGCCCGGAGGGCGACCGCCCGGCGGCGGGAGACGAGGGCGGTGCCCTCGATGTCCCGGTCGAGGCCGGCGAGAATACGCAGCAGTGTGGACTTGCCGCAGCCGCTGCGGCCCCAGGAGGGGCACGAACTCGCCTCGAGCGATGTCCAGTCGGAGGCCGTCGATGACGACGCGGCCGTCGAAGGAGCGGGTCAGCCCCTCGACATGGACCGCCTGTCCGGTCACCGGCCGGTGAAGGTCGGTCGCCATTGCAGCAGCAGCTTTCGAGGGAGCGGACGATGAAGTCGGCGAGCAGACCGAGGAAGGCGTAGACGATCAGGCAGACCACGATCGCGTCGGCGCGCAGGAAGTCCCCTGCCTGCACCATCAGGAAGCCGATGCCGGCGTCGGCATTGACCTGTTCGGCGAAGACCAGAGCGAGCCAGGCGATGCCGAGCGAGTAGCGCAGCCCGGTGAGCGCGCCGGGCAGGGCGGCCGGGAGCACCACATGGCGCAGGAGACCCCAGCGGGGTCAGCCCCAACGACTCCCCTGCCTCGACGAGTTGGGAGTCGACGCTGCGGATTCCGGCGTACACGTTGAGAAAGGGACGACGCGGGAAAGGGAAAAAGGGCGTCAGCGGCCGCGGCGACAGGCGGCGGAGGCCACCCGCAGCAGGTCGATGTGACCGCGCGTGGTGAGCAGGGCTGAACGCAACATGCGGCCGAATGTAGCCAGCCGGGCGATCCACGGTCAACGGCGTCTCGCCAGTGGACCTCGCGTACCGGGAAACGGTCGCGCCGCGACGTGTGAAACCCGGCGTATGGGCCAGGATGGGGGCATGTCAGATGCCTTCACCACTCGGATGCTGCACATCGCCACCGGTTCCCGGGAGCGGGTCGTCGACCTGACCGCCGACTGCGAGGAGTTCCTGCGCGAGGCGGCGGCCGGCCGCGACGGCCTGCTGAACATCTTTGTGCCCCACGCAACGGCCGGCATCGCCGTCATCGAGACGGGCGCCGGCAGCGACGACGACCTCCTGGCTACCCTGCACACCCTGCTTCCCGCCGACGACCGCTGGCAGCACCGGCACGGCAGCCCCGGCCACGGCCGCGACCACGTCCTCCCCGCGATCGTCCCGCCGCACGCGACCCTTCCGGTCGTCGGCGGCCGGCTGGAGCTGGGTACCTGGCAGTCCGTGTGCCTCGTGGACACCAACCGGGACAACCCCGAGCGCAAGGTGCGGCTGAGCTTCCTGGGGTGACGGCGGGTCCGACTGGGAATCCGCCGGAGATCCTTCTACCGTGGGCTCAGCCTGTCCCGAGGCTGGTGGACGACGTGAAGGGGGCTTGGTGGACGCCGAGTTGGGGACGCTCGCCGCGCAGGCGACCACAGCCGTGATCGGGCTCGTCGTCGCGGACTCCTGGGTACGGACGAAGGACTTGGCCCGGCGGGTGACCCGTTGGCTCTCCCGGCGGGGTGCCGACGAGGAACTGGAGGCCTCCCGCGAGGAGTTGGACGCAGCGCGGGCGCGGGGCGAGGGGGAACAGGCCACGGCCCGGGTCGCCGCCGCATGGGAACGGCGCCTGCTCGACATCCTGCGCAGCGACCCCGAAGCGGCCGGGGAGCTGCGGCGGCTGCTGTCCGACCTCATGCCGGGAACGTCGTACGACATCACCTTCGATGCGCGACCGACCGCCCCCGACGCACCGCCCGACCACATCCCGGCCCTGACCGGTACCTTCAGCAACCGCGTCGCCGAACTCGACCGGATGGACGCCCTGTGCGGCGAGCCCGGCCGGGTCAACCTCACCGTGCTGGCCGGGCTGCCCGGCGTCGGCAAGACCGCCTTCGCCTGCCGCTGGGCGGACAAGGAGCGGGACCGCTTCCCGGACGGCCTGTTCTACGTCGACTACGCCGCCCTGCGGGACGAGTCCGCCGTCGGCGCCGCCATGGGAGCCGACGTCTCCCAGGCCCTCGCCGCCATCCTCAAGGCACTCCTGCGGAGCGACGAGCACGTCCCGGCCACGCTCGCCGAGCTGACCCGGAGTTACGTCTCCTGCTCACGCGACCGGCGCATCCTCGTCCTCATCGACAACGTCACCCTGCCCGCCCAGGTACGGCCCCTGATCCCCAGCGGGCCCGGCAGCACGGTCGTCGTCACCAGCCACAGCAGGCTCGGCGAGCTGGTGGCGGTGGACGGAGCCGAACTCCTCGCGCTGAAGCCGCTCGACAAGGAAGGCGGCTTGACCCTGCTGGCCGACCACTGCGGACCGCAGGCCGTGGCGGCCGACCCGGCGGCGGCCGAACGCCTCGTCGACCTGTGCGGTGGCCTGCCCGTCGCGCTGCGCATCGTGGCGACCCGACTGCGCACCGACGACTCCCTCACCCCGGCGGACCTCGTCGGCGAACTGGAGGACGAGGCCGACCGCTTGGCCGGCATGTCCCTGCCCGGCAGCACCTACTCGGTGTCCGCCGTCCTCGGACCCTCCTACCGGCTGCTGCCGCCGGGACCGGCGCGGCTTTTCCGCCTGCTCGGCTGGGTCCCGGCCGGCCTCTTCGACGCCGGCGTCGCCGCCGCGGCGGCGGGCGTCGACACCCGGACGGCCCGACGACTGCTGCGCGAACTGGCCGCCGCCAGCCTGCTGGAGACCGAGCGCGACGGCCGCTACCGCATGCACGACCTCGTCCGCCTGTACGCCCGCGAGCGTGCGGTCGAGGAGGAGCGGTCCGCCGAGGAGACCGCCCTGCTCGACCGGGTGGCGACCCACTACCTGGTCCTCGTCGCCTTCGCCGACCGTGCCCTGCGCAAGGACCGGCTGCGGATCGCCGACCTGTCCGCGCTCCTGGCAGGGGCGACCGATCCCTTCTCCGCGGCCGACGGCCCCTCCGCGCTGGGCTGGCTCGACGCCGAGTGCGCCGCGATCCTGGCCGTCCTGCGGGCCGCCGTACGCCACGGTCTGCACGCGGTCGCCTGGCCGCTGGCCGAGGCGTTCACGGCCCTCTTCCTCCACCACCGCTATCTGGGTGCCTGGAAGGAGTCCCTGGAACTGGGCGCCGAGGCCGCCTCCGCATTCGCGGCGGCCCCGGACAGCTCTGCCGACACCGCGGCCGAGGCCGTAGCCGGCGAGGCGCGTCTGCGCAGCCTGCTCTCCCGCCCGCTGATGGACTTGGGCGAGCACGACCGCGCCCGCACCGAGCTGGAGCGCGCCGTCACCCTGGCCGAGTCGACCGAGCGTCTGCTGCTACGCGCGTCCGTCCAGGAGTTCCTGGGGCGTCACCTGGACCGCTTCGACCCGCCCCGCGCGGTGCAGACGTACCGGTACTGCCTCGACCTCAACCGGCGTGCCGAGGACCGGCGTGGCGAAGCCCTGGCCGCCTTCTTCCTGGGCTGTGCGCTGGACGCCCGCGGGGAGCACACGGCAGCCCTGGCCGCACTCACCGAGGCCCGCGAGGACCTGCTGGACCTCCCCGAACCCGACCACCGCATGGCGGCCCGCGCCCAGTCGGCCATCGGCGTGGCCCGGGACCACCTCGGTCACACCGAGGAAGCCGTCGACGCGTTGCGCACGGCCGCCGACACCCTGCGCGAACAGCACGCGACCCACTACGAAGCCGAAGCCCTGCTCGCTCTCCTCGACATCTCCGAGCGGACCGGGCGCCACCAGGAGTCGGTGCGCGGCTGGCTGACCCGGGTGCTCGAGATCTACGAGGCGAGTGGCAACCCGCGCGCGGAAGCAGTGCGCCGACGGCTACGGGACCTCAGCTGACGACGGGAGGCGCGGGCCGCAGCCGCAGCGCCACGTCCTCGTCCCGCACCTCACCGATCCGCAGGGTCAGCAACTCGTCGGCCGGCGAACGCCCCTGTCGCAGCCATGCATAGACGACGGCCGCGGCGAGCCCGGGTGCGATCGGCGGACCGGTCACGGCCACCTCCACCACGCGGCCGTCCCGCAGCCCCACCAGATGGCCGCCGCCCCGCACCGCGCAGGCGGCCAGCAGGCTGCCGGGCAGCTCCGCCGCGACGGAACGGATCCACCGCAAGGCTTCGGCCACGCTCTCGGCCCGGCAGGTCCGCTCGACGACCGAGGCGCTCTCCAGCAGCCGGCGGTCCCGTTCACCGTCCGAACAGGCGAGGTGAGTGGTGTTCTCTCCGTCGTTCTCCGCGTCCGGATTCCCGTGCACGTGCGCGTATGCCGCCGCAGGGAACCGCCGTACCGTGACGACCGGCCCGAGCCCCTCCTCGCTCACCTCGGTGACGACCAGGGACGACGTGACGGGGCGGGCGGCCGGCTCCGGGGCGGGCAGCAGCAGGTCCGGCGGGGGCGCGGAATCGGGCTCCGGGAGCTTCAGCAGCTCGTAGACGGCCGCACGGAGCCGTGCGAGGGCGCTCCCCGGATCGGCGAACGCCCGCCGCCGCACCGCGGCGTACCGCTCGGGGGTGTGCTCTCGTACGACACTCTCGATCTGAGCCCTCGGATCGGCGCCCGGATCGAGTCGCGGGGCGGCCGCGGCGAGGTCGTGGACGGCGGTTCCCGGCACGGCGTCGGTGCCGAACGCCCCGAGCAGCACCGGATGTCCGAGGGCGGCGCCGTACAGCGTCACCGAGCCGTGGTCGCCGATGACGACGTCCGCCGCGACGAGGGCGGGGCGCCAGGCGTGGATGGGCGGCAGCAGGATCAGCCCGGCATCCAGCGCGGAGGCCTGGAGGGCGTTGATCTGCCAGGCGCCGTGGGCCGACCGGACATTGGGGTGGAGGACGGCGGCGACCCGGTAGGCGTCGTGCGGCAGTGCGCCGAGGAGGCGGACGGGCAGGTCGGGATGCCGGCCCAGGAGGGAGGTGGTGCCCCAGGTGGAGCTGAGCACGACGAGCTGCTGGCCCTCGGCGACACCCAGGGCCTCCCGGTAGGCGTGCCTGCGCTGCCGGGCGGAGAGGAGTTCGTCGAAACAGGGATCGCCGAGCAGGAGGGTGCGGCCCGCGGTCTTCGGGTGCGCTTCGAGGAGCTGCCGCTCCTGCTCGGGGTGCGAGACGGCGAGCCAGGCCCGGCCGGACTCCAGGAGCGCGTCCGGAACGAGGCCGGAGAGCCGGTCGTGCGGGCCGCGGGCGTCCGGGACCCGCTTCTGGAAGCCCACGCCGTGGGGCAGCACCAGGACCGGGCAGTCGCCCTCCGGTATGTCCACGTTCTCGCTGGCCGTGAGGATGAGGTCGGCCTGGACGTGGACCAGCTGGTCCCAGGGCATGACCCGGCAGCCGGAGGCGTGCAACAGGTCGAGCACCCCTGCGGCGAAGGCGGAGCCGGGGTCGTACGCGAAGACGACGCTCACGCGCGGGTCGTCGCGCAGCAGGGCGGGCAGCGATTCGAGGACGCGCACCGTGGAGGTGACGGTACGGGCGGCGACGACCAGGGTCCGCTCGGCCGGGAAGGTCCGCCAGCGATGGGCGTCGGGGCCTACCGGAACCCGCAGGAAGGGGCTACCGGACAGCACGTCCGCACCCCTGCCCCCGGCACCCGATCAGCGGCTCGCGGCTCGCGGCTCGCGGCTCGCGGCTCGCGGCTCGCGGCTCGCGGCTCGCGGCTCGCGGCTCGCGGCTCGCGGCTCGCGGCTCGCGGAGCGTTGCCCTATCAGATGACAAGTTGGCTGACAACCCTTCAGGTCTGCTCGCTTCTGGACCGCTCCACGGTAACCAATCACGGAGGGCCGGCACAGGGCCCCCGGGTGCCGGGGGAGGGGACCAGACCGAGCCGCTGGGCGCGCACCACCGTGCCGACCCGGTCGCGGGTGCCCAGCTTGCGGTAGATGTTCTCCACGTGCTTGTGCACGGTACGGGCCGAGATGCCGAGGCGGCGCCCGATGGCGTCCGCGGTCAGGGCGTCGGCGAGCAGGAGCAGGACGGTCGTCTCGCGGGGCGTCAGCGTGCAGTCCGCCGCCCGCTCGTCCGGCGCTCCGGCCGGGGCCAGAGCCCGCCGCCACTCCTCCAGCAGCTGCCGCTGCCGCTCCACGCCGGCCAGCAGCGGCTGCGCGCGCTCGGCCATCGAGAGCTGGTCGTCGGCGAAGTCCGCACCGGAGCGGTAGACGAGGCACCCGGTGATCGGCGAGCCGCTGCCGGGCAGCGGTACGCCGAGCACGTGGTCGGCGTCGAGGACGTCACCGAGCAGCCGGGCCGTCGGGCTGCCCGGCCAGTCCCGGCCCACCGCCCGGTGCGCGGTGACCGGGGTCCGGTCGGACCGGCTCGCATAGTGGTGCGCGAAAGGGTAGCCCGCGCGGAGCAGGCCCAGGCCCGACTCCCCGAGCCCGGCCAGCTCGACGGCGGCAGCGTCGGGCGAACCGCCGACCGTGCCCTCGCTCTCGCTCCAGTCGTCCAGCTTGTGGACGACCGCCTCGCCGCCGCACAGGTCCATCAGGGCGCTGCCGAGCAGCGGCCACAGGAGCCCGGGCTCTCGCTCGTGCAGCGCTGCCACGGCGACCGCCACCAGGCGTTCGTAGGCCCTGTCCAGCCCGTGTGCCACGTGTTCCTCTCCGCGTGTCGCCCGCGCGCCGCCTCGCCGCCCCTGCGCCGTCTACGTACTTCTACGCATACCCCTGCCGTCCCCGGCTGCCCCACACTTCAACCCGGCGGCACCGACCTGGTCGGACGCACGCCGGGCGGGCCGCCGACGCGGGGGAACGGCGGCCCGCCCGGCGTGGTCGCCCCCCTCAGCCTCCTCACCTGCCTCCTGCCTCAGGCACCCCAGGCTGCGGCGCACAGGACGCGGTCGACCTCGTCGGTGTAGCGGGCCGCGGCCAGCCAGGCCCTGGCGAACCGGTCGGTGTCAGCCGGGAGCAGACGGCCGAAGACGTCACGGGACCGCTCCGCCGCGGCCGCGTGGAGTTCGTCCAGGAGGTCGCCCGCCGTCGAAAGGCCGTGGCGGCTCAGCCGCCGGACGTCGGCGGCCCCGTGCGAGGGGAAGGACAGCACGAGCCGGCCGCCCGAGGCCGCCTGGTGCACACGGCGGCGCAGCAGGTGCACCGGCGCCTCATCGGATACGGGTGCGGCAGCCGGGGCGGCGGGCGCGGCGGGCAGGTCGGCGTGCTGCAGCCGGTCCAGGCCTACATCGACGCGGGTGCCGGGGAGGGTGGGGTGCTCGACCGCCAGCAGCAGCGCCCGCGGGTGCGAGGCCGGGACGAGCCGGACCACGGCCCGCAGCCGGCTGCCCCGGGCGGCGGCCAGCAGGCGGAGGTTGTCGCGGTGGGGGAGCGCCGGATGGTCGTGCGCGGCGGTCAGCCGCAGCGGGACGCCCCCGCAGTCGCCGAGCAGACAGTCGCCCGCCGCCTCCCGGACCGCGCCCGTCAAGGTCACTTCGAGGAAGAGCAGGTCGTGGCCCCCGCTCAGGGCACGGGACACCTGCTCGGCGACCGGCACCGCCCAGAGGCGGTCCAGCGGCTCCGCGCGCCAGTCGGCACCGGACGCGCGGACCGCCCGTACCCCCGCGCCCGCCCCCAGCCGACCCGTCGGCGACACCGTCGCCCCCGACACCGCGAGCCCCGCCCGGGACAGCTCCCGGTGCGTCAGGGCGGTGTCACCGACGCGTACGGCCCGATCCGCCGCGCCCACCGCCCGCCCGGCGCCGCCCGGCGCCACGTCCGACACCTGGTACAGGCGGCCCTCGGCGTCGGCGGTCCAGGTGACGGCACCCGCGTACCCGCTCGCGGTGAGCACCGGTTCGGAGAAGACGCCGTACAGCCGCAGCGAGCCGTCCGGGCGGTACGGCTGCCGTACGGTGCCGCGCAGCTCGGTCAGTTCCGGGCCCTCGGCGTGCGGGATGCGGTGGGCCGTCGACAGGGCGTCGCGGAGGGCGGTGACGAGGTCGGCGAGACGGTACGCCGGGTCGGCGGAGCGGGCGGCGCGCAGCGCGTTCACCACGGAGACGGCCGTGGCGGCGGCCCGGGGGAGTCCCGCGAGCCGCGCCGTGTGCGCGGCGCGCAGCAGCTCCGCCTGGAGCACCGCCCCGGCTCCGTCCGTACCGGCTTCGAGTACGGCGGTCGCGGCGGTGTGCACGGTGTGGGCGGCGGCGCACTGCTCGGGGGTGGCCCGCTCGGGGGCCGTGGTGTCCGTCGGTTCCTCCGAACTGGTCCCCGCCTCGTGGGAGTCGGCGGCAGCGGCCGGTTCCGCCGCCGGTTCCGCCGTCGGTTCCGCGATCGGAGCCGCCGAGGCCGCCGCGGCCCGGTGCAGACAGTCCGGGGCCAGCAGACAGCCGCAGCGGATGGCATCCACGCTGGTCACCGCGCCGCCGGGGGCGTGGAGTTCGAGCTGGGTGCCGTCGTCGACGGCGATGCGCACGGTGTCGCCGTCGCGCACGGCCGGGCGGTCCGCCAGTTTGGCGATGCCCGCGTCGAGCCGCTTGCGCAGCCGGGGCGAGAGCGCCGCGACGAGTTCGGCGGTCACGGACGGGGCGACCGGAGGCAGATCCGCGCTCACACCCCCCGCGCTCACACCCCCCAGGCCCACACCACCCGGGCTCACAGGCTCCTGGCTCATGTGATCTTCTCCCCTACCCAGCGGGCGAGTTCGAGCGGACTGAGGGCGGCCACCGGCATCCCCGCCGCGACCAACTGACGTGCGACCCCGGTCGAGTACCGGGGACGGCCGGAATCGTCCAGGCTCGCGCATCCGAGGACGTGGCAGCCGGCGCCGACCAGGGCGCGGACCTCGGCGAGCAGCCCGCCGAGGGGGTAGCCCTCCTCGAAGTCGCTGACGACCACCACGAGCGTCCGCGAGGGCACGGTGACCAGCTCGCGCGCGTGCCGCAGCCCGGCCGCGATGTGGGTACCGCCGCCCACGCTGACCTCCAGCAGCAGCGACAGCGGGTCCTCGACGTGGTCGGTCAGGTCGATGACCTCGGTGGAGAAGGCCAGGAAGTGCGTGGACAGGGTCGGCACCCCGGCCAGTACGGAGGCCGTGATCGCGGCCCAGATCGTGGACGCCTCCATGGACCCCGACACGTCGGTGACCAGGACCAGCCGCCAGTCGGCGGCCTTTCGGGCCCGGGTACGGAAGACGGGACGCTCGGGGATGACCTGGACCGTGCCCTCCGGAGTGCGGCGCGCGGTCGCCAGGTTGGCCCGCAGAGTGCGGGGCAGGTCGAGTCCGCCGCCCGGACGCCGGCTCGGGCGTGGCAGCGCGGTGCCGTGCAGCGCGGGACGCAGCCGGGTGGCCAGCTCCCGGGTCAGTGCGTCGACCAGGCGCCGCACGAGCGGACGCAGCGCGGCCAGCCGGGCCTCCGGCAGCCCGCCCGCGTGCCGGAGCACCGAGCGGAGCAGGTCGACCGAGGGTCGTACGGTGTCCGGGTCGAGCTCCTGGAACACGTCCTGTCGGCCCGCCGCCGCGGCCGCCGCCAGCACCTCCTCCCGGATACCCGGGCCGAACAATGCCGCCAGTTCCTCGGACCACTCCCGCACCCCGGGGTACGGCGCCTCCCGGCCGCCGGGCCCGGCACCGGTCAGGTCGCCCCGGCTGCCCTCCCCGCGTCCGCTGCCGTACAGCTCGTCGAGCGCGGTCGCCAACGTGCGGGCAGAGGCGGGCAGTTGGTCGCGGCGGCGGCCCAGCACCAGACGCCAGCGGTCGGCCGGAGCGAGCCGGTGGTCCGCGCCGGAGGCGGGGCCGTCCGGTCTCCCGGCTGCGGCGGACGCGGCCTTCGGATTCCGGGGCGGCGGAAGGAGCCCCCAGGCGCCGAGTGCCTCACGGGCCGCGAGGTCGGCGCGGGTCCAGGTGGCCAGCGCGCCAGGGTCGACCGCGCCGGTGTCGGCCAGGTGGCTCTCGTCCAGGCGCTCCTCGACGGTGGACAGGAGCCGGTCGCGGGCGGCAGGGCTCAGCGTGTCGAAACCGCCCCGCAGGGCGGGCAGCCGGTCCAGGAAGTCCCGGTCGGACAGCTCCGACACCCGGCCCAGCAACGGCTCCAGCGCGGGGGCCGCCGACTCCAGCAGCGGGCCCGCCGCGGTCAGCAGCCCCGTGAGCCGCGCGGCCAGCGCGGACCGGGTCTCCGGGTCGCAGGCCCCGTCCACCCACGACGCTACCCGGTCACCGAAGCGGAGCGGATCCTCGTGCCCGAGCAGCACACGTACGGCTCCGGCGGCGCCGCGCATCAGCGGGGAGCCGTCGGCGGCCAGCCGGGCGAGCGCGTCGGTGAGCCGGATGCCGCCCAACAGGTCGGCCCGGTGGGCGAGTTCCAGCAGGGCATGGGCGTGGGCGGGGTCCTCGGAACCGGTGAGGCCGTCGACCTGGCGTACGGCGGCGGCGGTGAGCAGCTCGGCCACGGCCGCCGCCCGTACCGTACGGTCCTCGTCGGCCGGGAGTCCCGCGATGTGCCCGGCCCGCAGCCGGTCCAACAGGGCCAGACCGGCAAGGAGTTCGGGCAGCGCGCCGGAGTTCGGCAGCACGTCGGCCGTCTCCGCCAGCCGCTCGTCCGCCAGGCCGGGCAGACCGCACTCCGCCGCCTGCTCCAGGCCGCTGAGGGCCTGTGCCGCGGTGGGCCCGCCCTCGTCCCGCTCCGTGCGGTGCCGTTCCCGCAGCACTCCTTCGGCGGCCTGGGCCGGGGTGACGCCGCGGACGCCTGCCGCCGTAAGCATCGCCGCCGTCGCCGGCGTCCAGCGCACCTCCCAGCGGGACGTCAGCCCCTCGGCGCCGCCCGCACCGCTGACCTCCTTCGGCTCCGCGTACGGCACCGCGCACACCGTCAGGCGGCGCAGCAGCAGTTCGCGGCGGCGGTCCAGGTCGGACCGGAGCGGGTCGAGGCGCAGGTCGCGGGCGGTGCCGGGGCCGGAGTCGGCCGGGCCGGGCAGGCCCAGCGCGGCCAGCTCGGCCTCGACCGCGGGAGCCAGCCCGCTGCGCGGCGCGTCCGGCGCCGGGCGACCGGCACGCGTGCCGACGAGCACCTGCTCCATCGCCCGGGCGACGGCCCGCCCCCGCCCGTACGGCTCGCCCTGCGCGAGGACCGTCTGCACGGCCTCCACCAACTCGCCCCGGCCCGCCGCGGGCAGCCCCCGCAGCCGGGCCAGATCACCGGCGAGCCGCACGATCTCGCGCGCGTCGGCGGGCCCGGAGGGGTGGCCCAGCGCCCGCAACTCCGCACAGACCCGGACGGCCGCCCCGGTCAACGCCTCCTCCAGCGCGGCCGGTTCACCGGCGGCCTCGAGCACCAGGTGCTGCCACTCGGGGTCACGGATACCGGCTGGGTAGCCGGAGCGCTCGTCGAGGAGGGCGTAGGCGTAGGGGATGAGGGAGGTGGTCCAGGACGGCGTGGCCCTGCCGTCCGCGGGGGAGAGCGTTCCCTCGGCCGGTTCGAGCAGCGCCGGGGCGTGGAAGGCGCCCACCACCACGGCGGCACGCTCGCCGTTCGCGGTGGCCGCCGCGAGGCAGGACCGCATCCACCGTTCCCGCCGCAGATCCAGCTCCGGCACCCCGCCCGAGTGCGCCGCATCCTCGCGCAGCGCCCAGCCCGTGAGCAGCGCGGCCCGCCGCAGGGCCTCCGGCGGCGAACCGGGGGCGGTGGCCTCGACCAGCCGGTCCCAGAGGTCCTCGCCGGGGCGGCCGGTGAGGCGGGAGCGGACCGCGGTGGCCAGCCCGGCTACGGTGGAACCGTCCGCTGTCGCGACCGCGCCGCCGCCCGCCTCCGGTGCCATGACGCCTTCCGGGTCCGCAGTGGCCGCCGTATCCCCGCTCCATGCCCGGTCCGCGAGCGGCAGATCGCACGCGACGACCGGCACACCGTGCCGGGCCGCCCACCGCACCGCCACCAGTTCGGGTGAGAAGTCGGCGAAGGGATAGAACGCCGGGCCGCAGACCCCGTCGCCGGGTGCGGCGGCGAGGGCGACCGGTGCGCGGGTCTCCTCGTGGGCGAGCCACGGCAGCCAGTCCTGCAGTTCGGCGGGGAGTTCGACGAGCAGGACGTCCGGCTTCGCCGCGTCCAGCAGTGCCGGTACGGCCGCGGCCAGGGACGGCGCGTGGTGTCGTACGCCGATGAGGCAGGGCGCCGCCGGGTCGGTGAGGGCCAGGACGGCCGCCTCGGGAGAGGGGTGGGGCACGGCCGTCAGCCCTCCAGGACCGTGCGCAGGTCCCACAGGGTCCGCCAGGTGGCGGAGCCCTGCTCGGCGCGGCGCCGGACGGGGCCGTCCCAGTAGCCGCGCAGCCGGGCCGCGTCGGCCGGGTCGTCCTTGCGCACGACACCGAGAAGGTGGCCCGGAAGCAGGCCGAGGACGTCACGGTCGCCGGGGAAGTACGCCGCGGCCAGGCCCAGCGCACCGGCGACGGACACGGCCTCGGCGGTGCTCATCACCGTGGACGGCCGCTCCACCTCCCAGCCCTCTGCCGAGCGCCCCTCCCGCAGATCCCGGAACGCGGTGACCAGCGCCTCCAGCACCGCGTCGTCGACCTGGAAGGGCGCCCCGGCCCGCTCCACCGAGGCCGAGGCCTGGCGGCGCACCAGTGCCGTCTCTGCGTCGAGGTCCGGGATGGGGCCCACGGTCTCGAAGTTGAAGCGGCGCTTGAGGGCGGCGGACATCTCCGAGACGCCCTTGTCCCGCAGGTTGGCCGTGGCGATGAGATTGAACCCGGGCGCAGCGTGCGCCAACGCGTCCTCGCTGCCCGCGAGTTCGGGTACGGCGATGCGCCGCTCCGACAGCAACGACACCAGGGCGTCCTGCACTTCGGGCAGGCAGCGGGTGACCTCCTCGACCCGGGCGATCGCACCCCGGGACATGGCGGTCAGCACCGGCGACGGCACCAGCGCCTGCCGGCTGGGCCCCTGAGCGAGCAACAGGGCGTAGTTCCAGCCGTACTTGAGCTGGTCCTCGGTGGTGCCCGCCGTGCCCTGCACCACCAGACCGCTGGTCCCGCAGACGGCGGCCGACAGCAGCTCGGACAGCATGGACTTGGCGGTGCCGGGCTCGCCGACGAGCAGCAGGCCCCGCTCACCGGCGAGCGTGACGACGCACCGCTCCACCAGCGCCCGGTCGCCGACGAACTTGCCCTCCACCACCAGGCGCCGAGGCACTGCGTCCGGCACCTCGGCGTCGTCGGGCAGCCGCAGCGCCTGCCCGCCGCTGCCCATGACGAACGTGACGACGGCCCGGGGCGTGAGCCGCCACGCGGGCGGGCGCGGCCCGCTGTCGTACGCAGCGAGGAAGGCCAGTTCGGTGGCGTACCGGTCCTCGGGCGGGACGATCTGACGGGTCGCGTCGGGAACGAGGACGGTGGTCATCGGCAGGTGCCCTTCAGGGTGGTGCGGGTGATGGTCGGTGCGCAGGGGATCATCGGCGGCGCCCCCTGCGGGTGGCCCGTGTGGTCAGCTCCTCGTAGGCCGGTGCGTCGCCCGAGCGGACCCGGTCCCAGGCGCGGGCGAACAGCTCCGGCACCGGCAGCAGGGGCAGGGCGCGCCGGTGGTGAAGGACCGGGTACAGGCCCTCCTTCCAGATCTCCACCGGCAGCGCCGGCGACTTCAGGTCGCGCCAGCCGCAGGGCAGGAACAGGCTCCGCCCCGCGCGCGGCCGCTTGGCCTCCACGACCAGGTCGGTCGCGGCCAGCTCGGCACGGGCCTTCTTCATGCGGGCGGGCTTCCAGCCGGTCCAGCGCGCGCAGTTGCGGTCCGTCGGATCGGGCAGCGCCAGCAGCAGGAGGTAGAGCGCGGCCGCGTCCTCGCCCAGGCCGTGCGCCGCGGCGGCCTCGGCGACGAGCGCGGGCGCGGTGACGGTCGGGTCCTGGGCGTGTCCCGAGGGGCCATCGACACCGGCCTCGACCGCCCGGCCCAGCTCGTCGCCCAGGAGCGTACGCAGCATGCGCAGGCCGTGGCCGCGCGCGCCGCCGACCAGGCCTTCGAGCAGCCCGAACACGGGGTCGTCGGGGCCGGTGAGCGCGGCCGGGCGGATCAGGACCGTCTCCATGTCCTGGTACCAGGGGCGCAGGACGATCGCCTCGCCGACCCGGGTGAGGCCGTGCGCGTCGGCGCCTCCGGTCGCCGGGAGGGCGTAGGCCTTGCGCAGTTCGACGGCGGTCGAGCCGCCCTTCTCCGTCCACTCGACGTCCAGGTCGAGCAGCAGCTCCGGATCGCTCACCCGGCGGCGCAGGGCGGCGAGCCCCTCGGGCAGGGACGCCCGCAGCGGATGGCCGTACGGCAGGACGTAGGCCAGTGCGGCCAGGGAGTTCACGGCGGACGACAGATCGTGCCGGCCGGGGACGGCCGCGGGGTCCGCCCAGGCCAGGTCGCCGTCCTTGCCGGGCCGCAGGACGGTGGTGCGCGCCAGCCACGGGGTGCGGGTGGGGTTCAGCACCTCCTCGGCACAGCCCACGCCCGCCATGTCGGCGCTGAGGTCCTCCGGCAGGCGGACGAGCGAACTGAGCCGTTCGGCCCACACCCGGCCGGCGGCCTCCGTGTCGGGACCGGTGGCCCACAGTTCGGCGGGGTCCGCGGGCAGCAGGGCGCCGAGGAGGACCTTCCGATCCTCGGGGTCCAGGGCGTTGACCCGGGCGACTGCGAACTCGCTCTGCCGGGGCTTCAGCCCGATGACGGCCAGCCCCTCGGCGCCGGGTTCCTGCAGCAGGCCGGCGAGCAGCGCGCCGGCCTGCAGCGGACCCAGTCCGCCGTGGGTCGCCGCCGCCAGCGCCTCGGGCCCCTCGGCCCGCCAGGGAGCGGCGCCCTTGTCTCGGATCAGCCGGGTGACAGCGGCGAGCCGTTCGGCGGGGATCGTCGACGGGTACCTGGTCTCCCTGTCCAGCGTGAAGTGGGCGACAGCGCCGAACGCGCCGGACGGGTCGTGGTCCAGGGCCAGCCAGTTGACGCGGTCGCGCTGGCTGTCGATGCTCTGGCAGCCGAGCACGACCACGGTGCGGCCTCCGCGGCGCAGCACCTGACCCGCCCGCTCCTGCTTGTCGTGCGGCTCGCTCAGGACGATCTCGCGGAGCGTCGCCCCCGGTTCCGCGAGCGGTCCTTCACCCAGCGCCTCGAACAGCAGGAGCAGAGAATCCCGTTGGGCGTCGGTCAGGGCGGGCGAGGTGGCCCGGTAGGCGAGGGGACCCAGCACGCCCAGTACGGACGGCCACACCATGCCGATCCCGGGGATGGTGTGCTTGTCGCTGTGCCAGCCGTCGCGGAGCGCGGCGAGGTGGTCGGGGTCGGGCAGCGGCTTGCCTTCGGCCGGCTTCCCGCACAGGGCGTGGTTCACGGCCCGGATCTGACGCAGCGTGCTCCACGGCTGCCCCCACCACCCGTGCAGGCCGGCGAGGCCGGCCGTGGCCGTCTGGAGGGTGCGGTTGTCGCCGTGCTCGGGGGCGTAGTCGGCGAACATCTCCTCCGCCCCTCTGGCCCGCTGCGGCCGCTCGGCAGGCGGCGCCCCGAAGGCCGTGGCCGACTCGGTGATGCGCAGCGCCACCCGGACCAGCGCGGCGACACCGATGAGCAGCCTGCCGTCGGTGCAGCCGGGCAGGGCGAGCGCGACGGCGCCGAGGGCGACGTGGTCAGCGGACGGTACGGCGGCCTTGGCGGCTTCGTCCGAGCCGGCGTCGGCCAGCGCCTGCCGCCGTCCCTCCAACGCCAGCGCCGTGACCCGCAGCACCTCGGCCGCCTGCTCGTCGGTCAACGCGCGCAGCACGGCCGAACCCTGCTCGTCGCGCGGGCGCAGCGCGTGCCAGAAGGCGAGCGGCGGCACCAGTCGCGTACCGGCGGCGAACTCGTTGCCGCTTTCACCGGTCGTCACACCACCCAGCTCGCCGCCCGGGGAGGTGTCATCGGGCGCGAACAGGCCGACCTTGCGGTGCATCTGTGCGGCGACCGGCTCGGCACCCCCGGGCAGCCGCAGCGCGCCCAGCGGCACCGCGCCCGCCCGGCCGTTGTACGCAGCCACCGAGACCGTGCGCCCGTCCGGCGTCCCGGCGACGCTGCGGGTCTCGTCCCCCTTGCCCTCCAGGCGCACCCAGCGGCCCAGCACCGTGCCGTCGGTGCCGAACGGGCTGTTCTCGAGACCCGGTTGCAGCGGGAGCACCTCGCAGGAGCGGGGCAGCAGGGAGGCGTCCTCGTGGATGCCGGACCGCAGCAGCGCGGGAAGGGAGGCGCGGCCGTGCGTGCCGGTGGCCGGGTCGTACTCCAGCCACACCGTCTCGACGCCCTGCCTGCCCTGGCGCCACAGCGTGGTGCCGTCGCCGATCACGGAACGGCTCGGCGGCAGGACCGTGTCCCCGGCGTGCAGCGTGCGGCCGCCGGTGGCGCGGCCGCCCCCGGGCAGCGGGATCGAAGGGGCGCCGACCTCGTTCCCGGTCCAGTACGAGGGCAGCTGCTCGCCGCCGAGTTCGAACACCTCGGCGGGGCGGGCCGACCAGTAGCCGTGCTGCTTGGCGCCCTGCCGCCACATCACGAGCAGTTCGCCGTCCACGTAGCGGAACCGGGGGCGCTGCCAGCGGTCCAGCTCCTGGGGCAGGCGCAGGTCGTGTTCGAGGAGCACCTGGTCGGGGCCGACCACGATCGCCTTGTGCCGGCGCGCCAGGATCAGCGCGGGCCAGGCCTCGTGGACCGTCAGCGTGTTGTCCTCACCCTTCCTGGTCTCGACGTCGAGCAGGGCCAGCGCCTCGTCCAGGGCGGGCCAGCCCAGCTCGTCCAGGATTCCGGCGCGCAGCGTGCGGCCGAGCAGTGGAGCCACCGCGTGTCCGGCGACCCGTGCGACGGCGTCCGCGTTGACCGCGGAGGCGATCGACCGGAAGGGGCGCAGCCGGTCGAGCGCGGCACGGGCGGCGGGCAGGCCCACCGCGCGCGTGTAGTCCCCAGCGGCCTCGTCCAGCCACTCGCTCAGCACGACCGAGAGCACCGGGTGGGCGGCGACGGTCTTCAGCAGCTCGCGATGGTGCGAGTCGTTGCCGACCGTGTCGACTGCCTGGTGCAGCAGGCGCCGGACGTGCGGGTCGGCCGCGACGGCCACCAGGTCCCGGCGGCCGGTCCGGGTGTCCTTCAGCCAGTCGGTGAGCGGCAGGTACACGTTCACTTCGGCGCCGGGAACCGTGAGCGGGATACCCTCGGCCGTGCACAGGTCCAGCAGGTCGAGGTCGGCGCCGGCGTGCCAGCGGCCGGTGAACAGGTCCACGGCCCGGCCGGAGGCGCGCAGCAGCGGAGCCATGCGCTCGACGAGCGCCAGCGTGGCCGGTGAGCGGCGCGACCAGGACCCGCCGTGCTTGCGGAAGGCAGCCCAGCGGCTCAGCCAGTCGGCGGGATCGACGCCGTACTCCTCGGCCGCGTCCGCGTCGGTCAGCAGCCGCTCGGTCCCGGACTCCGCGAGCAGCGTCAGCCAGAACTCGTCGTCCTCGACCTCCCGGCCGAGCCCGGCCGGCATGATCTCCAGCAGGCGCGCCCGGACGGCGGGTTGACGCTCGGCGAGGCCGGGGAGGACCGCGCGGTAGGAGTTCCAGAAGGACGCGGGTGCCCGGACGGCGGCGGGGGAGGCGATCAGGTCGGCGACCAGGGCGCACTCCTCCGTGGCCCGGTCCAGACCCGCCCCTTTGATCAGCCCGCGCGCGTCCTGCGGCAGCGACGCGTAAGGCGGCATGCCGGCCGCGCAGCGCTCGACCGTCAGCTGCCGGAACTGCGCCCACGCGGCGGCCGGGTCGAGGCGCCGGGCGAGGTCCTTCACATGCTCCTTGAGGGCCTTGACGGTGAGTGCCCCGGCGAAGGCGAACTCCAGGAACACCGCCCGCTGCCGCTCCTCGTCCACGGTGAGCGCGTGCACCCGCTCGGCCTCGCGGGCCTTGCCGAAGAAGGCGGCCGCGTACGTGGTGTTCTCGTGCTCCAGGAAGACCCGCGCGGCCTGCTCGTAGAACGTCGGCAGGAAGTGTGGCACGGCCCGGCCGAGCCGCTCGCCGAGCGCCTCGAAGCCGTCCTTGGCCGTGCCCGGCCGGGACTTGGCCTGCCGGGCGAGCCGCTCGACATCCTTGACCAGGGCGAGCGCATGGTGCCCGTTCGCCGGGTCGTTCACCAGCGCCCACGCCGGGAAGCCCAGGGTCTCCTTGCGTACCTGCCCGACCTCGGGCGCCTCCGGCTCGCGGGCGAGGCCCAGGAACTCCAGCGCCAGGTCCTCGGCCTCGCCGAGGGTGCCCGGCACCAGGCGGACCACCTGCCGGTCGTCCAGGGCGGGGTGGGTGTAGGTGCGGACGGTGAGGCTGTCGGCGTCCTCGCGCGCGGTGCTGCCCGGGGGCAGTACGGCACCGGAGTCCAGAAGCGTGGCCGCGGTGGTCTCGTCGTACGTGTTCATGCCGCCTGCTCCTCGTCCTGGATGTCCCGCCCGGCGTACAGCGCGGCCGCCATGCGCATGCCCTCCGACCAGGCGACCGGCCCCACCTGACCGAGCTTCAACAGGCGCCCTGCGGGATCGGCCCACACCAGCGAGCCGGTCTCGGTCTCCTCCCAGCCGTCGTAGTCGCCGACCCAGACGCGGGCCTCGACGCCGCGGCCGTCCTCCAGGACGGGGCACACCGCGTGTCCGCCGCGCACCCGGTAGCCGAGCTGGGTCGCCCTGCCGTGCAGGAAGCGCAGTTCCTTGTACGAGCCGCCCGCGTACTCCTCCACCTGGGTCGCCTCGGCGTCCAGGCCGGCCGGGCGGTGCCAGACCTCGCGGAAGAGCTGCTGGGCGCGCTGTTCGACACCCAGCTCGACGGCGAACTCCCGCAGCTCCTCCAGGTCGTCCAGGAGGACCGGGTGCGGGATGCGGACGAGGTCCGGGGCGATACGCACGGTGTCGCCGTCCAGGTCGACGAGGCCGAGGCCGCGCTCCGGGTCGGCGTCCCGCAGGAAGCCGGCTACCTGCCCGTCGTCGCCGGTGACGACGAGGTCGCGCAGGGCGGCCTGCCAGGCGGGGTCCGGCCACACCCGGGTGAGGACGGCGAGCGGCACCGGCAGCGAGCGGACCATCCACCGCTCCGCATCGGCCAGGCACTGCCGCTCGTGGCGCTCCAGCCACTCGGCGAGCTGCCTGAGACCCATGACCGCCGGATCGTCGCCGAGCTTCGCGGGTACGGACTTCAGCCGCCGTCCGGCCGCGTTGCGGCACACCACCTTCCCGCCGTCGAGGGCGACCTCGTAGTCGCCGGCCGCAACCCACCCCATCCATGCCTCCCCGCATGCGCAGTGATCAAGTGCCGGGAACTCTAAGGGAGGCCACTGACAACGCCCTCGGCACCCGGAGGGAACGGCACCCTCACGAAACCGGCCACCGAGGATTGTGTACGGGTGAAGGAGGCCCCGAGGAGCCCACACCCGTGCGCGGAGCGCAGGGCGCGGTGTCCGCCGTGTGCCGGCCTTCCCGAACGCGGGTGCGGATGCTGCCCGCACGCCCGCCGTGCTGAAGCTGTGCACCACCTGTCGGGGGCGCGCGGGAACGATGTGCGAGTACCGCGAGTTGACCTTCACGAAACCTTTTCTTTGCATGGCCGGAAGACACCTTGTTGCCTCAACTCCCGTCGCAACAAGGTGGGTTGAGCACTTGAGCATCAGGGGTTGCAAGCGAGCGCTTGTCCGTGCGATCGACGCGCGGGGCTGACGGGGGAATTGAAGCGGTGCGTGGCAGCTTTCGCCCGTTTGGGTGGTGTCTCGGCGTACCAGTCCGGAAAATCTCCCTCTGTCGTCTCTTGGTGCCTTCGTCCGGTGCCCGAGACAGGGATAGGAGGGGGAAAGCCGATGAGCGCGGTGAGCGCCGCCAAGCCGACGTATCCCGGCGTCTACGTCGAAGAGCTTCCCAGCAGCACCCGCACCATCTCGACCCTGACCACGTCGGTGACCGCTTTCGTGGGTCACACCCGGCGGGGTCCGCTCAACGAGCCGGTACGCGTCACCAGCTTCGCGGAGTTCGAGCGCCGCTTCGGCGGCCTGAGCGCGCGCAGCGCCGTCGGCTACGCCGTCCACCAGTTCTTCGGCAACGGCGGCACCGTCGCCGTCGTCGTCCGTGTCACCAAGGCCGGCAGCGGCAAGGCCGCCTGCGTCACCCTCAAGTCCACCGAGGGGCACAGCGACAGCGATGTCCTGGAAGTGCACGCCAAGGAGCCCGGCGTGTGGGGCAACGGCCTGCGTGTGGCCGTCGACCAGGACACGCCCTGCCCTGACGAGACCTTCAATCTGCGGGTCTACGACGCCCGGGGCGAGGCCCGCGAGAGCTTCACCGGCCTGTCCATGGACCCCTCCAGCGGCCGCTACGCCCAGACCGTCATCAACGCGGGCTCCCGGCTGATCCGTGTCGAGGTGGTCGGCGAGGGCCGCCCGGACCCGTCCGGCACCGTCTCCAAGCCGTTCGGCCACCAGCTGCCCGACCTCGCCGTCGACCTCACCGTCAAGATCGGCGAGGTGGAGCGCGAGTTCACGCTCTACGACCCCGACTGCGACGGCGAAGCCCCGTCCTGTGTGGCCGAGCTGGCCCTGCTGCTGGAACGCAAGCTGCGCGCCCTGCCCGACGCCCCGGGCAGGCACGCCTTCGCGGGCGCCGAGGTGACCGCCTTCGGCCGCCGCGTCCAGGTGGTCGCGGGCTCCACCGACCCCGAGGACGTCGTCCGCTTCCTCGGCGAGTGCGCCAACGACCTCGGCCTGGAGGCCTCCGTCAACCCGCCCGTCTTCCCGCTGGCCGGCGGCGAGGACGGCGAGGCGCCCGGACCGCGCGACCTCATCGGCTCCGAGGCCGGCAAGACCGGCATCCAGGCGCTGCGCCAGGTCGACGACGTCAACCTCCTCGTCCTGCCCGAGCTGGCGGCGTACGAGAAGACCGAGGACGCGATCACCGTCGTCTCGGCGGCCCAGCGCCTGTGCCAGGAGCGGCGGATCTTCCTGCTCGTCGACGCACCCGGCACCTGGGTCAGCGTGGACACGGCACGCGCCGGCATCGCCGCCTTCGACGCCGTACGGGGCAACCACGCGGGCCTGTACTTCCCGCACCTGCAGCTCACCGACCCGCTCACCGGGCGGCTGCGCTCCTTCCCGCCCTCCGGCGCGATCGCAGGCGTCATCGCCCGCACCGACTCCGAGCGCGGCGTGTGGAAGGCGCCGGCCGGCACCGAGGCGCGGCTCGCGGGCGTCCACTCGCTCACCGTGAACCTCACCGACCGCGAGACCGGTCTGCTCAACCCGCTCGGCATCAACTGCCTGCGCAGCTTCCCGCTGACCGGCCCGACCGTGTGGGGCGCCCGCACCCTGGAGGGCGCCGACGCGCTCGACAGCGAGTGGAAGTACGTGCCCGTACGACGGCTCGCCCTGCACGTCGAGGAGAGCCTCCAGCGCGGCCTGCAGTGGGTGGTGTTCGAGCCCAACGACGAGAACCTGTGGCAGCAGATCCGGCTGGCAGCCTCCTCGTACCTGCACACGCTTTTCCGGCAGGGCGCCTTCAAGGGCGGCACCCCGCGCGAGGCCTACTTCGTCAAGTGCGACAGCGACACCACGACCGACGAGGACATCGCGAACGGGATCGTGAACGTCCTGGTCGGCATCGCACCGGTCCGCCCGGCGGAGTTCGTGATCGTCAAAATCCAGCAGACGTCCGGGCAGTTCGAGCTCTAAGAATCCCGAGGACATTTTTCGATGGCAGAGTTCACCGTCAACGCCCATCGTTTCGACCCCTACAAGAACTTCAAGTTCCTGGTCCTGTGGGACGGTCGTACGGTCGCCGGCATCAGCAAGATCAGCCCGCTGAAGCGCACCACCGAGGTCGTCAAGCACCGTCACGGCGGCGACCCCTCCTCCCCGCGCAAGTCGCCGGGCCGCTCCGAGTTCGAGGGCATCACCCTGGAGCGCGGAGTCACCCACGACCCCGAGTTCGACCGCTGGGCCAACAAGGTCTGGCAGGTCGGCGCGGGCCTCGGCTCCGAGGTCTCTCTTGCCGACTTCCGCAAGGACATCGTCATCCAGGTCCTCAACGAGGCCGGCCAGGTCGCCGTCTCGCACAAGCTCTACCGGACCTGGCCCAGCGAGTACCAGGTCCTCGGCGAACTGGACGCCAACGCCAACGCGGTCGCCATCCAGTCGCTGAAGCTCGAGTGCGAGGGCTGGGAGCGGGACTACGAGGTGCCCGAGCCCGAGGAGCCCTCCTTCCTCAACCCGGCCTGATCTGACGTGAGGTGAGGAAGCCGGGGGGAACACATGGCGATCACCGGGGCGGCCGGGCTGCTGGCCACCTGGGAGGCGGGGCTCGCCGAGGCACCCGCCGGGCGCGCCCTGCTGCTGCACCGCACGGCGCGCCCGGACCTCGACACCGCGGAGCTGCCCGCGGTGCCGTTGGGCGAGCGCGAGTCCGATCTGTTCGCCCTGCGCCGCGCCCTGTTCGGGGAGCGGATGCAGATACGGCTGGAGTGCCGGGCCTGCGGCGCGGACATGGAGTTCGAGCTGGACGCCGGGGAGTTCGCCCGGTCCCTCGGCGCACCCGAGGAAACGGTCGTACGGCTCACGGAGGGCGGCTGGGACATCGCCTTCCGGCTGCCCGCCTTCGCCGACCTGACGACCGCGGCCCGCACCACCGACCCGCGCGCCGCGCTGCTCGCCCGCTGTCTGGTCTCGGCGGAGCACAACGGCACGCCCACCACCGCCGACGCCCTTCCGGCACCGGTGCAGCGGCGGATCGCCGAGGCCGTCGAGGCCGCCGACCCGGGCGCCGACGTGACGCTCAACGTCGGCTGCCCCGAGTGCGGTACGGCCACCCGCGCCGACCTCGACATCGCCTCCTACCTGTGGACCGAACTGGACGCCTGGGCCAGGGACCTGCTCCTCGACGTCCATCTGCTCGCCACCGCCTACGGCTGGAGCGAGCCGGAGATCCTGGCGCTCAGCCCGCTGCGGCGCCGCTACTACCTGGAGCTGTGTGCGGATGTCTGACTCCTCCTCCCGGGCGCCCGAGGCGGAGCCCGACTTCCTCGACCGGCTGATAGCCCGGCACGCCGAGGCGAGACCGGACACCGTCCGGGTACGGCCGCGGCTGCCCGGACCGTTCGAACGCGTCGAGGCGGTCCGGGCCCGCACCCCGGACCCGGACGCCGCCGACTCCGTGCTGTGGCCCGCCGCCACGCCCCCGGCCGTACCGGACCGGGACGCGCCCCGGCCGGGCGCCGCCGAGGTCCGGCGGCACACGGAACGCGAGCGGATCGTCGTACGCACGGAACGGGCGCCCGCCGAACCGGCAGGGCGTCCCGCACCGGCCGCCCTGCCCGAGGCACCGCTGCTGCGCCCCGCCGCGCCCCTCGCGCCGCGACTGCTCCCGGTGCCCCAGACCGGTCCGCGCACGTCCGGGCGGGGAGGCCCGGAACCGGGCGCGCACCGGACCGGGGGGGGGGGGGGGGGGGGGGGGGGGGGGGGGGGGGGGGGGGGGGGGGGGGGGGGGGGGGGGGGGGGGGGGGGGGGGGGGGGGGGGGGGGGG
>NZ_JBVIGN010000025.1:0-78235 GCF_055570785.1 Streptomyces sp. NPDC031100
CCCCCCCCCCCCCCCCCCCCCCCCCCCCCCCCCCCCCCCCCCCCCCCCCCCCCCCCCCCCCCCCCCCCCCCCCCCCCCCCCCCCCCCCCCCCCACTACCCGCTATACCTTGCGCTGAGCGGCGTAGCCGTTACTTACCCCGATCTCTCCCATGTGCTCTTCTGGGATGTCACGCAGGCAATGAGCGCCTCCCGTCGCCACTCGTTTTGGCGATGGGAGGCGTTCGCGCGTTACCAGCTACTCCAGATGCAGAGATCGTTGTCGACGGAGGGACCAATGATCGACTGGCCCGCTGAAATGCAACGGATGACCGCCGCCAGGGAACTGGTCCGGGAGGCCGACGCCGACAGCCTGTGGCGTCACGAAGAGCCCAGGCCGCCGGCGAGTCCGGAGCGGTTGCGGGAGGTTGCCGATCGACTGGGCCACGGTCTGGACAGCGAGTACGCCTCGTTCCTGCTCCAGGCGGACGGCTGGCCCTCGCTCATGCAGGACGTGGACCTGTTCGGCGCCGAGGAGCTGCTGGGCGCGCGCATGGACATGGCGCGGGAGCTGCTGAAGACCCTCGAACCCGAGGGGCTGCAGCGCTCTCGACTCGACCGGGACGCTCTCCTGCCGATCGCGGCCTCCACGACCACCATCGACTTCTTTGTGATGCCGGTGACAGAGGGAAGCGGCCCGGTTCCTGTGATCTGGATCGCCGGTGCGGAGGTGGAACGGTATTCCTCGTTCCTTGAGTTCTTCCGGGCGATGATCAACGAAAACCTGAGCGAAGCGAATGATCTTCGCACGCAGGGATAGTTCGTATGCAATCTTTATGGCCCCGTGCGCTTCCTGTGATCAGCCGTCCTGGATGATCTCGTACGTCGTCCCTACGCACGCCGATCCGAAAGCACCACAGGCCCATGCCCCCCATGCTCCAGTACTTGTCCATCGCCGTGGGGATTCCTGTCCTCATCTGGGCCCTGTGGAACACGACCAGGCTGGCCCGGGCCAACCGGAGGGGCACGACCGGGATCGACGTCGCCGCGTACGGGCTCCTGCCGCGTGAGGAGCTGGATCCGACGCGGGGCGGGCCGCCCGTGCCGGAGGTGGCCGAAGCAGTGCGGGCGGCCCAGGAGGGTGACTGGCGCCCGGGCGCGGCCCTGCTCGCCGCAGCCGGCCAGGACTGGGACCTGCGGTGGCACCGGCTCTCCGCGCTCGCCTCCGCCGCCTCCCAGGACGAGCGGTGGCTGAGCGACTGGCGGGCCGAGCGGCCCGACGACCCCGACGCGGCGGCCGTTCACGCACATGCTCTGCTCTTTCGCGCCTGGGACGCCCGCGGCGAGGCGTGGGCCAAGCACACCCCTGCCGAACGGATGGCCCGGTTCCAGCAGTTGCTGCCGGCGTCCCTGTACGCCGCCCAGGAGGCCGCCGCGCTGGCGCCGCGCGACCCGTCCCCCTGGGTCACGATGGTCGCCGCGGCCCGCGGACTCGCCCTGCCGCACGAGGAGTTCCGCCGCCTGTGGAGCGAGCTGACCGCCCGCGCCCCGCACCACTTCGTCGGGCACCTCGAAGCCCTTCAGTACTGGTGCGCCAAGTGGTGCGGCTCGGACCGGCTGGCCCACCGCTTCGCGAAGGAGGCCGCTGCCTCCGCCCCTGCACACTCGCTCTTGGCAGTGCTGCCGCTGGAGGCCTCGTTCGAGCAGTCGCTTCGAGGCCCCGGCCCGGCGCCGCTGGCGGGTCGGAACCCGAAGTCCGAGATCAGTGCCCTTCTGAACGCGGTCGCCGCCACACCCGCCGACGACCCACGGCTGCCGCTGGTCCGGCATACTCTCGCCGCTGCCCTGACCCTGGCCGGGCGGGGCCGGGAGGCCCTGGAACAGTTCCGGCTGCTGGAGCCGTGGGTGGGCGCGCAGCCATGGACGTACCATGCGGATCCCGTCGCCGCCTTCGACCGCGCCCGCGCCATCGCCGTCCTCCGCTCTGGTAAGCGGTCCGCGACCGCGGCCCGCGGCGCGTAGCGGCTCTCGTCAGCGAAGTCGAGAGCATGATCGGTCAGTAGAGTCACCTGCATGGCAGCACCAGTGCTTCAAGCGATCGAGGCGGACGGGACGACCTGGGACGACCCGTCCGAGGAACAGCTACACGACCTGCTGGCCGACATGAGTCTTACGTGGCGGTTTGTCGTCGTGAGGCGGCTCGATTTGGAACCCGCCGACCAGCACTACATGCAGGTGTATCTCAACGACGACCTGAGCTATCAGGTGGAGTACCGCGAGGGAGGGCCGGACAGGCACTTCCAGGCATGGGTACCCCGCGAACACGAGGTCTTCGCGGTAGAACCTGTGGCTGAGGTGCTTCAGGACTGGGCCTTCGGGCGACCCGGTTGGCGTGAGGCTCTCTCCTGGGTCCCCTGGTCACCCGCAGAGCGATGCGCCCGCCACCACCCCCTCACAGCCACTCGCTGATGGCTGCGACCAGAGCGGTTGCTTCGTAGCGGACGGCGAGTTTGTCGTACGTCCTGGCCACCGCGCGGTGGCGCTTGAGACGATTGATGCCGCACTCGACTGCGTGGCGGGCCTTTCTGAAATCTCCGTCGACGTCTATGGGCTGATGATGTCTGTCATGGAGAAGGCGGTCGAGAAGATCAAGGTCTGGTTCCGGTTCGTCCCTCGTGAGGGGTGGTTCCCGCAGGACACCGAGGGCCTGTGGGCGACGAAGCTCGGTGATGGCACGGCCAGGGTGCAGAATGCCCCCTTCCTTCAGGACGGGGTGGCCGAGGGGGACGTAGTGCGGTACCAGACCGACTCCGGCGGACTCCACTGGGCTGTCGGACGGGTCAGTTCCTCCGGGAACTGCACGATTCGTGTGGTGCCCGTACCGACCGGCCCGCTGGGACGCAGTCCGCAGGCGGTGCATCAGCGTCTTTCGGCGTTCGGGCTCGGAGGCGAGGTCTTCAGTGAGGACTTCCCCATGGTGGCCTTCACCGCACCGGCGGGCGCGGACTTCGCCGGGATCAAGGCCCTTCTGACCCGAGGGCGAGAGGAAGGCTGGTGGCACTACGAGGTCGGTTGCGGCACTGACGAGTGGTGGAACGCCTGAGGTGGTCTCTTAGGCGCCGTTGCCAGTTCGCACCGCACGTCCTTGCGCCCCGGTTGCCGAATCTGGACAGTGGCTGCCAGCCCCACAGGTCGGAACAAGCCTGTAGGACAAGCAGTCCCCGCCTGTCCTCCGCATCAGCCGGCTCGGTGAACTCCCCAGGAAAGTCCGTTCCGGGTCCGAGTCCCATGCGCCGACCCGCAGGGTCTCGTTGGGCAAGCGCACCCTCAGAAGCTGTGCGGTGACCTCTTTCCCCAGGTGAAGCTGTAAAGAGGCTCGCCCGTTCGTGGCGTTAACATCGCCGAATGGAACGATCTGGGTGCCCGTGCATCCTCTGCACGCAGTCGTCGCACGAGGCTTCGTGGGACCAGCGGGACCGGGCGATAGCCTCCAGTACGAGGAGCCACGGCTGGCATGTCATGGGGGTGGCCGCTGACGACGAAGTACCAGCTGGCTGGGCGTATTCCATCGGTCTGTGGCACACGCTGCGCAGCCCGGAGATATGCGTTTTCGGGTTGGCTGTCGACACCATGATGTCCCTGATCAACGCGGCGGGCGAGTCCGTGCGCAACGGGCCTCCTCTCATGCCCGATCAGCGCAGGGACGACATTTTCGACAATTTCCCTGCCATCTTGCGGCCGGTGCACGAGAGCTGGTGCAAGGACTTCTTCGGCGCAGGGCTGGACTTCTACCAGGTCTCGCCCCTGCCCGTGGCCCAGCTGTTCTGGCCCGACGGAGAAGGCCGTTTCCCATGGGAGGACGGGGCGGCTGAATACTGCCGCGACAGCCAGCCTCTGCTGTGGATTCCCAAGTCAGAGAACCCTGGGCCCTGGGGAGCGATCTGACTCCTGGTCGCGCAGAGGAGCCGGGTTCGTCGGTCTGCTGGTCGCGGTCCTGGCGCCGGTCGCGTCGTAGCGGCCGTCGTACCGAGGCGCTTCGTGCACGATGCGGGCGAGGCGCAACGCGCCCGACATCAAACGCACGATCGCACACGCCGATGCCCATCTGCGCTGGACCTTCATCACCCTCATGACCCGACGCATTGCCCGCCAGACCGCCAAGAGTGCCAGCTGAGCCTTCCAGATTCCGTTCGGCAGCACGCCCCTGGGACGCTTACCCGAACGCCAAGCCAACCGTCCACAGCCCAGCAACATGCCGACCTGCGACGGAAGTTCTCGCACAGCTTGTGAGGATGTGAGGATTCGATGACTCTATGGGACGCGGAAGTTGCCCCCATCGGGGATGACCTGTTGGAGTGCCCAGCCGACTCGCTGCGGACTCTCGGCCTGCGGGTCATCGAGGAGACGGCGGCGGTCTACGGACAGCCCCTGGAGGAACTGTTCGACGAGGCGACGGTCACTCTGTTCCGGGATGCCGTCGAGGAGTTCCGCACCCTCGCGGGGCCTGCTGCGGGGGTCTCAGACAGGTGGGATCGGCTGTTCGCGGACGCCTATGACTGGCAGGATCGCACGTCCCCGTTCGCGGCGGCCTCGCTGTGCCAGGGGCTGGTGCAGTACGCCGAATTCCTGCTTGGGGAGGGCACGTCCGACGACATCCTGGAAGTCCTCTCCTCGTGCTACGAGTCGGTACTGTCCCTCGCTGCGCTCGGCCGGACGGTCACCGTCGATGCAGAGCGGGAAAATCCCCGCTGCCGCCGGGCGGTCGCTCTCCAGTTGGCGCTGATCGAGGAGATCGTGGGTCAAGGCCAGGGAGAATCCATACAGGCCCGAACCGGTCAATCCGACTGATCGTCGGGGTCGCCCCATCGTGCCCAGAGGGTTTGATGCCAGACGCCGGCATCCGGACCGGGTTTTGACAGGGCTGGTACCGGTCCGGGGCCCGTCTCGATGAGGTGGACAAGGGTCCAGGCGACGCCGTAGCAGTCGTCGGGGCCGAAGCAGGACGCCAACGCCGTTGCTTCCTCCACCGTAACCGGCCGGGGGATGGCCAGCAGTTGCTGGTCACGCCGGTTGATCTCCTCTTCGCTGCCGTTCCAGTCAATGGCCATCGACCGGACGCGAGGCTGGTGGGAGGAGTACCGGGGGCTACTGCCCACGTCGTTCCTTGACCTGTCGGAGCTGGATCACCACAGCTCGTTCCGGCGTGAGGTGGCCATCCTCTTTGTGCCGGGCCTGCTGCAGACGGAGGGCTATGCGCACGCCGTCTTCTCCTCCAGGATCCCCGAACTAACCCAGGACGAGCTTGAGTTGCGGATCGGGCACCGGATGGCCCGCAGCGCGCTCGTCGAGGGTCCCTCGTCCATCCCCTACGACGTGGTGATCCATGAGGCCGCGCTCCGCATTCAGGTCGGCGACCGCGCCACCTCACGGGCTCAACTCGCCCGGCTCCTTGAGCTTTCCGAAGCGGCCCACATCACGGTGCGTGTCATCCCCTTCGACCTGCAGGGCTTCGCCAGAGCCTCGGCGACCATGCTGTACATGGATGGCCCCGTGGCCAAGCTGGACACAGTCGTACGCGACGCGCCCCATGGCTCAATCTTCATCGACTCCGAGGCACAGCTCAGCGCCTATCGAACGCGCTTCCGTAAGGTGGAAGAAGTGTCACTCGCACCCGACCGTTCGCGTGACTTCATCCACAGGCTGGCCAAAGAACTGTGAGGCGCCCCGTGACCCCCGACAACTGGCGGAAGTCGTCCTACTCCGGCGAGGGTGACGGCAACAACTGCGTGGAGATCGCCAACCGCTCCGCTCGCATAGCCATCCGCGACTCCAAGACCCCCGCCCGAGCCACCCTCACCTTCCCGGCCGAAGCCTTCGCCCCCTTCATCGACGCCCTCAAAGAAGCGCCCGACGGACTGGCGTGACCCTCACCAGGTCACCGGCACGGCGCCGCCGCCCTACCGGCCGTACGGATACCCGTACGAAGGACCCGGCTGCGGCACCGGCACGGCCCCGTACTGCACCCGCGGCGTCTTCTTGTCGAACTCCGCGAACAGCAGGAGAAGCGTCGCCACCGACATCGTGATGATGGCGATCAGGCCGAGCAGCACCCTGTTGTGCCCGTCGGGCAGGATCGTCGACCAGATCATGGTCACCACCTCGTAAAGCACGAACGACGCGAAGGCGCCCCAGTCCGAGCCCCGGTTGCGGCGGATCGCCACGAACAGGAAGGGCAGCCAGACCAGGAAGCCCAGGGACCCCCAGACCAGGACCGCCCACGCGAACCGCTGGCCCCAGCCCGCCTCAAGACGCTTTTCCATGTCGCCCCTTGCCCCCTCCGCGCTCCCCGCCGGTGTGGCAGACAAGTGGGAGCGCGGAAGAAGCCTAGGGCAGTTGCCCCTTGCCGGACTCGGCGGGCCTTACGCCGACGGGTTCGCCTTGGCCGTCTTCGCCTGCAGCGACTTCACGACCTGTGCCGTCACCTTCTGCGCGGTGGCCGCACCGTTGTCCGTGCCGGCCGTGGAGATCACGGTGATCACGGCGGTGCCCACCCGCGCGGCCATCAGGGTGGTGCCGTTGTCCCAGGCGCCACTGGTGAGCGTCATCGTGTAGGCCTCGTCACCGAGCCCGGCGGTCTTCTTGCCGGTGACCTTCACCTTGGCGTGGGCATCGGTGTCCGTGAACGCCGCGCACTCAGTGGCGACGGTCCGCACGTCCTGCATCACCGACTTCGCGGTCGTGCCCTGGAAGACGTCGATCTCCTGTGCGATCTCCTGCGTCTGGTCCTTGTTCATGTAGTCGTCCTGCGCGAACGACACACCCCCCTTGCGGCCGGTGACGCCGATCCAGGCCGTGGCCTCCAGCTTGGTGCAGTCGGGCTTCGCCGAGCTCTTGGCGGGCGGGGCGATGAACTCGTCGCCACTGTCCGCCGCGCCTTCGGCGACGGGCTTGAACCCGTCCGGGAAGTAGGACGCCCGCGCCAGCGCATGCTTCAGCTGAGTGCCCGTCAGCAGACCGGCGTTGGGGTCCTTGCTCTTGCTCGGCTTGGCGGACGCGGACTCGCCGGCGGAGGAGCCGGAAGAGCCGGAGGAGCAGGCGGCCAGAGTGAGGGCCAGGGGCAGTGCCACGACGGCGAACGCCGTGCGGGCACGGGAGGGGAGACGCATCGAGATCCTCGCGGGAAGCGGAGAGAGTAAAGAGCGCGTGAGGGGCGTAGTGAATGTAGAGAGGCCCAGGTCGCGAAGCGGTCTCAGGTCGCCCAAGGGGAAGTCAAGCAACTGACGTGATTCACGTTTTTATTATGGCAAAAGTGACTCTTGTGACGATCGCGGAGGTCGGTTCACGGTCGCGGTGACGGCATCAGTTACGGTGCGATCCGCTCCGGCGCGCCCTGCGCCGTGTGCCGTGATCATTGGATGGGGTGGGGGATGGCCGAGCACCGGCAGTCCAAGAAGCGTCGTTACATCGCCTGGGCCGTGGCCGGGGCCGCCGTCGTCGGCGGGGGCGGGATCGCCGCGCAGCAGTCCATGGCGGCCACCACCTGGCCCGCCCAGAAGACCTTCACCGGCCGCGCCTTCGACACCTGCACCGCGCCCTCCCAGTCCGCGATGAAGGCCTGGCACACCGGCTTCTACGGCGCCGCCGCCGTCTACGTGGGCGGCAAGAACCGCGGCTGCAACCAGCCCAACCTCACCTCCACCTGGGTCAAGAACGTCACCGCCATGGGCTGGAAGCTCATCCCGATCTACGTCGGCGCCCAGCCGCCCTGCCAGTCCGGCTCCAACCCGGAGAAGCTGACGGCCTCCACCGCCGCCTCCCTCGGCGCGCAGGACGCCGCCGACGCCGTCGCCAAGGCCTCCGCGCTCGGGATGAAGGCGGGCAGCCCGATCTACCTCGACATGGAGGCGTACGACAGCACGAACAAGGCGTGCAACGACGCCGTGCTGACCTACGTGCGCGCCTTCGACAAGGGCCTGCACGCCAAGACGTACCGCACGGGCTACTACGGCTTCACCAGCTCCAGCGCCAAGGCCGTCGCCACCGCCTCCGACAAGACGGACCTGCCGGGCAACCTCTGGTACGCGCTGTGGGACAAGCAGAACACCACCACCGCGGACTGGCCGTGGGGCCCCACCCAGTTCACCGGCCACAGCCGGGCCCACCAGTACATGGTCAACAGCAAGGAGACGCGCGGCGGCTACACGATCACGGTCGACCGTGACGCGTGGGACGCGCCGGTGGCGATCACCGGCTGACCGGAGCGCACGAGCCGTACCCCCGCGTGGGGCAGTGCGGCGGTACCGAAAGCGCGCGCGAATCGTTGGTCGAATGGGTTGGCCGGAGCCTGCCCACTGCCTACCATCGATCACCGCAAGACTTTGTGCACCGTCGCACAATCTCCCTTGGAGGTTCCCTTGCACCGCCGCCGTCGCACCGCGCTCGTCCTCTCCGCCGCGATCGCCGCCGCGGCACCCCTCCTCACCGCCTGCGGAAGCGATGCGCACGCCGGTGCCGCGGCCGTCGTGGGCGGGCAGCGGATCACCGTCTCGCAGCTGGAGAAGCGGGTCGACGAGGTACGCAGGGCACAGCGGGCCGCGGTGCCGGACGAGACCCAGTACCAGCAGGTCCTCGCCTCCACCAGCAGCCTCACCCGCGACACCCTGCACAACATGGTCCTCGACCGGGTGCTGCACCGCGCCGCGCAGGACCAGGACATCTCGGTGACCCGCAAGGAGATCCTGGGGATGCGCACCGGCCTGGAGCAGCAGGCGGGCGGCGCCAAGGGGCTGGAGACGGCCTGGCTGCAGAAGTACGGCATCGCGCCCGAGCGCCTGGACGAGAACCTCCGCCTCCAGATCGAGGCCCAGAAGCTCGCCGCGAAGCTCGGCACCGACACCTCCCAGCCAGCCTTCTGGAAGGCCCTGTCCCAGGCCTCCGGGGAACTCCACGTCGACCTCAACCCGCGCTACGGCTCCTGGGACGTACAGAAGAGCAGCCGCGTGGACGCGAAGACGCCGTGGGTGCGCGAGGTCACGGCGGCGCAGCAGACGGCATAAGCAGGAGGCACGGCACGGCGGGTGCCCGTCGGTGGGCCTGTGTGTCCCTCGTGCGAGTGAACGGGGTTAGTTCTCCTGATCATGCGGGCGTTCGGTAGGCATGGTCGATAGCAGCGGCGGAGTTCGGCGAGATCAGGGGGAGGGGGCTGGCTGGTGGCACACAAGCGCAGAAGGAAGTGTGAGGTGCGTGTGCTGGCCGCCCCGTTCACCGTCACCGCGCCGTCGGGGGCGCGGATTAGGGACCGGCTGCGTCTGGATTCGGCCGATGACGAGGTGCTGCGCCTGGTGGGCGAGCACCTCGGCCGCCACCAGCGGGCCGACCTCGCCGTACGTGTCCGTATCGGGCACGTACGGGCGCAGGACGCCCGGCGGGCCGAGCGCAAGAAGAAGCTGACGGCGGTGTCCTCCTCCCGCTGGGCCGGGGCGATGACCAGGGCGAGCGAGGACCAGTACCAGCTGTCGATGCGGTGTCTGTACGACGAGCGGGCCGGGCTGTCCCGCGTCATCCGCACGATCGAGAAGCGTCTTGCGGTGCCGTGCGGGCAGCGCGAAGGCAAGGTGCGTGGCTATGCCGATCGGGCGGAACGTTGCGAGAAGCAGCGTCGCCTGCAGGTTCTCAAGGCCCGCCGGATGGTGGTGGAACGGCGTATTGAGCAGGGTCGTCCGTCGATCGTTGACGGTGGCAGGCAGCTTGCGCGGCTGCGGCACAACCTGGCTGATGCCCGGCTCGGTGAGGCCGAGTGGCGCCGGCGGTGGGAGGCCGCCAGGCTGTTCCTGACCGCGGACGGCGAGTCCGGTGCACCGCACGGCAACTACACGATCACCGTCGACCCGGCCGACGGCTCCGTGACCCTGGCCCTGCCCCAGCCGTTGCGACACCTGGCGAACGCGCCGCGCGGCCGCTACCGGCTGAGCTGCGCTGTCGCCTTTCACCATCGCCGCGCGGAGTGGCTGGACCGGGTGACGGTGCACCGGGCCGTGCGCTACGACGTCGTCTTCGATCCGGTCCGGGAGCGCTGGTATCTGGACGCGTCTTGGGCGGCCGAGACCGCGATGTTGCCGTCGCCGGAGGAGATCCGGGCGTGGGGCGAGAGGCTCCTTGCGGTGGACCTCAACGCCGATCATCTGGCCGTCTGCGTCCTCGACCCGCATGGCAACCCGGTCGGCGAACCTGTCACCGTGCCGCTGGTACTGACCGGTTCGTCGACCACGCGGGACGGGCGACTGCGCGCCGCGATCAGCCACCTGATCGCCCTGGCCAAGGAGCACGGTTGTGTCGGCATTGCTATTGAGAACCTGGGCTTCAAAGACACTCGCACCACCGGACGGGAGACCATGGGCCGCGGTAGGCGCGGCAAGACGTTTCGCCGCACCGTGGCTGGCATCCCCACCGCCCGCTTCCGGGAGCGGCTGCGCGCCATGGCCCACCACCAGGGTCTGGTCGTTGTTGCGGTCGATCCGGCCTACACCAGCCGCTGGGGCGGGCAGCACTGGCAGAAGCCGCTCGAAAATCAATCGAAGACCATAGTTACCCGGCACCACGGTGCCGCGGTGGCCATCGGACGACGCGCTCTCGGGCACGGGGTCCGGCGTCGGCCAGGTGTGACCGCCCATCACCGGAGGATGGTGGAGCGGAGAGCTACCGGCCAGGCCGTGCCCCTCCCGAGAGGGTGTGGGACCGCGAGCCCACCCAGGACAGCGGGCACGACCAAGCAGGGCGGCAAGACCCGACTGTGCCGAGGTGACCAGCTCGCGCTGTTTCCCGACCTCGAAGACCGTTCGCGAGGTCACCGGACTATTGATCCGGATAACAGCGAGTTGGCCAACATCGACCAACGACGCTAGGAACGGTTACGTTCGGTTCGTGAACGCAACCAGCCCCGAGGCCGCCCCCGGCCGCATCGTCCTGCTCACCACCAGCCACCGTGTCGCGCCCGGCCTGCTGTCCTGGCCCGCCTGGCAGGCGCTGCGCGCCGCCGACGCGGTGCTGTGCGCGGACGGAGCGCATCCGCAGCTGCCCTATCTGCGGGAGGCCGGGATATCCGTGGCGGAGGCGTCTCCCTCCGCCCAGGAGCTGGTCGACGCCTGCGCCGGCGGCCGGACGGTGGTGGTCGTGGCCACGGGCGAGGGAGAGCCCGCCCTCACCGACGGCCTGGCCCGCCTGGCCGGCTCCGGCAGGGTGCGGATGCCGGAGCTGGAGCTGCTGCCCGCCTCCTACGACCTGCCCGGCGCCCGCCTCCTCGACCTCGTCCAGGTCATGGACCGCATCCGCGCCGAATGCCCCTGGTCGTCCCGGCAGACCCACACGGGCCTGGCCAAGTACGGCATCGAGGAGGCGTACGAACTCGTCGAGGCGATCGAGGCCGGCGACCGCGAGGAGCTGCGGGAGGAGCTGGGCGACGTCCTGCTCCAGGTCGTCTTCCACTCCCGCATCGCCGAGGAGGACCCGGACGCGCCGTTCTCCATCGACGACGTGGCCGGCGGCATCGTCGCCAAGCTGATCCACCGCCACCCGCACGTCTTCGGCGACGAGAAGGCCGAGACGCCCGAGGACGTCAAGGAGCACTGGCTGCGCACCAAGGCCGAGGAGAAGCGGCGCACCTCGGTCACGGAGGGCGTCCCCCTCGGCCAGCCCGGCCTCGCCCTCGCCGCCAAGCTCGCCTCCCGCGCCCGCACGGCGGGGCTCGAGGTGCCGCTGCCGCAGGGGGACGGCATCGGCTACGAGCTGCTGGCGCTGGCGGTGCGGGCCGAGGCGGACGGCGTCGACCCGGAGGCGGCACTGCGGGCGGCGGCGCGGGTGTACCGGGATGCCATCAGGGCGGTGGAGGGCTGACCGGCTCAGGGCCCGCCGGGCACGGGAAGGAGTGAGGGGAGGAGGATCATACGGGGCGTCAGGAGGCCCTCGTATCAGTACCGTTGGGCGGGAACCGGTGGAAAGCGTGGACTGGGGGGCCGGATGGTGACTGGGCTCGAGATCGTCGCGTCCGAGGCGCTCGTGCGGGCGGCGGCCTCGGCGGGCTGGGAACAGACGCAGAGCCGGGTCGCCGCGTGGTTCCGGCGTCGTGGATGGGACGGTGACGCCGAGGATCTCGCCCGTCTCGCCACCTCGCCCGGGCCGCACACCGACGCAGGCAGCCCCCAGGAGCACTGGCGCGCCCGGCTCCGTGAGGTGCTCGCGGACGCGCCGGACGCGGCGGCCGAGGAACTCAGGGACATCCTGGGGGAGTTCCTCCCGCCCCCGGGCGACACGGTCGACTTCCGGCGGAGCACTTTCCACGGGCCGGTCGCCGGAGTGCAGCACCATCACTACGGTGCGGGTGTCGCCCTCCCCGACCCCGGCACCTGGCCCACCGTCCGTACCGCCGACCGCATCGCCCTGGGCGTGCACCGGACCCGGCGCTTCGGCGAGGAGAGCGAGCTTCCACCGTATGTCGGGCGGGACGCGGACGACCGGCTGATCCGGGCGATACATGGGGGCGGGCTGGTCGTGGTGACCGGCGGGCCGCTCTCCGGCAAGAGCCGTACGGCCTGGGCCGCCGTGGCCGCCGCACTGTCCCCGGACACGCGGCTGCACGCCCCCGCACGGGGTGCCGACCTGCACATGCTGCCGGGCGTGCTGCGCGAGCACCCGGGCCCGTACGTCCTGTGGCTCGACGAACTGGACTCACACATGGGTGAAGGAGGCCTGGACACCGGCCTGTTGGCCCAGTTCGCGGGTCTCGGGGTGCCGATCGTCGCGACGATGAGCGACGACGCGTACGACACGCACCGTTTCGGCGGCGGCCCGGCCGCACGCGTGCTGAGCCGTGCCGAGACCGTCGAGCTGAGACGCGCCTGGAGCGGAGCGGAACTCGCCCGGCTGGCGGAGGCCGACGACCCCCGGCTGTGCGGTGCCCGGCAGGGACGCGGCAGCCTCACGGTGCCGGAGTATCTGGCGGTGGGACCGGAACTGTGGGACGAGTGGCGCCGCGCGGGGCGGCCCGGAGCGCACCCCCACGGACACCTCCTGGTCCGCGCAGCCGTCGACGCCAGGCGCTGCGGGTTGTGCGGCCCGTTGCCGGTGCGGGTGCTCGGGAGCATCGCCGAGGAGTACGGCCACGAGGTGCCGGAGAGCGAATGGGAGCCGCTCGACGAGGCGGTGGCCTGGGCGGCCAGGCGCCGGTACGGGGTGACGGGCCTGCTGGTGCCGGGCACGGAGGAGGGGACCTTCGAGGCGTACGGATCGCTGGTGGCGGACCTTCCGGCCTCCGGGGAACCGGCGGACGTACCGGCGACCGTGTGGTTCCAGGTGCTGGACGCCGCTGAGGACGAGAAAGCCGAGGCGGCCGTGGTCGAGACAGCGGTCAGGCTCCTGACTCCGCGGGCGGAGGCGGGAGTGGCCGAAGCCATGGTGGTGCTCGGCGGCATAGCGACCGGGAGCGAGAACCCCGCGGAGGCCATCGTCTGGTTCAGGAAGGCGCTGGAAGCCGGCATCGACGACGTGCAGCTGCTGAGCGACCTGAACATGGAGCTGGGGGACCTGCTCGTACAGACGGGCGAGATCGACGCCGCGCTGCCCCACCTGAAGGCCGCCGCCGAGCAGGGGGACGCCGGCGCCGCGTACCGGCTCAGCCTGGCCCTCCGCGACCGCGCCGACCACTGGCTCCGGCGGGCGGCAGCCGAAGGGCATCGGACCGCGATGGAGGAGTTGGGCTCCGATCCGGATACGGTCGAGAAGTGACCGACCAGCTCCACTCCGACGACTCCGCCCCCGACCTCTTCACCTGGGAGTTCGCCACCGACCCCTACCCCGCCTACGCCTGGCTCCGCGAGCACGCCCCCGTGCACCGGACGCGGCTGCCCAGCGGGGTCGAGGCCTGGCTGGTCACGCGGTACGGCGATGCCAAGCAGGCCCTCGCCGACCAGCGGCTGAGCAAGAACCCGGCGCATCACGACGAGCCCGCGCACGCCAAGGGCAAGACGGGCATCCCGGGCGAGCGCAAGGCCGAGCTGATGACGCACCTGCTGAACATCGACCCGCCGGACCACACCCGGCTGCGCCGGCTGGTCAGCAAGGCGTTCACGCCCCGCAGAGTCGCCGAGTTCGCGCCCCGGGTGCAGGAGCTGACCGACCACCTCATCGACGGGTTCGCGAAGACGGGCTCCGCCGACCTCATCCACGAGTTCGCCTTCCCGCTCCCCATCTACGCCATCTGCGACCTGCTCGGCGTCCCGCGCGAGGACCAGGACGACTTCCGCGACTGGGCGGGCATGATGATCCGGCACGGGGGAGGACCGAGGGGCGGGGTCGCCCGGTCCGTGAAGAAGATGCGCGGCTATCTCGCCGAGCTGATCCACCGCAAGCGGGAGGCGCTGCCCGCCGAGCCGACCCCGGGCGAGGACCTGATCTCCGGCCTCATCCGCGCCTCCGACCACGGCGAGCACCTCACCGAGAACGAGGCCGCCGCCATGGCCTTCATCCTGCTGTTCGCCGGCTTCGAGACCACCGTGAACCTGATCGGCAACGGCACCTACGCCCTGCTCACCCACCCCGAGCAGCGCCACCGGCTGCAGCGGTCCCTGGCCGCCGGGGAGCGGGACCTCCTGGAGACCGGCGTCGAGGAACTCCTGCGCTACGACGGACCGGTGGAGCTGGCCACCTGGCGGTTCGCCACCCGGCCGCTGACCATCGGCGGGCAGGACATCGCCGCCGGCGACCCGGTGCTCGTCGTCCTCGCCGCCGCCGACCGGGATCCGGAGCGGTTCGCCGATCCGGACGTGCTGGACCTGTCCCGCCGGGACAACCAGCACCTCGGGTACGGCCACGGCATCCACTACTGCCTGGGCGCCCCGCTGGCCCGCCTGGAGGGCCAGACCGCGCTCGCCACCCTGCTCACCCGCCTGCCCGATCTGCGGCTCGCCGTCGATCCGGCCGAGCTGCGCTGGCGCGGCGGGCTCATCATGCGGGGCCTGCGCACCCTGCCGGTGGAGTTCACACCGGCCGCCGGAAAGGCCGTAGACCGGTAGACGTGAAGGACGTTCAACTTCGTGATCTTCACGTGATCTGCGCGGCATTAACTTGTGACAAGTGATCGTCTGCCGATACGTTCACCCATCAGTGTGGCGAGGGGTACCAGTTCGCCGCGCCGGTTCTGCTGTCGCACGAAAGGCTTCTGCATGCTCTCCGGGAACGGTCGTCACCGTCGCCCCCGTCAGGCTCCGGCCCTCCTCGTCGCGGCCGGGGTGACCGGCTCGGCCATCGCCATCCCGCTCCTCGGCGCCGCGAGCGCCAACGCGGCCGACGGCACCACCTGGGACAAGGTGGCCGAGTGCGAGAGCGGCGGCTCCTGGAGCGCCGACACCGGCAACGGGTACTACGGCGGCCTCCAGATATCCCAGAACGACTGGGACAAGTACGGCGGCGGGCAGTACGCCTCCAGTGCCGACCAGGCCAGCCGCTCGCAGCAGATCGCCGTCGCCGAGAAGATCCTCGCCGACCAGGGCACCACCCCCTGGGCCACCTGCGCCCTGCTCTCCGGCCTGTCCTCGAACTCCGGCTCCGTGGACGTCGACACGGGCGTCGGGGGCTCGGGCTCGGCGGACTCCGGTGACTCCGACTCCTCCGGTTCCCAGGGCTCGTCCGGCTCTACCGGTACGCCTGACTCGTCCGACCTGCCGGATTCGTCGTCTTCGTCGCCGTCGTCCGACTCCTCCCCGGGTACGACCGCCAAGCCGTCCCCGAGCGAGAGCAAGGACAAGGGCTCCGGCTCCGGCTCCGGCGAGAGCAAGGACAAGGACAAGGGCAAGGGCGCTCCCAAGTCCGACACCTCCGCATCGCCCGGCTCCGGGAAGGAGCAGGGAAGCGAGGCCGCCGTCACGGAGCCCGCCACGGAGGAGTCGGACAATTCGCGGCAGACCGGCGGCTATTGGAGCCTGGTCGACACCGGCGCGCTCAGCAGTGGCGGACGTCACCGCGGTGGCAGTGCGGACGAAAGCACTGCAAACGGACAGAGTGCCACTCCGTCCGGCCGTCACGCCGCCCGTGGCGCGAGCACCTACACCGTCCGCGAGGGCGACACCCTCTGCTCCATCGCCGACTCCCTTGACATCGACGGCGGATGGCGCGCGCTCTACGCCGAGAACAAGAAGACCGTCGGCGCCGACCCGAATCACATTCACGCCGGTCAGGACCTGAAAGTCGGCGGCGAAGAGGGTGGCGAGTAGCGGGAGTTGACGCCCCACTTCATGCCTAATGTCCGTTTTGGCGAAAGTGTGGGATGAGTCTCAGAAGCCCTGATCGTCTTTGAAAATCCGGCGATCGCGTGTCTACGGTCAAGGCCGCTCGTCACCACGAGCCCCGGCAGTCGCAACGCCGAATCCTGCCAGCGGTTGCCCGGGAACAGTCGTCGCGTCATGCGCCGTAGGCAGGAGCGGGGGACCCAAGGTAGGTGCCGGAACCGGCAGTTGATGCCGCAACCGGCTTGGGGTGAAGCCGTGTCCCGAAAGGGGCGCGGCCGGGCAACTCAACCGGCCCGAACCCGACAGCTCACCTCGCAGGCGTCGGTGAGGGGATCGATCCATGCTGTTCTCCGGCAAGGGCAAGCACCGCCGTCCGTCCAAGGCCACTCGTGTCATCGCGCTGGCCGGTGTCACCGGCGCCGCCGTCGCCGCCCCGCTGATGGCGGCCGGCAACGCCTCCGCCGCCACCGCCTCCGAGTGGGACGCGGTCGCCCAGTGCGAGGCCGGCGGCAACTGGTCCATCAACACCGGCAACGGCTACTACGGCGGCCTGCAGTTCTCCGCCTCCACCTGGGCCGCGTACGGCGGCACCGCCTACGCCCCGCAGGCCAACCAGGCCACCAAGGCGCAGCAGATCGCCGTCGCCGAAAAGGTCCTCGCCGCCCAGGGCAAGGGCGCCTGGCCGGTGTGCGGCACGGGCCTGTCCAGCACCCCGTACAACGGCGCCGCCCCCTCCACCTCGTCGAAGACGACCGCGCCGAGCACCACCACCCGCTCCGACCAGCAGGCCGCCTCCCGCTCCGCCGAGCGCCCGGCCCCGAGCAAGACCGTCACCACCCCGACCGGCAAGAAGGTCAAGAAGGGCGACGGCGAGTACAAGGTCGTCAAGGGTGACACCCTCAGCACCATCGCCGAGAAGCACAAGGTCAAGGGTGGCTGGAAGAAGCTCTTCGAGCTGAACAAGGACATCGTCGAGGACGCGAACCTCATCTACCCGGGCCAGCAGCTGCACCTGAAGTGACATCAGGCTCCCGCCAGAACCACAGCGCCCTCACAAGGCCTGCCCCCAGACTGAAGGCCTCGTGAGGGTCACCCCCCGTCCCCACGGGCTCCCCGCCCCGGCGCGTGTTCCCCCGTACGCGCCGGGGCGGGGTTGTTCGTGTCCACGGCTCCGGTGCCCCCGCCTCTGTCTTCCCGTCCTGTTTCCCCACTCTTCGGCCGGGCCTCATCCGGGAGCCCCTTTGTTCCGCGCCTGAACAATGGGTACGGTCTCCCTGTCTCTCCCTGTCCACGGGACGGTCGGTCGGTGGCCGACGCCCCCGGGACGGTTAGGCTCTAGTCGCAAGGCACACCAGCCCCGCACAACCAGCGTCACATCCACGAAGGAGATGCTCGTGCCGTCCATCGACGTCGTCGTAGCCCGGGAAATCCTGGACTCCCGAGGCAACCCCACGGTCGAGGTCGAGGTCGGCCTCGACGACGGCAGCACGGGTCGTGCCGCCGTCCCGTCCGGCGCCTCCACCGGCGCCTTCGAGGCCATCGAGCTGCGCGACGGTGACCCGAACCGCTACCAGGGCAAGGGCGTCGAGAAGGCCGTCCTCGCCGTCATCGAGCAGATCGGCCCGGAGCTGGTCGGCTACGACGCCACCGAGCAGCGCCTGATCGACCAGGCCATGTTCGACCTGGACGCCACCGACAACAAGGGCTCCCTCGGCGCCAACGCCATCCTCGGCGTCTCGCTCGCCGTCGCCCACGCCGCCTCCGAGGCGTCCGACCTCCCGCTCTTCCGCTACCTGGGCGGCCCGAACGCGCACCTGCTGCCGGTGCCGATGATGAACATCCTGAACGGCGGCTCGCACGCCGACTCCAACGTGGACATCCAGGAGTTCATGATCGCCCCGATCGGCGCGGAGTCCTTCTCCGAGGCCCTGCGCTGGGGCACCGAGGTCTACCACACGCTGAAGAAGGTCCTGAAGAGCAAGGGCCTGTCCACCGGCCTCGGCGACGAGGGCGGCTTCGCCCCGAACCTCGGCTCCAACCGCGAGGCCCTCGACCTCATCCTCGAGGCCATCAAGGAGGCCGGCTACGCCCCCGGCCAGCAGATCGCCCTCGCGCTCGACGTGGCCGCCTCCGAGTTCTACAAGGACGGCAAGTACCTCTTCGAGGGCAAGGAGCGCTCCGCCGCCGAGATGACGGAGTACTACGAGGAGCTCGTCGCGGCCTACCCGCTCGTCTCCATCGAGGACCCGCTGTTCGAGGACGACTGGGCCGGCTGGAAGGTCATCACCGACCGCCTCGGCGACAAGGTCCAGCTGGTCGGCGACGACCTGTTCGTCACCAACCCCGAGCGCCTCGCCCGCGGCATCGAGGAGGGCACCGCCAACGCCCTGCTGGTCAAGGTCAACCAGATCGGCTCGCTGACCGAGACCCTGGACGCCGTCGAGCTGGCCCAGCGCAACGGCTTCAAGTGCATGATGTCCCACCGCTCCGGCGAGACCGAGGACGTCACCATCGCCGACCTGGCCGTCGCCACCAACTGCGGCCAGATCAAGACCGGCGCCCCGGCCCGCTCCGAGCGTGTCGCCAAGTACAACCAGCTGCTGCGCATCGAGGAGATCCTCGACGACGCCGCGGTGTACGCCGGCCGTAGCGCGTTCCCGCGCTTCAAGGGCTGAGCACGTTCCGCTCTGCGGACCAATAAGCGCAGCGGGTTAACGCATAGCCAGTCGTACGTACGTCCCCGTACCCGGTCCCGTACCGTGTGCGGGGACGTACGCACGTGAAGGGGAGGCGGGACATGGCCGTGAAGGACCGGGACCGGTTCTCCACCGCGACCAGGCTCAGGCTGCTCGGCGAGCAGACGGCGGCCCGCGTCTACCGCTCCCAGACCAGGCGGCAGGCCCGCCGCTCGCGGCTCACCGGCCGCGCCGCCCTGCTCGCGCTGGTGCTGTGCTCGATGATCGTCGCGCTCGCCTATCCGATGCGTCAGTACGTCACCCAGCGCGCCGAGATCGCCGACCAGCAGCGGCAGCAGGAGCGGGCCCGCAAGCGTGTGGAGCAGCTGCGCGACCTCAAGGCGCGCTGGCAGGACGACGCCTACGCCGAGCAGGAGATCCGGCGCCGGCTGCACTATGTGATGCCGGGGGAGACCGGGTACATCGTGGTCGACCCGGGCGCGGCCAAGCAGTCCCGAGCCGACCTCGGGGCCGCCCACCGGCCCTGGTACGCGAACGTCTGGGACGGGGTCGACAAGTCCGACGCCTTTGACCAGTGAACCGCGCCTCCGACCAGTGAACCGACAGAAAGACAGCTGAAGACAGTCATGGAAACGCCTCCGCCGCCCACTCCGCGTACCGAGCCGACCGACGCGGACGTAGAGGCCTTCAAGCAGCAGCTCGGGCGTCCGCCGCGCGGGCTGAGGGCGATCGCGCACCGGTGTCCGTGCGGGCAGCCGGACGTCGTGGAGACGGCCCCGCGGCTGCCGGACGGCACGCCCTTCCCGACGACGTACTACCTGACGTGCCCGCGCGCCGCCTCCGCGATCGGCACGCTGGAGGCGGACGGCGTCATGAAGGAGATGACCGAGCGGCTGCAGAGCGACCCCGAGCTGGCCGCCGCCTACCGGGCCGCGCACGAGGACTACATCCGGCGCCGGGACGAGATCGAGGTCCTGGAGGGCTTCCCGAGCGCGGGCGGCATGCCGGACCGGGTGAAGTGCCTGCACGTGCTGGTGGCCCACTCGCTGGCCGCGGGCCCGGGGGTGAACCCGCTCGGCGACGAGGCGATCGCCATGCTGCCGGAGTGGTGGCGCAAGGGGCCGTGCGTGCAGCCGCTCGTGGCGCCCGACCCGGCGGACGAGCACCCGGGGGAGGAGGGCGTGGTCTTCGACCTCGCCGAGACCCGCAGCGGTTTCTTCGCCTACAAGCCGCTGGTCCCCGAGGGCTTCTCCCGTGTCGCCGCCGTCGACTGCGGTACGAACTCCATCCGGCTGCTCGTCGCCGACGTCAATCCGACCACCGGCGACCTGCTGGAGCTGGACCGGCGCATGACGATCGTGCGGCTCGGCCAGGACGTGGACCGCACCGGCCGGCTGGCGCCCGAGGCGCTGGAGCGGACCTTCGCGGCGTGCCGTGAGTACGCGGACGTCATCCGTGAACTGGGCGCCACCAAGGTGCGGTTCGTCGCCACCTCCGCCTCCCGGGACGCGGAGAACCGGGACGAGTTCGTGCGCGGGGTCGTCGACATCCTCGGTGTCGAGCCCGAGGTCATCACCGGCGACCAGGAGGCCGAGTTCTCCTTCACCGGTGCCACCAACGAACTGAAGGGCCGTGAGGACCTCACCCGGCCCTACCTCGTCGTGGACATCGGCGGTGGCTCCACCGAGTTCGTCGTCGGCGACGACCACGTACGGGCCGCGCGGTCCGTGGACGTCGGCTGCGTGCGGATGACCGAACGGCACCTGGTGCACGAGGGCAAGGTGAGCGACCCGCCCACCGCGGAGCAGGTCGCCGCGATGCGGGCCGACATCGAGGCCGCCCTGGACCTCGCCGAGGAGACGGTCCCGCTGCGCGAGGCGCACACCCTGGTCGGCCTCGCCGGCTCGGTCACCACCGTGTCCGCGATCGCCCAGGAGCTGCCCGAGTACGACTCCGAGCGCATCCACCACTCCCGGATCTCCCAGGGCCGCGTCCGCCAGATCACCGAGTGGCTGCTGCGCTCCACGCACGCCGAGCGCGCCTCGATCCCGTCCATGCACCCGGGCCGGGTCGACGTCATCGGCGCGGGCGCCCTCGTCCTGCTCGCGATCATGGAGCGGACCGGTGCCGCGGAGGTCGTCGTCAGCGAGCACGACATCCTCGACGGCATCGCCTTCAAGGCGGCACAAGCGGCGGCGGAGGGCAACCGCCGCGCCTGACCTGCGCTGACGTGGAGCGGTCCCGACTCCTCGCGGGGAGGAGCCGGGACCGTCGCTTCAGCCCGTGGGGCTGTCCGTCAGCAGAGGAGGACGATGAGGCCGACGCATTCCAAATAGTCGTCGTCGCCGTAGCCGTACCCGTCGGCCGGACTCGACTTGGCGGCCGGCTTGGCGGCGTCGTGGGGGGCGGGCGTCGCGGCCACGGCGGATCCGGCCGTAGCCGCCCCCACCGCGAGAGCAATACCCAGGGCTGTGCTGGCCGCGCGTATTCGCGTGGTGGCCTTCTTGAAGGCCAACTGTGAAGTGTTCATGCAGGCACGCTATGCACCCTTGTGTCCAATATCGCGCGGTGTGTGGCCGACCGGGTGAGACGCGTGGCCGACCGGGTGAACAGCGCGCGGTCCGGCGGTCCGGGTCGTGGCTCAGGCCTCTTTTATTACCGATCAGTAGCCTGCGGCTGAGCAGTCCGGATACCGTATGAGCGCCCTCCTGGGGCGTCGATGCGCCGCCTGGCGACACCGCGTCGGGAAACTTCGTGAAGTTCTTCACAAGGAATTCCGCCTTGCGGAACCGCAAAGAGGGGCCGGTTGGCCCTTCCGGGGGCTTCCAGCCCGTTTGAACATGTTCAGATGGTGGGTGCGGGAGGGACCTGGACCGGGGTGCTCCGGCGGTGTTGCGAGGTGCTCACCGACCCCGTGGTCACCCAGAGAGGCAGCTCACGCGGCCTTGACAACGGGTCGGACCGCCCCGTGGTTCCCCCTCGCCGGCATGACCTGCGTCACGCGGGCCGCGGAGTTTAGCACAGGCCCTACCGAAGCTTGTGAAGGGGCGCACGAGCACCCCTCCTTGAGCGGGTGGATACTCGATGCCATGAGCACCACGGAGCGTCCCAGGATCCTCGTAGTAGGCGGTGGGTACGTAGGCCTGTACGCAGCTCGGCGCATTCTCAAGAAGATGCGCTACGGAGAGGCGACCGTCACGGTCGTCGACCCCCGGTCGTACATGACCTACCAGCCCTTCCTCCCCGAAGCCGCCGCCGGCAACATCTCCCCTCGCCACGTCGTCGTCCCGCTGCGACGCGTGCTGCCGAAGGCGGAGGTCCTCACCGGCCGGGTCACCACCATCGACCAGGACCGCAAGGTCGCCACGATCGCCCCGCTCGTGGGCGAGGCGTACGAGCTGCCCTTCGACTACCTCGTCATCGCGCTCGGCGCGGTCTCCCGCACCTTCCCGATCCCCGGCCTCGCCGAGCAGGGCATCGGCATGAAGGGCATCGAGGAGTCCATCGGCCTGCGCAACCACGTCCTCGAGCAGCTGGACAAGGCCGACTCCACGACCGACGACGAGATCCGCCGCAAGGCGCTCACCTTCGTCTTCATCGGCGGTGGCTTCGCGGGTGCGGAGACCATCGGCGAGGTCGAGGACATGGCCCGGGACGCGGCCAAGTACTACAAGAACGTGTCCCGCGAGGACATGCGCTTCATCCTCGTCGACGCCGCGGACAAGATCCTTCCCGAGGTCGGCCCCAAGCTCGGCCAGTACGGCAAGGAGCACCTGGAGAGCCGGGGCGTGGAGATCTACCTCTCCACCTCCATGGACTCCTGCGTCGGCGGCCACGTGGTGCTGAAGAACGGCCTCGAGGTCGACTCCAACACCATCGTCTGGACGGCCGGCGTCAAGCCGAACCCGGCACTCGCCCGCTTCGGCCTGCCCCTCGGCCCCCGCGGTCACGTCGACTGCGAGCCGACCCTCCAGGTCAAGGGCACGGACTACATCTGGGCCGCCGGCGACAACGCGCAGGTCCCGGACCTCGTCGGCCGCAAGGCGGGCAACGGGAACGCCTGGTGCCCGCCGAACGCCCAGCACGCGCTGCGCCAGGCCAAGGCCCTCGGCGACAACGTGATCTCCGGTATGCGGGGCTTCCCGCAGAAGGAGTACGAGCACGCCAACAAGGGTGCGGTGGCCGGTCTCGGCCTGCACAAGGGCGTGGCGATGATCGTCATGGGCAAGGTGAAGATCAAGCTCAAGGGCCGCCTCGCCTGGTACATGCACCGTGGCTACCACGGCATGGCGATGCCGACCTGGAACCGCAAGATCCGCGTCTTCGCCGACTGGACCCTGGGCATGTTCCTCAAGCGCGAGGTCGTCTCCCTGGGCGCCATGGAGAACCCCCGCGAGGAGTTCTACGAGGCCGCCAAGCCGGCGCCGGTCGCCGCCAAGACCGAGGAGAAGGCCAAGGCCTCCTGACCTCAGGTCACCCGGTCAGCCCGAAGGGGCCGCCTGCCATCCGTGGTGCGGGCGGCCCCTTCGCCGTACCCGGGGCGGTTCCGGAGCGGCCGATTTCCGCCCTCGGTCAGGTGATCTCGGCACGCGGCGCCGCGGCCTTCCGATCGCCGGTGGTACAGGACGCATGTGAACACCGCACCGCCGCCCGGCCCGCCGCCCGGTCCTCCGGCAGGCCCGCCGCCCGGCCCTCTGCACGGGATGCCGGACTCCGGCCCGCCTCCCCGAGGCCCCTGGTGGCGCAGGCCTCCCGCGCTCATCGGTGCCGCTGCCGCCGTGGTCGCGATCGGGGTCGCGGCGGTGCTCGTGAGCGTTCTCGGCGGCCGTGACCAGGGACAGGCGCCGATCAGCACCACGGCGCAGGCCCGGACTGTCGCCCAGCGCCTGGCCCTCGCCCCCGCGGACTGGGGCCCCGGCTATGTGCGCAGTGATCCGTACGAGACCGACGAGGTCACGGAGGCGGTCGCCGACGACGACTGCAACCTCGTGGCGGGGCCCCCGGTGGCCGCGCGGGCCGCGCTGTCGCGCAGCTCCCAGACGACGGATCGGTCCGTGGTCGGCACCTCGATGGTCGTCGTCCACCGGGACAGCGGAGCGGCCACGGCGGACATCGCCCGGTTCCGCGCGGGCGCACAGCGCTGCCGGACGGAGAACGACTCCGGCAGCAGACAGCGTTGGGAGGACATCCGCGCGGTCGACGTCCCGGCGTTGCACGGCTTCGACGAGGTGGCGGCCGAGGAGGGCCGCCAGGTCGTCGACGAGAGCGGCCGCACGGTGGACAACTACTACACGCAGCTCACCGGCCGCAAAGGGCAGGTCCTGATGCAGACGACCGTCGCCCGCTCGGGCGGCAAGGGGCGGAACCGGGACAACGCGGTGAACGCCCTCGCGCTGATGCTGAGCCGCCTGTGACAGGCCCGGGGCCCGATCCGCCTGGGCGGACCGGGCCCCGGGGGCGTTCCGCGCTCAGAGGGCCTGCTCGGTGCCGCTGCCCGGCAGCTGGATGCCGTTGAGGAGCTGCTGGTAGTCCGCGTCCACGGCCTGCCCGCTGTCCTCGTCGCCGATGGCCAGCATCTGGATCATGTGGTCGCCGATGTCGACGAAACGGGTGTGGCCGTTGGCGCCGTCACCGGAGGAGAGAGCCGATTCGACGGCGGGCTGACCGTCGGCCGTGGTGTCCTCCTTGAGATCCTTACTGGTGAGTATCTCGTCGTCGGACCGGGAGTCCTCGTTGTAGCCGTCCAGGAAGTTCTGAAGACAGCCCTTGAGGTCCTTCTCGCCCCCCTGCGGGGTGTCGTAGACCACGAAGCCGACGGTTCCGTAGTCGGTCGTCACCAAGTACATACGGGCCTCGTTGCCGCTCTCGGTGATCTTCTGCATCTGGGGCCGTCCGGGAAGCTCGGCCGTGATGCCGCTCTTGTCGTCGGTGGTCACCGCCCACTGCGCGGCGGCTTCGCTGCTGTGCGTCGAGCCCACGGTGGCGGTCTGCGGCGCCGTGGCGGCGAACGCGGTACCCGGCAGCAGCACACCTCCGGTGATCACCGTGGTCGAGGCGGCGAGCAGGGCAACGCGCTGGAACGTGGAGAAACGAGTCATGGGAGTTCACATTCAGGGAGTTGTGGGGGGAAGTCGAACGGAACGTTCTGCCTCCATTAGGGCCTCTCGCGCCGGACGGCACACGCCCCTGGATGTCGTGACTTGACGGGGCGCGGCCGGAGCGGGTAGCGCGGGAGTGTGACGGATCGGCCAACCTGTCGGCAGGAACGCGCGGAGGGGAATGACGTCGGCGTGCGCGGTCGTTTCCCCTGCCAGCCGGATGGAGACGATCCAGCGAGCCCATTCCTTTCACCGGAGGTGCGCCATGGCCGATGCCGCGTCGCGGCTGAGGAGTCTTGCCGAGCAGATGCTGGGAGTGCCGCTCCCGCTACGGGTACGGGCCTGGGACGGCTCGCAGGCGGGGCCGCCGGACGCGCCGGCCCTCGTCGTGCGCAACCGCCGCGCCCTGCGCCATCTGTTGTTCAAGCCGGGCGAACTGGGCCTCGCCCGCGCCTGGGTCGCGGGAGACCTGGACATCGAGGGCGACCTGTACACCACGCTTGACGCCATGGCCGGGCTGGTCTGGGAGCGCGGCGAGGACAGCCGGAGCCTCGTCCAGGCGCTGCGCGACCCCGAGGTGCGCGCCGCCGGGCGGGAGTTGCTGAAGCTCGTCGGGCCGCCGATCCCGCCCGCCCCGCCGCGCGAGGAGGTCCGCAAACGCCGCCATCTGCACACCCGGCACAGCGACAAGCGGGCCATCAGCCACCACTACGACGTCGGCAACGACTTCTACGAACTGGTCCTCGGCCCGTCAATGGTGTACTCGTGCGCCTACTGGGAGGAGGACGGCACCCTGGAGTCCGCCCAGCGCGACAAGCTCGAACTCGTCTGCGCCAAGCTCGGTCTGAGTGAAGGTCAGCGGCTGCTCGACGTCGGCTGCGGCTGGGGCTCGATGGCCATCCACGCGGCCCGCGAGCACGGCGTGAACGTCGTGGGGATCACCCTGTCCCAGGAGCAGGCCGCGTACGCCCGCAAGCGGGTCGCCGACGAGGGCCTGACCGACCGGGTGGAGATCAGGGTCCAGGACTACCGGGACGTCCTGGACGGCCCCTACGACGCCATCTCCTCCATCGGCATGGCCGAACACGTCGGCGCCGAACGGTACCTGGAGTACGCGCACAGCCTGTACGGCCTGCTGAAGCCCGGCGGACGGCTGCTCAACCACCAGATCGCCCGCCGCCCGCAGCGGGACGAATCGACGTACGAGGTGGACCCGTTCATCGACGCGTACGTCTTCCCGGACGGCGAACTCGCCCCCATCGGCACCACCGTGACCCAGCTGGAGCGCGCCGGCTTCGAGGTCCGGGACGTGGAGTCGATCCGCGAGCACTACGCCCGCACCCTGCGCCGGTGGGTCACGCGCCTGGAGGCCGACTGGGACCACGCGGTCCGCCTCACCAGCCCCGGCCGCGCCCGCGTCTGGCGCCTGTACATGGCCGCCTGCGCGCTCGCCTTCGAACGCAACCGCATCGGCGTCAACCAGGTCCTGGCGGTCCGCACCCCGGAGTCCGGCACGTCCGGTGTGCCGCTGCGGCCGCGCACCTGGCACGGCTGACACGGCTCACACGGCAAGGGGCCCCGCCCTGCATCGGCAGAGCGGGGCCCCTGAGGGTCGTACGGCTACTCGGCCTTGATCGCCGCCAGCATGTTCAGCCGGGCCGCGCGGCGGGCCGGCCACAGCGCGGCCAGGACGCCGACCACCGCCGCCAGCAGCAGGAAGACCGTCATCCGGCCCCAGGGCAGGACCAGTTCGTACGTCGGCATCTTCGTGCCCAGCAGCTCACCGGCCGCCCAGCCGAAGAACACGCCGAGGCCGATGCCCAGCACGCCGCCGAACAGGGAGATCACCAGGGACTCCAGGCGGACCATCCGCTTGACGGACCTGCGGTCCAGGCCGATCGCGCGGAGCATGCCGATCTCCTGGGAGCGTTCGAAGACCGACATGGCCAGGGTGTTGATGACGCCGAGGACCGCGACGATCACCGCCATGCCGAGCAGGCCGTAGACCATGTTCAGCATCAGCGTGAACATCTTCGCGATGTCGTTGGAGATGTCCTGCTTGTCCTGGACCTTGATCGCCGGGTTGGTGTCGAGGGCCTTCTCCAGCTTGTCCTTGGCCGTGTCGGAGGCGCCGTTCGCCGTCTTGACCATGATCTGCAGGTCGGCCGGGGCGCTCAGGTGCGGGGTGAGGGTCCTGTTGTCGAGCATGATCCGGTTGATCATGTCGTTGCCCTCGTAGACCCCGGCGACCGTCAGCTTCCGCGCCTTGCCGTCCTCGAAGTGGGCGGTGAAGTCCGAACCGGCCTTCCAGCCATGCGCCTTGGCGGTGTCCTGGTCCACGACGACCTGCCTGCCGCCGACCTTGAAGGTGCCGTCGACCACCTTCAGGTCCGTCAGTTCGCCGATCGACGAGCCGTTGACGCCGATCAGGAACTCGGTCTGTCCGTCGATGCGGGACTCGGCGTCGCGCAGCGGGCTGCTGAGGGTGACGCCGTCGGTGGCGGCGATCTTCTTCGCCACGTCCGGGGAGAGCGGGCCGCGGTTGGCCATCGAGACGACGTAGTCCGCGCGGATCGCCGAGCTCGCCATCTTGTCGATCGACGTCTGCAGGCTGCCCGCCATCACCGTCATACCGGTGATCAGGGTCAGGCCGATCATCAGCGCGGACGCCGTGGCCGCCGTACGGCGCGGGTTGCGCACCGAGTTCTGGCGGGCCAGCTTGCCCGAGACGCCGAACGCGCGCAGCACCGGGGCGGCGGCCGCGATCAGCGGGCGGGACAGCAGCGGGGTCAGGATGAACACGCCGATGATGAGCAGGACCGCGCCGAGGCCCATCGGGCCCTGGCCGTCGGAGCCGTTCATCGTCGTGGCCGCGAGGACCACCGCGATGCCGGCCGCCGAGAACAGCGCGCCGAGCGTGTTGCGCAGCACCAGCGACTTGGTGGTCGCCTGGGCGTGCACGCTGTTCATCGCCGCCACCGGCGGGATCTTCGCGGCGCGTCGGCCCGGCAGCCAGGCGGCCAGCACGGTGACGAGGATGCCGACCGCGAGCGCGGTCACCACGGTCCCCGGCGTGATCACCAGCGGCCCGTCCGGCATGCTCGCGCCGAAGGAGCCCAGCAGGCTGCGCAGCCCGGCGCCGATGCCGACGCCGGCGACGAGACCGGTGACACCGGCGACCGTGCCCACCACGAACGCCTCGATCAGCACCGAGCGGGTGACCTGACGGCGGGAGGCGCCGACCGCCCGCATCAGGGCCAGCTCCTTGGTGCGCTGGGCGACCAGCATGGTGAAGGTGTTGGCGATGATGAACGTCCCGACGAACAGGGCGATCCCGGCGAACACCAGCAGACTCTGCTTCAGACCGCTCATCGAGGAGGAGATCATCTGTGCCTGGTCGTCGGCGAGCTGCTTGCCGGTGGTGGTCTCCACCAGCTTCGCCGGCAGCGCGGTGTCCAGGCCGGCCTTGAGGGCACTCTGGCTGGTTCCCGCCGCTGCCCGCACGTCGATCTCGTCGTACGCGCCCTTCTTGCCGAACAGCGACTGTGCGGTCGGTGTGTCGAACAGGGCGAGGCTGCCGCCCGCGGCGACGTTGCCGTCGTCGGTGGTGAAGATGCCGCTGACGGTCGGGGTGAGGACCGGGCCGTCGACGGAGATGCGCACGGTGTCGCCGACCTTGTAACCGGCGCGCTCGGCGGTCCTGGAGTCGATCAGCACCTCGCCCTTGCCGTGGGGCGCGTGGCCGCTGACCAGCGGGTAGCGGGCGTCCTTGGTGCCCCAGTAGTTGCCGCCCGCGGACTGCCAGTCGCCGCCGAGCAGCTTGCCGTCCTTGTCGGCGATCGCGGTGAAGCCGGTGACGACACCGGTGGCGGAGGCGGCACCCGGGACCTTCGCGGCCTTGCCGAGCAGCGCCTGGGTCAGCTCGGGGGTCTTGCCGACCCGGTCGCCGTTGGAGTCCTGGTACTTGGCCGTGACGGCGACGTCGACGTGGTCGACGCCCTTGGCGGAGCTCTTCTGGTAGGCGTCGGAGATGGTGTTGGTGAAGACCAGGGTCCCGGACACGAACGCCACGCCGAGCATGACGGCGAGCACGGTCATCAGGAGCCGGGCCTTGTGCGCGAACACGTTGCGCAGGGCGGTGCGGAACATCAGCTGGTACGGCCCTTCGCGTCGAACTCGGGGGTCTGGGGGTTCCCCCCAGGAAGATGGCGCATGAGGTCGAGCACGGAGTCGGCCGTGGGGCCGTACATCTCGTCCACGATCCGGCCGTCCGCGAGGAAGACCACGCGGTCCGCGTACGCCGCGGCCACCGGGTCGTGGGTCACCATGACCACCGTCTGGCCCAGCTCGCGCACGGAGTTGCGCAGGAAGCCCAGCACCTCGGCGCCGGAGCGCGAGTCGAGGTTTCCGGTCGGCTCGTCACCGAAGATGATCTCGGGCTTGGAGGCGAGCGCACGGGCGACGGCGACGCGCTGCTGCTGGCCGCCGGACAGCTGCGAGGGCCGGTGGCTCAGCCGTCCGGACAGGCCCACCATCGAGATCACCTGGTCCAGCCAGACCTTGTCCGGTTTCCGGCCAGCGATGTCCATCGGAAGGGTGATGTTCTCCAGTGCGGTCAGCGTCGGCAGCAGGTTGAACGCCTGGAAGATGAAGCCGATCTTGTCCCGGCGCAACCTGGTGAGCTGCCTGTCCTTCAGGGAGCCCAGCTCGGTCTCGCCGATGCGCACCGACCCCGAGGAGAAGCTGTCCAGGCCCGCCACGCAGTGCATCAGCGTGGACTTGCCGGAGCCGGACGGGCCCATGATGGCGGTGAACTCGGCCTGCCGGAAGTCGACGGAGACCCGGTCCAGGGCGACCACCCGGGTCTCGCCCTGCCCATAGATCTTCGACAGCTCCGTGGCGCGTGCGGCCACGGCCGTGGTCCGGCCGGCGGTGGGTGTGGTGGTCACGGGAAGGTGCTCCTGACAAGACGACGAATCTTCGTGGGGACGGATCCATCGTCTCGGCCGCCGGCGCCCGTGTAGTCAGTCGCTGATCCGGTTCCGAGGGGCGACTCCGGTCGGACGGAGCGGGCCCGTGTCATACCTGGGGAGGACGGCGAACCCTCAGACCGACGCCGTCCATAACAGGTGGACCGCCCTCCTTCGGTAGGTGAAATTCCGTCATTCCGCGTACGTGTGCGCCCACGTCACGTCACGCTATTGGCAAGTGCGGATGGCCCGTTCCATGTGCTGATGCACCCTCAGACGTCAATAAAATAAGACAACATCGGGCTGTCCCTTCCGCTGATCGAGGGATGCGTCCCGATAGGCTCGGACCCTCGAAGCGGTGCCCATGGCCTGCCCGGATGGTGGAATGCAGACACGGCGAGCTTAAACCTCGCTGCCCCTTCGCGGGCGTGCCGGTTCAAGTCCGGCTCCGGGCACTTTTCCGCCTCCCAGCACCGGCTGCGAGCCACCCTCGGGCTCAGCCCAGATAGAGGTCCTTGCGAGCGGCGACGAACGCCTCGACCGACCGGGCGGGGGCACCCGTCACCCGTTCGACGTCGTCGGACGCCCGGTCGTAGCGGTTCTCGCGGTGCAGCCGGGCCATCGTGGCGATGTGCTGTTCGGTGTGCGGCGGCAGGCCCGCCTTCGCGAGCACCTCGTCCCTCCACCGGTCCAGCGGTACGTCCGTGTAGGTCACCGGACGCCCCAGCGCCCGCGAGAACTCCTCGGCCATCTCCGTCATGTCGAGCGTGCGGGGCCCGGTCAGCTCGTAGACCTTCCCGATGTGCGGCGCCGGGTCGCGGAGCACCGTGGCGACCACCCGGGCGACGTCCTCCGCTGCGACCGGCGAGGTGCGCCCGGTGCCGAACGGCAGCGCGAGCGTGCCGTTCGCCCGGATCGACCGGGCCGCCAGCGTGGTGAACAGCGGATTGTCCAGGAACGACGTCGGCCGGATGTGCACCACCGGCAGTCCCGACCAGTTCAGCACCTGCTCCGCCAGCCAGTGAAGCCGCTGCTGGTGCGATTCCGTCGTGCTGGTGGCGGTCATCTGCGAGACGGTCATCTGGGACATGTCGATCAGGCCGTCCAGTTTCCCGTACTCCCGGGCCACGCTGGCCACCACGGTGGTCGCCAGCAGATGGTCCGGCGACACGGGCATCGCGAAGTACATGCTCCGGACACCCTGCAGGGCGTCCGCGACGGTCTCGGGCCGGGTCAGATCGCCGAGGACGACCTCCGCGCCGAGCGCCCGCAGCCCGGCGGCACGCTCGTCGTCGCGGCGGACCATCGCGCGCACGGGCACGTCCTGCGCGCGCAGTTGCTCCAGGGCGGCGCGGCCGACGTCACCGACGTTGGCGATGAGAACGAGGTTGCTGGAAACCATCGGTCGATCTCCTTCCGGGCCGGCGGCGGTCTCCCCAATCTATGGAGGCGGGCGGGGTCCCGCCTGCGGGCGCGCGGCGGCACCGCCGTGCCACCGTTGACAGCCGGCGCTCGCGGCCGGAGACTCGCGTCGCAGAAAGTGAAGGAAATTTCACTACACGAACGAGGATTCATTCGGGAGGACACACCGATGCGCACCACCGTCGGCATCATCGGAGCCGGACCCGCCGGGCTCCTCCTCGCACGGCTGCTGCACCGTGCCGGCATCGACTCGGTCGTCCTCGAGAGCCGCGACCGTGCCTACGTGGAGCACCGGCAGCGTGCCGGGATCCTGGAGCAGGGCACGGTGGACGTGCTGCGCGCGGCCGGAGCCGGGGCGCGGATGGACCGCGAGGGGCTCCGGCACGACGGGATCGAACTGCGCTTCGACCGGCGCCGCCACCGCGTCGACTTCCCCGGGCTCACCGGCGGACGGTCCGTCATGGTCTACGCCCAGACGGAGGTCTGCAAGGACCTCATCGCCCTCCAGCTGGGCGAGGGCGGCCCGCTGCTGTTCGAGGCGGAGGCCCTGTCCGTCGAGGGCGCGGACGGCGACCGGCCGCGGATCCCCTTCCGGTACCAGGGCCGCGTGGACGTGCTGGAGTGCGAGTACGTCGTCGGGTGCGACGGCTTCTGGGGGGTGTCCCGGAAGGCCTTCCCGGCCGCCGTCTCCCGGGTGTTCGAACGGTCGTACCCCTACGCCTGGCTCGGCATCCTCGCCGACGTCGCCCCCTCGCACGACGAACTCGTCTACGCCCGCCACGACCGCGGCTTCGCCCTGCTGTCCATGCGCCCGCCCGTCACCCGCCACCACCCTTCCAAGGAAGTCGCTTCGCTCCCGATTGAATCCTTCGTCTCCCGCCTCTACCTCCAGGTCCCCGCCGACACCAAGGCGGAGGAGTGGACCGACGACGAGATCTGGGCCGAACTGGAACGGCGCTTCGAGACCGACGACGACTGGACCCTGCAACGCGGGCCGGTCACCCAGAAGTCGGTCACCCCCATGCGGTCCTTCGTGCACGAGCCGATGCGCCACGGCCGGCTGTTCCTCGCGGGCGACGCCGCCCACATCGTGCCGCCGACCGGCGCGAAGGGGCTGAACCTGGCCGTCGGCGACGTCGTGACCCTCGTCCGCGCGCTCGTCCACGAGCAGGAGACCGGGTCCCCGGACCTCCTCGACGCCTACTCCGCGACCTGTCTGCGCCGCATCTGGCAGGCCGAACGGTTCTCCTACGACATGACGGCCCTGCTGCACCGCGCCCCGGACGCCACCGAGTTCGACGCCCGCCTCCAGCGGGCCCGGCTGGAACGCATCGCCTCCTCCCGCGCGGCCGAGACCGACCTCGCCGAGGCCTACACCGGCTTCCCCCTGGAGTGGCCCGCCCCTCGCCGGGAATGAGCCCTCCGGTTAGCGTGTTGCGCAGCACGGCACGGGAAAGATCCTCCCCAGGTATTACGGTCGATCCTTTGCCAATCCATTACTCTTGAGCCCAAGGCCGCGCAGGGTGGCCATGGAGGAGTGAAATGAGGAGCAGCAACCCGGTCTTCTCGCGACGGGGGTTCAGCCGCGACAACGGCTACGCCGGCTTCAACACCGCACCGCAGGCCGGGTACGCACAGGGCAACCCCTACGCGCAGAATCCGTACGCGCAGAACCCTTACGCCCAGCAGGGCGTGCAGTACGGCGCTCCGCCGCAGGCCCCGGCCACCACCGACCGGATGACGATGGACGACGTCGTCACGCGGTCGGCCCTCACGCTCGGCACGGTCGCCGTCGGCGCCGTCCTCGCCTGGGTCCTGCTGCCGGTCTCGGCGACCAGCTACGGCCTGGCCTTCGGCGCCGGGATCGTCGCGATGGTCCTGGGAGTGGTGCAGAGCTTCAAGCGCACCCCGTCGCCCGCCCTGATCCTCGGGTACGCCGCCTTCGAGGGCGTCTTCCTCGGCGTCATCAGCGAGGTGTACAACAGCCGCTGGAGCGGCGCTCCCTTCCAGGCGGTGCTCGGCACCATGGCGGTCTCCGCCGCCACCCTGCTGATCTACAAGGCCGGCTGGGTCCGTGTCACGGCCCGCTACGCGCGCATCGGCACGGCCATCGCCATCGCCTTCGTCCTCGTCATGGCGGTCAACCTGCTGCTGGTCGTGTTCGGCGTCGCCGGGAACGGCGGCCTGCGCAGCCTCGGCCCGCTCGGCGCGATCGTCGGCATCATCGCCATCGTGCTCGGCGCGTTCTTCCTGACCCTCGACTTCAAGCAGATCGAGGACGGCATTGCCTACGGCGCCCCGCGCAAGGAGTCCTGGCTCGCCGCGTTCGGCCTCACCATGACCCTGGTGTGGATCTACGTGGAGATGCTGCGGCTGGTGGCGATCTTCAGCAACAACGACTAGCCGACACGCCGGTCGTGCGAGAGGGCCCCGGGTTCGTCCTGGGGCCCTCTCGGCGTCTCAGAGCAGCTTGCGTGCTGCCCTCCTCAGGTCGTACTCGTGGACGATCGCCTTCGCGTGGCCGTACGCGAGGTCGTACTCGTGCCGGAGCCAGCTGACCTTCTCCTCGAAGCGGAACAGGGCGGGGCCTTCTTCTACGGTGCGCAGCCAGTCGGAGATGTCACGACCGGTGCAGTGGGGGATGCGGGCGAGCAGGTTGCGGTGGGTCTCCTCGGAGAAGAGCTGGGACATCGGCGCCTCCGAACGAAAAGGGGTTGTAAGCCGGTCCTTCACGTCACCGTGCCTGAGCGTTCGCGTATTGGCAACAGTGCGGCGCGTTACGCTCGGCGCGTGGTTGATACGACGCCCTTGACCCGAGCAGTGGATCAGTTTGCCGACCGGCTGCGGGCGGCTCCGCAGAGCCGGCTCCAGCGAGGCGCTGCCGCGGAGGCGCTGGCGCTGGCCAGGGAGTTGGCGCGGTGGACGCAGCGTGTTGAGGAGCCGGGAACCGAGCCCCGGGAGATGCCGGACGCGGGGATGTTCGCGGCCGCCGACCAAATTCTGGTGGCCGCGCACGACTTGGCTCTGGTGCTGACGAGCGAGGACGAGGTCGGCGAGGCGGTGCGGCTGGTGGAGGAGGCGCGGAAGAGGGCGGGGGTCTGAGAGCGGCTCCTAGAGAGACGCTATGACCCGGTCCGCCAGGATGTAGACCGTGTCCTCGCCACAGGCGAAGGTCAGGGTGTAGGCGCCGGAGATGCCCGAGCCGCCGAGGAGGTACGGGGTCTCGCCCGCGCGGAGCGCCGCTGCGAGGCGTTCGGCCGTCTCGCGGTGGCCGGGGGTCATGCACAGGGTGGTGCCGTCGGCGAAGACGTAGACGTCGAGGGTGCCGAGCGGGCCGGGGCGGACGTCGGAGAGTTCGACCTGGCCGGTGGCCAGCTCCTCCAGGGTGGTCACCGTGCGCTCGTGGTCGTTCACGGCCGGCGACTGCACCGGGACGAAGTCGGGGTGCGAGGGGTGACGGCGGCGGGCCGCGGCCAGCTCGGGGGAGTCCCCGGCGAACTCGTCGGCCTCGGTGGTCGGCTCGGAGACCGGCTCCAGGGGCTCCAGACCCGCGAAATCGGTCTGCCGGGGCAGGTACATGTCGCCGTCGGGGAGGCCCAGCAGGGAGGGTGTGTCGGAGGCGTCACGGGCCTCCTGGGCGGCCCAGAACGCACGGGCCTCGGCCAGCTCCCGCTCCCGCTCCTCGGCGAGCGCCTCGGTCACGGCCGCGCGTATCTCGTCCGTGTCGGGGGTGGTGCGGGCGGCGGGCAGCAGTGCGCTCACGGCGGCCGCCTGGTTCGTGGCGAGCTGGGCCTGCAGCTCCGTGAGCTGGCGGCGCAGCTTCAGCACGGTGCGCAGGACGGCGACGCCCACGGCGCCCGTGGCGGCCGTGGTGAGCAGCAGGGCGATCGGCATGGCGCTCACTGACGTACTCCCAGGTTCAAAGTCGACCCCCGACTTCCTACATCAGCTTGAAGGGCGGACTAAGCAGCTGTCAGTGCGTAACGTCACGAAACGGACAGGACTTTGGCCTTGCGGTTTCGCGTGCACCCGCTCTGACCTGCGCTGACCTGCGGCGATACCCCCCGCTAGGGAGATAGGTCACATCCTGAGGGAGATTGGATCACAAAACGGCCCAGAACCCTGGGGTTTTCGGGGTTCCGGGCCGTTTCCTGACCTGCCGTGCCCGCTCGGTCACCGAGGGTGGGTCAGCTGAGGCGCTCGATGACCATCGCCATGCCCTGGCCGCCGCCGACGCACATCGTCTCCAGGCCGAACTGCTTGTCGTGCCACTGGAGCGAGTTGATGAGGGTGCCGGTGATGCGGGCGCCGGTCATGCCGAAGGGGTGGCCGACGGCGATGGCGCCGCCGTTGACGTTCAGCTTGTCGATGTCGATGCCGAGGTCACGGTAGGAGGGGATCACCTGGGCGGCGAAGGCCTCGTTGATCTCGACCAGGTCGATGTCGTCGATGGTCAGGCCGGCGCGGCGCAGGGCCTGCTTGCTGGCCTCGACCGGGCCGAGGCCCATGATCTCGGGGGAGAGGCCGGAGACGCCGGTCGACACGATGCGGGCGAGCGGGGTCAGGCCCAGCTCGCGGGCCTTGGTGTCGCTCATGATGACCAGTGCGGCGGCGCCGTCGTTCAGCGGGCAGCAGTTGGCGGCGGTGACGAGCCCGTCCGGGCGGAACACCGGCTTGAGGCCCGACACACCCTCCAGGGTGACGCCGGCGCGCGGGCCGTCGTCCTTGCTGACGACCGTGCCGTCCGGGAGGGTCACCGGGGTGATCTCGCGCTCCCAGAAGCCGTTCTTGATGGCCTCTTCGGCGAGGTTCTGGGAGCGGACGCCGAACTCGTCCATCTCCTGGCGGGTGATGCCCTTCCAGCGGGCGAGGTTCTCGGCGGTCTGGCCCATCGCGATGTACGCGTCGGGGATCAGGCCGTCCTCGCGCGGGTCGTGCCAGGTGGAGCCCTCGGAGGCGGCGACGGCGGCGGTACGGGCCTCGGCCTCGGCGAAGAGGGGGTTGTGCGTGTCCGGCAGGCCGTCGGAGCTGCCCTTGACGAAGCGGGAGACCGTCTCGACACCGGCCGAGATGAAGACGTCGCCCTCGCCGGCCTTGATGGCGTGCAGGGCCATGCGGGAGGTCTGGAGCGAGGAGGAGCAGTAACGGGTGATCGTGCAGCCCGGCAGGTGGTCCATGCCCATCTGTACGGCGACGATCCGGCCGAGGTTGTGACCCTGCTCGCCGCCGGGGAGACCGCAGCCGAGCATCAGGTCGTCGATGTCCCTGGGGTCCAGCTCGGGGATCTTGGCGAGCGCCGCCTGGATGATGGTCGCGGTCAGGTCGTCGGGGCGCAGGTCCTTGAGGGAACCCTTGCCGGCGCGGCCTATGGGGGAGCGGGCGGTCGAGACGATGACGGCTTCGGGCATCACGGCTCCAGTGGCGTTACGGGGGTTTCGGGCATGCCGGTTGGGAAGTTACCCGCCCGTATGGTCCAGGTCACCGGTGTGGCGGTGTGACCCTGACCGCAGTTTTCTAAGCGCTTGCTTGGGCCTCCGGCGGTTTGGCTGGAAGGGTGGCGCGGGTGGGCAGAGCTTGCCGACCCAGGGGGCTCCGCCCCCTGGACCCCCGCTTTCCCACCCTCCCACCCGACTCGGTAGGTCGAGAAGTCATCGCAGGGGGTGGGCGCCCGGGCATGCTGGGCCGCCAGGCCTCGCTCCCGCCTGTCGGTCTACCGAGCCGGCGTATCACTGCCCACCGAGTCGTCGCCCTTTCTGCCAACCGAGACGGGTGGGTGGGTGGGAAAGCGGGGGTCTGGGGGCGGAGCCCCCAGGGGGTCACGTCGACGGGGCTGCCGGTTCTGCCTCGGGTACCCGGCGCCGCCGCCTCCGCTTCAGCAGCGCCCACGGCCCCCGAGGCCCCGTCGGCATCGCTGCCGTCACCTCCGTGCCTGCCTCCGACGCCGCCTCCGCCGCAGCCCGGGCGACAGGCAGGAAGCCCTCGCGGCGGGACACGTCCGGCCGTTCCTCCTCCGCCGGCCACAGCCCCAGCGCCGCGCACACCGTGGGCAGTACCGCCATCGCCGCCGTGGCGTACCCCTCCGCCGAGGGGTGGTAGTTGTCCGGGCCGAAGAGTTCCCGGGGGTTCGCCGCGAACTCGGGCCCGAGCAGATCGCCCAGCGACACCGTCCGGCCGCCCTGCTCCACCACCCCGATCGTCTGCGCCGCCGCCAGCTGCCGCGAGGCCCGGCGGGCCAGCCACCTGAGCGGCTGCTGCACGGGCTCGATCGTGCCGAGGTCGGGACAGGTGCCGACCACCACCTCCGCGCCGGCCGTGCGCAGCCGTCGTACCGCCGACGACAGATGCCGTACCGAACGCGTCGGCGGCATCCGGTGCGTCACATCGTTCGCGCCGATCATGATCACGCAGATGTCGGGGAGGGGATGAGGGGACGAGAGCACCAGCGCCACCTGGCGGTCCAGATCGTCGGACTGCGCGCCCGGCTGCGCCACGTTCCGCAGCTCCACCGGGCGCTCCGCCACCGCCGCCAGCCCCGACGCCAGCAGCGCGCCCGGAGTCTGTCCCGCCCGGTGCACCCCCTGCCCGGCCGCCGTGGAGTCGCCGAGCAGGGTCATCCGCAGGGGCGGCTCGCCCGGCACGTCGTACCCTCCCCCGCTCCCGGCTCCGCGCGAGCGGTGGGACTCCCATCCGTACAGGCCGTCGGCCATCGGCACCCGGCCGCCGCTGCCGTTGCCCACATGGCGCCGGGCCAGCCGGACCTCTGCCAGCAGCAGGCCGACGGCGGCCGCCCCGACCAGCCCGACCCCGCCACCGCCGTACGCCGCTCCGGCCGCGATGCGCCGGGCCACTCGCGCCCTCGACATGCTCGTCATGCGTCGCCGCCACCTCCTCGTAGCCGTACATCCACTCCTTGCCCCGTACGGCCCGTGCGCCAATCTCAACAGGGAGTGAACGCCCGTCCCGCTTCACCCCGGGGCCGTAGGCTGGCGACACAACTACGACCACTGTTTTTTGCAAGCAACCGGAGACAACGGTGCAATTCCACGACTCGATGATCAGCCTCGTCGGCAACACCCCGCTGGTGAGGCTCAACAGCGTGACCAAGGGCATCCAGGCGACCGTTCTGGCCAAGGTCGAGTACTTCAACCCGGGCGGCTCCGTGAAGGATCGCATCGCCCTGCGCATGATCGAGGCCGCCGAGCAGAGCGGGGAGCTGAAGCCGGGGGGCACGATCGTCGAGCCGACCAGTGGGAACACCGGCGTGGGCCTCGCGATCGTGGCCCAGCAGAAGGGCTACAAGTGCATCTTCGTCTGCCCTGACAAGGTGAGCACCGACAAGATCAATGTGCTGCGGGCGTACGGGGCGGAGGTCGTGGTCTGCCCGACCGCCGTGGCCCCCGAGCACCCGGACTCGTACTACAACGTCTCCGACCGGCTCGTGCGGGAGACCCCCGGCGCCTGGAAGCCCGACCAGTACTCCAACCCCAACAACCCGCTCTCGCACTATCACTCGACCGGCCCCGAGCTGTGGGAGCAGACCGAGGGGAAGATCACCCACTTCGTGGCGGGCGTGGGCACGGGCGGCACCATCTCCGGCACCGGCCGCTATCTGAAGGACGTCAGCGACGGCAAGGTCAAGGTCGTCGGCGCCGACCCCGAGGGCTCCGTGTACTCCGGCGGCTCCGGCCGGCCGTACCTGGTCGAGGGTGTCGGTGAGGACTTCTGGCCCACCGCCTACGACCGGACCGTCGCCGACGAGATCGTCCCGGTCTCCGACAAGGACTCCTTCCAGATGACCCGCCGCCTGGCCAAGGAGGAGGGCCTCCTGGTGGGCGGCTCCTGCGGTATGGCCGTGGTGGCGGCGCTGCGGGTCGCCGAGCGGCTCGGGCCGGACGACGTCGTGGTCGTCCTGCTGCCGGACAGCGGCCGTGGTTACCTCAGCAAGATCTTCAACGACGAGTGGATGGCCGACTACGGCTTCCTGGAGGACGAGGGCCCCAGCGCCCGCGTCGCCGACGTCCTCAACGACAAGGCGCACGGCGCCATCCCCTCCCTGGTGCACATGCACCCGGAGGAGACGGTCGGTCAGGCCATCGAGGTGCTGCGCGAGTACGGCGTCTCGCAGATGCCGGTCGTCAAGCCGGGCGCCGGTCACCCGGACGTGATGGCCGCCGAGGTCGTCGGCTCGGTCGTGGAACGGGAGCTGCTCGACGCTCTGTTCAACAAGCGGGCGTCGCTGGACGACCCGCTGGAGAAGCACATGTGCGCCCCGCTGCCGCAGGTCGGCTCCGGCGAGCCGGTCGCCGACCTGATGTCGGTGCTGGGTTCGGCGGACGCGGCCATCGTCCTGGTCGAGGGCAAGCCGACCGGTGTGGTCAGCCGGCAGGACCTGCTGGCCTTCCTGGCCAAGGGCGGGAACAAGTAGCAAATCTGCGGTGAACGGCCCGTGGCGGCGGCGAACTTGCGGTGACCTCGGCCGATCGAGCCGTCTCGGAAGTGGTACGAGCGTGTCACGTGCGCGCAGCACCCGCTTAACACGGGTCCGGCAGATTGGTGGGTGTCGGCAGGGCGGGAGCGGCTCCCCGCCCCGGCCGGCGCCGAACGGCGTCAAGGACCTCCGGAGCGGCTCCCGGACCTCCATGGACGCCACGGACGCGCAAGCCCGGCCCTGACCCGGCCCGCGTCCCTCGCGGGGACCGCCGTCGTCCCGCCCCCCGGCAACGGGGGTGCGGCGGTCCCCGCGCAATTCTTCACACGCCGGACGGGCTGAACATGCAGGCCTGAACCGGCGGTCGCCTCAGTCCTGTTCGGACGACCGGGCGCGGCGGCCGGCGAGGATCTCCGGGTTGAGCCGTATCGCCTGGGTCGCGTTGACGCCGACGATGCCGACCCAGGTGGCCACGATCCCGGGCAGCCCCGCGATGCCCCCGCCGATCGAGGACAGCGGGATCGCGAGGACCAACGAGGTGATGGCGAAGCCGAACCGCTCGGCCCAGGTGTCGGTCCCCTTGGGCCGCCGGGTGCCGCGTGCGTCCGCCATCCGCTGCTCCGCCAGGTGCCGCCGCACCCGGCGGTCCACCCCGTCGTCGATCCGCTGCTCGACCTTCTCCAGGAAGGACTCGACGAGTGCGGAGTCGTACTCGTCGCCCAGTTCCCTGCGGGCCCGAACGGTGGCGTCCAGATCCTTCTTGAGGTCCATGTCGTCCTTCTCGAGGTCGACGTCCCGTGAGTCCGTAGTGCTCATGACCCCCACCCTAGGGAGCGGTCACGCCCGCCGCACTGGGGACAACCCCCCTCTTCGTACCGGCTCCGGCCGTCGTGAGGACCCCGCAGGACTCCAGGACCCGGCGGTGGGCCAGGTCCACCCCGCTGATCCGTACCTCGACGCCCCGCCCGTGCAGTTCGGCGACCGCCTCCTTCAGCGCGAGCGCGCCCGTCGCGTCCACGGCCGTGAGGCCGGACAGCTTGAGGTCGACCGCTGTGACCCCGTCGTGGAGGTCGGCGAGGCCGCACCGGAAGCGGTGGGCGGCGGCGAACAGCAGCGGGCCGTCGAACCGGTACGTCACCGTGCCCGCCTCGCCCGGCAGTTCGTCGGCGGCCGCGGGGGTGAGCCGGGTGCCGCGCACCGCCGAGCGCAGCGCCAGCAGCACCGAGACGCCGAGGCCGATCAGCACCGCCCGCACCAGGTCCAGGGCGAGGGTGGCCGTGGCCGTGAGGATCAGCACCAGCGCGTCGCCGCGGGTGGCCTTCGTCATCGCCCGGACCGCGTCCCGCTCCACCATGCGTACGGCCGTCGCCAGCAGCACCCCGGCCAGCGCGGCCAGCGGGACACGGCCCACCAGCGGGGCGGCGACCGCCACGATCCCGGCGAGGACCACCGCGTGCGCGAGCGCGGCCAGCCGGGAGGCGGCGCCGGTACGGACGTTCACCGCCGTGCGCGCGATGGCGCCGGTCGCCGGGACCCCGCCGAACAGCGGGGCCGCGAGGTTGGCGATGCCCTGCCCGAACAGCTCCTTCCCGGGGTCGTGCCGCTCGCCCGGCCGCATCCCGTCGGCCACCGACGCCGACAGCAAGGACTCCAGGGCGGCGAGCGCGGCCACCGCGGCGGCCGGGGCGAGCAGGGCGGGCACGCGGGAGAGGTCGAGGAAGGAGAGGGAGGGCGCGGGCAGGGACGCGGGGAGGCTGCCGATGCGGGTGACGGGCAGGTGCAGCGCCTCGGCCGCGACGGTGGCGGCCGCGACGGCCACGAGGGAGAAGGGCACGGCCGGCTTCCAGCGGGCACCGGCCGGCACGACCGCCGCCGCACCGGCCGCGAGCAGCAGGGCCGGCCAGTGCGGTGCGCGCCCGAACTCCTCGCCCGCCCGCGCGGCGACCACGGCGACCTGCTCGCCGCGCGGGGTGGGCACGCCGAGCGCGGCGGGCACCTGCTGGAGGGCGATCACACAAGCGATGCCGAGGGTGAAGCCGGCGATCACGGGCGCCGGCACGTACGCCATCGCCGCCCCCGCCCGGGCGAAGGCGAGGACGAGCAGGATCAGGCTCGCCAGCAGCCCGGCGGTGAGGACGCCGTCGGCGCCGTAGCGGTGCACGATCGGGACGAGGACCACGGTCATCGCACCCGTGGGACCGGTGACCTGGCGGGCGCTGCCGCCGCACAGCGCGGCCAGCGCACCGGCGACGACGGCCGTGGTCAGCCCGGCGGCGGCACCGAGCCCGGAGGTGACGCCGAAGCCGAGGGCCAGGGGCAGGGCGACGACGGCCACGGTCAGCCCGCACAGCAGGTCGCGGCGCGGGGCGCGGGTCATGGATTTCAGGTCGGCGGGGGAGGGCAGGACGGACAGGGCGCGGGTCAGGTTCATGGTTTCTTCAGGGGCTTCATGGGGGGTGGTGTTCAGGGCAGCAGGGACACGAGCCCGGTGTCGAGGTCGGAACGGGCGGCCGCGATGTGGGCGGGGGCGAAGGCCGGGTCGGCGCGGATCGCGTCCCGGACCCAGGCGGTGTGGGCGCGCACGGTGTGCTCGGCCCAGTCGCCGGGCAGCACCCGGGTGCGGCGGGCGGCGGGGGCGATCTCCTCCACCAGGAGTTCCAGGTGGCCCGGCACCGGAGCGCCGGTGCGCAGATGCTCCAGCGTGGCGGCGACGGCTCCGCAGCGCTCGTGCCCGAGCACCAGCACCAGGGGGACGCCCAGCTCCTGCACGCCGTACTGGATGGATCCGAGCACGGCCTCGTCCAGCACCTGGCCGGCGGTCCTTATGCACAGCAGGTCGCCCAGTCCCTGGTCGAAGACCAGCTCCGGCGGCACCCGGGAGTCGATGCAGCCGACGATCACCGCGAACGGGTGCTGGGCTGCGGCCAGCAGGTGCCGCCGGGCGGGGGAGTCGTTCGGGTGGCGGGGGTGGCCGGCGGCGTAGCGCCGGTTGCCCGCGAGGAGTTCGTCCAGGGCGGCGCACGCGGTGTTCGGCGGTCGGGGACAGGGACCGGGCGCGGCCGTCGCCGGGGCGGCGGTCAGCGCGGTGACGGCGGCGGCCGCCAGGAAGGCCCTGCGGTTGGAGGCCATGACGCTTCCTCAGGTGTCGTGCCAGTAGCGCACTCTCACCGTAAGCAGTCGCCCGGTCACCCTGAGTGGCGGTTTGGCTTGGCTGATTCGTCGTCAGATCATCGCCACGGCGATACCGCCCCTTGGGCGGTGGTCGCGGAAGGACCGTTACGCCGCCGGTCCCGGCAGATGTCCCTTGCCTGGCTGCATAACGTCATGCAGAGTTCTTGCTGTCTGAATAGGTTGTCCATGCGAGGAGAGTGTGGGCCTGATGCCGTCTCGCATCCTGGACGCTCCGGACTCCGTGTGCTCTGGGGCGGTGGTCCTCGACGGGACCCGGCTCGGTGTCGAGGACGTCGTGCGCCTCGCCGACGGGGTCGCGCGGCCCGTCCCCGGGGTCGACGCCATGCGGCGGGCGGAGCGGTCCTGGAACGCCGCCCGGCAGCTCGCGGCCACCGGGCGCGTCTACGGCCGCACCACCGGCGTGGGCGCGAACCGGAACGAGTCCGTGCCCGCCGGTTCGGTCGCCGGACACGGCCTGCGCCTGCTGCGCAGCCACGCCGGCGCCATAGGCGAGGAACTCCCCGCCCGGCAGGTGCGCGCGATGCTCGCCGTCCGCGCCAACCAGCTGCTGGCCGGGGGCGCCGGCCTCAGGCCCGGCGTCGTCACCGCCCTGTGCGAGGCCCTGGAGACGGGCGCGTACCCGGTGGTCAACGAGTTCGGCTCCGTCGGCACCGGCGACATCGCGGCGCTGGCCCAGGTGGGTCTCGCACTGGCCGGGGAGCACCCGTGGCGGGGCGCGGGCGCCCCCGAGCCGCAGCCCCTCGACAACAACGACGCCCTCGCCCTGATCAGCAGCAACGCCCTCACCCTCGGCCAGTCCGCGCTCGCCCTGCACGAACTGCGCGGGCTGATCGGCGCCACCCAGGTCGTCGCGGCGCTGTCCCTGCTCGCCGTCGACGGCTCCCACGAGGCCTTCGCCGCCCCCGTGCACACCGCCCGCCCGCACCGGGGCAGCGCCGAGGTGGCCCGGCGGATGCGGGAGCTGATCGGCGCCGCCGACCGGCCGACCCCGCCGCTCGGCCGGATCCAGGACCCGTACGGCTTCCGCTGCCTGCCCCAGATACACGGGCCGGCGCACGACGCGGCGGACGCCCTGGAGCAGGTCCTGACCGTGGAGATCAACGCCGCGGCCGAGAACCCGCTCATCGCCCCCGAGGACCGGGCCGCCTACCACCACGGCGGCTTCTACCAGGCCCAACTCGCCCTCGCCCTGGACCACTTCAGGCTCGCCCTGATGCAGGTCGCACGCCTGTCGACCTCCCGCCTGTCCACCCTCAACGAGCCCGCCTACACCCGGCTGCGCCCCTTCCTCGCCGACCATGAACCGGCCTCGTCCGGCGTGATGATCCTGGAGTACGCGGCCGGCGCGGCCCTCGGCGATCTGCGGGCCTTCTCGGCCCCCGCGTCGCTCGGTCACGCTGTACTCTCCCGGGGCGTCGAGGAACAGGCGAGCTTCGCCTCGCTCGCCGCGCGCCAGACGCTGCGCGCGTGCGGTGCGTACCGTCTGGTGGTCGGCTGCGAACTCGTCGCCGCCGTCCGGGCGCTGCGCCAGCGGGACCTGAGGCCCGACCCGGAGCTTCCGGCCGGACGGGCGTTCGCGCTCGCCGAGCCGGTCCTCGACGCCGACCCGGCCGACCGGCCGCTCACGGACGACGTGAAGGCGGCGGCCCACCTGCTCGACCGGTTCACGGACATCTGGAGGGGGAGCACGTCATGAGTGTGGACAGGAGTATGAGTACGACGTCCGGGGCGGCGTCCGGCGTGACGTCGGAACCGGCTGTCGCCGTGACGTCCGGGGCGACGTCCGGGGCGTTGGACAGCCCGGCCACCCGGCTGCAGGCGCTCTTCGAGGGGCACCGGCTCACGCCCACCCAGCGCCGCATCGCGCACAGCATGGTGCGGCGGGCCGCCGACGTGCCCTTCCTGTCCAGCGTGGAGCTGGCCGAGCTGGCCGGGGTCAGCCAGCCGTCGGTGACCCGCTTCGCGGTCGCCCTCGGGTTCGACGGCTACCCCGCCCTGCGCAGGCACCTGCGCGAGGTCGTCCCCGCCGAGCCGGCCGCGGAGACGGGCTCGTACAACGAGTACCAGCAGGCCGTCGAGGCCGAGATCGAGAACCTGAAGCACCTCGCGGAGCTGCTCGCCGACCCCCGCCCGGTGCAGAAGGCCGGCCGGATCCTCGCCGCCTCCCGCCCGCTGCCGGTGCTCGGGCTGCGCGCGGCCGCCTCCCAGGCGTACGGCTTCGCGTACTTCGCCGCCAAGGTCCACCCGGACGTCCGGCTGCTCAACGAGGGCGGCACGATGATCCAGGACCGCATCGACGCGGCCGTCCGCGCGGGCGCCTCCGCCCTGCTGTGCTTCGCGCTGCCCCGGCATCCGCGCGAGGTCGTCGACACCCTCGCCTATGCCAAGGACGCGGGCCTGACCGTCGTCACGGTCGCCGACTCCGCCTTCGCGCCCGTCGCCAAGTACTCCGACCTGCTGCTGCCCGCCGCCGTCGGCACCGGGCTCGCCTTCGACACCGCGTGCGCGCCCATGCTGCTGGGGCGGGTGCTGCTGGAGGCGGTCTGCGACGACCTGCCGGAGGCCCAGGCCCGGTTGGAGGAGTTCGACACGCACGCGGCGGCCCGCGGACTGTTCGTCGATTGAGCCGCCGCGCTCTCAGACTCGTCTCACCTTCTGCCACTACCTTCGTCCGCGCACAGGCGCATCGAGGACACGTGACACGGGAGGCAGACGTGGCGCGCGGAGGACAGGGGCTGGCCCGGGTGGCCGTCGTCGTACGGGCCGGGGCCGCACCGCTGTGGTGGCGGGGTGGGACTGGACGCAAGCGCAGCATCGCAGCCAGTGATGCCCGCTGTGCAAGCCCAGCGCCTTGAGCGTCGGGCGGTTGACGTCGAAGCTCTTGCTTCGCGGGAGCGCGGGTCTCTATCCGTGGGTTGGGCCACGTCTGACTGCGTCAACGACGATCGGCTCTCTTGAGGGAGGCGAGCGCGTCCGCTTGTGCCCCGCCGGACTCCGCCACCACCTCGGCGACAGTCTGCGGCTCCCGCACGGTCGCGAAGGCCATGCCTCCCGATCCGTCCGGCACGAAGCCGTAGATCCCCGGCCGGGTCAGGGAGTTGTAGGCGTAGTGGTGCGCGAAGTAGTACGCGCCCGTGTCCAGCGCCGCCGCGTAGTCGCCCTGCTCCAGCAGAGGCAGCGCGCGCCCCTCGGCGAGCAGGTCGCCCGAGAAGCAGGCCGGGCCGGCGACGTCCTGCACCACCTCGGGACCCGCCTTCGGCCGCCCCTTGGCGTCGTACGCGGCGATCCTCAGCGGCCACGCCCCCGGCACGTACACGGTCCGTGTGGCCACCTGCACGCCCGCGTGCGTCACCGCGATCCGCCGTCCGCCGGAACGCTTGGCGTACTCCACCCGCGCCACCACCGTGCCGTGCTTGGCCAGCAGCGACCGTCCGAACTCGGTCACCAGCCCGTACCGCCCGTCGAACAGCCCCGGCACCTCCTCGGCCAGCACGCGCGCGTACTGCGCATACGTCGGCGCCGTCGCCTCCCCGGTGAAATCGACCGGCAGCCCGCCGCCGATGTCGAGCGTGTCGATCTGCTGCCGCCCGATCCGCGCGTTGATCTCCTCCGCGAGCGCGTACGTCTCCGCCACACCCCGCGCCAGCAGCGACAGCGGGATGCCCTGCGAGCCGGTGTGCGTGTGCAGCCGGGTCAGCCACGGCCGGTCCGCGCAGGCCTGTACGACCCACTCCCGGGCCCCCTCGTCGCGCAGCGCCACGCCGAACTTGGAGGTCTGCGTCGCCGTCGACGTCGCCCCGATGCTGCCGCCGCCGATCTGCGGGTTGATCCGGATGCCGAGCGGCGACCGGGTGGGCGCCGTCCGGGCCAGCGCGTCGAGCCGGTCCAGCTCCTGGGGGTTGTCCGCGTTGACGGCGATGCCCAGCGCGAGCGCCTCGCGCAGCTCGGCCGGGGTCTTGGCGGGCGAGTCGAGCACCATCCGCTCCGGCGGCAGCCCCGCTGCCCGCGCCAGCGCCAGCTCGCCCGGGCTCGCCACCTCCGCACCGATGCCCTCCTCGTGCAGCAGCCGCAGCACCGGCACCAGCGGGGTCGCCTTCACCGCGAAGGCGTGCAGCACCGGCGTCCCCGGCGCCACGACCGCGTCGAAGGCCGCCCGCAGGGCCGCCGCCGACTCCCGGATGCCGGTGACGTCCAGCAGCCCCGCCACGGCCGCGTCCGGCCCCAGCAGCCCCTGCTCCACCGCGCCGCGCACCGCCTCGTCCCGCCGGGCGGCCCGCTCCCGGGCCTCGCTGTCGGTGTCGTGGTCCACGACCTCTCCTCCTGTCGGCCTGCCTGCGTCTTCAGGGTGATTCCAGCCAAACATCCGCGGCGCGCGGACGGGGGGATGCCGATGTATTGACTAGTTCTATTCAGAGAGACAGGATGTGAATAAGCGTAGTAACAGAAGGAGGCAGACGATGTCGGGACCCCGCCCCGTACGAGCACCGCGCGGCACGGAACTGAGCGCCCTGGGATGGCAGCAGGAGGCCGCCCTGCGGATGCTCCAGAACAACCTCGACCCCGAGGTTGCCGAGCACCCCGACAAGCTCGTCGTCTACGGCGGCACCGGCAAGGCCGCCCGTGACTGGCGCTCCTTCGACGCGATGGTGCGCACGCTGAAGACCCTCAAGCAGGACGAGACCATGCTGGTCCAGTCCGGCCGCCCGGTCGGCGTGATGCAGACCCACGAGTGGGCCCCGCGCGTCCTCATCGCCAACTCCAACCTGGTCGGCGACTGGGCCAACTGGGAGGAGTTCCGCCGTCTGGAGGCCCTCGGCCTGACCATGTACGGCCAGATGACCGCCGGCTCCTGGATCTACATCGGCACCCAGGGCATCCTCCAGGGCACCTACGAGACCTTCGCCGCCGTCGCCGCGAAGAAGTTCAACGGCACCCTCGCCGGGACCATCACCCTCACCGCCGGCCTCGGCGGCATGGGCGGCGCCCAGCCCCTCGCCGTGACCATGAACGACGGCGTCGCCCTCTGTATCGACTGCGACCCGCGCGCCATCGAGCGCCGCATCGAGCACCGCTACCTGGACGTCAAGGCCGACAACCTCGACCACGCGCTCCAGCTGGCCACCGAGGCCCGTGACGCCCGCCGCCCGCTGTCCATCGGCGTCCTCGGCAACGCGGCCGAGCTGGTCCCGCAGCTGCTCGCGATGAACGCCCCCATCGACATCGTCACCGACCAGACCTCCGCCCACGACCCGCTGTCCTACCTGCCGGTCGGCGTGGCCTTCGAGGACATGGCCGACGCCGCCGCCAAGGACCCGGCCGGTTTCACCACCCGCGCCCGTGAGTCGATGGCCAAGCACGTCGAGGCGATGGTCGGCTTCATGGACGCCGGAGCCGAGGTCTTCGACTACGGCAACTCCATCCGCGGCGAGGCCCAGCTGGCCGGCTACGACCGCGCGTTCGCCTTCCCCGGCTTCGTCCCCGCGTACATCCGCCCGCTGTTCTGCGAGGGCAAGGGCCCGTTCCGCTGGGCCGCCCTGTCCGGCGACCCCGCCGACATCGCCAAGACCGACAAGGCGATCCTCGAGCTGTTCCCGGAGAACGAGTCCCTGGCCCGCTGGATCAAGATGGCCCGCGAGCGCGTCCACTTCCAGGGCCTGCCCGCCCGCATCTGCTGGCTCGGCTACGGCGAGCGCGACAAGGCCGGTGAGCGCTTCAACGACATGGTGGCCTCCGGCGAGCTGGCCGCTCCGCTGGCCATCGGCCGCGACCACCTCGACTGCGGCTCCGTCGCCTCCCCGTACCGCGAGACCGAGGCCATGCTCGACGGCTCCGACGCGATCGCCGACTGGCCGCTGCTGAACGCCATGGTCAACGTGGCCTCCGGCGCGTCGTGGGTCTCCATCCACCACGGTGGCGGCGTCGGCATGGGGCGCTCCATCCACGCCGGCCAGGTGACGGTGGCCGACGGCACGAAGCTGGGCGGCGAGAAGATCCGGCGCGTTCTCACCAACGACCCCGGCATGGGTGTCATCCGGCACGTGGACGCCGGGTACGACATCGCGGAGTCGGTTGCGCAGGAGCGCGGGGTTCGGGTGCCTATGCGCGAGGGTGACCAGGCGTGACCTTCCACAGCATGTGGGCGGAGCTGCTGCCGATCGGCCGCAGCTCCGCCTCCGGCGGCTACCGCCGCTTCGCCTGGACCGGTGCCGACGCCGAGTGCCGGGCCTGGTTCCAGGAGCAGGCGGAGGCGCGCGGGCTCACCTACGAGGTCGACCGGAACGGGAACCAGTGGGCCTGGCTCGGGGACCCGGCCGCGGGGGACGCGGTCGTCACCGGATCCCATCTGGACTCGGTGCCGGACGGTGGCGCTTTCGACGGGCCCCTCGGGGTCGTCTCCTCCTTCGCCGCTCTGGACGAACTGCGCGGGAGGGGAGTGCGGTTCACCAAGCCCCTGGCCCTCGTCAACTTCGGTGACGAGGAGGGGGCCCGGTTCGGGCTGGCCTGCGTCGGCTCCCGGCTCACCGCCGGACAGCTGACCGTCGAGCAGGCCCACCGGCTCACCGACGGCGACGGGATCAGCCTCCCGCAGGCCATGGAGGCCGCCGGGTACGACCCCGACACCATCGGGGCCGACCCGGAGCGGCTGGCCCGTATCGGCGCCTTCGTCGAGCTGCACGTCGAACAGGGGCGTGCGCTGGACCTGTCCGGCGACCGGGTCGGCATCGCCAGTGCCATCTGGCCGCACGGCCGCTGGCGCTTCGACTTCCGGGGCGAGGCCAACCACGCCGGCACCACCCGGCTGGTCGACCGGCGCGACCCGATGCTGTCGTACGCCGAGACCGTGCTCGCGGCCCGCCGGGAGGCCGAACTCGCCGGTGCCGTCGCCACCTTCGGCAAGATCTCCGTCGAGCCGAACGGCGTCAACGCCATCCCCTCCCTGGTGCGCGGCTGGCTCGACTCCCGCGCCGCCGACCAGGAGACCCTGGACACGGTCGTCGTCGGCATCGAGAAGGCCGCACGGGAGTACGCGGACGCCCACGGCATCGACCTCGACGTCGTCCGGGAGTCCTTCACCCCGGTGGTCGAGTTCGACCACGCGCTGCGCGACGAACTGAGCCGGATCCTGGGGGCGGCGAGTGACAGCCTGAAGGTGCCCGTCCTGGGAACCGGTGCCGGACACGACGCCGGAATCCTCTCCGGCACCATTCCGACCGCCATGCTGTTCGTGCGCAACCCCACCGGCGTCTCGCACTCCCCGGCCGAGTTCGCGGCCGAGGACGACTGCATGGCCGGGGTGCACGCACTCGCCGACGTACTGGAAGGGCTGGCCTGCACGTGACCACACGGACGTACTGGCTGGAGCACGCCTGGCTCGACACCAACATCGAGCCGGGCGTGGCCCTGAGCACAGAGGACGGCCGCATCACCGCCGTCCGCACCGGCGTGCCCACCCCGCCGCCCGGCGCCGAGATCCTGCGCGGTCTGACCCTCCCCGGCCTGGCGAACGCCCATTCGCACGCCTTCCACCGGGCGCTGCGCGGCACGGTCCAGGTCGGCAGCGGGACCTTCTGGACCTGGCGCGAGGTGATGTACTCCGTCGCCGACCACCTGACCCCGGAGACCTACCACGCCCTGGCCCGCGCGGTGTACGCCGAGATGGCCCTGGCGGGCGTCACCTGCGTCGGCGAGTTCCACTACGTCCACCACGCCCCCGGCGGCACCCGCTACGCCGACCCCAACGCGATGGGCGAGGCGCTGATCGCGGCCGCCGCCGAGGCCGGCATCCGCATCACCCTGCTGGACACCGCCTACCTGTCCTCCGGCTTCGGCCAGCCGCCAGGCGCCCACCAGCTCCGCTTCTCCGACGGCAGCGCGGAGGCCTGGGCCGAACGCTGTGCAGTTCTCAAGGAACGGGATCACGCACGGATCGGAGCGGCGATCCACTCCGTACGGGCCGTGCCCGCGGGCCAGTTGGCGACCGTGGCGCAGTGGGCCGGGGAGCGGGGGGCCCCGCTGCACGTGCACCTGTCGGAGCAGACCGCCGAGAACGACGCCTGCCAGGCGGCGCACGGCTGCACCCCCACCCGGCTGCTCGCCGACCACGGCGTCCTCGGGCCGCGCACCACCGGTGTGCACAACACCCACCTCACCGACGAGGACATCGCGCTGCTCGGCGGCTCCGGCACCGGCACCTGCATGTGCCCGACGACCGAGCGCGACCTGGCGGACGGCATCGGCCCGGCCGTCGCCCTGCAGCGGGCGGGCTCCCCGCTCTCCCTCGGCTCCGACAGCCACGCCGTCATCGACCTGCTCGAAGAGGCGCGCGCGATGGAGCTGAACGAGCGGCTGCGCACCCGCACCCGGGGCCACTGGACCGCCGCCGCGCTGCTGCGGGCTGCCACCGCCGACGGCCACGCCGCCCTCGGCTGGTCGGACGCCGGCACCATCGAGCCCGGTGCGCTCGCCGACCTGACGACGATCGCCCTCGACTCGGTCAGGACGGCCGGGCCGCTGCCCAGGCTGGGCGCCGAGACGGCCGTATTCGCGGCGACCGCCGCGGACGTACGGCACACGATCGTGGGCGGCCGCCCTGTCGTACGGGACGGCGTCCACCAGCTCGTACCGGACGTGCCGTCGGCGCTGGCGGACGCGATCGACGCCCTGCGCGGCTGAAAACCGTCGAACCCCACCCGGCCATCCCTGAGGACACCATGATGAGCAGCACCGTCGTCACCAACATCGCCACGCTGGTCACCAACGACCCCTCCCTCGGTGACAGGTCCCCCCTCGGTCTGATCCAGGACGCGGCCGTCGTCATCGACGGCGACCGCATCGCGTGGACCGGTGAATCCAGCAAAGCACCCGCCACTGACAACCGGGTCGACGCGGGCGGCCGGGCGGTGCTGCCCGGCTTCGTGGACTCCCACTCCCACCTGGTCTTCGCCGGTGACCGCACGCAGGAGTTCAACGCCCGCATGTCCGGCCGCTCGTACACCGCGGGCGGCATCCGCACCACGGTCGCGGCCACCCGCGCCGCGACCGACGCGGAACTGGAGGCGAACCTCACCCACTATCTGGCCGAGGCCCTCCGCCAGGGCACCACGACCTTCGAGACGAAGTCGGGCTACGGCCTGACGGTCGAGGACGAGGCCCGCGCCCTGCGCATCGCGGCGCGGCACACCGACGAGGTGACGTACCTCGGCGCCCACATCGTCTCCCCCGACTACGCCGACGACCCGGCGGCCTACGTCGCCCTGGTCACCGGCGAGATGCTGGACGCCTGCGCGCCGCACGCCCGCTGGGTCGACGTGTTCTGCGAGAAGGGCGCCTTCGACGGCGACCAGGCGCGGGCGATCCTGACCGCGGGCAAGGCCAAGGGCCTGCACCCCCGCGTCCACGCCAACCAGCTCTCCTACGGCCCCGGCGTCCAGCTGGCCGTCGAGCTGGACGCGGCGAGCGCCGACCACTGCACCCACCTCACGGACGCGGACGTCGACGCCCTCGCGAACGGCAACACGGTCGCCACCCTCCTGCCCGGCGCCGAGTTCTCCACCCGGGCCGAGTGGCCCGACGCCCGCCGCCTGCTGGACGCAGGCGTGACGGTCGCCCTCTCCACGGACTGCAACCCGGGCTCGTCCTTCACCTCCTCCGTCCCCTTCTGCATCGCGCTCGCGGTACGGGACATGCGCATGACCCCGGACGAGGCGGTCTGGTCAGCCACGGCGGGCGGTGCGGCAGCCCTTCGCCGCACGGACATCGGCCACCTCACCCCCGGCGCGTACGCCGACCTGACCCTCCTGGACGCCCCCAGCCACGTCCACCTGGCGTACCGGCCGGGGGTGCCGCTGGTCAGCGGGGTCTGGCGCAGGGGCGTGCGGGTGGTCTGACCGTGCCGGCCGGGGCCGTGTTCACAAGGCCCCGGCCCGCCGCGGCCGGCCCGGGATCGTGTTCAGCGGGCCCCGGCCCGCCACCGCTGCCCCAACCCCCCGTCCAACGGCTCCAGCCCCACCCAGTCCCCGCCTTCCGGTGTCACCGCCGTCTCGATGGCGATCGCCGGGCGGATCGTGCCGTCGGGGTCGACGGTGAAGCGGAGGTTCTGGCCGTTGGGGCTGTAGACCGAGTCGCACGTCCAGATGCCCACGCCCCGATCGACGGAGCCGCGGCTGTCCAGGCAGAAGTCGGGGTCGGCGAAGGACTGGAGGACGCCTCGGTAGGTGTCGACGCGCCAGCGTTGGGTGGGAGAGGACGTGCAGGGGGCCGTGATGACGTCGGTGCCGTTGTCGAAGTAGGCGTCCCGGACGTCCAGGCAGCGGCCCGTGGCGGCGTTCACGACCTGGGCGTAGGCCGTGCCCGGGGGCGAGGGCGGTGTGGGGGACGGGCTCGGCGTGCGGCTGGGGCGCGGGGACTTGGTCGGGCGCCGCGAAGTCCGGGTGGGGGACGGGGACTTACGGGTGCGAGAAGGAGTCAGGGAGGGGGACGGGGTCGGGGACACGGAGACCGTCGCCGTGACCGTCACCGGTGGGGGCGGGGGTGTCGCTGCCGTCGGCTGCCCGTCGGATCCGTCCGCTGGGGCGAGGAGGAACACCAGCAGTGGGAGCAGGGCCACGCCCAGGGCCGCCGTCGCCAGCAGATAGCGGCGCCGGGGCGGCCAACTGCCGTGATGCGCAGATGGTGTGGGTGCCGGGGTCGGTACGTCGGGGCGTATGTACGCCGCTCCGTTCCAGGGCAGCAGGCCCTCGGCCAGGGTCTGCCTCGGGGTGTCCCGCAGCGCGGTCAGGTCCTCGACGGCGGCCGTGCAGTGCGGACATCGGGTCCTGTGGGCGTCCAGGTCGGCGCTGTAACGGGGGCCGTCCTGCCGTACCGCCTCCTCGATCAGCCGGCGGAAGTCGGCGCAGCGCGGGTCGTACGAGGCGGCCAGCCGGTTTCTCAGACACGCCTGGGCCAGGGCCTTGAGGGCGCCCGGGGTGCCGTAGGCGACGTCCGCCGGGCTGAGGCCGAGCAGGACGGCGGTGCGCTCGGGGGGTTCCTCTTCGAGGACGCCGTACCAGATCAGGCCCTGGGCGCGGGACGGGAGCGTCTGGAACGCCGGGAGGAGGGGAGGCGTCGGACCGTCGGGCAGGCCGGTGGCGTTCAGGACCAGCAGGAGGGCGGGGTCCACGCCCGCGGAGCGTTCGTCGGCCGCCCAGGTCGCCGCCAACCGTACGGTCAGGAGCAGGAGTTGATGGCGCAGGGGGCCGCCCGGTTCCCACCCCCGGGCCGTCTCGCGGGCCGCCGTGGTGAAGGCCTCCGCCGCCATCCGGCGTGCGGCGGACTCGCTCGCGGCGCACAGCCGGGCGTGGGCGAGGACCGCCGGGTGGTGCCGGCGGCGCAGTTCCTGCAGGGCCGGGTAGGCCGTCGGGGTGGGGGCGCGCAGCAGTTCCGTCAGTCGCGCGTCCGGCGTGTCCGCGTGGTCCGCCCCCGCCCGGTCGCCGCCCTGAGCCATCCCGCACTCTCCGTCCCCGAAGTATCCGGCGTACCAGCCGGTTTGGGGGCCCATCGTGGTGGAGGGGTGCCGTTCGGGAAAGACGTTTCCCCGGGTAACCGCATAACGGTTCGGGTGGCCGAACACGGCGAAGCGGCCCGGCGCGGTCGCCGAGCCGCCTCATGAGCGGGACGGAGGACACTTCTCCCGGGTGCCGCCTCCCGGGTGCCGCCTCCCGGGTGACGCCTCCCGGGTCACTCCTCCGGAGTCACTCTTCCCCGGGCACTCCTCCAGGATCAGTCCTCAACGGTCAGCCCCCTGCGCAGCCGTACCAGCGTCCGTGACAGCAGCCGGGAGACATGCATCTGGGAGATGCCCAGTTCCTCGCCGATCTCCGACTGGGTCAGGCCCGCGACGAAGCGCAGGGAGAGGATCTTGCGGTCCCTGGGCGGGAGTTCGGCGATCAGGGGCTTCAGCGACTCGACGTACTCGATGCCCTCGAGCCCGTGGTCCTCGTACCCGATGCGGTCCGCGAGCGCGCCCTCGGAGTCGTCCTCCTCGGGCTGGGCGTCCAGGGAGGAGGCGGTGTACGCGTTCGAGGCGGCCATGCCCTCGACGACCTCGTCGTTGGAGATGCCGAGGCGTTCGGCGAGTTCCGGGACGGTGGGGGCGCGGTCCAGTCGCTGGGCCAGTTCGTCCCCGGCCTTGGCCAGGTCGAGCCGCAGCTCCTGCAGGCGGCGCGGTACGCGCACGGACCACGAGGTGTCACGGAAGAAGCGCTTGATCTCGCCGATGATGGTCGGCATCGCGAAGGTGGGGAACTCCACACCGCGGGCGAGTTCGAAGCGGTCGATCGCCTTGATCAGGCCGATCGTGCCGACCTGGATGATGTCCTCCATCGGCTCGCTGCGGGAGCGGAAGCGGGAGGCGGCGAACTTGACGAGCGCGAGGTTCAGTTCGACGAGCGTGTTGCGGACGTACGCGTACTCGTGCGTCCCTTCCTCCAGCGACGCCAGTCGCTCGAAGAGGGTCTTGGACAGAGCCCGCGCGTCGACGGGGTCGACCTCGGCGAACGGGGGGATCTCCGGGAGTCCCTCGAGGGGGTCGAGGGCGTCCACGGGATCGATGGGATGATCCAGCTGTTCCGGTGGGGGTGTCGACGTCGCTGTCGGGGTATGCGATGCGTCGAGCCGGGCTGACATGGGTGTCCTCCATCGTTCTCGGCATATGGCTGCCGAAGCCGGTATGTGCACTGCGGTGTGCGGCGCCTCCAAAGCCGACCTGGGCCTGTCGCGGCCCGGTGGGGTGTGTGTCCTTACTAGCCCTATCTGCTTCCGCACGACGATCGCAAGTACGCTCCGTGACGATATGTCCGATTATGTGAGGTTCTTCGGGTGTCGGACTGCGCACGGAAGGCGTAATCTTCGAGGGCGTCAGCAGCAGCCACGACCTCGGGAGAGAGACGGCATGGACCACGGGACGGTCGGCAGCGCACAGTCTCGCCGGCTTCTGGTGGAGGTGCGGGAAGAGGGCTCCAGCGCCGTAGTGACACCGGCGGGTGAGCTCGACCACCACACCGCCGATCTTCTGCGCGAGCCACTCGAAACCCTCCTCCGAAAAGGATTCTCACGGCTCGTGGTGGACTGCTCACGGCTGGAGTTCTGTGACTCCACGGGCCTGAACGTGCTGCTGGGGGCCCGGCTGAAGGCCGAGGCCGCAGGCGGCGGAGTGCACCTGGCGGGGATGCTCCCCGTGGTGGCCCGTGTGTTCGAGATCACGGGAGCGGGGGCGGTCTTCACCGTCCATGACTCCCTGGAGGCGGCGCTGTCCGGCGAGGCCGACTGAGGCCGCCCGTCCCCGACGGGGCCGGGGCCCGCGCGCGGCGCGGGGCGTGCCCAGGACGGGGGTGTTCCGCCGGATCGGCCGGGCAGGAGACATGCTGTAACCGGTCGGCCGCCGGGGTGGGGGGACCGCCCCGGGGCCGGCGAACGGCCCTGGTCCGCCGTAGGGGAACCGAGACGTGGGGCACCTGTCGGTGCCGGACCTTTGAATCATGAACTGGTGAATCGGTGAGGTGAAGCGCTGATGAGCACCACCCGGCCCTACTCGCCGGGCGACCGCGGCCCGGAGCCGAGCGGCGCTTCCGGGGCGTCCGAGGGGGGTGCGCCGTCCGACGGCGCGTCCACGGGGGCAGCTGTGCCGTCCGAGGGTGTGCAGGAGACCCCGGGGCGACAGCTGCGCAGGCTGCGCCTCGAAGGCGAGAGCGGGGTCGTCCCGCTCGCCCGTGACTTCGCCCGGCAGGCGCTGTACGCCTGGGGCTGGCTGCCCGCCGCCACCGCCGACCGGCGGGCCGCCGCCGAGGACGTGCTGCTCGTCGTGTCCGAGCTGGTCACGAACGCCTGTCTGCACGCCGAGGGTCCGGAGGAACTCTTCCTCGCCTGCGACGACAAGGTGATCCGGGTGGAGGTGTCCGACCGCGGTTCCGGCCAGCCGGCTCCCCGTACCCCGCACCGCGCCGGCCGCCCCGGCGGCCACGGCATGTTCATCGTGCAGCGGCTGTGCCTGGACTGGGGGGTCGTCCGCACGCCGGGCCGCTCGGGCAAGACGGTGTGGGCCGAACTGGGCGCACCCGTCTAGACGCCTCAACGGCCGCCCCCGAACGGCCACCTGAGCCCCCGTCTCCACTCGAATACCGCCTCGCACACGCCGGATCGACACAACTCCGGCGTGTGCCGCGTCTTCCCTCCTTACGACCCCGGGCGTACCTTGACGGCCGAATCTGATACGCCGTCAGGAGTGAAGGGGTGGACCGACGTGTCGTACCCGCAACGAACCGCCGCGCTCGTGTCCGCCGCGGCCCTGGCCGGCTCGGCGGTGCTGCTGGCCGCACCGGCGGCCCACGCCGACGTCGTCGACGTCAACTACCACTGCAAGACGCCGATCGGCGACAAGAGCGCCGTCTCGCCCATCGACATCAAGGGCGTCAAGAGCGGCAGCGGCTACACGATCACCATGTCCTGGCAGAAGGGCGTCTCCTCCAGCCCCGTCGAGCTGGGCAAGGGCGCCATGAAACCGAGCGCCACCATCAGGCTCGGCGGCGCCGACAGCGGCACCCTCCCCGTCACCGGCCCGGCCAACCCGGCCGCGATACCCGCCAACACGCCCATCAAGATCAGCGACCTCAGCGGCACCTACACGCCGAAGAAGACCGGCAAGGTCACCTTCACGGCGGCCACGCTCACCATCAAGGCGCTCGGTACGACGACGACCTGCACCCCCACCAACAACCCCGAGCCGTCCCTGACCCTGGACGTGACGGCAGCCGGCGGATCGTCCTCCTCGTCGTCGTCCTCCTCGGGCGGCTCCGGCGGGCAGCTCCCGCAGACCGGCCCCGAGGACTCCGCCGTCGCCCTCGGCACGCTCGGCGGCACGGTCCTGCTCGCGGGTGCGGCGGGCACCCTGTGGCTGACCCGGCGGAACCCGGCCGCTCGCCGCTGAACCTCAAGCCGTAGACCGCTGGAGCCGCCCATGCCGTCCGCCGCCCGTGTCCTCGGCCTCACCCTGCTCCTGCTGCTCGCGTCCGCACCGCACGCGGAAGCGGCCGCAGGCTGGTCCCTCACGCCCGCCGGCACCGGGCGCCCCTCCTTCTACGTCGAGGGCGTCCCGGGAACCGCGTTGCAGGACACGGTGTCCGTGACCAACCGCAGCCGAAAACCGCTCACCGTACGGCTGCGCGGCACCGGCGTGCGCATCGCGTTCGCCCGAAGCGCCCTCCGCATCCCCGCGCGCACCCGTGCCGAGGTGCCCTTCACGGTGTCCGTGCCGGCCGGCGCCGCACCCGGCGACCGCTCCGGCACGCTCACCGCCCGGGACGCGGACGGCCGCACGGCGTACGTGGCGCTCCGGCTGCGCGTGGGCGGCCCGGCGGTGTCCGCGCTGACCGTCGACCATGTGGCGGTGCGCGGCGACCGCATCACGTACGAGCTGGTCAACCGCGGTACGACCGTCCTCGTACCGAAACTCGCGGTCCACGCGGACGGCCTCTTCGGCCCGGTCCTGGACCGCCCCGCGCGCACCCTTCCCGGGCAGCTGCCCCCGGGCGCGCGCCGGACCCTCAGCGAACCGTGGCCGGACCGGCCCGCGCTGGACGACGTCGACGTCCGGCTGACGGTGACCGCGGCGGGGGGCGCCCACGACGTCACGCACACCTCGGCCCGGTTCGTGCCCCGGGGTGCGGTGACCGGCGTTCTCGGCGCGGCCGTGGCGGCGGCCGCGCTGCTCGTCGTACGGCGGCGCAGGCGTCGTACGACCGCGGACCCGGCCAGAGACGGCGAACGCACCTGTACGGAGGTCGAGTTGACAGGAGCGGTGACGTGAGCGGCAAGGCCCGGATTCCCGTGCTGGCGGTGGTGTTCGCGCTGCTTCTGCTGCCGCTCGCCGTCCCCGTGGCCGCGGCGGACGGGCCGGTCGTGAAGCTGTCCGCGTCCCAGGCGGGTACGGGCGGTTCGGTCACCGTCAGCGGGAGCGGCTGGCGGCCGCACACCCTGCTGATGCTGCTGATCTGCGGGCGGGCCACCCCGTCCCGCGGCGTGATCGGCGGCACCAACTCCTGCGCCAACGGCGACGGCCGGGCAGCGACCACCGACGCGGGCGGCGCCTTCACCAAGAAGCTGCCGGTCGCCGAGCCGCCCGTGCCGTGCCCCTGCGTGGTGCACGTCGCCACGGTGACCGGTGCGAAGGCCGAGGCGGACGCCGTCCTCCAGGTCGCCGGGCATCCCGTCGCCCCGCTGCCCGCCGAGCCCGCCGGGGGTCGGCTGTCGATCCTCTCCGACACCCGGCTGACCGGTTCGAGCGGCCTGCTGACCTGGTTCGGGGCGCCGCCGAGCCGCACGCTTGTCTTCACCGCGGGCAACGTCGGCTCCACTGCGATCAAGGACCCGGTCTTCCGGGTCGGCACCGCGCACGGCGTCTTCGCGCCCCAGTGGGACGAGCAGCAGTGGCGCGGCACCCTCGCGCCCGGCAGGAAGGCGCAGATCAAGCTGCCCGTCGAGCTGTCGGCCGGGGCGCACGGCGACTACACCGTCTCCCTCCGGTACGACGGCAGGCTCCTCGCCGAGCAGCCCTGGGGCGTGGGCCGGCCGTGGGGCGTGACGCTGTTCTGGATCCTGCTCTGCCTGGTCGTCCCGGCCGCGGTCTTCCGTGTCGGGATGGCCGTCGTGGACCGGGTACGGCCGCACCGGCCGGGCGGCGTCCGCCACCGGAAGCTCACCCGGCCGGCGTTGCGACTGCCCCGCTCCCGCACCCCCGGGCCCGCGCCCGACCCGACTCCGACCCTGCCGTGGTTCACCCCGGACTCCGCTCCGGGCGGCCCGGCCGGCCGGCTCTCCGCACCGCACGACGACAGCCCGACGAGTCCGACGACTCCCACCACGAAGGGAACCACGTGAGCATGCGAAGGAGAGTCATACCGGCCCGCAGGACGGGCGCCGCCGGCGCCGCACTGGTGCTCTGCTCGGCGGGCGTGCTGCTGGGCGTGGCCGCGACACCCGCGCAGGCGGCCGAGGTGTCGTTCGCCACCCACTGCGTACCGCCCGCGGGCATCGACCCGGTCGACGGCACCACGAAGGTCGAGATCACCGCGCCGGCCACGGCGAAGGTGGGCGACACGGTCGACATCGTGTGGAAGTTCGTGCAGGCCGCCTCGAAGAACCCGAACATCATCGACCTGCCCGCCAACTCGGTGCAGCCGTCCGGGGTGCTCAAGGCGGCCGGGGCGCAGACCGCCGACATCGCCATGCAGGGTCCGCGGCAGAACCCGGCGATCCCCAAGGGCGGCGACATGGTGCTGTCGGACATGAAGGGCAGCCTGAAGCTGACGGCGGCCGGCGAGGTGACGCTGACCCCGGACGCGTACACGGTCAACGCGATGTCGACGGACACCAAGTGCACGCCGAAGGAGACCGTGCAGAAGGCGGCGACGATCCAGGTGACGCCGGGGAGCGGGGGCTCCTCCAGCGCGCCGCCGACCCACTCGACGACGCCGACGCAGTCGACGACGCCGACGAACACCGCGACAGCGACCGGCGGCACCGGTCAGACCGACTTCACCGGCAAGGAGGTCCAGGTTCCCTACGCCTGCAAGACGCCGATCGGCGACAAGAACGCGACCTCACCGGTGCAGATCAACGCCAAGAAGAACGGCGGGAGTTACGACCTCACGGTGCAGTTCAAGAAGTCGGTGATGAACAGCCCCGCCGACATCCCGAAGGACTCCGTGAAGCCGTCGATGGAGGTGGTGCTGGGCGGCGCGGACAAGGGCACCGTGCATGTGGAGGGGCCGACGAACGCGAAGCCCATCAAGTCCGGCGACCCGATCGAGATCCCGGACCTCAAGGGCACCTACAAGCCGGGCGCGAGCGGCACCTCGACCCTGGCGCCGGGTGTCCTCACCATCAAGGCCCTGGGTACGACGACGACCTGCACGCCGGAGAAGTCGCTGGTCTCCCTCACCCTGGACACCAGCCGGCAGCCGGGCGGCGCCGCGGGCGGCACGTCGACCTCCGGGGGCTCGACGTCCACCGGCGGCAACGGCACCAGCGGTTCGGGCGGCCTCGCCGAGACCGGTTCGAGCGACCACGGCGCCCTGAAGGCCCTCGGCCTGGTGGCGGGCACGGCGATCCTGCTGGGCGCGGCGGTGTTCACCTTCCTGCCCCGGCGGAACCCCCGCTGACCTGCCGTCGCGTGGTTCCTCAAACCTTGCTCAGATTCGCCTCGCGAGTTTGCTCTCAAGATCGGAGGTGCCATAGCGTCCCCAGGGTTCGCGCAAGCAAGTGCGCGACGGCATTGCGTCTTGCGCAACAGGGCAGTTGAGGGGATTACGCCTTGACTCGTTGCGCGGCAGGGGAAAGAGGAAGCAAATGACCTGGGGGAAGAAGGCGGCGGGCGCCACGCTCGCCGCCGTTCTCATGGCGACGGGGACCGGCCTGGCCACCGCGGGCACCGCGGAGGCGGCCGGGGCCACGTACAAGTGCAAGGCCGAGGTGCATCTCGACCTCGGGCGTCCGAAGGCCACGTCCAGCTGCAAGAAGTCGGCTTCGGGCAAGAAGGTGCGCCTGCACCGGGTCAAGCTCGTCTGCGACGTGGTCCGCGGTACGGGCACCGGCGCGGAGCACACGATCCCGTGGTACCTGTGGGGTCCCTGGAAGAAGCCCGGTGAGAAGTCGACCGTGATGTGCGGGTTCCGCAGCTTCACCCGCTCGTGGGCGGTGGAGACGAAGGCCTGACGGCCGACGCGCACGACAACGGCGAGGGCCGCCGCACCTCAGGTGCGACGGCCCTCGCCGTATGCAGGGGGGTGCGTCAGTGGACGTCGCCCATCAGCGTCTTGACCTTCCGGCGGTACATCCACACCGCGAATCCGGCGAGGGCCGCGAGGGCCGCCTCCCCGAAGACGGCGCCCTTGCCGCCGAGGTCGACCCCGGCGATGGCCGGGTTGGACAGCAGGCTGGTGATGGAGTCGCCCGCGGTGACCGCGAGGAACCACACGCCCATCATCTGGCTGGCGTACTTGGCCGGAGCCATCTTCGTCGTCACCGACAGGCCGACCGGCGACAGGCACAGCTCACCGACGGTCTGGATGAAGTAGATGCCGACCAGCCACATCGGGCTGACCGCGGTGCCGTTCGCCGCCATGCCCAGCGGGATCAGGAAGAAGAAGAACGACACGCCGATCAGGACCAGGCCCATCGCGAACTTCACGATGGTGCTGGGCTCCTGGCCCTTGCGGTTCAGCCACACCCAGATCCAGGCGAAGACCGGGGCCAGCGCCATGATGAACAGCGGGTTCAGCGACTGGTACCAGGAGGTCGGGAAGTCGAAGCCGAGCATCGTGTGCGCGGCCTTGCCCTCGCCGAACGCCTGGACGGTGGAGGCGCCCTGGTCGTAGATCATCCAGAACACGGCGGCCGCGACGAAGAACCAGATGTAGCCGGTCATCTTCGACTGCTCGGTGGCCGAGAGGTCCTTGTCCCGCTTGATGCGCAGCAGCACGCCCGCCGGGACGACCAGACCGATGATCGTGAGCGGGATCATCGCCCAGTTCAGGGTGAAGTGGCCGGTGAAGCCGACGACGCCGTAGAAGACGGCGGCGATGGCCAGCCAGGTCAGACCCTTGCGCAGCTGGGAGTTGCGCTCCTCGGCCGTCAGCGGCTTGGGGACGATGTCGCTCTTGGAGCTCAGGTGGCGGGTGCCGAGCAGGAACGCGGCCAGACCGATCGCCATGCCGACCGCGGCCATGCCGAAGCCGAGGTGCCAGTTGACCTCCTGGCCGACGGTGCCGATGGCCAGCGGGGCGAAGAAGGCGCCCGCGTTGATGCCCATGTAGAAGATCGTGAAGCCACCGTCGCGGCGCGGGTCGTCCGGGCCGTTGTACAGGTGGCCGACCATCGTGGAGATGTTGGCCTTGAGCAGACCCGAACCGGCCGCGACCAGCGCGAGACCCGCGAAGAACGGCGCCTGGCCGCCGGGCAGCGCCAGCACGATGTGGCCGGACATGATCGTGACGGCCGCGATGGTCACCGTCTTGCGCGGGCCCCAGACGCGGTCGCCGAGCCAGCCGCCGGGCATGGCGAGCAGGTACACCATCGCCGAGTAGACGGAGACGATCACCGTGGTGGTGGCCACGTCCATGGCCAGACCGCCGCCCATGCTCCCCTTGCCGGCGTCAGGGCCACCGGAGAGCAGGTAGACGGTGAGCAGTGCCTTCATGCCGTAGTAGGAGAATCGCTCCCACATCTCGGTCATGAAGAGAGTGGCCAGTCCGCGGGGGTGGCCGAAGAAGGTCTTCTCGGAACCGGGGGTGCCCGGTCGGACCGAGTCCTTCGTCAGGCTGGACGCCATGGTCGTTCCTTGCTGGTCGGGACGCGGCGGCTGGAGCGTTTCGCGCCCGGTGGGGGTGCGGCCGGCACCGGCAGGGTCGGTCGTCCACCCCCACGCCCAGGGAGAGTCCGCTCCGGATCACGGCGCGGCGGACGGCGACCACCGGGATCCACGCCCCGCACGCGTACTTGCGTCCGGAGCCCGGCCAGAGGTCATTCCTTTCAAGGCCGGTGGAGGACCGGCCCGCACACAAAAGAGACCTTCAGCGTCAATGCCCGCCAAAGGTCCCCGGTGTGCTGGAGGCGTTCAGGTCACCATACGGCAGGACAGCGCCGGATATGGAAGGACTTGAGACACGGATCACAGGTGTCGAGGGAACCACGCGACCTGTTTCGAAGGTGTTATCTACGATCGCATCTCTCGGGCAATGGTTCGTACCACGCGGCCGGGAAGGTAAGAATCCCGCGAACCGATCACACCCCAGCACTGCTCGCGGGCGGTCTACCATCACCTCATGACCCGTGTACTGCTCGCCGAGGACGACGCGTCCATCTCGGAGCCGCTGGCCCGCGCCCTGCGCCGGGAAGGTTACGAGGTCGAGGTGCGCGAGGACGGACCCACCGCGCTCGACGCCGGAATGCAGGGCGGCGTCGACCTCGTCGTGCTGGACCTCGGTCTCCCCGGCATGGACGGCCTGGAGGTCGCCCGCCGGCTGCGCGCCGACGGCCACACCGTGCCGATCCTCATCCTGACCGCGCGGGCCGACGAGGTGGACACCGTCGTCGGCCTGGACGCGGGCGCCGACGACTACGTCACCAAGCCCTTCCGCCTCGCCGAACTGCTCGCCCGGGTACGGGCCCTGCTGCGGCGCGGCGCCGCGGAGCCCCAGCAGCCGCCGGCCACGCACGGCGTGCGGATCGACGTCGAGTCGCACCGCGCCTGGATGGGCGACGAGGAACTCCAGCTCACCGCCAAGGAGTTCGACCTGCTGCGGGTGCTGGTGCGGGACGCCGGCCGGGTGGTCACGCGCGACCAGCTGATGCGGGAGGTCTGGGACACCACGTGGTGGTCGTCCACCAAGACCCTCGACATGCACATCTCCTGGCTGCGCAAGAAGCTGGGCGACGACGCGGCGAACCCCCGGTACATCGCGACGGTGCGTGGCGTGGGCTTCCGCTTCGAAAAGAGCTGACCCCGCCGGGGGTCCAGCGGTCCTTCAGGTAACGGAACATGCGTCGACGTCTCATCCAGTCCACCCTCGCGGTCGTCCTCGTGGTGATCGCCGTCTTCGGTGTCTCCCTGGTGATCGTCGAGACGCGGACCATCAGCAACAGCGCCCAGGAGCGGGTCGAGTCCGAGGCGGTACGGCTGGCCAGCATCGTGGACAGCCGCATCCTCGCGGCGGAGAACCTCAACGCCGACGTCCTGCGCAACCCGGTCACCAAGGAGCAGTACGCGGAGATCCGGATCCCGGGCCGGGCGCCGATCGAGATCGGCACCAAGCCCCAGGGCGATGTCATCCGCTCCACCCAGCGGGGCGAGGAGGGCGAGACCGTCACCGTCGAGGAGCCCCGCTCCGCGGTGACCCGCGAGGTCGGCCGGACCCTGCTGATCATCGGTCTGGTGGCCCTGCTGGCGGTGGTCGCCGCCGTGCTGCTCGCCGTACGCCAGGCCAACCGGCTCGCCTCCCCGCTGACCGACCTCGCCGAGACCGCCGAACGCCTCGGCTCCGGCGATCCGCGCCCGCGCCACAAGCGCTACGGCGTCCCCGAGCTGGACCGGGTCGCCGATGTGCTGGACTCCTCCGCCGAGCGCATCGGCCGGATGCTGACCGCGGAACGGCGCCTCGCCGCCGACGCCTCCCACCAGCTCCGTACGCCCCTGACCGCCCTGTCCATGCGGCTCGAGGAGATCACCCTCACCGACGACCCGGACACGGTGAAGGAGGAGGCGAACGTCGCGCTCGGGCAGGTCGAGCGGCTCACGGACGTGGTGGAGCGGCTGCTGACCAACTCGCGCGACCCGCGCACCGGCTCCGCCGTCTCCTTCGACCTCGACGAGGTCATCCAGCAGCAGCTCGCCGAGTGGCGGCCCGCCTACCGCAACGTCGGCCGGGCCATCGTCAGCTCCGGCAAGCGGCATCTCCAGGCCGTCGGCACGCCCGGCGCGGTCGCCCAGGTGCTCGCCGCGCTGATCGAGAACTCGCTGATGCACGGCGGCGGCACGGTCGCCTTGCGCACCCGCGTCACCGGCAACCAGGCCGTGGTCGAGGTCACCGACGAGGGGCCGGGCGTCCCGGCCGACCTGGGCGCCCGGATCTTCGAGCGCACGATCAGCGGGCGCAACTCGACGGGGATCGGACTGGCCGTCGCCCGGGACCTCGCGGAGGCGGACGGCGGCCGACTGGAGCTGCTCCAGTCCCAGCCGCCGGTGTTCGGCCTGTTCCTGTCCCGCACACCCCCGGCCCGCAAAGCGGACGACGACGAGCGGACCGTGCGCTAGCAGGTTCCTACGGGACGCGCTGCCTCGGCGCGGGGTTCTTCGACTCCTGCTCCAGGATCGATTCCGCATCGGCCACGGCCTCGCGGGCAGGCAGGGCGCGGAACACCCAGGTGCGGTACGACCAGAAGCGGAACAGGGTGGCGATGCCGATGCCGAGGAACTTGAAGACGTTGCTCTGCAGCGGGCTGTCCCAGCCGAAGCCGTACGTCGCCAGGTACAGCACGCCGTTCTCGATGACCAGGCCGATCGCACTGAACGCCAGGAACAGCGTGAGTTCCTTGGTGCGGCCGCCCTTGTCGCGGTCCCGGTATGTCCAGTAACGGAAGCCTATGTAGTTGAAGGCGATCGCGACCACGGTCGCGATGATGCTGGCGCGCACCACCGGCAGGTCGGAAACATGCCGGACCAGGTTGAAGACGCCCAGATTGACAAGGACGCCGGCGCCGCCGACGGCGCCGAACTTGGCCACCTCGCGTACGAGCCGTTGCAGCCCCGAGGAACGAGGTTCCATGGCTGTGCAGCTCCCGTCGGTAGGTTTCGTCAACCCCGCCATGCTATCCAGGTGCCCTCGCCGACGCCTGCGGACCCGGCCACAGCTTGGGAACGGGTCGGAAAGAGGCGGGAAAGCCCCGGGTAAGAAGGGGTGAGAGGTGCGCAATCCGGCCGGTCCGGCGTGGCCGATACGCTAGGGGGGTGACGTTCCCGGTAGTCGGCATGGTCGGCGGGGGGCAGCTCGCGCGTATGACGCACGAAGCAGGCATCCCGTTGGGCATCAGGTTCAAGCTCCTCAGTGACACCCCTCAGGATTCCGCGGCGCAGGTCGTGAGCGATGTCGTCATCGGCGACTATCGCGATCTGGACACGCTGCGTGAGTTCGCGCGCGGTTGCGATGTGATCACCTTCGATCACGAACATGTACCCACCGAGCACCTCAGGGCCCTGGAGGCGGACGGCATCCCCGTGCGCCCCGGGCCCGACGCGCTGGTCCACGCCCAGGACAAGGGCGTGATGCGTGCGAAGCTCGACGAGATCGGCGTGCCGTGCCCCCGGCACCGGATCGTGACGGACCCGGAGGACGTGGTCCGGTTCGCGGCCGAGGGGGACGGCTTCCCGGTCGTCCTCAAGACCGTCCGCGGCGGCTACGACGGCAAGGGCGTGTGGGTCGTGGAGACCGCCGAGGAGGCCACCGACCCGTTCCGGGCCGGCGTCCCGGTCCTCGCCGAGGAGATGGTCGACTACGTCCGCGAGCTGGCCGCCAACGTCGTACGCTCCCCGCACGGCCAGGCCGTCGCCTACCCGGTGGTCGAGTCGCGGCAGGTCGACGGCGTCTGCGACACCGTGATCGCGCCCGCCCCCGACCTGGACGAGGAGCTGGCGCTCCAGGCCGAGGAGATGGCGCTGCGCATCGCCAAGGAACTCGGCGTCGTCGGCCACCTCGCCGTCGAGCTGTTCCACACCCGCGACGGCCGCATCCTCGTCAACGAGCTGGCGATGCGCCCGCACAACTCGGGCCACTGGTCCCAGGACGGCGCGATCACCTCCCAGTTCGCCAACCACGTCCGCGCGGTCCTCGACCTCCCGCTCGGCGACCCGCGCCCGCGCGCCCGGTGGACGGTGATGGCCAACGTCCTCGGCGGCGACTACCCGGACATGTACTCCGCCTACTTGCACTGCATGGCCCGCGACCCCAAGCTCAAGATCCACATGTACGGCAAGGACGTGAAGCCCGGCCGCAAGGTCGGACACGTCAACACCTACGGCGACGACCTGGACGACGTGCTGGAGCGCGCCCGTCACGCAGCCGGCTACCTGAGAGGCACGATCACCGATTGACCTCGGCCTCTCCCCTTGGGGAGGGGCCTGTCATGGCTCGCACCATGACGTTTCCTGCTTCATCGCCGACTGCCCGCCCGGAGGAGCTCCGTTGGGGTCTTACACCGGCTCCACAGGCCGACACCGCCAGCCCGGCGGCCAGAATGGTCTTTGCGGCGTTGTGGTCCCGGTCGTGCTGGGTGCCGCAGCCCTCGCACGTCCATCGGCGGACGCTCAGGGGCAGCTCATCGTGGATCAGGCCGCATGCGGAGCAGGTCTTGCTCGATGGGAAGAAGCGGTCGATCGCGATCAGCTCGCGCCCGTACCAGGCGCATTTGTACTCCAACAGGGAGCGCAATTCCGTCCACGAGGCATCGGAAATCGCACGTGCGAGAGTGCGGTTGCCGAGCAGGCTGCGGACGGACAGATCCTCGATCACGATCGTTTGGTTCTCACGAACGAGTCGAGTGGTCAGCTTGTGGAGGAAGTCTCGGCGCCGGTCGGCGATCCGCGCGTGGATGCGCGCCACCTTGACGCGTGCCTTCTCCCGGTTCTTCGAGCCCTTCGTCTTACGGGAGAGTTCTCGCTGAGCTTTGCCGAGGCGGGCTCGGTCCTTCCGCTCGAATTTCGGATTGGTGATCTTCTCACCGGTGGACAGGGTGATCAGACTGGTGAGGCCGGCGTCGATTCCTACCACCGTCTCAGTGGCCGGTCCGGGGCTGACCGTGCTTTCGACAAGCAAGGACACGAACCAACGGCCTGCCTTGTCTCTGGAGACCGTGACCGTGGACGGTTCGGCGCCTTCGGGAAGAGGTCGCGACCACACGATGGCCAACGGATCACGCATCTTCGCCAAGGTGAGCTCCCCGTCACGGAACCGGAACCCGGAGCGCGTGTACTCGGCAGAGTCCTTCGATCTCTTCTTCGACTTGAAACGGGGGTATCGGGCCCGTTTGTCGAAAAACGCTGTGTAGGCGGTTTGCAGATGCCGCAACGACTGCTGCAGCGGCACAGAAGAGACCTGCGCCAGAAAGCTGTGCTCTTCGGCCTTCTTCCACTCTGTGAGCATCGCCGATGTTTCCACGTAGGAAACCCGGCGGTGCTCCACCGTCCATGCCCGAGCCCGGGCGTCGAGCGCCATGTTGTAGACCTTGCGCACGCAGCCGAAGGTGCGCGACAGCTCGGCTGCCTGCTCCGCAGTCGGATAGAAGCGGTACTTGAATGCCCGCTTTACGCGCTTGGCCCCCATGCCTCACACGCTAGGCCCTTTGATGTAAGCCTGTCTGGCAGTCTGGGAATTTTGCTGTGCGGCAACCCGGATGAACCGGTCCCGCAGGTGAGCGGGGCACCCACCCAAACCACTCGGCTGAGGCCGAGAAGGTACGCAAGGAGATTGAGATGAGCCCCGTTGTTGGCATCGTCATGGGGTCGGACTCCGACTGGCCCGTCATGGAGGCCGCCGCCAAGGCCCTGGACGAGTTCGAGATCGCGTACGAGGTCGACGTCGTCTCCGCGCACCGCATGCCGCGCGAGATGATCACGTACGGCGAGCAGGCCGCCGACCGCGGTCTGAAGGTGATCATCGCCGGGGCCGGGGGCGCCGCCCACCTGCCCGGCATGCTCGCCTCCGTCACCCCGCTGCCGGTCATCGGCGTGCCCGTGCCGCTGAAGTACCTCGACGGCATGGACTCCCTGCTGTCCATCGTGCAGATGCCGGCCGGTGTCCCGGTCGCCACCGTCTCCGTCGCCGGTGCCCGCAACGCCGGTCTGCTCGCGGCCCGTATGCTCGCCGCGCACGACGAGGACCTGCTGCAGCGGATGCGCGAGTTCCAGCAGGACCTGAACGACCAGGCCACCGAGAAGGGCAAGCGGCTGCGCTCCAAGGTCGAGGGCGCCGCGGGCGGCTTCGGCTTCGGGAAGTGAGGCCCGTGACCTCGCTGGACGACGCCCGCGAGCTGCTGCGCGAGTTCCCCGTCGTCGACGGGCACAACGATCTGCCGTGGGCGCTGCGCAAGCAGGTCCGGTACGACCTCGGCGCCCTCGACCTCGCCGCCCGCCAGAACGGGAGCCTGCACACCGACCTGCCGCGCCTGCGCGAGGGCGGGGTCGGCGCCCAGTACTGGTCGGTGTACGTCCCCGCCGACCTGCCGGACCCGGTCCCGGCGACGCTGGAGCAGATCGACGGCGTACGGCAGATGCTGGCCCGCTACCCCGCACAGCTGGCCCCCGCCCGGACGGCGGCCGACATGGAGGCCGCCCGCGCGGACGGCCGTATCGCCTCCCTCATGGGCGCCGAGGGCGGCCACTCCATCGGGAACTCCCTGGGCACGCTCCGCGGTCTGTACGCGCTCGGCGTGCGCTACCTGACGCTCACCCACAACGACAACGTGGCCTGGGCGGACTCGGCGACCGACGAGCCGAACGTGGGCGGCCTGTCCGCCTTCGGCCGCGAGGTCGTCGGCGAGATGAACCGGCTCGGCATGCTCGTGGACCTCTCCCACGTGGCGGCGACGACCATGCGGGACGCGCTGGACGCGTCGTCCGCGCCGGTGATCTTCTCGCACTCCTCCGCCCGGGCCGTCTGCGACCACCCGCGCAACATCCCGGACGACGTCCTGGAGCGGCTGCCCGCCAACGGCGGTGTGGCGATGGTGACGTTCGTGCCCAAGTTCGTGCTCCAGGCGGCGGTCGACTGGACGCTCGCCGCCGACGAGAACCTGCGCGCGCACGGCCTCCACCACCTCGACACCACCCCCGAGGCGATGAAGATCCACCGCGCCTTCGAGGAGCGGAACCCGCGCCCGGTCGCCACGGTGTCCACGGTCGCGGACCACCTCGACCACATGCGCGAGGCGGCGGGCATAGACCACCTCGGCATCGGCGGCGACTACGACGGCACCGCGTTCACCCCGGACGGCCTGGACGACGTCTCCGGCTATCCGAACCTGATCGCCGAGCTGCTGAGGCGCGGCTGGTCCCGCGCCGACCTGGCCAAGCTGACCTGGCAGAACGCGGTACGAGTGCTGGGCGCGGCGGAGGACGTGGCCCGGGACCTGCAGTCCGAGCGCACCCCGTCCAACGCGACCATCGAGGCGCTCGACGGCTGATCCGCGGCCGAACCGGACGGCTGGTCCTCAGCAGGCGCAGAGACAGAAGGGGTGCCCCGCGGGGTCGGCGTACACCCGCCAGCTGCGCGAGCGGTCCTCGGTGTCCAGCGGCTGCGCACCCAGCTCCAGCACGCTCTTCTCGGCCGCGTCCAGGTCCTCCACCACCAGGTCCAGATGGAACTGCTGCGAGCCCTCCGGCGCGGGCCACCGCGGCGGGACCAGCCCGGGCGCCTTCTGGAAGGCCAGCGCCTGGCCGCCCGGCACCTTCAGATCGATCCACTCCTCGTCGCCCTCCGGACTGCCGCCGAGCACCTCGGCGTAGAACCCGGCGAGCGCGCGCGGATCCGGGCAGTCCAGGACGACGACACCCAGCTTGGCGACAGCCATGGCTTCCTCCTCGAAGCTCCCTCGAAGTCCGAGTTACCTTTAAAAGCAGGCAACCGGTAACCGTTACTGCATGCTCCCGCACAGGAGGTAACGCCGCAACCGGATTCGGGAGGTAACTTGCAGGCATGACCGAAAGATCGTCCGCACCGGGCGGCCTGGCCCTGGTCGAGTCCCTGGTGAACACGCTGAACATGGAGTCGGGCGCGGACGCGCTGGACACGGTGGACGGCCGGGCGCCCTTCGGACTCACCGAGGACGAGCTGCCGCACGCCCGCGCGCTGCGCGAGTCGCTGCGGGCCGCACTGCTCGCCCACGCCGGCCATCCGCCGCACCGCGAGGTGACCCCGCTCGGCGAACTGCTGGCCCACGCGCCCCTGTACGTCGCCGTCGACGCCCACGACGGCTCCGCGACCCTCGCCCCGGCCGACACCGGCCCGCTGCTCTCCCGTGTCGCCGCCGCCGTCGCCGAGGCACTGGTCGCGGGCACCTGGACCCGGCTCAAGGCCTGCGAGGCCGAGACCTGCCACTGGGCGTACTACGACCGCAGCCCCGCCGGACGGGGCCGCTGGTGCTCGATGCAGGTGTGCGGGGCACGCGCGAAGATGCGCCGGTACCGGGCGAAGCAGCCGTAGAGCACAAGGAGCTGTGAACCACAGGGAGTTCATCGGCCACGTACGTGCCCCGTGGTGCAGAATGCGGGAAGACGCCGGTTCGGCCGACTGAGCCTCGGCCGAACCGGCGTCATCCTGAACGCTTCAGGCGGCCTGGGCGCTTCTAGGCGGTCGGGCGGCCCATCGCCCGGTACGTCCACCCGGCCCGCCGCCACAGCTCCGGGTCCAGCGCGTTGCGCCCGTCCAGGATCAGCCGGGCCGCCGCGACCTCGCCCAGCACCGCCGGGTCCAGCTCGCGGAACTCCCGCCACTCGGTCAGATGCAGCACGACATCGGCCGCCCGGACCGCCTCCAGGGCCGAGTCGGCATAGCCCAGCGTGGGGAAGACCTTGCGGGCGTTCTCCATGCCCTTCGGGTCGTACACCGTCACCTGGCCGCCCTGGAGATGGATCTGGCCGGCCACGTTCAGCGCGGGCGAGTCCCGGACGTCGTCCGAGTCGGGCTTGAAGGTGGCGCCGAGCACCGCGACCCGCTTGCCCAGGAAGGGACCGCCGCCCAGCGCCTGCCGGGCCAGCTCCACCATCTGCCCGCGCTGGCGCATGTTGATCGAGTCGATCTCCCGCAGGAACGTCAGCGCCTGGTCGGCGCCCAGCTCACCCGCACGCGCCATGAACGCCCGGATGTCCTTGGGCAGACACCCGCCGCCGAACCCGATCCCGGCGCGCAGGAACTTCTTCCCGATCCGGTCGTCGTGGCCGATGGCCTCCGCCAGCTTCGCCACGTCACCGCCCGCGGCCTCGCACACCTCCGCCATGGCGTTGATGAAGGAGATCTTGGTCGCCAGGAAGGAGTTCGCCGAGGTCTTCACCAGCTCGGCGGTCGGGAAGTCGGTCACCACGAACGGCGTGCCCTCGCCCACCGGCGTCGCGTACACCTCGCGCAGCAGCTTCTCCGCGCGCTCGCTGCACACGCCGACCACGATCCGGTCCGGGTGCAGCGTGTCCTCGACGGCGAAGCCCTCGCGCAGGAACTCCGGGTTCCAGGCCAGCTCGGCGTCCGCACCGGCGGGCGCGTGCTCGGCGAGGTAGGCGGCCAGCCGCTCGGCCGTGCCCACCGGCACGGTCGACTTGCCGACCACCAGGGCGGGCCCGTGCAGATGCGGGGCGAGGGAGGCGAAGGCGGCGTCGACGTACGACATGTCCGCCGCGTACTCCCCGTGCCGCTGCGGCGTGTTCACGCACACGAAGTGCACGTCACCGAAGGCGCCGACCTCGGCCCAGTCCTGGGTGAACCGCAGCCGCCCGGAGGACCCCTCGAAGCCCGCGACATGCTTCCTGAGCAGCTCCTCGAGCCCCGGCTCGTACATCGGGGTCTCGCCGCGCTCCAGCATCGCGATCTTCTCGGGCACGACGTCGAGCCCCAGCACATCGAAACCGAGCTCGGCCATGGCCGCGGCGTGCGTGGCGCCGAGGTAACCGGTGCCGATCACGGTGATCTTCAGGCTCATGGATGTGCTCCAGATCGGGTACGTCGAGGATGCGGAGCCGAGCATAGTCGGGCTGTCCACCGGGCAATTTCCCCGCTGTCGCGTAGCTCACGTAGGCGTCCCGCGGGCCGCCCTCTAAAATTTGAGTTACTTAACGGTAATTAGCGTCAGTATCACTGCGTCTTTGGAGCGTGAGAGACCGTGGCCGGAACGGCTGACTTCGACCTGTACCGCCCGTTGGAGGAGCACGACATGCTCCGCGACGCCGTCCGCTCGCTGGTCGAGGCGAAGATCGCGCCGTACGCCGCCGCGGTGGACGAGGAGGCCCGCTTCCCGCAGGAGGCCCTCGACGCCCTGGTCGCCAACGACCTGCACGCCGTCCACGTCCCGGAGGAGTACGGCGGCGCCGGCGCCGACGCGCTCGCCACGGTCATCGTGATCGAGGAGGTGGCGCGCGCCTGCGTCTCCTCCTCCCTCATCCCCGCGGTGAACAAGCTGGGCTCGCTCCCGGTGATCCTCTCCGGCTCCGAGGACCTGAAGAAGAAGTACCTCGCCCCGCTCGCCAAGGGCGACGCGATGTTCTCGTACTGCCTCTCCGAGCCCGAGGCCGGCTCGGACGCCGGTGGCATGACGACCAAGGCGGTCCGCGACGGCGACCACTACGTCCTCAACGGCGTGAAGCGCTGGATCACCAACGCGGGCGTCTCCGAGTACTACACGGTCATGGCCGTGACCGACCCGACCAAGCGCACCAAGGGCATCTCGGCCTTCGTCGTCGAGAAGTCGGACGAGGGCGTCTCCTTCGGCGCCCCGGAGAAGAAGCTCGGCATCAAGGGCTCCCCGACCCGCGAGGTCTACTTCGACAACGTCCGCATCCCCGCCGACCGCATGATCGGCGAGGAGGGCACCGGCTTCGCGACCGCCATGAAGACCCTGGACCACACCCGCATCACCATCGCGGCCCAGGCTCTCGGCGTCGCCCAGGGCGCCTTCGACTACGCCAAGGGCTACGTCCAGGAGCGCAAGCAGTTCGGCAAGCCGATCGCCGACTTCCAGGGCATCCAGTTCATGCTCGCCGACATGGCCATGAAGATCGAGGCCGCCCGCGCCCTCACCTACCAGGCCGCGGCCGCCTCCGAGCGCGGCGACAAGGACCTCACCTTCCAGGGCGCGGCCGCCAAGTGCTTCGCCTCGGACGTCGCCATGGAGGTCACCACCGACGCCGTCCAGCTCCTCGGCGGCTACGGCTACACGCGGGACTACCCGGTGGAGCGGATGATGCGCGACGCCAAGATCACCCAGATCTACGAGGGCACCAACCAGGTCCAGCGGATCGTCATGGCCCGCAACCTGCCGTAAGGCACCCTCTTCGCTTCCCGGTAGCCCCTCGTCCGCCTCGGACGGGGGGCTACCGGCGTATCGGCGTAGCGTGGAAGCAGGCATTCCCGGCCCGACCCTGGTCACGGAAGGCACCGCCACCATGCCCACCAGCGAATCCCTCGACGGCCGGCGCGCGCTGGTCACCGGCGGCACCAAGGGCACCGGAGCCGCCATCGCCGACCGCCTCCGACGAGCCGGGGCGAGCGTGCTCGTCACCGCCCGCAGCCGCCCCGACGAGGTCGAGGAGAAGACGTTCATCGCCGCGGACCTCTCCACCGTCGAGGGAGCCGCCGAAGTCGTCTCCGAGGTGAACGCCCGCCTGGGCGGCGTCGACATCCTCGTCCACACCCTGGGCGGAACCGCGGCCCCGGCCGGCGGCTTCGCGGTCCTCGGCGAGGACGACTGGGCCCGCGAGCTGACCATCAACCTGCTGGCCGCCGTACGCCTGGACCGCGGCCTGCTGCCCGGCATGATCGAGGCCGGCCGAGGGGTGATCGTGCACGTCACGTCCATCCAGCGCCGTATGCCGCTGTGGAACGGCACCCTCGCCTACGCCGCCGCGAAGGCCGCGCTGACCACCTACAGCAAGGGCCTGGCGAACGAGGCCGCCCCGCACGGGGTACGGGTCACCGCCGTCTCGCCCGGCTTCATCAAGACCAACGCCGCCGACCAGCTGGTGGCCCGGATCGCCGAGGAGGCCCGCGTCACCCGGGAGGCGGCCCTGGACCAGCTCATGGACTCCCTCGGCGGAATCCCGCTCGGCCGCCCCAACCGCCCGGAGGAGGTCGCCGACCTGGTCGCCTTCCTGGTCTCCGACCGCGCCTCGTCCATCCTCGGCGCCGAGTACGTCATCGACGGCGGCACGACCCCCACCGTCTGAATCCGCCGCCGGGCCGAACAGGCCCGAACCGGGACGTACGTCGAATGGCAGAGCGCGGCACTCGGGCGTAGGACAGAAACACACAGGGCCCGCCCGGGCCCCTCTCCACTCCCAGGAGGAGCCATGACCCAGCCCGGAACCGCCATGCCCGCCATGACCAAGGAGATGCAGGAGTGCGTCGACGCCTGCATGAAGTGCCACAACATCTGCGAGGAGACCATGAGCTCCTGCATGCAGATGGGCGGCCAGGTCCAGATGCAGATCATGCGCGCGCTCATGGACTGCTCGGAGATGACCCGCATGTGCGCCGACATGATGATGCGCCGCTCGCCGATGTCGGGGGAGATGTGCGCGATGTGCGCCAAGGCCTGCGACATGTGCGCCGAGGCGTGTATGTCCATGCCCGACGACCAGCAGATGATGCGCTGCGCGGAGGCGTGTCGCCGCTGCGCGGAGATGTGTCGCACGATGGCGGGCGCCCGCATGTGACCTGAGCGTCACCGGTCTCAAGGGCACCCCGGCGGGTGCCCTTGATCTTTTGTGCGGCAGGCTGAAGGGCTGCTCGCCCTTCCCCATGTCGCGCTGCTCGCCTCGGGAACCGCCTAGTTGCCGGAGACGGTCACCTTCTCGTCGTTCTTCAGCTCGTCCACCAGCGTCTTGACCTTGGCCTTGTCCCAGACGAGGTTGCCGCCGGTGGACCCGGAGACCGGCATGTTCATCGAGGTGCCGTCACCGCCGCTGACGCCCTTCATCGCCCAGAACATGGACGCCAGGTCCCACAGGCTCATGTCCTTGTCGACGGTCAGCGAGTCCAGGCCCGCGCCCATGGTCGGGTAGAACTTGAACGGGTTGAGGACCGTCGACGGGGTGGCCACCTGGTGGGCCAGGGCCGACAGGAACTTCTGCTGGTTCTTGGTGCGCTGCAGGTCGGAGGCGGCGAAGGCGTGCCGGGTGCGGACGAAGGCCAGGGCCTGCTCGCCGTTCAGGGTCTGCTTGCCGGCCTTGAAGTCGGCGCCCGAGTACTTGTCCTTGAAGCCCTTGTCGATGTCGATCTCGACGCCGCCGACCGCGTCCACGATGTTCGCGAAGCCGGCGAAGCCGATCTCCACGTAGTGGTCTATGTGCAGCCCGGTGTTGGCCTCGATGGTGCGCACCAGCAGCGTCGGGCCGTCCTCGGCGTAGGCCGCGTTCAGCTTCGTGTGGCGGCCCTGGGCCGGGTAGACCTTCCCGGACGTCGACCCCTTGTACGACGGGACCACCACGTCCGAGTCGCGCGGCAGCGAGATCAGCGTGTCGCCGTTGTCGCCGACGTGCAGGATCATCATCGAGTCGGTGCGCTGGCCCTGGGCGGAGCCGGTGTGCAGCTTCTTCTTGTCCTCGGCCGACATGCCCTTGCGGCTGTCGGAGCCGACGATCAGGTAGTTGGTGCCCGCGCCGGTCTCGGGACGGTCGATGACCTTGGAGAGGTCGACGTCCCGGTGCAGCTTGGAGTCGGCCCAGAAGTACGTCGCCACCGACGTGACGATGAGCACACTGGCCAGCGTGATCGCGGTCCACTTGATCCGCCGCCGCCAGTTCGGGGCGGGGCGCGGGCCGCGGGTGGGCACACCTTCCGGGCCGCCGGGGCCACCGGTGCCGCCGCCGTAGACCTGGCCCGTGTTGTAGCCGCTGTCGTAGTCGCCGTAGCCGTCGTCATATCCCTGGCCGTCGACGTACGACGGCTGCTGCGGGACCCCGGCGCCGTACGGCGGCGCCGACGGGCCGGGGGCGCCGTACGAGCGCTGCCCGGGCGGTACCGCCGGGCCGCGCTGCACTTGACGCATCACACGGGCGCCTTCCGGCTGCGCGCCGCCACTGCCGCGTCCGTAGCGCGGACCGCGGTTGTCGTCGGACCATCCCTGGGGCCAGTCATTCATGCGCCCCAGTGTGCAGGGCCCCGGCGTGTGCCTTACAAGGGGTGTCGGAGAATCAGGGCGCCGCTGTTGCGAAGCTGACACAAATTCCGCGAAAGCTGCGTCGGCATAAGGTGGAGGCCATGACAGACCAGGCCCCGGACACGGATCCGGACATCCCGGGCAAGCCGACGTCCGCTTCCCGCACCACGCTCAGCCACATCATGACCCACAACGACACCAACCTGCTGGGGACGGTGCACGGCGGTGTGATCATGAAGCTCGTCGACGACGCGGCGGGCGCGGTGGCCGGACGGCACTCCGGTGGACCCGCCGTCACCGCCTCCATGGACGAGATGGCGTTTCTGGAGCCGATCCGCGTGGGCGATCTGGTCCATGTGAAGGCGCAGGTCAACTGGACCGGCCGGACCTCGATGGAGGTCGGCGTCCGGGTCCTGGCCGAGCGCTGGAACGAGTCGACCCCGCCGACCCAGGTCGGCTCGGCCTACCTGGTCTTCGCGGCCGTGGACGCCGACGGCAAGCCGCGCCGGGTGCCCCCGGTGATACCGGAGACCGACCGCGACCGCCGCCGCTACCAGGAGGCCCAGATCCGCCGCACCCACCGCCTGGCCCGCCGCCGCGCCATCCGCGAACTGCGCGAGAAGCGGGCGGCCGAGGGCTTCGAGGACTAGGTGTATTGATCACGAGCGTTGTTGACATTCGCGGGGCTTGATCATGGCGAAGACCTCCGGTGTGGTGGAGCTGTCTAGGACTGCACCGCAC
>NZ_JBVIGN010000026.1:0-44522 GCF_055570785.1 Streptomyces sp. NPDC031100
CGCCCGGTTACATTCCGAACCCGGAAGCTAAGCCTCACAGCGCCGATGGTACTGCAGGGGGGACCCTGTGGGAGAGTAGGACGCCGCCGAACAAATTTTGAGAAAACCCCCGCATCGGAAGATGCGGGGGTTTTCTGCTTTCCGGGTCCTTTAGGGTCGAGAGTATGCGATACGACCTGATCATCTTTGACAACGACGGTGTCCTCGTGGACAGTGAGCCGATCTCCAACCGGCTGCTGGCGGCCTATTTGACCGAGTTGGGGCACCCGACGTCGTACGAGGACTCCATCCGGGACTACATGGGGTCGGCGATGCATCGGATCCATGAGCTGGTCCTGGAGCGGACCGGAGAGCGGTTGCCCGATGACTTCGACGATGTCTTCCACGCCCGGGTGTTCGCAGCGTTCGAGCGGGAGTTGAAGCCCGTGGCCGGCGCCGGCGATGTGCTGGAGAAGCTGGCTGCTGACGGGGTGTCGTACTGCGTGGCGTCCTCCGGGAGTCATGAGCGGATCCGGGTGGGGCACCGGACGACCGGACTTGACCGGTGGTTCGCGCAGGACAGGATCTTCAGCTCGCAGGATGTGGGGCGGGGCAAGCCGGCGCCCGATCTCTTCCTGTACGCGGCCGAGCGGATGGGGGTCGAGCCGGGGCGTTGTGTGGTCGTGGAGGACAGTCCGCTGGGCGTGCAGGCGGCTGTGGCGGCCGGGATGGACGTGTACGGGTTCACCGCGATGACGCCGGCTGCCCAGCTGATGGACGCCACCCAACTCTTCTCCGACATGGGACAGTTGGCAGGCCTGCTGGTCTGACATTTGTCATGCGGACGTCCGGACGATCGTTTCTACCGGCGGACCCCGCTCAACGGCGAAGCTAAGGGCATGACGAAGAACCAGAACCCCGGCGTGCTCGACAACTTCAAGCCGCTGCTCGTGGACGTGGCGGTGCCGCTCGGGTCGTACTACCTGTTCAAGGACGGCTTCGGGATGAGCACGTTCGCGGCGCTCGCCTGGAGCAGTGTGGTGCCGGCGGTGCGGACTGTCTGGGGCCTGGTGAAGGAGCGGAGGACGAACGGGCTGGCCGGGCTGATCCTGGTCGTCAACGTCGTCTCGCTGCTGCTGAGCTTCGTCTCCGGGGACCCGCGGCTGATGCTCGCCAAGGACAGCGGGGTCAGCAGCACCGTCGGCATCGGGATCCTGGTCTCCGTCGCGCTGGGCAGGCCGATGATGACCGCCGGCATGAAGCCCTTCCTGGTGAAGGGGGACGCGGCCAGGGAGGCCGCCTGGGAGCGGCTGGTGTCCGGGGCGGCTGCCCGGTCCGTGGCCTTCCGGCGCAAGGAGCGGGCGTTCTCCGTGGTCTGGGGCGTGGCGCTGCTCGCCGAGTGCATCGTGCGGGTGGTGGGTGCGTACACCATCCCCGTGGACACCATGGTGTGGCTCGGCACGGTCATCATGATCGGTGCGATGGCGGCCGCCTGGGTGGTCAGCGGTGGGCTGGCCGCCGAGCCGATGGCGAAGACGCTGGCTGCCGAGGTCGAAGCCGGCAAGGCCGAGGCGGGCCAGGTCGGGACGCCCGAGATGGCTGTCGCCGCCTGAGCCTCCGCTCGGTAAAGCTGAAGGAAATTCATCTTTGGCTGGATCTACCCACAGGTAGCCCGGGGCCCTACGCTCGCCGCCATGACTGATGTGCGGCGGCGCGGTAGGGCCTCGTTGGCGTTCGGCTTCTTCGCGCAGGGGGTCACCTTTGCCCTGCTGGTGACGCGGATTCCGGCCATCCAGGACCGGTACGGCATCTCCGACGCGCTGCTGCCGGTCTTCCTGGCCGCCGTACCGATCCTCGCCGGGGTCGGCAGCGTGACGACCGAGCAGCTGGTGAAGCGGGTGCGGCCCAGTCGGCTGCTGCGCTGGTCCCAGCCGGTGGTGCTGCTGGCGCTGCTGGGAGTCGGAGCCGGCGGGGTGGTGGCCGAGCTGGGGCTGGCCCTGGCCGCGTTCGGCCTGGCCGTGGGGGCGCTGGACGCCTCCATGAACATGCTCGGGGTGAGCCTGCAGCGGACGTACGGGCGCAGCATCATGTTGAGCTTCCATGCCGCCTACAGCCTGGGCGGGATCGTCGGGGCCTCGCTCGCCTGGGCCGGGGCGCACTGGCATCTGGCGCTGTGGGTGTCGTATCTGCCGGTGGTGGCCGTGCTGCTGCCGGCGACGCTGGTGGGGAGCCGGTGGTACGTCGACGGGGATCCGGCGCCCGTGGCGGTAGAAGCCGGTGGTGGCACTGTCGTCTTCAGGCTGCTGCTGCCGCTGTGTCTGGTGATGACCTTCGCCTACATCGGGGACTCGACCGTCTCCAACTGGAGTGCGAAGTACCTGAAGGACGTCCTGGGGAGTTCGGAGCAGCTGGCGACGGTGCCGTACAACGTGTACATGGTGACCACGCTGGTCGGGCGGACCATGGGGGACTTCGGGGTACGGCGGTTCGGGGCGGCCGCGGTCGTACGGCTCGGGGCGCTGGTGGCGGCCGGGGGGTTCGCGGTGGTGTCCGTGGCGCCGGACGCGTGGGTCGGGATGCTCGGCTTCACCCTGCTGGGCCTGGGGCTGTGTGTGCTGGTGCCGCAGACGTTCGCGGCGGCGGGGCGGTTGTTCCCGGGCTCCTCGGACGCGGCGATCGCTCGGCTCAACATCTTCAACTACGTCGGTTTCCTGATCGGTTCGCCGTTGGTCGGGGCGCTCGGGGATGCCTGGAGCTACCGGGGCGCCATGCTCGTACCGATGGTGTTGGTGCTGGTGACGCTGGCGTACGCCAGGTCGTTCGCGGCTCAACCGGACCGATACGGTGGCGGGCATGAGCGGCCGAGCACAGCTGATGTGGGACGAGGCAGTAACGGGCTATGACTTCGGCCCGGATCATCCGATGGATCCGGTCCGGCTGGAGCTGACCCGGAAGCTGGTGGGTGCCTTCGGGCTCGACCGGGAGATGCAGGTCGTCGCGGCGAAGCCGGCCGGGGAGTCGACGCTGCGGCTGGTCCACCGGGAGGACTACATCGACGCCGTGAAGGCCGCGTCGGCGGATCCGGGGTCGGCGCGGGGGGCGTACGGGCTGGGGACGATGGATGATCCTGCGTTCGCCGGGATGCACGAGGTGTCCGCGCTGATCGCGGGGCAGTCGGTGGGGGCGGCCGAGGCGGTGTGGCGGGGGGACGCCGAGCATGCCGTGAACTTCGCGGGCGGGCTGCATCACGCGATGCCGGGGGGTGCCTCGGGGTTCTGCATCTACAACGATGCGTCGCTGGCCATTGCGCGGTTGTTGGAGCTGGGGGCCGAGCGGGTCGCCTACGTCGATGTCGATGTGCATCACGGGGACGGGGTGCAGGCCGCGTTCTGGGAGGATCCGCGGGTTCTGACCATTTCGCTGCACGAGCATCCTCGTACGTTGTTCCCGCAGACCGGGTGGCCGGAGGAGACCGGGGTCGGGGCGGGCGAGGGGGCGGCCGTGAACGTGGCGCTGCCGGCCGGGACCGGGGACGCGGGGTGGCTGCGGGCGTTTCACGCAGTGGTGCCGGAGCTGCTCGCGGAGTTCCGGCCGCAGGTGATCGTTTCGCAGCATGGGGCCGATACGCACTTCGAGGATCCGCTGGCTCATCTTGCCGTGTCGTTGGACGCGCAGCGGGCTGTGCAGGTGGCCTGTCACTCGCTGGCGCACGAGTACGCGGGTGGGAAGTGGGTCGCGCTGGGAGGTGGCGGGTACGCGGTGGTGGATGTGGTGCCGCGGTCGTGGACGCATCTGGTGGGGATTGCCGCGGGGCGGGAGATCGCTCCTGAGGCGGTGATTCCTGAGGGGTGGCGGCAGGAGGTGTTCGCTCGGACTCGGCAGTTGGCTCCGCAGCGGATGACGGACGGGCGGTGGCCGGTGTCGTTCGCTGCGTGGGAGTCGGGGTACGACCCTGCTGATCGGCTGGATCAGGCGGTGCTGGCCGCGCGGCGGGCCGTGTTTCCTCTGCGAGGCCTGCTGCCCTGAGGGATCTCGTTACGCCAACCGTGCGGTCTTTCCCCGTTCCCCGCACCCCCCGACCCCCGAATGAGCCACCATCGCATCCGTGTTGACCGCCGATGCCCTCCGCACGCATCTGCTCGCTGTCCGGTTGGCAGGGGAGGTGGCGACCTCTCGGGAGAACAGTCTTCGTAGCTATCGGCTCTTCGCTGCCCGGGATCCGCGGGTGTTGCTCGGGATCGACCCTGAATGGGCCTGGGGGCAGCGGGATTTACTTGCTCTGATGGCGGAGAAGTGCGGGGTTTCGGCCGATCCGATGTACACGTCCGGGCCGGATGCGATCGATCCCGAGCGGACCCTGGCCGCGCTGGATGCCTTCGCGGCGCGGATCCGGAGTGCGGCCCTGCGGGGCGTTCCGGTGCTGCTCGGCACCGGGCATCCGCATCGGCTGCTCGGGTTCTACGGCGGCTTGGCGGACGCGTTGTCGTCGGCTGGGTGTGAGGTGCTCACCCCGGCGCAGGGTCGCTGTGTCGACATATTGACCCGGTTCGGTCTACGTACGTATCACCTGGACTACGTACGAGGTGTTGCCTTGGTGCGGGAACCGGAGGCCGAGCGCCCCGGTTGTGAGCCGGGTGCCCACTGCCATTCACCGCTGCCGGTTCGGGTCGCCCTGGCGGCCGCTGCGGATGCCGGCGGGCCGCTGCCCGAGCTGGTGATCGGTGACCATGGCTGGGTCTGCGGGGCAGGTCAGCTGGGGTTTGAGGCCATTGGTCTGGCGGATACGGATGACCCCGCGCTCTTTGTGGGGGAGGCGGAGGGAGTCGTGTCCGTCGCCGTTCCGGTTGATGACGCTGTGCGGTCGGATTACTACCGGCCGCTTACCCGCTACGTACTCAATCGAGCGTGTCTGTCACAGTAGGCCGCCGATGGGTGCACCTCTTCCCCACTTGCATCACCCGCCCCTAGTCTGGGGAGTGAGCACGCAACGACGAAGAGTCACCGGAAGGGGAAGCCGGTGGCCGTCGAGTGCGGAAGGTTCAGGTGTGTCATGGCTGCAGCTGGCGAGGGGCCTCTGAGCGAGGTTCAGTTCCTTACCGTGGCGGAGGTCGCCTCGGTGATGCGAGTGTCGAAGATGACCGTGTACCGCCTGGTGCACAGCGGTCATCTGCCCGCGATCCGGGTGGGGCGGTCCTTCCGCGTCCCGGAGCAAGCGGTACACGAGTACCTTCGTGAGAGTTATGTGGGGGTGGAGACGGCCTGACGACTCTTCCGGGAGACCCGGAAGACACCCTCGATTACGACCTCGGCGCTCGGGGCGGGTAGGCTAGCCCCTCGTAGGTCGTGTGGGCCCATGGCGCCCAAACAACCGAGTGATGAGAAGTGAGCGAGGGTAGTCGTGGGCTCTGTTATCAAGAAGCGGCGCAAGCGGATGGCCAAGAAGAAGCACCGCAAGCTGCTCAAGCGCACGCGCGTTCAGCGCCGCAACAAGAAGTAGGCGGCGCCGCGAGAGCGTGTCCCTGTGGCCCCCCGTCCGGAAGGATGGGGGGCCACAGGCATATCCAGGGGTACTCGGCATATTCCGATAGGGGAATTTCCGTCACCTCGTGCATCGGGCGGTCATCACAGCGCAACATCGACCCGCTAGGTTGGCCGCACACGGGTAACGCGGGAAGGAAGGCGCTGATCTTGGGGAAGGTCGTGCTCGTCACCGGAGTGGCCCGGCAACTGGGTGGCCGGTTCGTGCGGCGGATCCAACGCGACCCCGAGGTGGACCGGGTGATCGCCGTGGACGCGGTGCCCCCTGCGCACCATCTGGGCGGAGCCGATTTCATCCAGGCCGACATCAGACAGCCCACCATCGCCCGGGTGCTCGCCGAGACGGGCGCCGACACGGTCGTCCACATGGACGTGACCGGCACCGCGCTGGGCGCCGGCAGCCGGGCCACGGTCAAGGAGACCAACGTCATCGGCACCATGCAGCTGCTCGGCGCCTGCCAGAAGTCGCCGACCGTGCAGCGGCTGGTGGTGAAGTCCAGTACGAACGTCTACGGGTCCGCGCCGCGGGATCCCGCCGTGTTCACCGAGACGATGCCGCCCAAGTCGCTGCCCAGCGGTGGGTTCGCGAAGGACGCGGTGGAGGTCGAGGGATATGTGCGCGGGTTCGCCCGGCGACGGCCGGACGTCGCCGTGTGCGTGCTGCGCTTCGCCAACATCCTCGGGCCGACCGCGGACACCCCGCTCGCCTCGTACTTCGCGCTGCCGGTGCTGCCGACCGTGTTCGGCTACGACCCCCGGCTGCAGTTCGTGCACGAGGACGACGTCATCGAGGTGCTGCGGATCGCCTCCCACGATCCGCGCCGGGGCACCCTCAACAGCGGCACCTTCAACATCGCCGGGGACGGCGTGCTGCTGCTCTCGCAGTGCTCGCGGCGGCTCGGGCGGCCCACCGTGCCGCTGCTGCTGCCCGCGGTCACCTGGGCCGGTTCCCTGGTGCGTACGCTGGGCATGACGGACTTCTCGCCGGAGCAGATCCGGCTGCTCACCCACGGCCGGGTGGTGGCCACGGACCAGATGCGCGACACGCTGGGATTCCAGCCCAAGTACACGACGGCGGAGACGTTCGCGGACTTCGCGCGCAGCCAGGGACCCGGGCTGCTGCCGCCGGAGGCCCTTGCGGGGGCCGTCGACCGGATCGCCGCGCTGGCCGCGAAGGGCAGCGGACACCTCCCGACGCAGAGCGCCAACTGAGGAGCGCAGCAACGATGGCGGACGCCAAGGTCATTCCGTTCGACGACGACCGGTCCCGCGGGGGTGCCGCCCAGCGGGCGTCGCGGCGCCGGAGCGCGGGCAGCAGGCGCGGCGCGGTCGGTGAGGCCGCGCCGGTCCGGGAGGTCCAGCCCCTGCCCACCAGGGCCGCTGCGCAGGATGATGTCCCCGTGACCGGGCAGGAACAGCCGCCCGCCGGGCCGCGGCACGACGGCGGGCTCGAGCGGCGCATCGCGAGCGGCCTGGCCTTTCTGCGCCGCCGGCTCACCGGGGACTACGAGGTCGACGACTTCGGCTACGACGAGGAGCTGACCGACCAGGTCCTGATGTCGCTGCTGCGGCCGGTGTACGAGAAGTACTTCCGGGTCGAGGTGAAGGGCGTCGAGAACATCCCGGCCGAGGGCGGGGCGCTGATCGTCGCCAACCACTCCGGGACGCTGCCGCTGGACGGCCTGATGATGCAGGTCGCCGTGCACGACCACCACCCGGCCGACCGGCATCTACGACTCCTCGCGGCCGACCTGGTCTTCGTCCTCCCGGTGGTCAACGAACTCGCCCGCAAGCTGGGGCACACCCTCGCCTGCGCCGAGGACGCCGAACGGCTGCTGGCGCAGGGCGAACTGGTCGGGGTGATGCCGGAGGGCTTCAAGGGGATCGGGAAGCCGTTCGGCGAGCGCTACAAGCTCCAGCGGTTCGGCCGCGGCGGGTTCGTCTCCACGGCGCTGCGCCAGGGCGCGCCGATCATCCCGTGCTCGATCGTCGGGGCCGAGGAGATCTACCCGATGATCGGCAACTCCAAGACCCTCGCCCGGGTGCTGGGCTTCCCGTACTTCCCGCTGACGCCGACCTTTCCGTGGCTCGGCCCGCTCGGGGCGATCCCTCTCCCCACCAAGTGGACGATCCAGTTCGGTGAGCCGATCCCGACGGACGGCTATCCGCCGGAGGCGGCCGAGGACCCGATGCTGATGTTCAACCTGACCGACCAGGTACGGGAGCAGATCCAGCACACGTTGTACAAGTTGCTGGTGCAGCGGCGGTCGGTGTTCTTCTGAGTGGTGTACGGCAGTGGGGGCGCCCCGGCTCGGAAAGGGGCGCCCCCACTGCCGTACCCGGGTGGGGCTAGTTCGCTTCCTCGCTGTCGATGCCGAGGCCCGGGAGCAGGCCCGGGAGGAGTGGTGGGAGGGTGACGTTCGGCTCGGTCGTCGGGGGCTTGCTGGTGGACGGGGCGCTGCCTTCGTTGCCGATCTTCGGTGGGTCGAGCAGGCCGCCCGTGTTGCCTCCGATCAGGCCGCCGCTGCTGTCGCCGGTGGCGGAGCCGCTGGGGCTGCGGGAGCCCGAGTGCTTGCCGGCGGACGGGGTGTTGCCGGAGCTGGGCGCGGTCGAGCGGTGGGTGCCGGAGGAGCCGGCGGACGGCGGGCCGGAGCCCTGCCGCTTGCCGTCGCCGGTCTGGGCGGGCGGCTGGGGGAGCAGGGACTGGAGCGGGGCGACCTCTTGGTCTATGGCGTCGAACACCGACGACACCTGCTGTTTGACGTCTCCCAGTTGCACGGGCAGCTTGTCGCTCAGTGCGCTCCAGGCATCGCGGTGGGAGCGGGCGAAGGCGTCGAGGGCCTGGATGGGGCCCAGGGAGCCGGGGTCGCGCTCATAGGCCGCGTGCAGCAGGCGGTGGCCCTCGGTCACGTCGTGCTGCATGCCGGACAGGGTGCGGCGGATCTCGCCGATGGACTCGTGGTCGAGGTGGCCGCTGCGGCCGCGGTCCATCAGCCTGCGGGCCTCGCTCAGCCGGGTGGAGGCCTGGTTGAGATAGGTCTGTCCGCGCTCGTCGTCCCCGTCGCTCAGGTAGTTGAGCCTGAAGTCCTCGATGCCGCGCTTGAGGCCGTAGAGCGAGTCGCCGGGCAGGGCGTCGGAACTCGCGGCGGCGACCCCGCCGAAGGCCCCGGCGGCCACGCCGACGCTGAGCCCGCCCGCGGCGAGCCCCTTGGTCAGCCTGGAACGCGGCCGGAGTTTGCCCAGCGGGCTCGCCCGGTGCGCTCCCCGGCCCCGCGCGCGCTGCTCGGGTACCGCCCTTTCCGCCGCCCCCGTCCCCTCCTGAAGCATGGCCTCCATCGCGGCCACCAGCTGGGCGCGCTGGACGACCTTGACCTCGGGGTCGAGCTGCGGCCCGGGCAGCGAGGCGAGACCGGCCGCGAGGGCCAACAGTTCGCCCTGCTCGGTCTGTTCCTCAGCTGTCGGCGGTGAACCCGCCGGCGCTGCGGACTGCTCGGCCGCCGTGTCCCGGTCGGACTGCTCCTCCAGGGCCTGGGCGAAGGCGTTCGCCCGCCGGTGGGCCGATACGTTCGCGATCACTGGCGGCACCTCCTCTCGTCATGACGGTCGACTCCCCAGGGGGTCCTGAGGGTTGCACGCCCACGACCGGTTCACACGATCGAGCGATCAAGGTTGGCCAGGGCGTGACCACAGGGAGCCTGTATCCCGCACAACGAGCGGCTCGGCAGTTGGGTTACGGACGGCGGATGATCGGGTCAGAAAGGCAACGGGCCTTCACGGAACGTGAGTTGGGCGTCGCGGTGGGTGGCGGACGTCAGCGGGCGTCGTCCGGCAGGAGCCGGGCGAGCGTGCGCACGGCGCGGTACTGGAGGGTCTTGATGGCGCCCTCGTTCTTGCCCATCACGCGGGCGGTCTCGGCGACCGAGAGGCCCTGGAGGAAGCGGAGCGTCACGCACTCCTGCTGCTGGGGGTTGAGCCGGCGTACGGCGTCGAGGAGCGCGGCGTTGGAGAGGGACTCCAGGACGGAGTCTTCCGGGGAGCGCTCGACCTCGTTGGCGTCGAGCATCTCGCCGGTGGTGACTTCGAGACGGAACCGGCTGGACTTGAAATGATCGGCGACCAGGTTCCGGGCGATCGTCACCAGCCAGGCGCCGAAGTCGCGGCCCTGCCAGGTGAAGGTGCCGATCCTGCGGAGCGCCCGCAGAAAGGTCTCGCTCGTCAGGTCCTCGGCGGTCGCCTTGCCGCCGACCCGGTAGTAGATGTACCGGTAAACGGTGTCGCTGTACTGGTCGTAGAGCCGGCCGAAGGCCTCGGCCTCCCCCGCCTGGGCGCGCTCGACGAGGTCCATCATGCGGGCACTGTCGCTGTCGGCGGCCGGCCGACGGGCGGTGGCCGCGCCGGTCGCGCGGCTGCGTCTGCCGACCGCCGCGCTGCCCTCGGCCAGTGCGTAGCACGGGCCTACGGGTGCGGCGGTGGCGAAGGCGGGGACGGCGTACGCGGTGGGGACGAGGCCGCGCAGCGTCTCTTTGACCGTTGCGACTGTTGCGCGCAGCGTAGCCAGGCCCGAGGCGTCAACCCCGACGTGTGGGTACACGGGACTCCCAGAGGCAGAGCTTCCATCACGTGCAGTGCGGGACCGTTCACCCGTCGTAGCGACGGAGGGGTACCGGTTTGCGTCTGAGGAGAATAACGCTTCGTGCAGGCCCTGCTACACCGAGTTGCTCAAATCATCGATTGCGTCGCATCTCTAACCGATTGACGTCCTATCAAGTGCCGCACACTGATCGGTTGTTGATCGGAAAAGGGTGGGTTTCGGCGAAGTGCAGGGCGTGTTGGGAAAGGCGAGGCATAATCCGGCGGCAGGCGACAGGAGACCGGTTTCATCAGGAACATGACAGATCAGGGCGCGTCGGCGGCGCGACTGCCTGCAGCTACGCGGGCGGGTGTTATCGGCGACGGCGGCTCAGGGCGATCGCCGCCGCCGTGCCACCGGCAACTGCGCCGACCCCCGCTGCCGCCGGGATGCCCACCTTCGCCGCCTTGCGGCCCGTGCGGTAGTCACGCAGACGCCAGTCCTTTTCCCGGGCGTGTTTGCGGAGCTTGGTGTCCGGGTTGATCGCGTAGGGGTGGCCGACCAGGGACAGCATCGGGATGTCGTTGTGGCTGTCGCTGTAGGCGGCGCAGCGGGAGAGGTCCAGGCCCTCCGCCGCGGCCAGGGCGCGGACCGCCTCCGCCTTCGCCGGGCCGTGCAGGGGCTCGCCCACCAGCTTGCCCGTGTAGACGCCGTCGACCGACTCCGCGACCGTGCCGAGCGCGCCGGTCAGGCCGAGGCGGCGGGCGATGACCTGGGCGATCTCGACGGGCGCGGCCGTGACCAGCCACACCTTCTGGCCCGCGTCCAGGTGGGCCTGGGCGAGCGCCCGGGTGCCCGGCCAGATGCGGTCGGCCATGTACTCGTCGTAGATCTCCTCGCCGATCGTCTCCAGCTCGGCGACGCGGTGGCCCTTGACGATGGAGAGGGCGGAGTCGCGCGCGTCCTGCATGTGCTCGGGGTCCTCGACGCCGGCCAGCCGGAACCAGGCCTGCTGCCAGGCGAACCTGGCCAGGTCGCGCGTCTCGAAGAACTTCCGCTTGTACAGGCCCCGTCCGAAGTGGAACAGCGCGGCGCCCTGCATCACGGTGTTGTCGAGGTCGAAGAAGGCGGCCGCCTTGTCGTCGCCGATGACGGGGAACTGGGGTTCCTGCTCGGCGAGCGCAGGGGTCTCCTGTGCTTCCTGCGAGGACTTGCGGGCAGCCTCCGCCGAGGCCTCGCCTGCCAACACGCTCCGCGCCGTGGCGGAGCGCCTACGGGGAGTGAGCCATCCGAGAGCGGCCATGGCGTGAGCATAGCCAGTTTGTTCGGGGCTTCCGGAGTCGAGAGGTTTGAAGGGTGTGAACTCTCCACGACCGGGTCGTTAAGCAAGCGCGAGAATGGCCGACATGAGTCCCCTCTTCCGGCGTAAGGCCGCCCCGCAGGAGCGATTGGTCACGCTCATCCGCAAGCCCGGCTGTCATCTGTGCGACGACGCGGAGGCCGTGATCGAAAAGGTGTGCGGCGAACTCGGTGTCCCCTGGGAGCAGAAGGACATCACCGAGGACAAGGAGCTGCACGACCAGTACTGGGAGCAGATCCCGGTGGTCCTCGTGGACGGCCGTCAGCACACCTTCTGGCGGGTGGACGAGGGCCGTCTCCGCAAGGAACTGACCGAGTAGTACAACGGGGGCCGAGCGTCCCTTAGGATCGACGGCGGTTTGGTCTCGGGGGCGGGATTCACGAGGAGTGTGTCGGTTTTGCCCCCAGGAAGGGCCCGGGAATGAGGCGCGTGACCCCGGTCACGTTGGCCGGGCAAATCGGACACCATCTTTGTGCACGCGTTCACAAAGACATAGCCTGCTGTCGACGGGGCGGTCTGGGGACGTATGACCGCCTGCAGCCCCGCTCTACCCGCAGGAGCACCGTGGCAACTGGCCGAACACACCGACCGGCGACCCGTAGCCGAGGGATTCCCGAGGCCACCGTCGCCAGGCTTCCGCTGTACCTCCGAGCCCTGACCGCGCTGTCGGAGCGCTCGGTACCCACGGTCTCCTCCGAGGAGCTGGCCGCGGCGGCGGGGGTCAACTCCGCCAAGCTGCGCAAGGACTTCTCGTACCTGGGCTCCTACGGAACGCGCGGTGTCGGCTACGACGTGGAGTATCTCGTCTACCAGATCTCCCGTGAACTCGGCCTGACCCAGGACTGGCCGGTTGTCATCGTCGGTATCGGTAACCTCGGCGCCGCCCTGGCCAACTACGGCGGGTTCGCCTCCCGTGGCTTCCGGGTCGCCGCGCTGATCGACGCCGACCCGGCGATGGCCGGAAAGCCGGTCGCGGGCATCCCCGTCCAGCACACCGACGACCTCGAGAAGATCATCAAGGACAACGGGGTCTCCATCGGCGTCATCGCCACCCCCGCCGGTGCCGCCCAGCAGGTCTGCGACCGGCTCGTGGCCGCCGGTGTGACCTCCATCCTGAACTTCGCGCCGACCGTGCTGTCCGTCCCGGACGGGGTCGACGTGCGCAAGGTCGACCTCTCCATCGAGCTGCAGATCCTCGCCTTCCACGAGCAGCGCAAGGCCGGCGAGGAGAGCGCCGTGGGCGAGAGCGGGCTGACCGCGGCCGCTCCCCATGGCGCAGCCGCCGACGATTCCGCCGACCAGGGGCCCGACGGGGACGTACCCGCCGTGATGCCGGCATGAGTCTCCTCGTCGTCGGACTGAGCCACCGCAGCGCACCCGTGAGCGTGCTGGAGCGGGCCGCGCTGAGCGCGGACGCCCAGGTCAAGCTGGTCCAGGACACGGTCGCCGCCGAGCCGGCCACCGAGGCCGTGGTGCTCGCCACCTGCAACCGCATCGAGCTGTACGCCGACGTGGACAAGTTCCACGCCGGTGTCGCCGAGCTGTCCACGCTGCTCGCCCAGCACAGCGGGGTCGGCCTCGAGGAGCTGACGCCCTACCTGTACGTGCACTACGAGGACCGGGCCGTCCACCACCTGTTCTCGGTGGCCTGCGGTCTGGACTCGATGGTCGTCGGCGAGGGCCAGATCCTCGGCCAGATCAAGGACTCCCTGGCCCGTGCCCAGGAGCTGCACACCGCCGGCAAGCTGCTGAACGACCTGTTCCAGCAGTCCCTGCGGGTCGGCAAGCGGGCCCACTCCGAGACCGGTATCGACCGGGCCGGTCAGTCCCTGGTCACCTTCGGTCTGGAGCAGCTGGCCGTCGGGGCGGCGGTCCCCGCCTGGGCGCAGGGCAAGAAGGCGCTGGTCATCGGCGCCGGGTCGATGTCGTCCCTGGCCGCCGCGACGCTCGCGCGGGCCGGCGTGGCCGAGGTCGTCGTCGCCAACCGCACCTTCGAGCGTGCCGAGCGTCTCGCACAGATCCTGGCCGAGGGCGAGGACGCGGCGGTGACCGCCCGCGCGGTACGGATGGACGCCGTGCCGGGCGAGCTGACACGTGCCGACGTCGTCGTCTCCTGCACCGGGGCGACCGGCCTGGTCCTGACGGCCGAGGCGGTCGCGCAGGCGGTCGAGGGCCGCACCGGGCAGCCTGTCGCCGAGATCGCCGACAGCGCTCGTACGACCGCGCAGCCCAAGGCGCCGCTGCCGCCCGCCGGTGTCGGCACGGACGACAACTGCCCGCTGGACCTGGCGGCGGTACAGCCCGGCTTCTCCCTCATGGGCGAGGCCGCCGTGGCCGGCATGGACGCGGCCACGCTGGAGCAGCACGCGGCCTGGGTGGCGGGCGGCACGGTCGACCGTCGTGGGGCCGCCCGGCGCGGCCCCGAGGCGGACGCCGAGCTGATCACCGCGCTCGCCGCGACCGCCGCCTCCGTCGGCCGCATCCCCGAGCGCCGCAAGCCCGAGCCGGTCGCCGTGATCCCGCGTCCGGCTCCGGCCGTGTTCCTCCTCGACCTCGCCATGCCCCGCGACATCGACGCGGCCGTGCACCGGCTGGCCGGGGTACGGCTGGTGGACATCGAGTCGCTGGCGGAGGCGTCCGCCGACGCGCCGATGGCGGCCGACGTGGACCAGGTCCGGCGTATCGTCTCCGACGAGGTCGCGGCCTTCGGCGCGGCGCAGCGGGCGGCGCACATCACGCCGACCGTGGTCGCGCTGCGCACCATGGCCGCCGACGTCGTCGCCAGTGAGATCGCGCGGCTCGACGGCCGCCTGCCCGACCTGGACGAACGCCAGCGCGGCGAGATCCGGCAGGCCGTGCACCGGGTCGTCGACAAGCTGCTGCACGCGCCGACCGTACGGGTCAAGCAGCTCGCGGCCGAGCCCGGCGGCGCCGGGTACGCGGACGCGCTGCGCACCCTGTTCGACCTCGACCCCGAGACGGTGGCCGCCGTCTCCCGGGCCGAGGACAGCACAGACAAGAAGGACCGACCGGCATGAGTGACAAGGCACTGAGACTGGGGACCAGGCGGAGCAAGCTCGCCATGGCCCAGTCCGGGCAGGTGGCGGAGGCGGTGAGCCGGGTGACCGGCCGGCCGGTCGAGCTGGTCGAGATCACCACGTACGGCGATGTCTCCCGCGAGGCGCTCGCGCAGATCGGCGGCACCGGTGTGTTCGTCACGGCGCTGCGCGACGCGCTGCTGAAGGGCGAGGTGGACTTCGCGGTTCATTCGCTCAAGGACCTGCCGACCACGCAGCCCGAGGAACTCGTCCTGGCCGCCGTTCCGGTGCGTGAGGACCCGCGGGACGTGATCGTCGCCCGGGACGCGCTGAAGTTCACGGACCTGCCGCGGGGTGCCCGCATAGGCACCGGCGCGCCGCGCCGCATGGCGCAGCTGAACGCGTATGCGCGGGCCCACGGCCTGGACATAGAGACGGTCCCGATCCGGGGCAACGTCGACACGCGGATCGGATACGTCCGCGACGGCCAACTGGACGCCGTCGTGCTGGCCGCCGCCGGACTGAACCGGATCGGCCGCAGCGACGAGGTCACCGACTTCCTGTCGGTCGACACGGTTTTGCCCGCCCCCGGCCAGGGGGCCCTGGCGATCGAGTGTGCCGCGGACCACGCGGACCTCATCGCGGCGCTCGGCGAGCTCGACGACCCGTTCACGCGGGCCGCCGTCACCGCCGAGCGGTCACTGCTCGCCGCCCTGGAGGCCGGCTGCAGCGCCCCTGTGGGCGCGCTGGCCGACCTGCTGGCCGACGGGCAGTTTGTCAAGGAAATGCGCCTGCGCGGCGTCGTCGGCACGACCGACGGCACCCGCATGGTGCAGCTGTCCACCACCGGTCCCGTGCCCCAGACGCATGAGCAGGCGATGGCACTCGGTCGCGAACTCGCCACCGAGATGCTCGCCCAGGGCGCGGCCGGTCTGATGGGGGAGCGAGCACATTGAGCCCCACCACCCTTCCCGCCGGTCCGGAACACGGGCACGTCACCTTCCTCGGTGCCGGACCCGGGGATCCGGGACTGCTGACTCTGCGCGCTGTGGAGGCGCTGTCGAACGCGGACGTCCTGGTCGCTGAGCACGAGGTGCTCGATGTGATCCGGACGCACGCCCGACAGGGCGTCTCCGTCGTGCAGATGGACGCCGATCCCTCCTCGGTCTCGCCGCCGGGCACGGGCACGCCCCAGCTGACGGTCGTTGACGGGACGTCAACAGCCGCCGCTGCCCCGGGCGCTGCCCGGGATGCCGCTCATCTTGTCATGGAGGCTGCGCGGGGCGGCAGGCGGGTCGTCCGTGCGGTGTCCGGGGACCCGGGACTTGATACGTACGCGGCCGAGGAAATGCTCGCCTGCGCCGCCGCCGGTGTGCCCTTCGAGGTCGTACCGGGTGTGGCGGCCGCGGTCGGTGTGCCCGCGTACGCGGGTGTGCCGCTGCGGGACGCGCAGGGCGCGGACGTCCGGTTCGTGGACGCCCGTACGGCCTCCGACCGTTGCTGGACCGAGGTGGGCGCCTCCGACGGCACGGTCGTCGTGTCCACGACCCTGGACTCGGTGGCCGCGGCGGCGGGCGAACTGGTGTCGGCGGGCCGTAAGCCGGACACCCCGCTGACGGTGACGATCGCCGGTACGACGACCCGTCAGCGGACCTGGACGGCGACGCTCGGGACGATCGCGCAGACGCTGAAGCAGGCGAAGGTGCTGCCGTCGCCGGACGGCGGCCGGCCGGTGATAGCCGTGGTCGGCGAGCGTTCCGCCGCCGCCCAGCGCGACCAGTTGTCGTGGTTCGAGTCCAAGCCGCTGTTCGGCTGGAAGGTGCTCGTGCCGCGTACGAAGGAGCAGGCGGCGTCGCTCTCCGACCAGCTGCGGTCCTACGGTGCCGTGCCGCACGAGGTTCCGACGATCGCGGTGGAGCCCCCGCGCACCCCGCAGCAGATGGAGCGGGCCGTGAAGGGGCTCGTGACCGGCCGTTACGAGTGGATCGCCTTCACCTCGGTGAACGCGGTGAAGGCGGTGCGGGAGAAGTTCGAGGAGTACGGCCTTGACGCGCGCGCCTTCGCGGGTATCAAGGTGGCCGCGGTGGGCGAGCAGACGGCCAAGGCGCTGATCGCCTTCGGCGTGAAGCCGGACCTGATTCCGTCGGGTGAGCAGTCGGCCGCGGGTCTGCTGGAGGACTGGCCGCCGTACGACCCGGTGTTCGATCCGATCGACCGGGTCTTCCTGCCCCGCGCCGACATCGCGACCGAGACGCTGGTGGCCGGGCTCATCGAGCTGGGCTGGGAGGTCGACGACGTCACGGCCTACCGGACCGTGCGGGCCTCGCCGCCGCCGGCGGAGACGCGGGAGGCGATCAAGGGGGGTGGCTTCGACGCCGTTCTCTTCACGTCCTCGTCGACCGTCCGGAACCTGGTCGGCATCGCGGGCAAGCCGCACAACGTGACGGTGATCGCGTGTATCGGCCCGGCTACGGCCAAGACGGCCGAGGAGCATGGGCTGCGGGTCGATGTCATGGCTCCGGAGCCGTCGGTGCACAAGCTGGCGGAGACGCTGGCCGACTTCGGCATGAAGCGCCGCGCTGCCGCACAGGAGGCCGGGGATCCCGTTACCCGACCCAGCGAGCGTCGGCCGGGGGCGCGCAGGCGCCGCACGACGACCTGAGGCCGTCCAGGGGGCTCCGCCCCCTGGACCCCCGGGTGTTGAGGTGCTTCGCGGGGTTCTTTCCGGGCCGACAGGGCGTCGGCAAAGGCGAGGGACGCGCGGGCGTAGCGTAGGGGGCATGACGAAGTACGGATCCTTCCCCGGCACGCGTCCCAGGCGGCTGCGGACCTCGCCCGTCATGCGGCGGATGGTCGCCGAGACGCGACTGCACCCCGCCGACTTCATCCTTCCGGCGTTCGTCCGGGAGGGCATCAGCGAGCCGGTGCCGATCGCGGCCATGCCCGGGGTCGTACAGCACACGCGGGACAGCCTGAAGAAGGCCGCCGTGGAGGCCGTCGAGGCCGGCGTCTCCGGGATCATGCTGTTCGGCGTGCCGGAGGAGAGCAAGAAGGACGCACTGGGCACGCCCGGGACCGATCCGGACGGGATTCTTCAGGTGGCCCTCCGCGATGTGCGGGCCGAGGTCGGGGACGAGCTGCTCGTCATGTCCGATCTCTGCCTCGACGAGACGATCGATCACGGGCATTGCGGGGTGCTCGACGCCCAGGGGCGGGTCGACAACGACGCCACCCTGGAGCGGTACGCCGAGATGGCCCAGGTGCAGGCCGACGCCGGTGCCCATGTGGTCGGCCCGAGCGGGATGATGGACGGCCAGATCGGGGTCATCCGGGACGCCCTCGACCAGATCGGGCGCGAGGACGTCGCCATCCTCGCCTACACCGCCAAGTACTCGTCCGCCTTCTACGGCCCCTTCCGGGAGGCCGTCGCCTCCTCGCTCAAGGGCGACCGGAAGACCTACCAGCAGGACCCGGCCAACTGGCGCGAGTCCCTGCGGGAGCTGGAGCTGGACCTGGCCGAGGGCGCCGACATGGTGATGGTCAAGCCGGCCGGGCCCTACCTCGACATCCTGGCCCGGGTCGCCGACGCCGTGGACGTGCCCGTCGCCGCCTACCAGATCTCCGGCGAGTACTCGATGATCGAGGCCGCCGCCGAGAAGGGCTGGATCGACCGCGACCGTGCCATCTTCGAGACACTGACCGGCATCAAGCGGGCCGGGGCGCGCAACATCCTCACGTACTGGGCGACCGAAGTGGCGCAGAAGCTTCGCTGACGGACACGGTTGGAGATCGTTTCGATACCGGAAGAGCGGCGGACCGGACTCGGTACGCCTTCGGTTCGGCAACGGAGCGAACTCGATTTCGCCAACGTGCGGCGACCGTTGCGGTAACAGACGGTGATCATGGCCGTATCTGTCCTGAAATCGATGTTTCGAGCAGGCCGCACAGCGACATGACGTGCTCCTGTCGAACCCCTACTCTCTGCGCCTGGCCTGATCCGTTCCGGAGGGTCAGAACGTCGATCCCTGGGGGGTTGCCATGAGCTGGTTCATCGAGGCACTGAAGAAGTACGCGGTCTTCAGCGGGCGTGCGCGCCGCAAGGAGTACTGGCTGTTCTTCCTGTTCGCGTACATCATCTACATCGTGTTCGCGGGCATCGGCGCCGCTGCCCACGCGGTCTACCTCGTGGCCATCCCCGCCGTCGCGCTCCTGCTGCCGGGCTGGGCCGTCACGGTGCGCCGACTGCACGACACCGGCCGCTCCGGCTGGTGGATCCTCCTCGGGCTCATCCCGCTCGTCGGCCCCATCGTCCTGCTGGTCTTCTACTGCTCGGACGGCGAGGCGGGCGCCAACAAGTACGGCCCGAACCCGAAGGAGGCCCCGGCGGTCGCGTAACGCGAAGCCGGAGCATCCGCTCTGCTGAGGCCGCCCAGGCTGGTGCCCGGGCGGCCTCAGCCGTTTCACCAGCCGGCGATGTCGTCCTGGCTCTGCTGCCAGTAGGTGACCTTCAACGTGCTGTCGTAGTACACGCCCTTGGCCGGCAGCGCCGGGGTCGCGGCCGCGCCGCCGCTGCTGTTGGGGGTCATGCCCTGGAAGCCGACGGTCAGCTTGTGGCCCGTCGTGCCGCCCTGGCCGCTGCCGTCGGCGGAGGAGACCAGAACGGCCGCGTAACCGGACTCACCGGGCGCGAGGGTCGTCACGGCCTGCGGGTGGGTCGCCTCGTCGGCCTGCGGCACCCACTGCATCTCGTCGAAGCGCAGGACGGGGTAGTAGGTCAGGTCGCAGTACTTCGAGCCGGTGTTCTTGACCGTGATGAGCATGTGGTTGAGCGGCTGGGACACCGGCTGCGCGGTGACCTTGGTGTTGGAGCCGTTGCACAGGACACGGTTCTTCGGCTCCGACGGGTCCGAGGAGCCGCCCGACGAGGAGCCCGAGCCGGCGGAACCGGAGCCCTTGGAGCCCGAACCCGAGGACGTCGAGGAGCCCTTGGCGGAGCCGGACGAGCCCGACGAGCCCGACGAGCCCGACGAGGAGTCCGAATTCGCCGTCGCGCCGGAGGCCGGCGTCGTGGTGCCCTTGTCGCCGGTGGTCGCGGCCGCCGGCGCGGAGGGCTGCGCCGCACCGCCGTCCTTCGTCCCCGCGCCGTCGTTGCACGCCGTGAGGGCGAGGGCGGCGAGGGCGACCGAGGTGACCGCGAGCAGAGGGGTACGGCGGGTGCGCATGGCTGGTCTCTCTTCCGAGTGGTGGCGTGCTTGGATGGCCACAGCTTGTGAGGCCGTCCGTCCCGCCTGCCACACCCGGCGGACGATCAGGGACGCTGGAACGCCCATAGGGCCTCTGAGCTGCGGAAACACCCCTCCCCTGGAACGCGGGGATGGGACACGGGGGAGGGAAGAACAGTGCCGGAATCCACTGCTGGCACCGCTTTCGCCGAGCTGCTGCGGGAGTTGAAGGACCGGTCGGGGCTCAGTTACGGGGTCCTGGCCAAACGGCTCCACATGAGTACGTCGACCCTGCACAGGTACTGCAACGGGGATGCCGTACCGGCGGACTACGCCCCCGTGGAGCGCCTCGCCCGCCTCTGCAAGGCCTCCCCGGACGAACTGGTCGAGCTGCACCGGCGGTGGGTGCTGGCGGACGCGCTGCGGGGGCGGGGCAAGACCGAGGCACCCGAGCTGGCGCCGGAGTCAGTGCCAGTGGCCAAGACGCCGGAGCCGGAGCCGCAGTCCGAGCCGGTTGGCGAGCGTTCGGGTGTGCCGGCCCCGCCCGTTCGTCGTCGTACCCGTACCGCCCTCGTCGCCGCGATCGCCGTCGCGGCGGTCCTCGGTGCCGTCACGCTGGCCGTGACGCTGACCTCGGGCGGCCCGGAGGGCGGGGACGACCGTCCCGTCGCGGCGGCGTCGACGCCGGGTCGAGCAGCGGCGGACGGGCACTCCTCGACGGCACCGCACACCCGCACCTCGCCGTCCGCCTCCCCCTCCGGCTCCCTCTCCGCGTCACCCTCCGCGCCGGCCGAGGGCGAACCGAAGACGGACGGCAAGGGAAAGGACCGGTCCGGCGGCAGCGCCTCCGACGCCGCTCCGCTGACGGTGTCGACCAGCGCGTACACCTGGGACAGCCCCTGCGACGGCCGCTACCTGATCAACCGGCCTCCGACGGAGGTGGCCCCGCCGCCGAACGAGGGCGACGAGACCGCCTGGGTGGCCGCGCACGGGGCCGTCTCCTCGGGGAAGCAGGAGGTCACGCTCACCGTGCAGGGCACCGGCAAGGAGACCGTGGTCGTGAAGAGCCTGACGGTCCAGACGCTCACCAAGCGCACACCGCTCGCCTGGAACGACTACGTCATGGCCTACCCGGGCGTCGGCTGCGGCGGGGACGTACCGACCCGCTCCTTCACCGTCGCCCTCGACGCCGCGCGCCCCGGCGTCGAACCCGTGGCAGGGCACCGGGACTTCCCGTTCAAGGTCAGCGAGTCGGACCCCGAGGTGTTCCACGTCAAGGCCGCCGCCTCGGCGTACGACGTGAGCTGGTCCCTGGCGCTGACCTGGTCCAGCGGTTCCCGCCACGGTGTGCTCCGGGTCGACGACCACGGCCGGCCGTTCCGCACGAGCGGCAACAACGGGCGGCCCGCCTACGAGTTCCCGCTGGGCGGCTCGGGCTGGGTCAAGGAGGGCACCACCAAGTTCTGAGGACACCACCGAGTGCGGCGGGCACGACCAGGTTCTGAGGGCGGTACCAAGTTCTGCGGCGGCGGCCGCTGTTGCCGGGCGTCCGGATCGCGGAATGACGGGTGTAGGCGGCAGTTACTTTCCTAGGCTGCGACCGGACGACGTATCGACGTGCCCGCGAAGGAGCCGCAGCCATGACCGTCACCGAGCCCGCTCCACCCACTGCCCCCGTTCCCCCGCTGGCGGCTCGTGCCCGCAGCGTGGGCGGTTCGCCCGTCCGGGACATCCTGGCGGTCACCGCACGGCCCGAGGTGATCAACTTTGCGGGCGGCCTCCCGGCTCCGGAGCTGTTCGACCGGGACGGCATAGCGGCCGCGTTCCAGGACGTGCTGGCCGAGACCCCGGCGCAGGCGCTCCAGTACTCCACCACGGAGGGCGAGCCGCCCCTCCGGTCCGGGCTGGCGGCCCGCATCACCGCGTTCGGCCTGCCCACCGCCCCCGACGACCTCCTCGTCACCACCGGCTCCCAGCAGGCCCTGTCCCTGCTGGCGACGGCGCTGATCGAGCCCGGCGACACGGTCCTGGTCGAGAACCCCTGCTACCTGGCGGCACTTCAGGTCTTCGGTCTCGCGGGCGCCCGGGTGGTGGCCGTGCCGGGGGACGAGGACGGCGTCGACCCGGGGGCCCTGGAGGAGGCGGTGGTGCGCGAACGCCCCAAGCTGCTCTACCTCGTTCCCACCTTCCAGAACCCCACCGGCCGTACGATGCCGACCCCGCGCCGGGAGGCCGTCGCCGCCGTGGCCGCGCGTCAGGGCCTGTGGATCATCGAGGACGACCCCTACGGCGAACTCCGCTACGACGGCACCCGCGCGCCCTGGATCGCCTCCTGCCCCGGCGCCGAGGACCGTGTCGTCCTGCTCGGCTCCTTCTCCAAGGTCATGGCCCCAGGCCTGCGCCTCGGCTGGCTGCGTGCCCCCGCGGAACTGAGGCGGGCGTGCGTGGTGGCCAAGCAGGCGGTGGACCTGCACACGCCGACCCTCAACCAGCTGGCCGCGGCCCGCTATCTGGACGTCCTGGACGCCCATGTGGCGCGCGTCCGCGCCGTCTACGGCGAACGCCGGGATGCCATGCTGGCCGGCCTCCCCGCCGCCCTCCCGGAGGGCTCCACCTGGAACCGGCCCGAGGGCGGCATGTTCCTGTGGGTCCGGCTCCCGGAGTCGTACGACACCGCGGCCCTGCTCCCGCGCGTGGTGGAAGAGCACGTGGCCTACGTCCCCGGCGCGCCCTTCTACGCCGGCCACCCCGACCCCGCCACACTCCGCCTGTGCTTCGTGACGCAGACACCGGAGGAGATCGCGGAGGGGCTGAGGCGGCTGGGCAGAGGGCTCGGCGGCTCCTGACTGCAGGGCCGGGTCAGTCCCACCAGAAGGACCAGGTCGGTTCGCCGATCAGCTCCTTGGCGTAGGCGCGCAGGGTGTCCGGGCCGTTCTGCGTGATGGTGTCCGGGCAGAACGCGAAGTGCTCCGCCGCCACCGCCTCGGCCTCGGCCTGGGTGGTCGGCGGGGCCGCGACGGACACGGTCAGGGTGTCGAAGCTGAGCGCCACCACCCGTATGCCGAAGCGGTCCTCCCAGGAGCGGAGGATCGTGCACAGCCGGGCCACGTCGTCCTCGTAGTTCAGCGGGCCCGTCCAGCCGATCGCCGCGGGGATGTCCGCGGACCGGCGCGCCGGGACCAGGGCCAGATGCGGGTCCTTGAGCCAGGCGCGGGTGCCGTCCGTCAGCGAGTCGGCTGTCTGGGCGGCGCGGGTGTCCGGATCAGCGGTGGGGGAGAGGGCGGGTGCGAGACCGGGCCACTCGAACCCGAACGGCTCGATCTCCTCGGCCAGTTCCTCCTCGGCGTAGTCCTCCCAGTACTCCGCGAGGAGATCCTCGGCGTCGTGATCGCCCGGGTACGACACCTCGTCCGGCGCCAAACCCCAGTTCACCGGCCCGCCCTGCCGGTCCTGCACATCCACCAGCACAGGAAGCAGCCCGGCTCGCGCCGCCGGTGCGCCCAGCGCCTTCCAGGTGCCGGGCGCGGCCGCCTTCTCCGCATGCCACAACAGGGGCTCGTGCCAGGGGCCTTCGTCCGTCGCGTCGATCAGCCTGCCGGGCGGGAGTCGGAGACCGAGGCTACGACCGCTGGGGTCGGTCGTCAGCTGGGGCAGCGGGTTGGGAAGAGTCGCCATGCAGCCGACTGTAGAGGGCGGCACTGACAACGCTAGCGCGAGGCGAACTCCGTGAACGCGGCCCAAGTGGCGCGGGTCACCTGGAGGGTTGGGGCGTCGGAGAGGTTCTGCTTCGAGTCGCGTATGTGGATGGCCTGGGGCGAGACGGCTACTTCGAGGCACTGGGGGTTCTCAGTGTCGCTGTAGCTGGACTTGAACCACTGGAGTGCTGCGCTGCTCATTGTTCTCCTAGCAAACGGTCGAGCAGGCTTTGGGAATCCTGCGGGGAAAGGGCCTGTGATCGGAGCATCCCATACTGGTGGGCCCTGTTGGCCGCCTCGTCAGGGTCGGCGATCCAGTGCATGTTGATCTGACTTGTGGCGTAGACGAGATGCTGATGGTCGGGCGTCTCCAGGATGTTGAACGGGCCTGACAAGCCGGCGTGCGAGGGTGCGTCAAGGGGCAGGACCTGAAGGGCGAGATGCCGGAGTTCGGTGAGCTTGCGCAGGTGCTGGAGTTGGGCGCGGCGGACCTCCGCCCCGCCGACGCGGAGATGGAGCACGGGCTCCCAGACGACGAAGCTCAGTGTCGGTGGAGACGTTCGATGCACGATCTCCGTACGGCTGATTCGGTCCGCTGTCCTGGTCTCGATCTCGTCCTCGTCGTAGGCAGGTACGCGATCCCGGAACAGCGCGCGGGCGTACTCCGGAGTCTGGAGCAGGCCGGGCACGACGATGGTCTCGTACCACGACATGGCAATGGCCTCGTGCACGTGCACCTTGAACTGCTCCGCGTTCAGCGGAAACTGATCGATCTCCGGCAGGTTCTCGACCCCCGCCAGCAACACGCCCTTCGCGTCCAGAAGTTTGTCCAGGGTGGCGGCGAGGTCCGGCAGCAGCGCCCGCCTGCCCTGCTCGATCGACGCGATGGTCTCCTCGTCCAGCTTGACCAGTTCGGCGAGGCTTCTCTGAGTGTGGCCTGCCGCACGTCGGGCGGCGGCGAGCTGTTTGCCCAACATCTTCATGGACGAGGCGTTCTTCTTGCGCTGGCTCATGCTGGACCCCATATCCCTGTGGCCGGACGCGGATCAGGGAAGCCCGTACGGAGTAGCCGTACGGGCTCACTCACTGATCCAGCACAGTGACTCTGCGCGACAGTCGCCCCGTGAATGCGCAAACCGAACTGCCCTACCAGCGCGACCAGTTCTACGCCCGCGCCCGCAGATCAGTCCCCGCTGCCAGGCGGTTCACGGACTGGTCGTTGACCTACTGGGGACTGGCCGCATGGGAGCGGAGCGGAGACGTGTCGCTCTGTGTGAGTGAGTTGGCCACGAATGCGCTGCTGCACGGGGTGCCACGGGGGCGCGGCTTCCTGTTGCGGCTGCGGTACGACGGGCACCTCGTACGGGCCGAGGTTCATGACAGCGGCCCCGGCACCCCACGCCTCTCGGACGACACCGGGGAAGAAGGGGAAGGCGGACGGGGTCTGTTGCTCGTCTCCGCGCTCGCCGACAAGTGGGGCGTGGGGGAGCGGGACCCCGGCAAGGTGGTGTGGTGCGAGTTCGTACGCCCCTAGGGCGCCTATGGGGTCGTGATCAACGGTGACTCGCGACCTATGAAACAGAGCCTGCCACCGGATCCGGCGGCAGGCCCTGTGAGTTTCCCCTGGTGTGTCCGAGGTGGTGGTCAGACGCTCGGGGAGCCTGGCAGGTTCCAGGTCACGGCACCCTTGCCGTCATCGGCGACGTCGTACTTCAAGGTGGCGTCCATGGTGAACTTCCCGTGCCGCTTCGCGTACATGGGGATGTAGTAGCTGGAGGAGCCGGAACTCTTCTTGTTGATGCTGTCGGTCAGGCTGTTGTTGTCGTAGAACCGCGTCCTGCCGTCCCACTCGATGCGCGTGTTGAGCTTGACGCTGTTGAACCGCTTGTTGCCGAACCAGTCGGCACCGCCGTCCCAGCTCACCACCGTCTTGCCGCTGAAGTCATCGCCACTCCTCGCGATGCAGTTCTTGGCCTTCACCGTCACGTCGGGCTTGCCCGGCAGGGCGATCGTGCGGCTGACCGTCTTGGAGCAGTGGTACCTGAACCCGGAGGCTTGCGCGGAAGCGCCGGCGCTGAGCAGCAGCCCTGCAGTCACGGCCACGACAGCCGACGTGGCCACTGCTGAACGGATACCGATCTTCAATGTACTTCCCCCATGCATATGCCAAACCCGCCGACTGACGCGTCGACAGGCCAGGCGAGTCTATAGAACGCTCATGTGCACGCCGACCGCGACCTGGCAGTTCGCCTGCTTGCCCAGCGCACGCAGTACCAGTCACAACTCAATACACGCCCTAGTGGACGCGGCTGTCGAGGCACTCCCGCTTGCCGCCAGCCGCAGGCCGGAAGCAGACCCGGACCACGGTTCCGGGGTCGGTCGAGGCCATCGGGGTGTAGACGTACGTCTTCGTCTCGCCGTCGTCCTTGACCCTCGCGTCACGGGCGGGGCCTCCCGCCGTCATCTCGATGCGGTCGCCGACGTGGGTTCCCCACATCCGGGCCCAACTGGACCCGCAATCCCTGCTGTAGCGCAGTTCCAGCCAGGCGCCGGTGGACGTGTGACGCGAGGCGAGCGTGTCCGGCTGGGCGGCGCAGGCCATGTGGATCGGATCCCTGCCCTCGCAGGCGGCTCCCCGGCAGTAGGGGCCGGTTGTGGACGCATCGGAAGGGGGTTCGTCGTGGTGGTGCGGCAGCAGGAGGAGGCCCGCCGCTACGCCCCCCACGGCCACGGCGCACGCCGACGCGATCACGGCGACGACCGCGATGCTCCTGCCGCCGGTGCGCCCGGCCTCTTTCGGGGCCGGGGCCGGGGCGGGTGCGGGTGCACGGGGCGTGGCCTGTGGCTGCGCATCATCCGTCCGTGCCGGTTCCGCCGCCCGCCCGCTCCACTCCGACTCCGCGATCTCCCACAGCGCCAGACAGCGCCCCTCCGGCTCGTCCGCGAGCCGGCACAGTTCCTGCACCGCGCGGCGCGGCGGCAGCGACTTGCCGTTGAGATAACGCTCCCAGGACGACTTGCTGAACGTGGTCCGCTGTGCGAGAGCGGCCATGCTCAGGCCGGTGCGAGTCCTCAACTCCTGCAGCGCGGTGGTCAGTCGCATGTGTTCCGGGGACGGCGTCCGCGCTGTCATCGCCGCAGGGCTTTCCAGGTGTGTGGTCCCACGATGCCGTCCACGACCAGGCCGTACCGCTTCTGCAGGCTCTTGACGGCTGCTTCGGTCAGCGGGCCGTAGATGCCGTCGATGCCGCCAGGCGAGTAGCCCGCCCTGCGCAGCAGGCACTGCGCCTCGGCCACCTCGGGACCGGCCAGGCCGTTCACCAGGACGGCGTCCTGCGTGCGGCTGTTGCCCGCGTACCACCGGCCGTCGGTCCGCTGCACGCGGCAGGCGTACGACGGGGCCCGCCCCGGCGTGGACGACGGGTCCGGCGCGGCGGTGGACGAGGTGCGGGGCGCCGCCGTCGCCGCTCCGTCGTCGCCGTCCGTGAACCGTACGACCAGGAGGGCCGCGGCACAGACGGCCAGTACCAGGGCGGCCGCCCCCGCCACGAGCGCGACGCGCAACGCCGAACTCCCGTGCGGCAGCCGCTGCGGCGGCCCCACGGCCGTCCCCGCCGCCGTCGCGTCCGCCTCCACCGGTCCCACCGCGCCCGCCTCCGGCGCGTCCACGCCCCCGCGCCCGCTTCTCCAGACCTCCCCGGCGACTTCGTGCAAAGCGAGCAACCGCGTCGGATCGACCCCGCAGGTCTGGGCCATCGCCTCCACGGCTTCCCCGGGAGGCAGCGCACTACCGCCCAGATACCGCTCCCAGGACTTCGCGCTGTACCCCGTCTTCGCGGCCAGCTGCCGCACACTCAGCCCGCTGTGGTCCTTCAGCCGACGAAGGGCCACCACCAACTGCCGCACCCGCGGATCCAGTTCCCCGGGCAGCGCTTTCCAACGCGACATGTTCCCCCCACTCGCGTTTCCTGGCCCGTGGTCCGTGGTCGGCGGCCCCGAGCCCTTCGTCACATTCTGCATCAGCATGCATACAGGCAGCGCGCCGGGAGCCGGTCGCGGCGCGGCTGCGGAATCGGCCGACGGCCGCCGCACTCGTCCCGCGGAACCGTCCCGTCCGTCGATGTCCCCGCAGGTCAGAGCGTGGGATGTCCCGCGAGGACGTCACTTGTGCGGCACTTGTGGCCGCCCGCGCCGCCCACCCCGCACTCTCGTCTCGGCAGTCAGCCCTACGACCCGAAAGGGATGCACATGCGACCGAATGCTCTGACGAAGACCCTCGTGAGCGTCACCGCCGCCGTCGGTATCGCCGCCGGCAGCCTGGCCGGCGCGAGCGCCGCCTTCGCGGAGTCCGCGCCGGCCGCCAAGCCTGCGGTGAGCTCCAAGGCCGTCGCCCCGCGCGCGGTGAACAACCTCGGCCTGAGCAAGACGCAGGCCCAGAAGCTCCAGCGGGACCTGAAGGCGAACTGGGGCTACGGCGGCGACATCGACGGGCTGCTCGGCACCGAGAGCTGGAAGGCGATGCAGCGCTTCCTCAAGGCCAACTGGGGCTACGACGACTCGATCGACGGCATCGTCGGAAAGAACACGGTGATGGCGCTCCAGCGCTGGCTCAAGTCCAACTGGGGCTACGAAGGCGCCATCGACGGCATCGCCGGCTCGGGGACCAAGGCCGCGCTGGCGCGGTACTGCGACTCGCGCTGACGACCGCACGAACACGCCGCGGCCCGTCCTCCCGGGGGAGAGGACGGGCCGCGTGCCGTGCGGATCAGAGCTTCTCGGGCGTCCGGATGCCCAGCAGGGCCATGCCCTGGTGGAGCGTGCGGGCGGTGAGGTCCACCAGGAACAGGCGGTTCTCCACCTGCTGCGGCGTCTGAGCCTTCAGGACCGGGCACTGGTCGTAGAAGGTCGTCAGGTGCGACGCCAGCTGGTACAGGTACGCGGCCAGCTTGTGCGGCTCGTACGAGGCCGCCACCTCCAGGACCGTCTCCGCGAACTGGTCCAGGTGGAGGCCGAGGGCACGCTCCGCGGGCGCCAGCTCCAGCTCCGGGTGGGCGGCGGGGCGGGCCTCGCCGGCCTTGCGGAGGATGGACTGGATACGGGCGTACGCGTACTGGAGGTAGACGGACGTGTCGCCGTTGAGCGAGACCATCTGGTCCAGATCGAACTTGTAGTCCCGGACGGCGGAGGTCGACAGGTCGGCGTACTTGACCGCGCCGATGCCGACGTAGCGGCCGTTCTCGACGATCTCCTGCTCCGTCAGGCCCACCTTCTCGGCCTTCTCCCGGACGACGGTCGTCGCGCGCTCGACCGCCTCGTCGAGGAGGTCCTCCAGCCGGACCGTCTCGCCCTCACGCGTCTTGAACGGCTTGCCGTCCTTGCCGAGGACCGTGCCGAAGGCCAGCTGGTGCGCCTTCACGTCACCATTGAGCCAGCCCGCCCTGCGCGCCGTCTCGAAGACCATGCGGAAGTGGAGCGACTGGCGGACGTCGACCACGTACAGAAGGTGGTTCGCCTTGAGGTTGAAGACACGGTCCCTGATCGCCGACAGGTCCGTCGCCGCGTAGCCGTACCCGCCGTCCGACTTCTGCACGATCAGCGGGACCGGGTTGCCGTCCGGGCCCTTGATGTCCTCGAAGAAGACGCAGAGCGCGCCTTCGCTGCGGACCGCGACACCCGACTCCTCCAGGAGGCGGCAGGTCTCGGCCAGCATGTCGTTGTAACCGGACTCGCCGACGATGTCGGGGTCCTGGATCTCCATGTCCAGCTTCTCGAAGACGGAGTAGAAGTAGATCTTCGACTCGTCCACGAACTTCTGCCACATGGCCAGCGTCTTCGGTTCACCGGCCTGGAGGTCGACCACCCGGCGCCGGGCCCGCGTCTTGAACTCCTCGTCGGAGTCGAAGACCTTCCGCGCGGCCTTGTAGAGGCGGTTGAGGTTGGACATCGCCTCCTCACCGCTCACCGCGTCGGCCTTGTGGTCCAGCTCGTGCGGGTGCTCGTCCAGGTACTGGATGAGCATGCCGAACTGGGTGCCCCAGTCGCCGATGTGGTGCCGGCGGACGACGTTCTCCCCGGTGAACTCCAGGAGGTGGACCACCGAGTCGCCGATCACGGCCGACCGCAGGTGCCCGACGTGCATCTCCTTCGCCACGTTCGGCTGGGCGTAGTCGATCACCGTCGTGCCCGGGTGCGCGGCGTACGGCACGCCGAGGCGGCCGGTGTCGTCCGCGTACCGCGCGGCCAGGTTCTCGGTGATCGCCTTGTCCGCGATCGTGATGTTCAGGAAGCCGGGGCCGGAGACCTCGACGTCCTTGATCACGTCACCCGTCACCACCTGGGAGACGACCTGGGTCGCCAGCTCCCGGGGGTTGGCCTTCGCCTTCTTGGCCAGGGCCAGGATGCCGTTGGCCTGGTAGTCGGCCCGGTCGCTTCGTCGCAGCAGCGGGTCCGCGCCGGCGGCCTCCGGCAGGGTGGCCGAGAGGGCGGACGCGAGGTGCTGCTGGACGGAATCGCTGAGGGACGTGACCGGGGCCATAGGAAGGGGTGCCGTTCTCCTCGTGGGGATGGATAGACCCAGCCAGTATCCCATGGGGGGTAAAGGGGTTTTCCCGGTCGCAAGCCGGTCTGTGACAATGGAGTGTCACCCGTTCAGAAAGAAGGACGTGCCGATCGTGGCTCAGAGCACCGAGACCACCGACTGGGTCTCCCGTTTCGCGGATGAGGTCATCGAGGAGTCGGAGCGCCGAGCCCCGGGCAAACCGGTCGTCGTGGCGTCCGGCCTGTCCCCGTCGGGCCCGATCCACCTCGGCAACCTCCGCGAGGTCATGACCCCGCACCTGGTCGCCGACGAGATCCGCCGCCGCGGACACCAGGTCCGGCACCTGATCTCCTGGGACGACTACGACCGGTACCGGAAGGTGCCGGCGGGCATCGCCGGGATCGACGACTCCTGGGCCGAGCACATCGGCAAGCCGCTGACCTCCGTCCCGGCCCCGAAGGGCTCCGCGTACCCGAACTGGGCCGAGCACTTCAAGGCCGCGATGATCGAGTCGCTGGCCGAGATGGGCGTGGAGTTCGACGGGATCAGCCAGACCGCGCAGTACACCTCCGGTGTCTACCGCGAGCAGGTCCTGCACGCCATGAAGCACCGCGGCGACATCGACGCGATCCTCGCCCAGTACCGGACCAAGCCGAAGCCGGCCAAGAAGCAGCAGCAGAAGGCCGTGGACGAGGCCGAGCTGGAGGCCGAGGAGGGCTCGGGCGCCGCGTCCGAGGACGACGGCAGCTCCGGCTCCGCCGGGTACTTCCCGTACAAGCCGTACTGCGGCAACTGCGAGAAGGACCTGACGACCGTCACCTCGTACGACGACGACAGCACCGAGCTGGCGTACACGTGCAACGAGTGTGGCTTCGCCGAGACCGTCCGGCTGAGCGAGTTCAACCGCGGCAAGCTGGTCTGGAAGGTCGACTGGCCGATGCGGTGGGCCTTCGAGGGAGTCGTCTTCGAGCCCTCCGGTGTCGACCACTCGTCTCCGGGGTCGTCGTTCCAGGTCGGTGGCCAGATCGTCGGGATCTTCGGCGGTCAGCAGCCCATCGGCCCGATGTACGCGTTCGTCGGTATCTCCGGGATGGCGAAGATGTCGTCCTCGCGGGGCGGTGTACCGACTCCCGCCGACGCGCTGAAGATCATGGAGCCGCAGATCCTGCGCTGGCTGTACGCCCGCCGCAGGCCCAACCAGTCCTTCAAGATCGCCTTCGACCAGGAGATCCAGCGGCTCTACGACGAGTGGGACAAGCTCGCGGGCAAGGTCGCGGACGGCTCCGCCCTGCCGGCGGACGTGGCGGCCTACACGCGTGCCGTGGGCACGGCCGCCGGCGAGCTGGTGAAGACGCCGCGCCCGCTGCCGTACCGCACGCTCGCCTCCGTCGCCGACATCACCGCCGGTCACGAGGACCAGGCGCTGCGGATCCTCTCCGAGCTGGACCCGGAGCAGCCGCTGTCGTCGCTGGACGAGGCGCGGCCGCGGTACGACAAGGCGGAGGCGTGGATCAACACGCATGTGCCGGCGGACCAGCGCACGATCGTCCGGGACGAGCCTGACGCCGAGCTGCTGAAGTCGCTGGACGAGGCCTCCCAGCAGTCCGTACGACTGCTGCTCGACGGGCTCGCCGAGCACTGGTCCCTCGACGGGCTGACCCACCTCGTCTACGGCGTGCCCAAGGTGCAGGCCGGGTTCTCGGCCGACGCCACGCCGAAGGAGCTGCCGCCGGAGATCAAGACGGCTCAGCGGACGTTCTTCGCGCTGCTGTACCACCTGCTGGTCGGACGGGACACCGGTCCGCGGCTGCCTACGCTGCTGCTGGCCGTGGGGCAGGAGCGGGTGCGAGCCCTGCTCGGGGAGTAGGCCGCGTCATACGAGGAGGGGGCGCCCAGTCACACCGGGCGCCCCCTCCTCGTCTGTGTCACGCGATGTGGTCGTCCTGCAGTTCCGCCGAGTGGCGGCTGGTGAAGCGGTTGACCATGCGTTCGGCTTCGCGCTGCGGCAGGGAGATGCCGAACGTTGCCTCCACATCACCGCGGAACTGGCCGGCCGTGGGGTAGCTGCCGTCGATCGACTGGCGGAAGACCTGGTAGAAGGCCTCCTCGTCCGGCTCCGGCGGGCCGCCGCCCTCGCCCAGTTCGCGGGTGCGGCCGGGGCTCACCGGGATGGGAAAGCTGCCGGTCTCCTCCGACGGGTTGGGCTGCTGGAACTGCTCCGGGGGCTGCTCCTCGTACCACTCCTCGTACTGTTCGTCCGGGACGTACTGGGGGTCCGGGACGGGGTTGTACGTGGGGTCGTAGCCGCCGTGGTAGTCGACCTCGCGCGGAGTCTGGAACCAGGGGCTCTGATCGTCCTGGACGATCTCCGGTTCCTCGGTGCGCTGGCTGGGCAGCTGGGGGCGCTGCTCGCCGGCAGGTGCCGTTCTCTGGGGGACGGGCGCCGCCTCGGCGGGACGACTGCCCGCGGCCACCAGCGGTATGAGCGCCGGCTCGATGCCCGCTGCCGCCAAGCCCGCCGGGGCCGTCTCCGCCAGCGGGACGCCGTAGCGCGCCAGCCTCAGGGGCATCAGGGACTCCACCGGGGCCTTGCGGCGCCAGGCGCGGCCGAAGCGGGCGTGCAGCCTGGCCTGGTAGACGAGACGTTCCTGTTCCAGTTTGATGACCTGGTCGTAGGAGCGCAGCTCCCACAGCTTCATACGGCGCCAGAGGAGGAAGGTCGGGACCGGGGAGAGGAGCCAGCGGGTGAGGCGCACCCCCTCCATGTGCTTGTCGGCCGTGATGTCGGCGATCCGGCCGATCGCGTGGCGGGCCGCCTCGACGGCGACCACGAACAGGACCGGGATCACCGCGTGCATGCCCACGCCCAGCGGGTCCGGCCAGGCGGCGGCGCCGTTGAAGGCGATGGTCGCCGCCGTCAGGAGCCAGGCCGTCTGACGCAGGAGCGGGAACGGGATCCGGATCCAGGTCAGGAGCAGGTCCAGGGCGAGGAGGACACAGATGCCTGCGTCGATACCGATCGGGAAGACGTAGGAGAAGTTCCCGAAGCCCTTCTTGATGGCCAGCTCACGGACGGCTGCGTAGGAACCGGCGAAGCCGATGCCGGCGATGATCAACGCGCCGGTGACGACCACGCCGATGAGTATGCGGTGCATCCGAGTCAGCTGCATTGGCGCGGCCACTCGTACTCCCCTCCCCTTGCGTGTTGTTGCGCGCAACAGAGTGGCATACGCGTGCGGCGGGCGTGAGGCCGGTCAGTTCTTCTTGGTGGCCGACTTGGACGGACTTGCACCGGACGAGGGGGACTTGGAAGCCGACTTGGAGGGGGAAGACGACGGCTTCGTGGACGAACCGGTTCCGGAACCAGCGCCATTGGCCGCCGTGACGGACGCGACCGCCTCCTTCAGGGCCTTCTCCGCCGCCTTGGTCAGATCGCCGGCATCCGGGGTCTTCTCGCCCGCGAGACCGGCGCCGTTGTAGTCGAGCGTGACGACCACGTTCTCGACCCGGGCGACCACCGTCTGCTGTTTGAAGGCGCCCTCCTTCTTCTTCAGGTCGTAGCGCACCGCCGTCGCCTCGGCGCCCGCCCCCGCGACCGGCTCCGCCTTGCTGTTCTTCGCGCCGGACACGCTCTGCGCATCGCGGACCTGCTGGGTGAAGTAGCTGTGCGCCTGCTGGTTGCCCGAACCGCGGTTCGCGTCCGAGTCGAAGCGCAGCAGGGACACGTTCAGCCAGCGGAACTGGGAGCCCTTGACGCCGTTGTTGTCCAGGCTGGTCCAGGAGCAGGAGGAACGGCTCGCGGTGTCGTCGGACTTGCCCTCCTTGGCCGACTTGACGCCCTTCGGCACCAGATCGGTCAGGGTCTTCTTCGACAGCACCGTGCACGGCTCGGGAAGCTTGCGGTAGGCGGCCGCCTGCACGGTCGGGGACGCGCTCGCCGAGGGCTGCTCGCTCGAGCCGCCGCTCGCGGTCTGCTGGGCGCTCGCACCGCCCTTGTCCTTGGAGTCGCCGCTGTCCGAGGAGCAGGCGGCGGTGATCAGGACCGCGGGAACGGCTGCCGCGCAGACAAGAACGCGGCGAAGGCGCTGGGCTCGCTGATCCTGCTGGGCACGGTCGTCTCGCTGGGCTGCTCGCTGCATGGTTCCTTCACTCGTGACGCTCGGTGGTCGTGCGGGTTCCTGCGGGGCCACGGTACGCGGTGAAGGAGCTGTGCGGTTTCCGTTCGCTCGCTTTGCGGGCGGCGGCACACCGGGCGCCGGCGGGGGTCAGCCGTTGAGGGTGTCGTCCAGCTGGGAGGCCAGATTACGGGCCCTGTCCTGCATTTCCTTGCTGTCCGGGACCGTTCCCGTCGCCATCGGCTGCTCCTCGTACTCGATGGTGACGACGACGTTGGACGTGCGGAACACCACAGTCACCGTCCGCGGCTCGGCCGTCGAACCGGACGTGCTCAGCTGGTCGTCCAGATACGCCTCGTCACCGAGATCGGACAGCACGCGGGGCTGGAGATCGGCCGGAGCGGCCCCCGAGGAGCTGTCCGAGGGAGAGAGGGAGGGGGAGGGGGAGGCCATGTCGCTCGCGCCGGCCGTGGGGGTGGGCGAGCCGGTGGTCGAGGAGGAGGTGGGCGTGGGAGTGGAGGCGGAGGCGGAGGCGGAGGAACTCGGCTCGGGCAGGTCGGCGGCCGTCTCCATCTCCTGGAACAGCTTCTGCGCCTGGTCGTCGTCGCTGACCGTGTTGTCGTACGACACCACGCGCTCGAAGTCGACCGAGAGGCGGTCCGTTGCGTCGGCGGACTCCACCTTCCAGCGGCAGCCCACCTTGCGGTCGGTGTTGTAGGTGAGCGCGGCCTCGCCCTGGTAGGCCTTGTCCCGCTGCTCCGGGTCGGCGAGTTGCCTGATCCCGGGCAGCAGCGAGTCGAGGGTGTCGTGGTCGACCGCGCCGCAGGGCTCCGGGAGCGAGCGGTACTTGCCGGGCTGGGCCGCCACCGTCGCCGTACCGGCGCCGTCCGGGTTGGCGTTGTCCGTCGGGCTGTCGCCGCCGGAACCGCTCGTGCAGCCGGCCAGCAGTGCCGCGAGGAGGGCGGCGATGCCGGTTACATACGCCTTCCGCTGCACGGTCGGGCTCCTCTCGACGGTGTGCGCTCGCTCGGTGGTCCAGTGTCCCCGCTGGTTATTCGCTTGCCGCAGCGGGGCGCTCCCTGGAGACAATGTGTATCGCACGCACTGCCGCGGACGCCGGTCTCCTGTCCCTTTCGTAGACCTTGGCGTCGATTTTGCGTTTTGATGCTTTTAAGCCTTTTGTTGGTTTTGTCGGGGGATTGAGGAACGTATGTCGTACGTGGAGATGCCGGGCGCGAAGGTCCCGATCCGGATGTGGACCGACCCCGCGACGGTCGAGGACGTGGCCCTGTGCCAGCTCCAGAACGTGGCGACCCTGCCGTGGATCAAGGGCCTGGCGGTCATGCCGGACGTGCACTTCGGGAAGGGTGCGACGGTCGGGTCGGTCATCGCGATGCAGGGTGCGGTGTGCCCGGCGGCGGTCGGGGTGGACATCGGGTGCGGGATGTCGGCGGTGAAGACGTCACTGACCGCCAATGATCTGCCGGGGGATCTGTCGCGGCTTCGGTCGAAGATCGAGCAGGCTATTCCGGTGGGGCGGGGGATGCATGAGGATCCCGTGGGGCCGGGGATGTTCCACGGGCTGGCTACGGCGGGGTGGGACGGCTTCTGGGGGCGGTTTGACCAGGTCGCCGATTCTGTGAAGTTCCGGCGGGAGCGGGCGATTACGCAGATGGGAACCCTTGGCCAAGGAAACCATTTTGTAGAGGTATGTGTCGATATGTCTGATTCGGTATGGCTCATGCTCCACTCCGGTTCCCGGAACATCGGCAAGGAACTCGCCGAGCACCACATCGGCGTGGCCCAGAAGCTCCCGCACAACCAGGGCCTGGTCGACCGCGACCTCGCCGTCTTCGTCGCGGAGACCCCGCAGATGGCGGCCTACCGGCACGACCTGTTCTGGGCGCAGGAGTACGCCAAGTACAACCGCATGCTCATGATGGCGCTCCTGAAGGACGTGATCCGCAAGGAGTTCAAGAAGGCCAAGCCGACCTTCGAGCAGGAGATCTCCTGCCACCACAACTACGTTGCGGAGGAGCGGTACGAGGGCATGGATCTGCTCGTCACCCGCAAGGGCGCGATCCGGGCCGGCTCCGGCGAGTACGGGATCATCCCGGGCTCCATGGGCACCGGGTCGTACATCGTGAAGGGTCTCGGCAACGAGAAGGCCTTCAACTCGGCCTCGCACGGCGCGGGTCGGCGGATGAGCCGTAACGCGGCGAAGAAGCGTTTCTCGACGAAGGACCTGGAGGATCAGACCCGGGGCGTGGAGTGTCGCAAGGACTCCGGCGTCGTGGACGAGATCCCGGGCGCCTACAAGTCGATCGACCAGGTCATCGACCAGCAGCGGGACCTGGTGGAGGTAGTGGCGAAGCTGAAGCAGGTCGTCTGCGTCAAGGGCTGACGCGAAAGGCCCCCGGTGCCGGGGGCCTCGCTTACTTGGTCACTGATCGCTGGGCATGGGCACTTGGCCGGTGCGCAGGCGCCAGATGCGGAGAGTGCAGCTCTGGGTGGTCCTGCCGAGTACCCCTGCGGCGGCCACGGGGCTGTTGAGCTCCAGCAGGATCCGGTCTTCGGTCTCAGTCCAGCGGCGCTGCGTGTGCGCGGCCCTCATCCCTGCGGGACGTACCCACGTCGAGAGCGAGTCGGCGGCTGCGTGCTTGCGCTCCAAGGACAGGCAGCTGGGATAGTACAGATCAGCGGCCAGACGCTGGGCCACCTCCATCGTGTAGAGGACGTTGTAGATGTTGTCGCGGGCGTTGCGCTTGAGGCTGCGCTCGGCTCCTGTCACGTCCCTGCCGTAGTCGCGCAGGCAGGCCACGATGGCGCTACTGGCCGTGGTCAGGGAGACGAAGGGGACGCCCTTGCTGGTGAAGCCGACCGAGCCGTCTGCGTCGATCAGGCCTCGGAGATAGTCACGACGGGAGAACGCGGTGTTCGGCGGAGCGATCGTCTTGGACTTCCGGCCGTAGGGCAGGCCGAGTTCGTTGAGTGTGGTCCGGGCGTCCAGGGAGCAGAGGGTCCAGATCGCCGAGGTGTGAGTCTCAGCGAAGTTTGTGGATCGGGTACGTCCGGTGATGCTGCTGTAGTACGGCGTCAGCTTCTGGAACGCCTGCAGGAGATCGGCGTCCCGCACGCTGATCTCGACCCTCAACTGCCCTTTCTGCCCTGGCCCTTGCTTCAAATATCCATCCGCCTGCAAGAACCCGAACATGTACGCATACTCGGGCACCGTGAGGTCCATGAACCGATGGGCGTTAGGCTCGCATTCAGCCACAGGGAAGCCTCCACTTCCTTGCTGGTCAGGCCCTCGCTCAGGACCGGCATCCCGGGCGAGGGCCGTCGCATTGATGTTGTGGCGCGAGCCTAGGTCGCCAGTTCACCTGCCGTTCGGGTGATCGATGAGGTTCGCCCGTGTGGGTTACTCGTGGCTCACTTCGCGTGCCGCACCGCGTAGATCATCACGAACGCCACGAAGTGGATGCCGAAGAGGAAGTAGGCGAGGAAGTACCAGACCTTGCGCTCGTCCTTCTTCTCCTGTTCCAGGCGGCGTTTCTCCAGGGAGTTCTCGTCGGTCATCACAGCTCCCGGTGGATCTTGGTGTTGGACGCCTGGGCACGGGGGCGCAGGACCAGAAGGTCGACGTTCACGTGGCTGGGGCGGGTGACCGCCCAGGTGATCGTCTCGGCCACGTCGTCGGCGGTGAGGGGCTCGGCCACGCCCTGGTAGACCTTCGCCGCCTTCTCCGCGTCGCCGCCGAAGCGGGTCAGGGCGAACTCGTCGGTCCTGACCATGCCGGGGGCGATCTCGATGACGCGGACCGGCCGGCCGAGGATCTCCAGGCGGAGGGTCTCGGCGAGGACATGGGCGCCGTGCTTGGCGGCGACGTAGCCCCCGCCGCCCTCGTACGTGCCGTGGCCCGCCGTGGAGGACACCACGACCACCACGCCGTCGCCGCTCGCCTCCAGCTTCGGCAGCAGGGCCTGGGTGACGTTCAGGGTGCCGATGACGTTCGTCTCGTACATCGTGCGCCAGTCGGCCGGGTCACCGCTCTCCACCGGGTCGGCGCCCAGCGCTCCGCCGGCGTTGTTGACCAGGACACCGATCGTCCGGAAGGCCGTCGCGAACTCGTCCACGGCCGCGCGGTCCGTCACGTCCAGCTGGTACGCGGTCGCCGAGTGGCCCGCCGTGGTGAGTTCCTCGGCCAGGGCCTCGATACGGTCCTTGCGGCGGGCCGTGAGGACGACGCGGTAGCCGGCCTCGGCGAGCTGCCGGGCCGTGGCGGCGCCGATGCCGCTGCTCGCACCCGTGACGACGGCGATGCGGGAGGCGGCGGACGGGGCGGCGGTGGCCATGGGCTGCTCCTGGGCTCGGTCGGTCGAAACTCCGTCCAGCGTAGGCGAGGCTCAGGTGCCGTTCCGCGGTGCCCACATGATCACGGCCATGCCGGCCAGGCAGATCAGGGCTCCGGTGATGTCCCAGCGGTCGGGGCGGAAGCCGTCGGCGACCACGCCCCACAGGATCGACCCGGCCACGAAGATCCCCCCGTAGGCGGCCAGGATGCGGCCGAAGTGGGCGTCCGGCTGGAACGTGGCGACGAAGCCGTACGCGCCGAGGGCCAGGACCCCGCCGGTCATCCACAGCCAGCCGCGGTGTTCGCGCAGGCCCTGCCAGACCAGCCAGGCGCCGCCGATCTCGAACAGCGCGGCGACGACGAACAGGGCGGCGGAGCGGAGGATCGACATGCGGGCAGCTTCGCACGCGGGTGCGGTGCCGCCCGCCGGCAGGTGTGGTGTCACCTGTTGGAGGGCGCCTGGCGGGCCCGCCCGCGTGGCATGCATCCGTACGGCATAGAGGGCGAAACCTGAGGCGAGGTGGCATGCGGATGAGGTCGTGGGTGCTGGGTGCGTGCGGTGCCGTGGCGGTGGCGACGGGTGTGGCCGGGGCGGCCGGTGCGGCCGATACGCCCGAGGCCGATCTGGCCTTCCACGGGAGCGCGGTCCTGAACGGGGACCAGGCGGAGGTCCGGCTCACTCCGAGCAACAACGGCCCCTCGGCCGTACCGGACGCGAGCGTGCTGCTGCGCTGGTCGGCGCCGCTGGCCGAGCAGCAGCACCTGCCGCAGGGGTGCGCGCGGACGGACGAGCGGACGGTGGTGTGCGAGACCGGGGCGCTGGCCGCGGACGAAGCGGGGCAGCAGATCAAGGTGCCGGTGCGGCTGAAGGACAAGCGGTCGGAGGTCACGCTGGAGGTGGCCACCGCCTGGAACGGAGGTGTGGTGGACAAGGACCGCTCGAACGACCAGCTGAAGGTGCTGGTCCTCGACACCGGGGATGCGTACGCCTTCTGAGGCGCCGGGACCGTCGTACGATCTCTGCACCACGCAGACGAAGGGGAGTGCGGCATGGCCGGGAACGGGACCGCGCGGTCCGGGCTGCTGGCGGAGCTGTCCGTGGTGTCCCGGCGGTACATGGCGTCGTACGCCCTGTTCAACCAGGCCGTCGCCGACCGGATCGGGCTGCACCCCACCGATCTGCAGTGTCTGAACCTGCTCACGCTGGAGGAGGAGCCGGTCACCACGGGCCGGGTCGCCGAGCTGACGGGCCTGACGACCGGCTCGGCGACACGGCTGGTGGACCGGCTGGAGCGGGCGGGGTACGTCGTACGGCAGCGGGACGCGACGGACCGGCGGCGCGTGCTGGTGGCGACCGTCCCGGAGAAGATCGCCGAGTTCGGGCGCATGTGGGACGCGCTGGCCGGTGACTGGTCCCGGATCTTCGACGAGCTGGACGACACGGAACTGGCCGCGATCGTCCGGCACATGGAGCGGACGGTGGAGTTCAGCGGGGAGCAGATCGCCCGGCTGCGGGAAGGGCGCGGATAGGCCACGGCTAGGCCGTCTGGGTCTGCCTACTTCGCGGGAGCTTCGAGCTGGCGGGGCCGGGCAGCAGGTCGCGGGCGGCCCGGAGGACTTCCTCTGTGGCGGCGGTGGGGCGTCGTCCGCCGACCCGGCCGTGCGCCCGGTGCCGCGGGTCCGGGCGCCGGCTCCTCCTCTGCCCGGTCCTCGCGCCGGCGGCGGGCGGCGTCCGCGCGGGTCGCGTCGAGGAACTTGCGCCAGGCCACGGTGATCAGCCAGCCCCTCGCGTCCCGGGGCGGGTCGGCCGGCCAGACCCCCGGCCAGACCCGGAGCGCCTCGACCAGAGCGTCCTGTACGGCGTCCTCGGCCGCCGTGAAGTCGGCTCCGCGGCGGACGAGGACGGTGAGCACGCTCGGTGTGAGGCTCCTGAGCAGGGCCTCGTCCATCGGTGACGTCACTCCGTGATGGTGGGCTGCACGCCGTAGAACGGGCGCACCTCCAGCCACTCGTGGATCGGCTTGCCGTCGTAGCGGACCCACGCTCCCTCGGGGGCGAGCGCCTGAGCGTCGACGAACTCGCCGGTCTTCTCCAGCCGGGCCGCGAAGTCGTTCATGTACTGCACATGCGCCGAGATCTCCTCCGGGCTCTACTGGTCCATCGGCACCCGGATCAATCTCCTGCCGCGGGTTCATGCAAGCTGGGCCGGCCAAGACGGCGCCTGTAACGCAGCTTGTTGAGGGAACCGCCACCGGTGGTGTCCTCCACGGCTGCGCCGTCGGCCTGCCAGCCGGCGGCTTCGTAGAAGCGCCGGGCACGTTCATTGTCTTCCAGGACCCACAAGGTGGCTTCGGTGTAGCCGGCCCGTCCGAGAATCATCAAGGTGGCCAGCATCAGCTGTTTCCCGATCCCAGTGCCCCAGGCCTCGGGCAGTGCGTAGAGCGTGCCGATTTCCGCGCCGACAGAGGTCTCCTGAGATGGGCCGAATCCTGTGAATCCCACGATCCCCGCCTCGGTTTCGGCCACCAGTACTCCCGACGCCGGCCACTGTGCCTCCGCGATGCGTGTCCTCCACGCAGACTCCTCGTAGCTCGGGTCCATGGCGTCGAGGTAGTGCTGGGGGACAAGACCGGCAAAGGCGACCCGCCAGGAGCGCACGTAGACACCAGCTACTGCTGATGCGTCATCGGGACGAGCCTGTCGCGTTTGCATGGCCGTCATTCTTCAAGTGCCCACGAGGCGGGCCAAGTTCTTTTCCCGAGGGCGATGCTGGACGTTCGGCCGGCTTTTCCGGCAGTCAATACACCTAGCGGGTCTCGTTCCGCGGGCGTGATGCCTGGGCCACGAGGAGCAGGAGCAGGCCGCAGGCGGCGACCGTGAGCCAGCCGGGGCGGGACGCGTGGGCGAGCCCCGCGGCGTTGGTGCCCGCGGCCAGGCCGCCGGCGAGGGCGATGCCGAGCGCGGAGCCGAGCTGGCGTGCGGTGGAGGTGATGGCTCCGGCCACCCCGGCGCGGGCGGGAGGCAGTCCGCTCACGGCGGTGTTGGTGATCGGGGCGTTGGCGAAGCCGAATCCGGCGCCGATGAGCGCGTAGGCGGTCAGGAGCAGCGGGAGGCTCGTGTGCCGGTCGAGCCCGACCAGGCAGAGACCGCCCGCGGTGATGAAGCCGCCGGCCAGGAGGAGCGGCGGCCGGGGTCCGGTGCGGCCGACCAGGTGCCCGGACAGCGGTGCGCAGACGGTTGCGGCCAGTGCCATGGGCAGGGTCGCGGTGCCGGCGGCCAGGGGTGTCCAGCCGCGGGTGTGCTGCAGGTAGAGGGTGTTGAGCAGCAGGGTCACGTTCAGGGCGACGAAGACCGCCACGGCGCCGAGGACCGCGCCGCTGAAGGCCGGACGCCTGAAGAGCCGTAGGTCCATGAGGGGTTCGCGGCGACGGGTCTCGACCCGTACGAAGCCGGCTGTCGCCAGGGTGGCGACCGCGTACCCGGTCAGGGCCGCGGGCGAGGTCCAGCCGATGCGGGGTCCTTCGATGAGGACGGCGACGGTGACCCCGATGAGCACGGTCAGCAGGACCTGACCCGGGAGGTCGAGCCGCCGTCCTCCGTGCGCGGCCCGGGACTCCGGCACGAACACCGCGCTGAGGACGAGGGCGGCCACGATGACCGGGGCGTTGATCCAGAACACCGACCGCCAGCCGAACGCCGCGATGAGCGCCCCGCCCGTGACCGGGCCGGCGGCCATGCTGAGGCCGAAGACCGAGGCCCAGACGCCGATCGCCTGCGCTCGCTCTCTCGGGTCCGGCATGGCGTTGACGACGATGGCCAGGGCCACGGGGCTCAGCATGGAGGCGCCCACTCCTTGGACCGCGCGGGCCCCGACGAGCAGGCCCGCCGACGGTGCGAGGGCGCACACCAGCGAGGCGGCGCCGAAGACGGCCAGGCCGGACTGGAACACCCGGCGGCGGCCCAGCCGGTCCGCCAGTGCGCCGGAGGAGATCAGGAGGCCGGCCAGGACGAGCGTGTAGGTGTCGACGGTCCACTCGAGGCTGCGCGTGCCGATGCCCAGGCCCTGTCCGACGGCCGGCAGGGCCACGTTGACGATGGTGGTGTCGAGGCCCACCAGGAACATGCTCAGGCAGCAGACGGCCAGCACCGTCCAGCGTCTTCGGGCGCTGAGCAGGGGCGGCTGAACGGGCTGGGGCGCGGCGATTGCGGTCACGTCCTACCTCGCGGGGTCGGGGGCGGGTCTGTCCGGCCATGCTGTGGCCGCACACCGACCGCGCCCCAGTCGTTTTGCGAAGGCGGCAAAAGACCGGCTTCCCGGCTGGGCACTGTCCGGCGGATCATCAGGGTCGTGTGGGCCCGCCGCCGTCGGCAGACGGACAGGTACCCGATGACGACGACGGCGCCGCGCGATCAGGCGGGGTTCTCCGCGTCGTACCGCTCGCGGGCGTCCCGCACCTCCACGAAGTGGGTCTCCGCCCACTCCTTCACCGCGGTCAGCAGGCCGGCCAGGCTGCGGCCGAGCGGGGTGAGCTCGTAGTCGACCCGGACCGGGACGGACGGGGTCACCGTGCGGGAGACGATGCCGTCGCGCTCCAGGGTGCGCAGGGTCTGGGTGAGCATCTTGGGGCTGACGCCGGCGACCCTGCGGCCGATGTCGCTGTAGCGCTGGGGGCCGGGGGCGAGCGCCGCGACGACGAGGCTGACCCACTTGTCGCTGAGCCGGCCGAGGAGCTGGTTGGTGGGGCACGCGGCCAGGAAGGCGTCGTAGTCGTTACGGGCCTGCTCGCGCCGCTGGGCTGCGGTCAAAGTCGCCATGGCTCTCCTCCGGGTCCCCTACGCACTCTGAGGTAACTACTTACCAGTGGATAGTAGCTCTCCTAGGGTTGGTGCTGCGGCCGGGAAATAGCCGCAAAGACATCAAATGCCTGGTAATCGGGGAGAGTTGACATGCGTGCTGCTGTGGTGACGACGTTCGGCGGTCCGGAGGCCGTGGAGATCGCGGACGTGGCGATCCCGGAGCCGGGCGCCGGACAGGTGCGGATCAAGGTGGCGGCCGGCGCGGTGAACCCCGTGGACCTGGCCGTGCGGGCCGGTTTCTTCGGCGGGGCGGGGCGGACGCTGGGGCTCGGCTGGGACGTGGCCGGGACGGTGGACGCGGTGGGGGTGGCCGCGGCCTGGCAGGTCGGCGACGAGGTGGTGGCGCTCGCGGCAGGCGTGGCCGATCCGCTGGGCGCGCACGCCGAGTACGTCGTCGCACCGGCGGACGCGGTGGCCAAGGCGCCGGCCACGGTGGACGCGGTACACGCCGGCGCCCTGCCGCTGAACGCGCTGACCGCCGCCCAGGCCCTCGACCTGATGGACCTGGCGCCGGGTGCGTCGCTGCTGGTGACCGGTGCCGCGGGCGCGGTCGGCGGGTTCGCCGTCCAGCTCGCCGCGCAGCGGGGAATCGCGGTGACCGGGCAGGCCCGGGCGGCCGACGAGGAGCTGGTGCGGTCCCTGGGGGCCGCGGACTTCACGGCCGACGGGGTTGCGCCGGGCAGCGTGGACGCGGTGCTGGACGCGGCGATGCTCGGGGAGCCGGCACTGGAGTGGGTACGGGACGGCGGCGTCTTCGTCAGCGCCCAGCCCGGCCGCCAGCCCGCCCCGGTGCGCGGGGTCCGGACCACGGCCGTGGCGGTGACCGCCGACGGGGCCCGGCTGGCGGAGCTGGTCCGGCTGGTGGACGAGGGGGTGCTGACCCTCCGGGTGGCCGAGACCTACCCCCTGGACGAGGCGGCCAAGGCGCACGCCCGACTGGCCGAGGGCGGGGTGCGGGGACGGCTGGTGCTGGTGCCGTAGGGGAGGCGGGCGGTTGATGCGCCCGCCCCGCCGGACGGTCGGTGTGCCCGCCCCGCCGGGTGGCTGACGCTCGCCCCGGCTGGGACCCGACCGATCTTCGGCCGTCGCGCAGGGAGCAGGGAATAGCTCGGACCGGGTCGCCGTTCAGGGATATAGTTGAACAGTCAACCACCTGGAGGATGAGCGACCATGCAGTTCGGGATCTTCACGGTCGGCGACGTCACGCCGGATCCCACGACGGGGCGTACGCCGACCGAGCGCGAGCGGATCAAGGC
>NZ_JBVIGN010000027.1:0-35470 GCF_055570785.1 Streptomyces sp. NPDC031100
TCGACCACGTACTGGATCGCCGGCTTGTCCACGACCGGCAGCATCTCCTTCGGAGTGGCCTTGGTCGCCGGCAGGAACCGGGTACCCAGACCCGCTGCGGGAATGACAGCCTTGCTGATCCTGGGGTGCGACTGAGTCATGCCCGCAACCTTATCCGGTGCCTTATGTAAGGAATATGGGGCTCCGGACGATTGGCCCTCATATAGGAACATTAGGAAGGGTGCGAGAGCGACCAGTGGTACACGACGGACGCGCGGCCGAGCCTGACAAGCCAATGTTGCGACGGGAGTTCCTCGCGGTGAGGAACAGGTTGACGGAGGATGTCGTCCGGGAGGCGGGCGACGCGCTGGCCCGGCGCGCTCTTGAGCTGCCCGAACTGGCGCATGCGCGCACGGTGGCGGCGTACGTCTCCGTCGGGAGCGAGCCCGGCACGCTCGCGCTGCTGGACGCGCTGCGCGCGCGGGGCGTGCGCGTCCTGCTCCCCGCGCTCCTGCCCGACAACGACCTCGACTGGGGGAAGTACGCCGGTCCGGACTCCCTCGCGCGGATCCAACACGGCGGGAAGATGGCCCTGTTCGAGCCTTCCGGCGAGCGCCTCGGCCCGGACGCCGTGACCGCCGCAGACGTCGTTCTGCTGCCCGGTCTCGCGGTGGACGCGCGCGGGATGCGGCTGGGGCGCGGCGGAGGGTCGTACGACCGCGTGCTCGCGCGCCTGGAGCGTGCGGGCGCACGCCCCGCGCTGGTGGTGCTCCTGTACGACACGGAGGTCGTCGCGCGCGTCCCCGCAGAGGCGCACGACCAGCCGGTGCACGCGGTGGTGACACCCTCGGGCGTGCGCCGCTTCGCGGTCGCCTGAGCAGTCCTGCCCCCAGGCCCTCAAGGCACTGGGGGGAGGCTCACGGCTTGAGGACGAGCGTGTCGCTCGTGCTCGTGTCGACCGCCTTGTCCGAGAACGACCAGGGCAGCAACTCTCCCTTGGCCCACTTGCTCGTCTGGTCGGTGTAGTGGGCGCTGTAGGCATGCCCGGAGGCGCCGGTCAGGTTGATCCACTTGGACTTGTCGAGATCGGCGAGGTTGACCACCATCCGCATCGACGGCACCCAGACGACGCTGTAGCCGCCGGCGGCGTTCCAGCCGGACGCGTTGACGGTGGCCTCGCCGCCGCTGAGCCTCCAGGGACCGCGGTTGAGGGCGTACTGGAGGAACGTGGGACCTTCGGTGCCGAGCGTCTGGTTCTTCAGGAACAGGCGGTGCAGCCGGCCCCAGCTCCAGGTGTCGATGTCCTTGCCGAGCTTGGCGGTCAGCTCCCAGCGGGCGTCGATCATGGCGCGGGCGAACAGCTGGTCGCGGTTGTCGGCCTTGGGGCGGGTGCCCGAGGCGGGCGTCTTCCACCAGTCGCTGTCCGGCTTGTCCATCAGCGTGCGGACGACCTCGAACCAGCGGTCGCCGCCGTCCGGCTGTGCCTGGTCGGCGTCGCGCTGCCCGCACTCGCGCACCTTGGTGTCGTCGTCCACCGGGCCGGTGCTGTCGATCTTGTCGACCCACAGGCACTGGCCCTTCACGCGCAGCTCCTTGGGGAGCTTGTTGCCGAAGGCGAGCTTGAGGATGTTGCGCCAGACGGCGTTGAAGTAGGCGGCGGCAGCGGAGTCGGCGTCCTGGGTGTAGTCCCAGCCCTCCAGCAGCTTCTGCGCCTCCCGGACGTTCTTGTCGTCAAGGTTGATCTTCAGCAGCTTGGGCACCAGCAGCTTGGCGATCTCGCTGCTGTTGTCCAGCTGCATCTGGCGCATGTCCTCGGTGGAGATCTTGCCCTGGCCCTTGATCTTGGACTCGATCAGGTCGGTGATGCGCTGGCTGCGGGCGCCGTAGCCCCAGTCGGTGGTGAGTGTGTACGGGTACTTGCCCTTGTCGACCACTGCCTGGTTGGCGGTGACGATGTAGCCGCGCTCGGGGTTGTACTCGTAGGGCAGCTGGTCCTGCTTGATGAAGCCCGTCCAGCGGTACTTGGATTCCCATCCCGGCACCGGGATGGAGCCGCTGTCCTTCGCGGAGCGCGTGGGGATCTTGCCGGGCAGGGTGTAGCCGATGTTGTTCTGGGTGTCGGCGTAGATCAGGTTCTGCGAGGGCACGTCGAACAGGGCGGCCGCGGCGCGGAAGCCGTTCCAGTCGGCCGCCTTGTCGATGGCGAACACGGCGTCCATGGAGGTGCCCGGGTCGAGCGCCGTCCACCTCAGGGCGATGCCGTAGCCGTCACCGCGGTCGGGCGCGGCCGTGTTGACGGCGGCCTTCCTGCCGACCTGGACGAGTTCGTCGTCGCGGTCGGACAGCAGCGGCATCCCCTCGGCGGTCTGGCGTACGACGATCTTCTTGGAGGTGCCGCCGGCGACCTTGATGGTCTCCTCGCGGGTCTTGAAGGGCCGGACCTTGCCGTCGTACAGGTAGCCGTTGCCGGTGAGCTTCTCCAGGTACAGGTCGGTGACGTCGACACCGGAGTTGGTCATGCCCCAGGCGATGTCCGCGTTGTGGCCGATGATCACACCGGGCATGCCGGCGAAGGTGTAGCCGGTGACGTCGTACTGGCACTTGGCGGAGACGGTGCGGCAGTGCAGGCCCATCTGGTACCAGACGGACGGCAGCGACGGCGACAGGTGCGGGTCGTTGGCGAGCAGCGGCTTCTTGTTGATGGTGTACTTCCCGGCGACGACCCAGGAGTTGGAGCCGATGCCCTGGCCGTTCACGCCGACGGCGGTGGGCACGTCGTCCAGGACCCTGTAGAGGCCCGCCAGCTGGCTCGTGAGGGCCGAACCGGTGGTGGACGAGCCGGAGGAGCCGGTCGCGCCCGCCGTGCCCTGAGAGCCGCTTGTGGCGCCGCCCTGCCGGAACGTCTTGGTCAGCTCGCTGTACCGGCCTTCCTGGACGATCGGCTTGTGGCGGCTGTAGGGGTAGTCCGGGTACAGGTCCTCGATCTGCTGCGGGCCGAGGCGGCTGGTCATCAGGGCGCGGTCGATCTCGTCCTGCATGTTGCCGCGCAGGTCCCAGGCCATCGCCTTCAGCCAGGAGACGGAGTCGACCGGGGTCCACTGCCCGGGCTTGTAGTCGTTGGTGAAGCCCAGGGCCGCGTACTCCAGGGAGATGTCCTCGCCGTCCTTGCCCTGAAGGTAGGCGTTGACTCCCTTGGCGTACGCCTGGAGGTACTTCTTCGTGGAGTCCGACAGCTTGGTGTCGTACTCCTCCTTGGCGATCCGGTCCCAGCCCAGGGTGCGCAGGAACTCGTCGTTCTTGACCTGGCTCTTGCCGAACATCTCCGACAGGCGCCCGGAGGTCATGTGCCGGCGCACGTCCATCTCGTAGAACCGGTCCTGCGCCTGGACGAAGCCCTGCGCCATGAACAGGTCCTCGTCGGACGAGGCGTAGATCTGCGGGATGCCGTTGCCGTCCCGCTTGACGTCCACGGGCCCGGACAGGCCCTCGAGCGTGATCGAACCCGTGGTCTGCGGGAACGAGGCGCGGACGGTGCTGATCGACCAGTAGGCCCCGCCGGTGACGCCCGCGATGACGGCCAGCACCAGTACGAGCACGATAAGTCGGGCTTTGCGCCCCTTCTTCCTGCCGGACTTGCCGGGCTTGTCACCCGTTGTGGCGGTGGTGTTGGGGGGCATCGCTGTCCTTGCTGTCCTAACGCGAGCGGCAGGTCGGGCTGTGACTTTGAATGAGCGCTGGAGCAACCATAGGCGCAGGGCCCGGAGCCGCTTGACGCGGAGTCGGGAATCAGCGCGCACGGACGTTCGATCTTGCCTTGGCGAACGTCAAGAAAGCGTCAAGAGTTAGGTAAGGTAACGAAGTACTTGGGTGCGGTGCGCCGCAGCCTCGGGTCTTGTGTACGTGTGCCCGCGCGTCCCGCGCGGGCCGAGGAAGGGAACCGCCGCTGACCGTTCACCACCTCGACCAGCTCCTGCTCGTCTGCTCCTTGGTCCTCCTCGTCGCCGTCGCGGCCGTCCGGATCTCCTCACGCAGCGGGCTCCCCAGCCTGCTCGTCTACCTGGGGATCGGCGTTCTCATGGGCCAGGACGGCATCGGGGGCATCCACTTCAACAATGCCGAGCTGACCCAGGTCATCGGGTACGCGGCCCTGGTCGTGATCCTGGCCGAGGGTGGCCTCGGCACGAAGTGGAAGGAGATCGAGCCGGCCCTGCCGGCCGCCTCCACGCTGGCGCTGGCCGGGGTCGCGATCAGCGTCGGGGTCACGGCGTCGGGCGCGCACTACCTGATCGGGCTGGATTGGCGGCAGGCGCTCATCATCGGGGCGGTGGTGTCCTCGACGGACGCGGCGGCGGTCTTCTCCGTGCTGCGCAAAATTCCCCTCCCCGCGCGCGTGACGGGCACTCTGGAGGCGGAGTCCGGGTTCAACGACGCCCCCGTGGTCATCCTGGTCCTGGCCTTCTCCCAGGCAGGACCGTTCGAGCACTGGTATGTGCTGGTGGGCGAGATAGCGCTGGAACTGGGTATCGGCATGGCCATCGGCCTCGCCGTGGGCTGGCTCGGCTCCTTGGGGCTCAGGCACGTGGCCCTGCCCGCCTCCGGCCTCTATCCGATCGCCGTCATGGCGATCGCGGTCACGGCGTACGCGGGCGGCGCGCTGGCGCACGGCAGCGGCTTCCTGGCGGTCTACCTCGCGTCGATGGTGCTCGGCAACGCCAAGCTGCCCCACTGGCCCGCCACCCGGGGCTTCGCCGAGGGACTCGGCTGGATCGCCCAGATCGGCATGTTCGTCCTGCTCGGCCTGCTGGTCACCCCGCACGAGCTGGGCGACGACATCTGGCCCGCCCTCGTCATCGGGCTCGTCCTGACCATGGTGGCGCGCCCGGTGAGCGTGGTGCTCAGCCTGACGCCGTTCCGGGTGCCGTGGCAGGAGCAGACGCTGATGTCCTGGGCAGGACTGCGCGGCGCCGTGCCGATCATCCTGGCGACCATCCCCATGGTGAACGGCGTCGACGCCAGCCGCCGCATCTTCAACATCGTCTTCGTCCTGGTCGTCGTCTACACCCTCGTCCAGGGGCCGACCCTGCCCTGGCTGGCGCGCACGCTGCGCCTGGGCGAGGAGGGCGAGGCGTCCGACCTCGGCATCGAGTCGGCGCCCCTGGAGCAGCTGCGCGGGCACCTGCTGTCCGTCTCGATCCCGGAGGGCTCCCGGATGCACGGTGTCGAGGTCAATGAGCTGCGGCTGCCGGCCGGGGCCGCCGTCACCCTGGTCGTCCGGGATGAAAAATCGTTTGTTCCGCTGCCCACGACGGTGCTGCGGCACGGGGACGAACTCCTCGTCGTCGCCACCGACCCGGTCCGCGACGCGGCCGAGCGACGCCTGCGCGCCGTCGCCCAGGGCGGCAAGCTCGCCGGCTGGCTGGGCACGAACGGGCCGGGCACGCGTTAAGGGTGCGTTTCGCGCAGTTCACACCGTCGCCAATCACAGGTGAACGTGCGCAATGGTGCTCATCTTCACAGGCACACAGACCGTTGCCCCCTGTAACATAAAGGCACCCTGATCGAACCAACTCTGCCTGACGCAGAGCTGGCGCGACCGTATGGCGGCCGGGATGCCCTCCGCAGTGGCACCGGTATCTACCGCAGTTCCGCGCAAGAGGACAGCTCTCGGCGCCCCCGCACGGGCGCGCTACCAGGTGGTAGAAAGGCACGGGCCGTGGCATCCACGGTCACCACCGAGTCGGCGAAGAACTCGCCGGCATCGTCCCGCCCGGGATACGGACAGCTGCTGCGCACCCGCGGCGCCTGGACGTTCCTGCTCCCCGGTTTCGCGGCGCGCCAGCCGTTCGCGATGCTCACCATCTCCATCGTGCTGCTCGTGCAGCACACCACCGGCTCGTACGGCGCCGCCGGCGCCGCCGCGGCCGCCACCGGTGTGTCCATGGCGCTGTTCGCGCCCTACAGCGGCCGCCTCGCCGACCGCTACGGGCAGCGCGCCGTCCTGATCCCGGGTGTCCTGGTGCACACGCTGTCGGGCCTGACCCTGACGGCGCTCGCGCTGGCGCATGCGCCCCTGTGGGCGCTGTTCGCCGCGGCCGTCCCGACCGGCGCCTCGGTGCCGCAGGTCGGCCCGATGGTGCGCGCCCGCTGGGGCGTGAAGCTCCAGGGCTCGCCCCTGATGACCACCGCGGCGGCGTTCGAGTCCGTCACGGACGAGCTGACCTTCGTCTTCGGGCCCCTGCTGGCCACCGCGCTGTGCACCACCGTGGTCCCGTCCGCGGGCCTGGTGACAGAGGCCGCGCTGACGCTCGTCGGCGGTCTGCTGTTCGCCGCGCAGAAGAGCACGCAGCCGCCGGTGACCGGCGAGAACGGGCACGCGCGCGTGAAGCACGCTTCCGCCCTGCGCGTCCCGGGCGTGCGCGTGCTGGTCGTGACCTTCCTGGGCATCGGATCGGTCTTCGGCGGCATGCAGGTGTCGCTGGCGGCGTTCACCGAGTCGATCGGCGAGCCCGGCCTGAACGGCGTCCTGTACGGCACCTTCGCCGCGGGCAACATGCTCTCCGGCATCGCCTGCGGCGCCATCGCCTGGAAGGTCGCCCCGCAGCAGCGCCTGGTCGTCGGCTACACGGCGCTCGCGCTGACCGCGGCCGCGCTGTGGACGGCGCACTCGGTGCTGTTGCTGGCCGGTCTCGGCCTGCTGGTGGGCATGTGCATCGCGCCCGCCCTGATCACCGGCTACACCCTGGTCGAGGGCCTGGTGCCGGCCGAGGCCCGCACCGAGGCGTTCACCTGGCTGACCGGCGCCGTCGCGCTCGGTCAGGCGGCTGCCGTCACGGTCGCCGGACAGCTGGAGGACCGTCTGTGGGACGGCGCGGGATTCCTGGTGCCGATGGCCGGCACCCTGCTCGCGCTGGCCACCCTGGTGACCCTGCGTTCGCGGCTGGTCGCACGGCCCCGGAACCTGACGGTCGCACGTGGCGTCGGTCACCGAGTGCCGGTGACGGTGGACTGATCCCCGGGAATACGTCACTATGGACCGTCGTTAGCACTCACTGAGTGAGAGTGCCAGGAGGAAGACAGTGCCGACCTACCAGTACCAGTGCACCGAGTGCGGCGAGGGCCTCGAGGCGGTTCAGAAGTTCACCGATGACGCCCTGACCGAGTGCCCCAGCTGCGGTGGCCGCCTGAAGAAGGTGTTCTCCGCGGTAGGCATCGTCTTCAAGGGCTCCGGCTTCTACCGCAACGACTCCCGCGGCTCCACGTCGAGCAGCAGCCCGGCGTCGAAGTCGTCCGGCTCCGCCTCGTCCGACTCGAAGTCGTCCTCGTCGGCGTCCTCGTCGTCCTCGTCTTCGTCGGGCTCCACGAGCAGCAGCTCCGCGGCCTGAGATCCCACTCCCCGGGCCCTGCCGTCACGTGACGGCAGGGCCTCAGGTGTACTCGGGCACCGGCTCCCCCGCCTTTTCGCAGCCAGCTAGTGTGCTCGTCATGGCGAACGCAGAGATCGGTGTAATCGGCGGCTCGGGTTTCTACTCGTTCCTCGACGACGTGACCGAGGTCCAGGTGGACACCCCCTACGGGCAGCCCAGCGACTCCCTCTTCTTCGGCGAGATCGCCGGCCGACGGGTTGTCTTCCTGCCCCGGCACGGCCGCGGCCACCATCTGCCCCCGCACCGCATCAACTACCGCGCCAACCTCTGGGCCCTGCGCTCGGTCGGCGTCCGGCAGGTTCTCGGGCCGTGCGCGGTGGGCGGGCTGCGCCCCGAGTACGGCCCCGGCACCCTGCTCGTACCGGACCAGCTGGTGGACCGTACGAAGTCCAGGGCGCAGACGTACTTCGACGGGCTGCCGCTGCCCGGCGGCACGGTGCCCAACGTGGTGCACGTGTCCATGGCCGACCCCTACTGCCCCGCCGGGCGGGCCGCCGCGCTGAAGGCGGCGCGCGGACGGGACTGGGAGCCGGTGGACGGCGGCACGCTGGTCGTGGTCGAGGGGCCGCGCTTCTCGACCCGCGCCGAATCGTTGTGGCACCAGGCTCAGGGCTGGTCCGTGGTGGGCATGACCGGTCATCCGGAGGCGGCGCTCGCCCGTGAACTGGAGCTGTGCTACACGTCGCTGACCCTGGTCACCGACCTGGACGCCGGCGCCGAGAGCGGTGAGGGCGTCTCGCACGAGGAGGTGCTGCAGGTGTTCGCGGCCAACGTGGACCGGCTGCGGGGTGTGCTGTTCGACGCGGTGGCGGCACTGCCGGAGACCGAGGCGCGGGACTGCCTGTGCGTGAACGCGTTGGGCGGTATGGATCCGGGCTTCGAACTGCCGTGACGCAGGGGGATGGAGGGGCAGGGCGGCGCTCGTAGGGAGGCCGCCCTGTGGAGAACCGGAGGGCGGACGGAGCGGAATTCCCCGTTCGGGTGGGCGAGTTGTCCACATCCTGTCGGTAGTCCACCGGCTCCGGCGGGATTCGGCGCGAGGCCTCATCGTGGCACCGCAGGCCGAATCCTTCGTCGCAGGCGGTGATCCTCATGCCTTTGACCTCGTCGTCCCCTACTCCCTCCGCACCTTCTCCCGCGCCCCCTCGCTCGCCCTTCCCGCCTCCGTTCCGCCTCCCGCACCCGCTGGGCACGGATGCCCCGGCCACCTGCGAGGTCCCGCACTTCGCCCCGGTGCACGTGCGGGGCGGGCGGTATCAGCTGCAACGGCTCGTACGGCATCGCAGGCGGGCCATCGCGGCCGGTCTCGCCGTGACGGCGGCCGCGCTCGTGGCGGCGGGGCCGCGGACCGCGACGGAACCCCACCGCACCGACCGGGCCCGCGGGCATCCGGTCACGGAGCCCGTACGACGGCACGCGGCGGTGGACATGGTGACGGCGCCGGTGCGGATCGGCGACGCCGCCACCGTCCGGCTGCTACGGCCGGGCGATCGGGTCGACGTCATCGCCGCCGAGGACCCGTCGGCCGGAGGCGGCGCCCGGGTGCTCGCGCGCGGCGTGCGGGTGACGAAGGTGCCGGAGCCCCTGGAGGGTGCGGCCGAGAGCGGGGCGCTCGTCGTGTTGTCGGTGCCCCGCACCACGGCGGCCCGGCTCGTCGGCGCGAGCGCCACGGCGCGGCTGGCGGTGACGCTGTGCTGAGTCACCTCGGCCGTTTTCTCGGCGGCCTGCCGTCAAGTCCCTCGATCGAGGCACGGCACTGGACAGAATGGCCGCACCGTGCCGTAGGTTGCGGAGCGTTTCGTTCCACACCCAGTGCAAGCGAGGAGAGTCCCCGAGGTGAGCGCGAAGAAGGAACCGAGCATCTGGCAGGGCTTCAAGGCCTTCCTGATGCGCGGGAACGTCGTCGATCTGGCGGTCGCGGTGGTCATCGGCGCCGCCTTCACGAACATCGTCAACTCGGTGGTGAAGGGGCTCATCAACCCGGTGGTCGGGGCGATCGGCACGCAGAACCTCGACAACTACAGCTCGTGCCTGAGCGACAGCTGCAAGGGCGGCCACGGCATCCAGCTGCTGTGGGGCTCGGTCCTCGGCGCGACGCTGAGCTTCGTGATCACCGCGGCCGTCGTGTACTTCCTGATGGTCCTGCCGATGGCGAAGTACCTGGCCCGGGTGGAGGCCCGCCGCAAGGCGAAGGAGGGCACCCACGAGGTCATCGAGGTGACCGAACTGGAGCTGCTCAAGGAGATCCGCGACGCGTTGGTCGCGCAGCGCGGGTCGGGGCACGACGAGCGCTAGCGGCGCTCCTGCGGGCGGTTCAGAGGTGGTGGGGCGGCTTCTCGTCGAGGAAGCGCTTCAGGTCGGCGGCGCCGTCGCCGTCCGCGCGATCGCCCCACCCGCGGTCGGTGTCGTCCGAGGACTGCTGGTTCAGCGGGTCGTCGAAGACCAGCGCGGGCTTCGGGTCGCGCGGCTCGGGTTCGGGGGCGGTGCTCATGGCTCAAGGGTACGTCCCGGACCAGGGCCCTCTGTTCGGCGGTGGGGCCGCACGTGCCAAGTCCGCGACTTTGCCCCGGGATGCTTGTGAATGCGCTCACAAGATTTTGTCACGGTTTTCTGCTGTCCTGGGAGGCATGACGTCCAGTTCCGCTCCGGCGCCCGCCTCACCGGGTGCGCAGAAACCCCAGGGGCCCCTGCGGCGGCTCACCGCGCGCGGGCGCGAAGAGGCACACCGGGTCTCCTCCCCGCTGGAGCTCCTCTTCGACCTGTGTTTCGTCGTGGCCGTCGCGCAGGCCGGCGTGCAACTGGTGCACGCCGTGGCCGAGGGGCACGCGGGCACCGGGATCCTGAACTACGCGATGGTGTTCTTCGCCATCTGGTGGGCCTGGATGAACTTCACCTGGTTCGCCTCGGCGTACGACAACGACGACGCGCTCTACCGGGTCGTCACCCTGGTCCAGATCGCCGGCGTGCTGGTGCTGGCCGCGGGCGTCTCGCGAGCGTTCGAGCAGCACGACTACCTCGTGGTCCTGCTCGGCTACGTGATCATGCGGCTGGCGATGGTCACACAGTGGCTGAGAGCGGCGAGATCGGCCGAGGGCGCGGAGAGAACCACGGCGCTCAGATATGCGGGCGGTGTCCTGTTGTGCCAGGTCGGCTGGGTGGGGCTGGTGCTGCTGCCCGGACCCGCCCGGCCCTGGGTGTTCCTGGTGATGGCGATCGCGGAACTGTGCGTGCCGCTGTACGCAGAGAGGGGCCATGAGACGGCCTGGCATCCGCACCACATCGCGGAGCGCTACGGCCTGTTCACGATCATCGTGCTCGGCGAGACCGTCGCCGCGGCCACGGTCGCCGTGAAGTCCGCGGTGGACGAGCACGACGCGCTGGGCGACCTGCTGCCGATCGCGGCGGGCGGCCTGCTGATCGTCTTCTCCGCCTGGTGGATCTACTTCGTGGTGCCCATCCACGGTCACCTGCGCTCCAACCGGCAGTCGTTCCTCTGGGGTTACGGCCACTACCTGATCTTCGCCTCGGCCGCCGCCGTCGGCGCGGGCCTGGAGGTGGCGGTGGAGCAGGCGGTCGGCAAGGCGCACATCTCGACACTGTCCGCCTCGGCGGCCGTGACCCTGCCGACGGCGCTGTATCTGCTGACCGTGTGGGCTCTGCACTCGCGCCACTTCAAGGTCGGCATCACCCAGCAACTCGTGCTTCCGGTCACGGCACTGCTGGTGATCTGCTGCACCTTCCTGGGCGACTGGGCGGTACTCGCCGCGGGGCTCGTGTCGGCGGCCGCGGTGGCGATCGGGGTGACACTCACGGCGCGCATGGTCGCCCGCGAGCGGCACGGGAGCGCCTCGGCGCCGGCTGCCTGATCCCTGCAGGCGCGTCCATGAGGTGGGCCAGACTGGCCCCATGACAGTTGACGCACTGACGGATGTCGCCGGGCTGCGGGTGGGGCACGCCACCCGCAGCGGGGACGGCTGGCTCACCGGCACCACGGTCGTCCTCGCGCCCGTGGGAGGCGCCGTCGCCGCCGTGGACGTACGCGGAGGCGGGCCCGGCACCAAGGAGACCGACGCCCTCGACCCGCGCAACGTGGTGCAGAGGGTCGACGCCGTCGTGCTGACCGGCGGCAGCGCGTACGGGCTCGATGCGGCGTCCGGGGTGATGGCCTGGCTCGAGGAGCAGGGGCGCGGGGTGCGGGTCGGGCCGAACCCGGAGCACGTTGTGCCGGTGGTGCCCGCCGCGTGCGTCTTCGATCTGGGGCGCGGCGGGGACTTCCGCGCCCGGCCGGACGCGGCGACGGGGCGCGCGGCGGTGGAGGCAGCCGCAGCGAGCACGCCGGGCGCGCGGGTGTACGAGGGGTGCGTGGGCGCGGGTACAGGTGCCGTGGCCGGGCAGCTCAAGGGCGGGGTGGGCACCGCGAGTACGGTGCTCGGCTCAGGGGTCACGGTGGCCGCGCTGGTGGTGGCGAACGCCGCCGGGTCGGTGCTGGATCCCGAAACGGGCGTCCTCTACGGAGAGTTGCTCCAAGGGCGTGTGGAGTACCCGGAGGAGCGCGTGCACGAGGCCGCGCGCCGGCGTCTCGCCGAGGCCGCCTCGAAGAACGCGCCCCCGCCGCTGAACACGACGCTCGCGGTGGTCGCGACCGACGCGGACCTCACCAAGGCGCAGGCGCAGAAGGTGGCGGGCACGGCGCACGACGGCATCGCGCGGGCCGTGCGGCCGGTGCACCTCCTGCACGACGGCGACACGGTGTTCGCGCTGGCGACCGGCACGCGCCCGCTCGACACCGGGCACCCGTTGGCGCTCAACGACATCCTCGCGGCCGCCGCGGACCTCGTGACGCGCGCGATCGTACGTGCCCTGCGCGCGGCCGAGTCGGTCGAGGGACCGGGGGGAGCGTGGCCGTCGTACGGGGAGTTGTACGGGAAGCGATAGGCGCGGGACCGGGTGGTGCGCCTGCTCCGGCTGCGGGCCCCGGCGGCTCGGATTGTCCCGGTTCTGTCACGTGATGGCGTTCACGAGGGTTGCAGGGAACCTTCCCCGGCGCTGGGGCCCTCTTTCCCCACGCACTGGAACGGATCACGCACATCACACGAACTGGGAGCAGCCCGTGACAACGCCGGACATTGCAGCGCGGCGCGTACTGGGGGCCTGTGCCGCCCTGGTGGTCGGCGCCCTGACCCTGACCGCCTGCGGTGGCAGCGCCAACGCCACGAACGACGGCAAGGGCGGCAAGGACGCGCCGAAGACGTCGACGGCGAAGATCGTGATCTCGGCCAAGGACGGTTCGACCAGCGCGTCCATCAACGCGACCGGCGTCAAGGTCAGCGGCGGCAAGCTGACGGACGTGAAGCTGACCGTGGCGGGGTCGGGGCAGGCGGTTCAGGGGGCGATATCGGCGGACGGCAGCAGCTGGAAGCCGAAGCAGCAGCTGGAGCGCGGGACGAAGTACGAGATCGACGCGACCGCGAAGGACGCGGCCGGGCGTACGGCGGCGGCCAACTCCATCTTCACCACCGTCACCTCGGCGAACAGCTTCATCGGCACCTACACGCCGGACAACGGTTCGACGGTCGGAGTCGGCATGCCGGTGTCGTTCACCTTCGACAAGTCCATCACCGAGAAGAAGGCCGTGCAGTCGCACATCACGGTCGACACCAGCAGCGGGCAGCAGGTGGTCGGGCACTGGTTCGGGGACCGGCGGCTGGACTTCCGGCCGCAGGACTACTGGAAGGCCGGCTCCAAGGTCACGATGAAGATCGACCTGGACGGGGTGCAGGGCGCGAACGGCGCGTACGGCGTGCAGAAGAAGACGGTGACCTTCACCGTCGGGCGCTCACAGGTCTCCACGGTCGACGCCAACACGCAGACCATGACGGTGGTGCGGGACGGCAAGACGATCAAGTCGGTGCCGATCTCCGCGGGCAGCGCGCAGCACACCACGTACAACGGGCAGATGGTGATCGCCGAGAAGTTCGTGCAGACCCGCATGAACGGCTCGACGGTCGGCTTCGGCGGGGAGTACGACATCCCGGACGTGCCGCACGCGATGCGGCTGACGTCGTCCGGCACGTTCATCCACGGCAACTACTGGTACAACAAGGGCAACCCGCCCTTCGGCCGCGAGGGCACCAGCCACGGCTGCGTCGGCCTGGCGGACGTGCAGGGCGCGCAGGGCGACACACAGGCCAAGTGGTTCTACGACAACTCGCTCATCGGGGACGTCGTGATCGTGAAGAACTCCCCGGACACGACGGTGGCCCCGGACAACGGGCTCAACGGCTGGAACATGCCGTGGAGCGCCTGGACCGCCGGAAGTGCTGTCTGACCGGCTGGTTTTGACGGTATGTGGGGCCGCGCGGGAACTTCTCGCGCGGCCTTCACGTTTTCCCGGCATACGTTTTCCCGGTTCCGGGACATGATGTCCGACCGAGGGGCTACGGTATGCACCCACAAGGTGACATGCAGCAACGCCGGGAGAAGCCTTGAGCGTTCCGTACGAGACGGCAGCGTACGAACCAGCCGAGTCGCCCGAGTCTCCGGAGGAGCATCTCGCGCGACTCCTCGGCCGTGCGCTGAACTCCTTCGAGCTGCCCGACGACGTGATACGGCGGCTCGACTGCGCGCTGGCGCACGACAGTTCCCTGCACTCCGCCCACCACAGTGCGGGGCTGCACCGTGAGACGTACCGGCACACCTGGCTGCTCGCCGACGGCTCGGCGATGACCCTGTGGGAGCTCGTCCACAACCTCGTGCCGGGCGGTGACGCACAGCACGAGGTGTATGTCGACGAGGAGGAGCTGCACACCGCCACCGCACGCCTCGCGCTGCCCCCGGACACGCCGGACTTCGAACTGCCGGTGATGATGCAGCTGTCCGCGATTCCCGAGCCCCGGCACGTGTACATCCCGGACGACTCGGCGGACCACGCGCGCCGGCTGCTGCGCCGGGCGGAGAACCCCGACCATCCGGGCGCGGAGATGGCGGCGCTGTTGGCGACGGCGTCCGCGCACGAGATCACCCAGGCGTTCGGGCGGCCCGGGCGGGCGGGTCGGGCAGGGCTGAGCTTCGCGCTGTACGAGCACGCGTTCCTGCTGCCGGACGGCCGGGAGGTCTCCCTGTGGGAGGTCGAGCACACGGCCACGCCCGACGGGCGGCACATGTGCGAGGTCTACACGACGGAGGACGAGGCCCGGGACGCCATGGAGCGGCGCGCGGCGCGGCAGGCCTAGGGCCCGTCGCTGGGCAGGCGGGACTTTCGCAACCGGCCCTGGATCCGGGCGAAGGCGTCGGCGCCCCCGCCCGTCAGTGGTCGCCGAGTCGTCGTACGAGGCCCGCGAAGGCGTCCTGTTCCGCCGGGGTCAGTTCGACGGACTCCTGTGGGGGGCCGACCTGGGGCTGGTGCGGGAGGGCGGGCAGAGCAGCGGTGGCGTGCCATTCGGCGGCCTCGACGCGGGAGCGGCGCAGCACGCGCGTCACGACGACGGCCCAGGCGAGGCCCGCCACGGTGAGGGCGGCCATGCCGATCAGCTGAAGGGTCGAGACGTGCTCAGGCATGCGCTCCAGTAGACATCACGGTCCGGGACTTTGGCCCCGGACCGTGATGTATCTCGCAGGTGCCGTGAACAACTCACAGCTCATCAAAGGGACAAGAGGGGGTGGTGGCCGTCAGGCGGCCACCGGCTGCTTCGTCTCCTTCGTCCCGGTGGCCGCGTTCGCGGTGGGGTCGGTGACCGTGGTCTCCGGGGCCTGCTTGCGCATGCCCTTGAGGACGACGACCAGGGCCGCGGTGACGCACACGCCGACCGCGATGGCGATCAGGTAGGGGAACGGGTTGCCGATCAGCGGGACCACGAAGATGCCGCCGTGCGGGGCGCGGAGGGTGGCGCCGAAGCCCATCGAGAGGGCGCCGGTGATCGCGCCGCCCACCATGGAGGACGGGATGACCCGCAGCGGGTCCGCCGCGGCGAACGGGATCGCGCCCTCGGAGATGAAGGAGGCGCCCAGCACCCAGGCGGCCTTGCCGTTCTCGCGCTCGGTCTGGGTGAAGAGCCTGCCGCGGACCGTCGTCGCCAGGGCCATCGCCAGCGGCGGGACCATGCCGGCCGCCATCACCGCGGCCATGATCTTCATCGCGGAGTCGCTCGGGTTGGCGACCGCGATGCCGGCCGTCGCGAAGGTGTAGGCGACCTTGTTGACCGGGCCGCCCAGGTCGAAGCACATCATCAGGCCGAGCAGGGCGCCGAGCAGGATGGCATTGGTGCCGGTGAGACCGTTGAGCCAGTCGGTCAGGCCCTTCTGGGCCGAGGCGATGGGCTTGCCGATCACGACGAACATCAGGAACCCGACGATCGCCGAGGAGATCAGCGGGATCACCACCACCGGCATGATGCCGCGCAACGCCGCCGGGATGTCGACCTTCTGGATCGCCATCACCACACCACCGGCGATCAGACCGGCCGCCAAACCGCCGAGGAAGCCCGCGTTGATGGTGAGGGCGATCGCGCCGCCGACGAAGCCGGGGACGAGACCGGGGCGGTCCGCCATGCCGTAGGCGATGTAGCCGGCCAGGACCGGGACGAGGAAGCCGAAGGAGACCACGCCGATCTGGAACAGCAGAGCGCCCCAGCTGCCCGTCTGGGTCCACACGAAGTGCTCCATGACCGAGGGCGCCTTGTTGACCCTCCAGCCGCCGATCGCGAACCCGAGGGCGATCAGCAGACCGCCCGCCGCGACGAAGGGGACCATGTAACTCACGCCGGACATCAGCCACTTGCGGAGCTTGGTGGCGTAACCCTCGGTGGAGTCGCCGGCCCGCTCTACCGGCGTCCCCGGAGCGGCGGCCGCGGTGACCTCGCCGCGCTCGGCCTTGCCGCGCACCTCGGAGATCAGCTCGGCGGGGCGGTTGATGCCCACCTTCACACCGACGTCCACCGTCGGCTTGCCCGCGAAGCGGTCCTTGTCGCGTACGGGGATGTCGTGCGCGAAGATCACGCCGTCCGCCGCCGCGATCACCGCCGGGTCGAGCCGGGTGAAGCCGGCCGAGCCCTGTGTCTCGACGATCACCTCGACGCCCGCCTCACGGCCCGCGTTCTCCAGCGACTCGGCCGCCATGTAGGTGTGGGCGATGCCGGTCGGGCAGGAGGTGACGGCGACGATCCGGAAGGGGCGTTCGCCGGAGCCGGCTGTGGCGCCCGGCGCCGGGGCGGACCCGTCCGTGACGGTCGCACCCGGTGCCGGGGCCGTACTGTCCGCTGCGGCGCCGGCGGAGGCCGCCACCGGCGCCGCAGCGGAGTCTTCGGAGGCGCTCACGACGCCCTCAACGGCGCTCGAAGCGCCCTGCACGCCCCGGGCATTGGCGGCTGCTCCGGCGCTCGCCGCGCCGCGCGCGCCCTCCCCAGCGTCCGCTGCGCCCTGCGCCGCCGGCGCCTCCTCCCCGCGGATCAGCGCCGCCGCCGTCCCCGCGTCGCCCGCCGACCGCAGCGCGTCCGTGAACTCGGTGTTCATCAGCTGCCGGGCCAGGGAGGAGAGGATCGTGAGGTGGGCGTCGTCGGCGCCGGACGGGGCCGCGATCAGGAAGATCAGGTCGGCGGGGCCGTCCGCGGCGCCGAAGTCGATGCCGGCGGTGCTGCGGCCGAAGGCGAGCGTCGGCTCGGTGACGTGGGCGCTGCGGCAGTGCGGGATGCCGATGCCGCCGTCGAGGCCGGTCGGCATCTGGGCCTCACGGGCGGCCACGTCGGCGAGGAAGCCCTCCAGGTCGGTCACCCGGCCCAGGGCCACCATGCGCTCGGCGAGGGCGCGCGCCGCCGCTTCCTTGGTGTCGGCGGACAGGTCGAGGTCGACCAGGTCCGCGGTGATCATGTCGCTCATCGCGGGCTCCAATGCACGCGTATCGCCCGGGGAGTGGGGTGGGCGGGGGTGGGGACGGGGGTGCTGTGGGGGGAGGCAGCGGGGTGGGCGGAGGCGGGGCCGGGGAGACCCCGCCTCCTGGGGGCGGCAGAGCGGCTCGGGGCGCCCTGCCGGCCCGCGGACGCGGCGAGTAACGGGGAGCCTCGCCGCTCGGGGGCCGGTCGGGTGGGTGCGTTCGGGCGTGTGGGCACGGGGCGTGCGCCCAGATGCCGGGTTCCGGGGCGCGTACCACGCAGCGCGAGGGAGTTCATGACACCGGCTCCGTCAGTTCGCGGTCGACCGGGACGTCGGCCGTGACCGTCACCGCCGTCGGGTCCAGATCGGCGGGGGTCGGCATCACGCTGCCGGGGAGCTGGACGGCGGCGGCGCCGTGGGCGACGGCGGAGGCGAGGGCCTTGGGGCCGCTGCCGCCGGCGATCAGGAAACCGGCGAGGGAGGAGTCGCCGGCGCCCACGTTGCTGCGTACGGTGTCCACGCGCGCGCTGCCGAACCAGGCGCCCGCGTCGTCCACGAGCAGCTGCCCGTCGGCGCCCAGGCTCGCGAGCACGGCGCGTGCGCCCATCTCGCGCAACTCCTCGGCCGCCTTCACTGCGTCGCCCACGGTCGCCAGGGGGCGCCCGACGGCTTCCGCGAGCTCCTCGGCGTTCGGCTTCACCACGTCGGGCCGCGCGCGCAGCGCCTCCAGCAGCGCGCGCCCCGAGGTGTCCAGGGCGATGCGCGCACCCCCGGCATGCGCCCGCGTGACGACGTCGGCGTACCACGAGGGCGCGAGCCCCCGGGGCAGGCTCCCGCAGCACGCGATCCAGTCCGCGTCGCGCGACTGCGCGCGCACCGTCTCCAGGAGCAACTCCTGCTCCTCCGGCGACAGTTCGGGGCCCGGCGCGTTGATCTTCGTGAGCACGCCGTCCGCCTCCGCAAGCGCGATGTTGGAGCGGGTGGCGCCGGCGACCGGGACCGGCGCGACCTCGATGCCCTGCGCGTCGAGCAGTTCGGCGACGAGCGCCCCCGGCGCACCACCCAGGGGCAGAACGGCGACCGTGCGCCGTCCGGCGGCCGCGACGGCGCGCGAGACGTTCACACCCTTGCCGCCGGGGTCCATGCGCTCGCCGGTAGCGCGGATGACCTCGCCGCGCTCCAGGGAGGGGACCTCGTAGGTGCGGTCGAGGGACGGGTTGGGGGTGACGGTGAGGATCATGCGCGCACTACTTCCGTGCCGCCGCGCTCGATGGCGGCGGCGTCTTCGGGGCTCAGCCCGCTGTCGGTGATCAGCAGGTCCACATCGCTCAGGTCGCCGAAGCGGGCGAAGTGCTCCTGGCCGTGCTTGGAGGAGTCGGCGAGGAGGACGACGCGGCGGGCGGCGGCGACGGCCGCGCGCTTGACCGCGGCCTCGGCGAGGTCGGGGGTGGTCAGACCGTGCTCGGCGGAGAAGCCGTTGGCGGCGACGAACAGGACGTCGGCGCGGATCTCGCCGTACGCGCGCAGCGCCCAGGCGTCCACGGCGGCGCGCGTGCGGTGCCGTACGCGCCCGCCGACCAGGTGGAGCTGGATGCCCGGGTGGTCGGCGAGGCGGGCGGCGATCGGCAGGCTGTGCGTGACGACGGTGAGGGAGGCCTCCAGCGGGACGGCGGCGGCCATCCGGGCCACCGTCGTACCGGCATCGAGGATCATCGTGCCCTCGGTGGGCAGTTCGGCGAGGGCTGCCTTGGCGATGCGGTCCTTCTCGTCGGCCGCGGTGGACTCGCGCTCGGTGAGGTCCGGCTCGAAGTCGAGGCGGCCGACCGGGATGGCACCGCCGTGCACCCGGCGGACGAGGCCGGCCCGGTCGAGGGCCTTCAGATCCCGACGAATCGTTTCCGCAGTGACCTGGAACTCCTCGGCCAGCGACAGCACGTCCACCCGGCCGCCATCCCGGGCGATCCGGAGGATCTCCTGCTGCCGCTCCGGTGCGTACATGTCCGTTCGCCTCCGACTCATGCCCGAACGTGTGGTTTCACGGCGAGAGTACGCCCGGATTTCCGGAAAGTAAACAGGTTCGGATCGCAACCGGGCATGAACGGACTTCCGGTTCCGTCCGGACGGCAGAAAGGCCCGGTACCTGGTCGGTACCGGGCCCCGCGTCGTGCCTGGTCAGGACACCAGCGCGGGTTCCTTCTCCACCACCGGAGCGTCGGCCGCGCCCTCCACGTGCTGGGCCGGACGCTTCGGCAGGGCCGACATCAGCAGGAAGATCACGCCCATCACACCGGCCACCCACCACAGGGCGTGCTGGAAGCCGTGCACGAAGGCGGGACCCACCTGGGCGGGGGTCAGCCGGTCGCCGATCACACCGAAGAACACCACCGAGACCAGCCCGAGGCCGAGCGCGTTGCCCATCTGCTGCACGGTGTTGATCAGGCCGGACGCCGAGCCGGCGTGCTCCTGGGGCACCTCCGAGAGCACCATGTCCGTCAGCGGGGCGACGATCAGGCCCATGCCGACCCCCATCACGACCAGCGGGAGGGCCATCTGCCAGGAGGCGATGGCGAGGCCGTACCGGTGCGACTCCCAGATGTAGAGGAGGACGCCCGCGACCATCAGCAGCGCGCCGTCCTGGAGCACCTTGCGGCCGAAGCGCGGGACCAGCTTCTGCACCGACATGCCGGCCGCCGTCGAGACCGCGAGGGAGAACGGCACGCCCGTCAGACCGGCCCGCAGCGGGCTCCAGCCCAGCCCCACCTGCATGTACAGCGTCCAGACCAGGAAGAAGATGCCGAGTGCGACACCGAAGACGGTCTGTACGGCGATGCCGGCGGCGAAGCTCTTCACGCGGAACAGCGACAGCTCGATCAGCGGGGAGCCGTCCCGGACCGCCTTGCGCCGCTCGTACGTCACCAGCGCCGCGAAGACGACGAGCGCGCCGGCCATCGAGGCGTACCCCCACAGCGGCCAGCCCAGCTCGCGGCCGCGGGTGAGCGGGTAGAGCAGCATCAGCAGGCCCAGCGTCACCAGGGCGACGCCGACGAGGTCCAGCTTCAGCGCCTTCGGCGCGCGGGACTCGGTGATGTAGCGGCGGCCGAGGAGGAAGGCGGCGACGCCGACGGGGAGGTTGATCAGGAAGATCGGGCGCCACTCGAGCCCGAACAGGTTCCACTCCGTCAGCAGGGCGCCGAGCAGCGGGCCGGAGACCGCGCCCAGGCCGACGACCGCGCCGAAGAGGCCGAAGACCTTGCCGCGCTCGTGGGCGGGGAAGGTGGCGTGCACGATCGACAGGACCTGCGGGACCATCATCGCCGCCATGCCGCCCTGCAGGATGCGGGAGGCGACCAGCATCTCCGGGTTCGCGGCGAAGCCGCACAGGGCGGAGGCCAGGGTGAAACCGCCGACGCCGATGAGGAACAGCCGGCGGCGGCCGTGGATGTCGCCGAGGCGGCCGCCGGTGATCAGCCCGGCGGCGAAGGCGAGGGCGTAGCCCGCCGTTATCCACTGGATCTGGCTGAAGGAGGCGCCCGCGTCCTGCTGGATCGAGGGGATCGCGATGTTGACGATCGTGACGTCGACGAGGTCCATGAAGGCCGCGGTCATCACGATCGCGAGCGCGAACCATCTGCGGCGGTCACCTGGGGTCTGCTGAGCGCGGAGGGTCTGTTCCGTGAAGGTCATGCGTCCACGCTAGGTCCGCATTAGGTCAGATCATGTCCTAGATGTGCGGCATGCTCGGAGTATGATGACGGACACTCCGGCTCGGCTTCTTCAGCTGCTCTCCCTCCTCCAGACTCCGCGCGAGTGGCCCGGCGGCGAGCTGGCCGAGCGGCTCGGGGTGTCCCGCCGTACCGTGCGGCGGGACATCGACCGGCTGCGGGAGCTGGGCTATCCCGTGCAGGCCAGCAAAGGTGCTGACGGCGGCTACCGCCTTGTCGCGGGAAAGGCCATGCCGCCGCTGGTGCTCGACGACGAGGAGGCGGTGGCGATCGCGGTCGGGCTGCGGGCCGGGGCCGGGCACGCGGTGGAGGGCGTGGACGAGGCGTCGGTGCGGGCGCTGGCGAAGCTGGAGCAGGTGCTGCCGGCGCGGTTGCGGCACCGGGTGTCGACGCTTCAGGCCGCGACGACACAGCTGACCCACGGGGACGGGGCGAGCATCGCGCCCGAGACGCTGACCGTGATGGCGTCGACGGTGGCCGGGCGGGAGCGGCTGCGGTTCGCCTACCGCGACAGGGAGGGGGGCGAGTCGCGGCGGCTGACCGAGCCGTATCAGCTCGTGTCGACGGGGCAGCGGTGGTACCTCGTCGCGTATGACCTCGGGCGCGAGGACTGGCGGACGTTCCGGGTGGACCGGGTACGGGAGCCGTTCGCGACCGGCGTGCGGTTCGCCCCGCGGGAGGTGCCCGCGGGGAGTGCGGCGGAGTATCTGCGGCGGTCGATTCGGCGGCGGCGACAGGAGACGTACGAGTTCGAGGTGCGGTTCGCCGGGTCCGTGGAGGCGGTGTCCTCGCGGGTGCCCGGGTGGGTGGGGGTGCCGGAGGCGGACGGGGAGGGTGGGTGCGTGATGCGGGGCAGCAGCGGGGAGCCGGTGGAGTGGCTGGCGGTGCGATTGGCGATGGTGGGGTGCGAGTTCGAGGTCCGGGGGCCGGGTGAGTTGGTGGAGTGTGTACGGGAGTTGGGTGGGCGGTTGAGTCGGGCGGGGCTGCGGGGGGTGTAGGCGGGGGCGGGTTTCCGGCGCCCCGTGCCGAGGCCGGGCGGGGGTGGGTGGTGCGTCAGCCCCACTCGAAGCCCCGCAGTGCCTCCAGGTTGTGCAGGGCCAGGGCTGCTGGGCCGCCTGGGCCCACGGGCGGGGAGGTGGTGGTGGCCCAGGATTCGACGGCTGTGCGGATGGCGGCGCCGGCCACCGCCGCTGCGAAGCGGAGGTGTGGCGGGATGGGTGGCCGACGGGCAACGTCGTCCTCGGGAGCGGCCGGTGTTGCCGTCCCTGCGGACTGCGCCAGGCGTTCGGCCAGGACCTGAGCCAGCTCTCCCTCCGAGGCCTGGCAGACCTCCGCCCAGACCTTGCGCAGGGCGGGGCTCGCCTCGGCCAGGTGGATCAGCGTGCGGACCCATTCCCAGGAGGAGGCCGAGACGCCGGCGCCCGGGGTGAGGGTGTGGTGCACCGCGTGGCTCAGCGCCTCCGGGACGGAGAGGCCGGGCGGGGCCTCGCGGACCGCCTGGGTCCAGCGCTGGGCGCCGGCCGCGTAGAGGGGAGCCACCGCCTCCTCCTTGGAGGCGAAGTAGCGGTAGAACGTGCGCGGGGCGATGCCCGCCGCCTGGGCGATGTCCTCGGCGCGGGTGGCGCGCAGGCCCTGGCGGACGAACAGGGCGGCTGCCGCGCGGGCGATCTCCATGCGGGTCTCCGCCTTGCGGCGCTCGGTGAGGGACGCCGGGGAGGAGGCGGAAACTCGCTGGTGGGCGGCGTTGCCGGTGGTGCTGGGGGTGCTCACCTCGGCAGGCTATGCCGATGTGGCAGAATCTGCCATCCGGCGGGCCACCCCGGGGTTCAGGTACGGGGTGGCCCGCCGCTCCAGCGCGTCCACCGAACGCTCACTCACTCCGGCCGACAGGTCGGCAGGTCGGCAGGTCGGCAGCAAAAAAGCCGGGCCCCGGCGCCCGGGGGGGATAGGCGCCGAAGCCCGGCTCTGGGAAGGTCCCGACGCCGGGGGGGATAGCGTCGGAACCTGGCTCACAGTGCAGGCGCGGGGTGTGTACGACGGCTGGGAGTGCGGGCCGGGGCTCCAACTCCTGGGCCCTGAAGGGTTGTTCCCTTGGGTCCCGGAGTTGAAGCGACGGTAGCGCGCCATGTTTGCGCCGTCTTTCGCCACGCGGCTTCGCGCGGTCGTACGCCGGTCCGTGCCGGTCTGGTCCGTGCCGGCCGCTCGGGTCCGGCCGGTCTCTTCCGGTCCGGTTACGCCGCCGCGTCGAAGCCGGTCTGCCGCGCCAGCTTCTTCAGTTCGAGCAGCGCGTGCTTCTCGATCTGCCGGATGCGCTCACGCGTCAGGCCGTGCTCCTTGCCGACCTCCGTCAGGGTGCGCTCGCGGCCGTCCTCGATGCCGTACCGCATCTTGATGATGGAGGCCGTGCGCTGGTCCAGGCGGCCGATCAGGTCGTCCAGCTCCTCGCTGCGGAGCAGGGTCAGCACCGACTGCTCCGGCGACACCGCCGACGTGTCCTCCAAGAGGTCGCCGAACTGCGTCTCACCCTCGTCGTCCACCGCCATGTTGAGCGAGACCGGGTCGCGGGACCAGTCGAGCACATCGATCACGCGCTCGGGCGTCGAGCCCAGATCGGCGGCGATCTCCGCGGGCTCCGGCTCGCGACCGTGCTCGCGGTTGAACTCGCGCTGCACGCGGCGGATGCGGCCCAGCTCCTCCACCAGGTGGACGGGGAGCCGGATCGTGCGGGACTGGTCGGCGATGGAGCGGGTGATGGCCTGACGGATCCACCAGGTGGCGTACGTCGAGAACTTGAAGCCCTTGCGGTAGTCGAACTTCTCGACGGCGCGCACCAGGCCGGCGTTGCCCTCCTGGATCAGGTCGAGGAGCGGCAGGCCGCTGCGCGGATAGCGCCGGGCCACCGCCACGACCAGGCGGAGGTTGGAGCGGATGAAGACGTCCTTGGCCCGGTCACCGGCGGCGACCAGGGCTTCCAGCTCCTCGCGGGAGGCGTCCGTCGTGGATTCCTCCTCGCCGTCGAGGACCTGCCGCGCGAACACACCCGCCTCGATGGTCTGGGACAGCTCGACCTCCTTGGCCGCGTCGAGCAGCGGCGTACGCGCGATCTCGTCGAGGTACATACCGACCAGATCGCGGTCGGCGATCTCGCCGCCATGGGCGCGAACACTGCTTGCCGAGTCGGCCGTCTCGCCGGTGGCGGACTGACGACGGGCGACGGCACGGGTTGCCATGCGTGCTCCCTTGCGATGGTGGGCTGGCGGGTGGTCCTAACGAACGCTCGGCACTGAAGGGGACTGTCTCTGGGGACTCTCCTGGAGTGCCCTGCATCCGTGGGAAACAACGACTGGAATCCGGACAGAATTCCCAACCCGCTCCCCTATTTTTCTGATCATGCAGTACCCTGTCCGCCACATGGGAGGCCTGATGTCGTCCGCGCATACAGAGGTGCAGGTCAGGCCGGGAGTCGAGGCGGATCTCGATGCCCTCACGGCCCTCTACAACCACTACGTACGTGAGACAACCATCACCTTCGATACGGCGGTCTTCACTGCGGAAGAGCGCCGCCCTTGGCTGCTCTCCCACCCGGAAGACGGCCCATACCGCCTGATGGTTGCCACAGGAACCGACTCTCAGCAGATTCTGGGGTACGTCACATCCAGCCCTTACCGGCTGAAGCCCGCGTACGCGACATCCGTGGAGACTTCGGTGTACGTCGCCCCGGACGCCGGCCGCAGCGGGATCGGCACCCTCCTCTACGACGCCCTGTTCAAGGCCCTCGCCGACGAGGACGTGCACCGCGCCTACGCCGGCATCGCCCAGCCCAACGAGGCCTCCGAGCGGCTGCACGCCCGCTTCGGCTTCCGGCACGTCGGCACCTACCGCGAGGTCGGGCGCAAGTTCGGCCGCTACTGGGACGTGGCCTGGTACGAGAAGGAGCTGTGACCCGTCCGAAAGGGATCGGCCGCACCGCTCAGCCGAACTGCACCGACCGCTTCGCCATGCCCATCCAGAATCCGTCGATCACGGACTTCTGCGCATCCAGCTCGCCACCCGCCTCGGCCGCGCCCATGGTGACGAAGAGCGGGGCGAAGTGTTCGGTGCGCGGGTGGGCGTAGCGGCCGGCCGGGGCCTTGTGGACGAAGTCCAGCAGGGCGTCCCAGTCGCGGGCCTCCAGGGCGCGCCGGCCCCAGTCGTCGAACTCGGAGGACCAGCTGGGCACGCCACCGGCGTGGCGCAGCGCGGCCAGGTTGTGGGTGAAGAAGCCGGAGCCGACGATCAGCACGCCCTCGTCGCGCAGCGGGGCGAGCGTGCGGCCGATGTCCATCAGGCGGACCGGGTCCAGGGTGGGCAGGGAGATCTGCAGGACGGGGATGTCGGCGGCCGGGAACATCTCGACCAGGGGGACGTAGGCGCCGTGGTCGAGGCCGCGGTCGGGGATGTCCTGGACGGGGGTGCCGGGGGCGCGCAGCAGCTTGCGCACGGACTCGGCCAGCTCGGGCGCGCCGGGGGCGGCGTACCGGACCTGGTAGTAGTGCTCGGGGAAGCCCCAGAAGTCGTAGACGAGCGGGACGGTCTCGGTGGCACCGAGGGCGAGGGGGGCCTCCTCCCAGTGGGCGGAGACCATGAGGATCGCCTTGGGGCGGGGCAGGTCGGCGGACCAGGCGGCGAGCTGTCCGGGCCAGATCGGGTCGTCGGCGAGCGGCGGGGCGCCGTGACTGAGGTACAGGGCGGGCATGCGCTCCTGAGTGGCGGCGGACATGACGGTAGCTCCCCATGGTTGCTTTAACTCTCAAGCTTTCCTGCGACACAGACTACGCCCGACTTGTTCAAGTTTCAAGGAGATGGCCCGTACAGTGGGATACATGAACACGGCAACGGACTCCGCCGGCCGGCACCGCTGGCTCACCGACGAGGAGCAGCGCGTCTGGCGCGCCTATCTGCATGCCACCACCCTGCTCGAGGACCACCTCGACCGGCAGCTGCAGCGCGACGCGGGCATGCCGCACATCTACTACGGCCTGCTCGTCGGCCTCGCCGAGGCCCCGCGCCGCCGGCTGCGGATGACCGAGCTGGCGATGAAGTCGAAGATCACCCGCTCCCGGCTGTCGCACGCGATCGCGCGCCTGGAGAAGAACGGGTGGGTCCGCCGCGAGGACTGCCCCTCCGACAAGCGCGGCCAGTTCGCGGTGCTCACCGACGAGGGCGCCGAGGTGCTGCGCCGGACCGCGCCGGGCCATGTGACCGCCGTACGGCAGGCGCTGTTCGACCGGCTGACCCCGGAACAGCAGAAGACCCTCGGCGAGATCATGGAGATCGTCACCGAGGGCCTTCAGCCCAACGAAGCGGGTGCGGACCTGCCCTGGCTCCGCTAAGGGGTCACCGTCAGTGGGCGACCACCGGCACCGGCACCTCGTCCTCGACACCCTCGCCCGAGGCCACCTTGGTGGTGGTGTCCGGGCGGCCGGCGTTGACGAAGGTGAAGGCGATCAGCGCGGCGAGGCCCAGGATGCCGACGGCGAACCAGATGGCCGCGGTGTAGCCGTGCACCAGGCCCTGCAGCTGGACCAGCTGCGCCTGCGGCTTGGAGGCCGCACCGGCGATGTGGTCCTTGACGTACGACGTCGTCGCGGAGGAGGCGATCGTGTTCAGCAGGGCGGTGCCGATCGCGCCGCCCACCTGCTGCGAGGTGTTGACCATCGCGGAGGCGACACCGGCGTCCCGGGGCTCCACACCCGCGGTGGCCAGGGACATCGCCGGCATGAACGCCGTACCCATGCCGAGACCGAGCAGCAGCATCGCGGGCAGCAGCAGGGCGGCGTACGAGGAGCCGACCTCCAGCTGGGTCAGCAGCAGCATGCCGACGCCGGCGACCAGGAAGCCGGGGCCCATCAGCAGCCGGGCCGGGACGCGGGTCATCAGCCGGGTGCCGATCTGGGTGGAGCCGGTGATCATGCCCGCGATCATCGGCAGGAACGCGAAACCGGTCTTGACCGGGGAGTAGCCCTTCACGACCTGCAGGTAGTAGGTCAGGAAGAGGAACAGGCCGAACATGCCGATGATGGCGAGGCCGAGGGAGAGGTAGATCCCGCCGCGGTTGCGGTCGGTGACCACGCGCAGCGGCAGCAGCGGGGCCTTCACCCTGGACTCGACCAGCACGAACGCGAGGAGCAGCACCGCGGACCCGACGAACATCGAGACGGTCACGGTGTCGCCCCAGCCGTCGGACTCGGCGCGGGTGAAGCCGTAGACGAGCGCGACCAGGCCGAGGGTGGACAGGATCACGCCGGGGATGTCGAGCGGGGAGCGGTTGCGGCCGCCCTCCGGCTCACGGATGACGAACCAGGCACCGAGCGCGGCGACGACGGCGAACGGGACGTTCACGAAGAAGGTCCAGCGCCAGTCCAGGTACTCGGTGAGGAAGCCGCCGAGGATCAGGCCGACGGCACCGCCGCCGCCGGCGATGGCGCCGTAGATGCCGAACGCCTTGGCCCGCTCCTTGGCGTCCGTGAACATCACGGCGAGCAGGGACAGCGCGGCCGGGGCGAGCAGGGCGCCGAAGACGCCCTGGAGGGCGCGGGCGCCGAACATCATCGCGCCGGTGGTGGCGGCACCGCCGAGCGCGGAGGCGGCGGCGAAGCCGGCGAGGCCGAGGACGAAGGCGCGCTTGCGGCCCCACAGGTCGGCGACGCGGCCGCCGAAGAGCAGCAGACCGCCGAAGGCGAGGGCGTAGGCGGTGACGACCCACTGCCGGTTGCCGTCGGATATGCCGAGGTCGGTCTGGGCGGAGGGCAGGGCGATGTTCACGATGGTGGCGTCGAGGACGACCATCAGCTGGGCGAGCGCGATGAAGACGAGCGCCTTCCAGCGGTTGGCGTCACCGCTCGGTGCGGCGGCGCCGGGAGCCTTGAGGGCTGTTTCGGACATGGGGGTACCCACTTCGGGACTTCGTGACGGAAAAATGATCAGAAAACGGTGAACTGTGGGGCGGGCCGGAAGGACGGCTCATCGTTGCCGACGGCCGGGTGCTGCTGGGTGGGAGACCGGTTTGGTGGCCCGAACTCATCGCTCAGGGCCGGCGCAGCTCCTCGATGGTCACGGCCGCGCCCGGCAGGGTGGAGCGGGCCGGGGCCCGCAGTCCGTCCAGGAACAGCTGCAGATGGCGGTGGACGAAGCGGTCGCCGCTCAGGCAGTCGACACCGACCGGCGGCCGGCTGAGCTGGGACACGACGAGCAGCAGGTCACCGACGCCCACGTCAGGACGGAGCTGACCGGCATCCTCGGCCCGGCCCATGACCTCCTCGACCAGGTGCTCGACCCGTTCCCGGGACGCCACCAGGTCGGGGTGGTTCTGGTCGAAGGTGCTGGAGATCATCGGGCACAGCGCGCTGATCCGTTCGTCGGCGGCGGTGTGCACGAAGTGCTCCAGGGCGGCGAAGGCGTCCCCGGTCTCCGCGAGGGCCTGCTCGGCCGCTTCGGCCGTACGGTCCATGACGGAGCAGACGACCTCACGGACGAGGGCGTCGCGGTCCGGGAAGTTGCGGTACACCGTGGCGTTGCCGACGCCGGCCCGGCGGGCGATCTCGTCGAACGGCACGTCCGGGCCGTGCTCGACGAACATCTCCCGGGCGGTGGTGACGATCCGCTCCCGGTTGCGCAGGGCGTCGGCCCGGGGCCGGGGCGCCTTCCGCGTGAGGGTGGCGGTCTGCACGGCGTACTCCCTGTGTCGGTGAGGGCGATCTGAGTCGGTGGGCGATCCGGGGAGCGAGTCCCCGTTTCGGTCGGACACCGTTCTAAACGGGGAGAGGTTCCCCGGTTATTTCCCGGCACCGGAAGGAATTCGTGTGACGCGGCCCACACTTGGCGGGCGGGCATCCCCGCCCGGCGGGCGGCTTCCCGGTGCACTCACACCCGACAGGAACACTTCATACCCGCTCGCTACGAAATGTCCCACCATCGGTCTCTTCCAACGCGCGCCCCCCACCCCGCCGACACAGGGTGAGCGAAAGGGTGCAGCCGGAGACCGGCGGCTGCCGTGGAGCGGAAGGTCCATGCATGCAGCCGCACTCGCCCCGCCGCCGCATACGCCCGCGCCGGGTGGCCGCCCTTGCCGTGGTGACCGTCCTGACCCTCGCGGTCAGCACCTCGGCCGGGACCGGACAGCTGCCGGCGCCCACCACCGCAGGGCCCACAGGCCTGGCCCGCTCCCCCGCCCTCTCCGCCTGCATGATCCGCGGCGGCCCGGACGTACAGATGACCGAGGGCATCCCCACCCCGACCGGATACTCCCGCTCCACCGGCACGGTCCATGCCCTGACCCTGATGGTCGACTTCTCCGACGCGCCCGGACAGGGCAGCGCACTCGACCGCTTCCACGAGTTCTTCCCGCAGACCCAGGAGTGGTTCCACAGGGCGTCGTACGGCCGTCTCGACTACCACCCCGAGACGCCCGTCACCACCTGGCTGCGGATGCCGAAGTCCTTCAAGGCGTACGGCATAGAGCGCGGCGCCCCCTTCGACCCCGGCTACCGGCAGCTGGTGCAGGACATCGTGGCCGCCGCCGACCCCCAGGTGGACTTCCGCTCGTACGACCTGCTGAACGTGCTGATCACCCCGAACGCCGGCCCCTCCGCCCTGGACACGGTGCTGTCCGTGACCTTCGCCGGCAACCCCGACGCCCCGGTCGCCGACGGCGTGCCCATCGCCAACGCGTCCTTCGTCTACTCCCGCCAGGACGACGGCTCGGGCTCCTACTCCAGCACCGGCTACCGCGTGCTGCCGCACGAGAACGGCCACACCTTCGGCCTGCCCGACCTCTACACCCAGGACGGCGGGAGCGCGGTCGGGCACTGGGACATCATGAGCGAGGACTGGGGGGCCAACAACGACCTGCTCGGCTGGCACAAGTGGAAGCTGGGCTGGCTGGACACCGCCCAGGTCGGCTGCGCGGCGGCCCGGGGCAGCGTCGAGTACACGCTGACCCCGCTGTACAAGGAGGGCGGCGGGAAGCTGGTCCTCGTACCGATAGACGCGCGCACCGCGTACGCGCTGGAGCTGCGCGCACCGGGCGGCAACGACGAGGCGGTGTGCAAGCCGGGCATCCTCATCTACAAGGTCGACGCCACGGTGGACACCGGACGCGGCCCGATCAAGGTCTACGACGCCCACCGGGGCACCGGCGGCTGCACCCACAACCCCAACGTCCACGCGGAACTCTCCGACGCCCCCTTCACCTCCGGCGAGACCTTCAAGGACCCACGCCATGGCATCACGGTCCGGGTGACGGAGGCGGACGGCGGGGAGTACAAGGTGCGGGTGACAAGGACCTAGCCGGGGACGGACGGTGGGCCGGGGGCGGACCGGGCACCGGACGGGCGGTGGGCCGGGGGCGGACCGGGCGCCGGACCGGCGGGTTTACCGTAGGCGTGCCCGGATGCCGTAACGGAGAGTCGATGCCCTCGAACACCGCACTTGACGCCGAGGCCCGTGCCGAGGCCGGGCCGCCGGCCGAGGTGGTCGCGCCGCTGATCCGCGGGATAGCCGTCCTGCGGCGGCTGACCGAGGCCGGCGGCACGCTGAGCCCGAGCGCGCTGGAGCGGGCCACCGGGCTCGCCCGGTCCACGGTCGACCGGATCACCGCCACCCTGGCCCGCATGGGGTACGTCCGCCTCGACGGTCGGGATGTCGTCCTCGCCCCCCGCGTGATGGAGCTGGGCAACGCCTACCTGGCCGCCCTGCGCCTGCCCGCGCTGCTCGACGCGCGCGCCGACGCCCTCGCCGACGAGCTCGACGAGTCCGTCTCGCTCGCGGTCGCCGACCTCGACGGCATCCGCTTCATCCACCAGGCCACCCGGCGGCGGGCGATGTCCGTGAGCTTCCGCATCGGCGACCTGCTCCCGGCCGAACGCACCGCGCCCGGACCGCTGTTCGCGACCGCGTGGACGGAGGCGGAGTGGCAGCGGTGGCGGGGCCGGCGGGCCGCGGACCCCGAGGACGCCTCCTTCCCGGCCGTACCGCCCCGGTCCGCAACCGCCGCGGACGACTTCGTCCAGCGCGTGGAACGGGCCCGCCGGGACGGCTGGGCACTGGACGACCAGTTGATCGAGCCGGGCCTGGTCGCGGTGGCCGTGCCGGTACGGGACCCGGACACCGGCCGCCTGGCCTGCGTGGCCAGCGTGGTCAGCCACACCAGCCGCCACTCGGCGACCGGCCTGCGCACCTCCCTGCTCCCCCGGCTGCGTACGGCGGTGGCGGCGATGGAGGCCGAGCTCGGCAAGGCGACACCGCCTCGGCCCGGCCCGGCGCCCTCGGGCCTGGCGACCTGGACGTCGGCGTCCAAGCACGAGCTGGGCCGGGAGTTCGTCGAGTCCCTGGCCCGGGGCCTGACCGTGCTGACCGCGTTCGGCGAGGGCCGCTCGGCGCTGTCCCTGAGCGACGTGGCCCGGGCGACCGGCCTGGCCCGCGCCACGGCCCGCCGGGCCCTGATCACCTACGAGCACCTGGGCCTGGTCGCCGCGGGTCCCGACCGCACCTTCACCCTCACGCCCCGCGTGCTGGACCTGGGCTTCCCGCCGCTGTCCCGCACCACGCTCCCCCGCCTCGCCGAGCCCCATCTGCGGGCCCTCACCGACCGGTTGCACGAGCCGACGGCCCTGGCGGTGCTCGCGCCGGGCACGGAGACGGAGATCCAGTACACGGCCGGGGCGGACGCGAGCCGGGTGCTGACCGTGGACATCACGGTGGGCGCGCGGCTGCCGGCCGCCTCGACGTCCCTGGGCCGTGTGCTCCTCGCTGACACCGACGGTCCACTGCCTCCCGCTCTCGCCGAGGTCCGCGCGCAGGGCTACGCCCTGGTGGACGAGGAGCTGGAGTCGGGGCTGCGGTCGGTCGCCGTACCGGTACGGGACCGGGCGGGCCGGACGGTCGCCGCGGCCTGCGTGGCCACCCACCCGGCCCGCCGCACCCTGGAGGACTGCGTCCACGACCTGCTGCCCGCCCTCCGCCGAACGGCCGACCGCATCCAGACGGACCTGCACACCGCCTCCCGCTTCACCCGGGTGGCGCTGTCCTGAGCGGACGGCCGGCTCGGATCCGTCGGCTCACGCCGGGGCGGCCCCTTCGGCCATGCGATCCGTGGGGACGCCGACCGACGTGAAGGTACGGCGGTGGTGGAGCAGCGGCGGGGAGCAGGAGACGCTCACTGCCGCGACACGGGCGATGACGATGTCGTGATCGCCCTCGTCGTGGATCCTCTCCCGGTGGCAGATCAGGCTGGCCGCCGCGTCCGGGACGACGGGGACACCGCCGTCGAGCAGCCGGAGACCGCCGATCGTGTGTTTCGCCGGTCCGGAGGTGGCGAAGGTGCGCGCCAGGCCCTCCTGGTGTTCGGCGAGCAGGTTCACCGCGAACGCACGCTGGGCCATGAGGGCGGCGTGGGTGCGGGCCGTCTTCGACACGCAGACGAGGAGCCGCGGCGGGGCCATCGAGAGGGTCGCGAACGAGGTGACCGTCATCGCGTGCAGGGAGCCGCCGTGTGCGGTGCTGACCACGGCCACGGTCGAGGCGATCCGGGAGAAGGCGTCGAGGACCAGGGGACCGGTCGCTTCACGAAACATGGTCGAGGGTTCCTTCGGTGCGGGCGGGCCCGGGCTGCTGGTCCGGCAAGGGCGTGCTGCGGTTCCGCTTCGTCTCGAGGCGGTTCGACACGGCCGCGGTGAGCAGCGCGGCCGCGGCCATGACCGCTCCGACCGCGCCGGCGGACGCGTACCCGAACCCTGCGGTGATGGTGAGTCCGCCCAGCCAGGCGGCGATGGCGTTGCCGAGGTTGAAGGCGCCGATGTTGAGGGAGGACGCCAGTGTCGGTGCCGCTGCCGCGTTGTCCAGCACGCGCTTCTGCAGCGGCGGGACGGTCGCGAACCCGAACACTCCGATCAGGAACGTCAGGATCACCGCGGCGGCCTGGTGGGAGGCGGCGAAGCAGAGGCCCAGCAGCGTCGCACAGAGCAGGGCCAGCGAGGTGCAGAGCATCGGCATGAGCCGTTTGTCGGCGAGCCTGCCGCCGACGATGTTGCCGAGCACGAGCCCGCATCCGAAGACGACGAGGATCCAGGCGACCGAGGACTCGGGGAAGAGCGCCACTTCGGTCAGGATCGGCGCGATGTAGGTGAGGGCGGCGAACACCCCGCCGAATCCCAGGATGGTCATGAGCATCGCGAGGACGACCTGCGGGTTGCGCAGCGCGGCTATCTCCCCGAGGACGCTGACCGCTTCGGGGCGGGGATCGGCGGGGACGAAGCCGAGGACTCCGGCGATGCCCAGGATCCCGAGGAGGGTGATGAGGACGAAGGTGACCCGCCAGCCGGCCGTCTGTCCGACCAGCGTTCCCAGGGGGACCCCGGCGACGTTGGCGACCGTGAGCCCGGTGAACATCATGGAGATGGCCGAGGCGCGACGGTGCGGCGCCACGAGGTCCGCCGCCACGACCGATCCGATGCCAAAGAAGGCGCCGTGGGCGAAGGAGGCGAGGACCCGGCCGGCGAGAAGGACCGTGAAGTTCGGCGCGGCCGCGCAGAGCGCGTTGCCGGCCACGAAGACGCCCATGAGCAGCGCGAGCATCGTCTTCCTGGACATCCTGGTGCCCAGCAGGGTCATGACGGGGGCGCCGACGACCACGCCGACGGCGTAGCAGGTGACCAGGTAGCCGGCCGACGGGATCGACACGTCGTAGGTGTCCGCGACCTGCGGCAGGATGCCGGTGGCCACGAACTCCGTGGTTCCGATGCCGAATGCACCCATGGCGAGGGCCAGAAGCGCCGGTGGCATACGTTCTCCTCGACCTCGGCGCACCGGGTCGATGCGCGAACTGGCGGTGGTGGGCGGCCCGGCCGCGCGGTGTGGAAGGCGCGCGGGGCCGGCCGGGAGCGACCGGTGCAACCCGCCCGCCGACGGAGGGGGATGGCCGTCGGACGGGCGGGGTGACACCGCGCAGTGACGTTAGCCCGGCGGAACCCGGTGGCCTGAGGAGTCGATGCGGACTGCGGGCGTCTTCGGCAAGTTGCCGGCGTCGTGTCCGGCACCTGCCGCGCCGTGCCGGGGCGTCAGAGCCTGTGTCATATCTCCGGCTGGATCAGCGCGCGGCGTCTGGTGCGTGCGATCGCAAGGCGCCGGAGCGCCCTCGATGGGGGCGGAGCCACGTGGGTGGTTCGGCAACGCGGCTGGGGGTCCCCCCACGCCCTTAAGGCAGTGGGGGAGTGCGTGCCAGGCGTCGCGCGCCCGGCCGGGGATATGACACAGGCTCTCAGTCGACCGCCGACGCGATGCCCGTGTTCGGCACGCGCAGAGTCGAGGCGAGCAGCCGCAGGGCCGCCTCCGAACTCGTACCGACCCGGGCGGTGTAGGCGATCATGCGCTGCCCGGCCGCCCCGGGAACCAGCAGGCTCTGGAAGGAGAGCTCCATCGAACCGACGAGGGGGTGGTCGATCTCCTTCGTTCCCGCGACGCAGGTCCGCACCGGGTGGCGGGCCCAGCGTTTGGCGAAGTCCTCGCTGTTCATGATGAGTTCGCCGACCAGTTCGGCCAGCTGCTTGTCGTGGGGATAGCGGCCGGCGACGAGCCGCAGCGAGGCCACCGCGAGCTGGGCCTCGTCGTTCCAGCGCGGGTACAGGTCGCGGTTGCGCTCGTCCAGGAAGAGCATCCGGGTCAGGTTCGGCCGGTCCGCCGGGTTGTCGGGCGCGTCGAAGTCCAGGTGCATGGCCAGCAGGAGATGGCCCATGGCGTTCCAGGCGAGGACGTCGTTGCGCCGGTCCAGGACCAGGGCGGGGGTGTCGGTGAAGGTGTCGATGAGCTGGCGGACACCGTGGTCGGCACAGGGGGTGCGCGGGGACTGGGCACGCCGGGAGGTGACCGTTTCCGGCCGGGCGAGATCCATGAGGTGGGTGTACTCGTCCGGGGTCAGGCGCAGGGTGCGGGCGATCGCCTCGAGGACGGAGTCGGAGACCTGGTTGGTACGGCCCTGTTCGAGCCGGGTGTAGTGGGTGACGCTCAGGCCGGCCGCGAGGGCCACCTCCTCGCGTCGCAGTCCGGGCACACGGCGTCGTTCCGCCAGCTGCGGAAGGCCGATCTCCTCGGGCGTCAGGGCGGCTCGGCGGCTGCGCAGGAAGTCGCTCAGCTCGGAGAAGTCAGGCATGGGGTGCCCTTCCAGTGGATCCGTGACGTGGACCGTGCCTCTCGTCCAACGGAGGCGGCACCCGGGTGCTTCCCGTGCTGGGTGGTCACGATATGACCACCCAACGCGCGCCCTGTCAGCGGCCGACGAGTCGTTTTTGGGGACTGGGTAGGTGCCGGCCCCGGTCGCAGGATTCCTTCGGTCGAAGCTTCTCGAAGGGAATCTCATGTCTGTTGTTGATGGTGTGGTTGAGGGGGCGGTGGGTGCCGGGTCGGGGGGTGTGGGGCCGCAGCGGTTGACGTCGCGGATGCGGTTGACGC
>NZ_JBVIGN010000028.1:0-34083 GCF_055570785.1 Streptomyces sp. NPDC031100
GGTGTTTCCGACTCTATCAGATCTTTTCTCGATCCGATTTCCTCGGTGCTTTCCAGGTTTCCGCTCTCGCGGTTTCCTTTCCGGCGGTTCCGACTTTATCAGAAGTTCTGAGCCGGTCTGGCCGGCCACTCATTTCTGAGTAGTAAGTCGGAGGTTGCTTCTCGGTAGCGCCGTAGCGACTCTCGGGAAGCAGAGTAGATTCTAAACGATCAGTCCCGAACCTGTCCAGTTCCGGGCAACTCATAGAATCTACCTCCCCACCCCACCCGTGTCAACGGGTTTCGTGGGCGAAGAGGAGACTAGCAGGTCACAGGCCCCGGACGCACATCAGGCGGCCGTTGGGGTGGTCGCGCTGCGTTCGGCCGCTTCGAGGTCGCCCGTCTCGCCGGCGCGTGCCGCGCGGCCGCCGAGGACGTAGACGTACGCCAGGAATGCCGCCTCGGCCACGACCCCGATGCCGATACGGGCCCAGGTGGGCAGGCCGGACGGGGTGACGAAGCCTTCGATGGCGCCGGAGACGAACAGGACCAGCGCAAGGCCGATGGCCATGCCCACGGCGGCCCGGCCCTCCTCCGCGAGAGCGGCACGACGGCTGCGGGGGCCGGGGTCGATGACGGTCCACCCGAGCCGGAGTCCGGTGCCTGCGGCTACGAAGACAGCGGTCAGTTCGAGCAGGCCGTGCGGGAGGATCAGGCCGAGGAAGGTGTCGAGGCGGCCTGCCGAGGACATCAGGCCGAAGCCGACGCCCAGGTTGAGCATGTTCTCGAAGAGGATCCAGAGCACGGGCAGGCCCAGGAAGACGCCCAGCACCAGGCACATCGCGGCGGCCTGGGCGTTGTTCGTCCACACCTGGGCGGCGAAGGAGGCCGCCGGGTGGCTCGAGTAGTAGGTTTCGTACTCGCCGCCGGGTCGGGTCAGATCGCGCAGCTGGCTGGGGGCCGCAATGGTCGACTGCACCTCTGGGTGGGTGCCTATCCACCAGCCCAGGAGGATCGCGACGGCGGTGGAGACGAGCGCGGTGGGCACCCACCAGTGGCGCGCGCGATAGACCGCGGCGGGGAAGCCCTGTCCCAGGAAGCGCGAGACATCGCGCCATGACGCGCGACGGGTACCTGTGACGGCGCTACGCGCGCGTGCCACGAGGTGGCTGAGCCGGCCCGTCAGCTGCGGGTCGGGGGCGCTGGACTGGATCAGGGAGAGGTGGGTTGCGGTGCGCTGGTAGAGGGCGACGAGTTCGTCGGCCTCGGCGCCATTGAGGCGGCGCTGACGGCGGAGCAGGGCGTCGAGGCGGTCCCATTCGGCACGGTGCGCGGAGACGAAGACGTCCAGGTCCATCGGGTCTGCCTGCTCCTCGGCTGGTCGTCCACGGCTCGTCGTGGATGCTCGTTATGGCTGTCAGGTTGTCGTACTGCGGCGCGATGCGCCCTCAGCTTGGCAGACTTGCGCTGCACGGGGCAGACCAGGGGAAGGACGGCGGGCGTGAGTGAGCTGGTGACCGGCGAGGCGGTGGCGCTCGAACTGCGGCCGGCGAAGCTGCCGAGCAGGGCGTTGTCGGTGTTGCTCGACCTGGTCGTGTACGGGCTCGTGTACATCGGCGTGAGCTTCGCGCTGGTCGCGTCGACCTCGTCGTTGGACGAGGCCGCTCAGATCGCGCTGTCGATCGCGAGCTTCCTGTTGGTGCTGGTCGGCGGGCCGATCGCGGTGGAGACGCTCAGTCATGGGCGCTCGCTCGGGAAGCTGGCGTTCGGGCTGCGTGTGGTGCGGGACGACGGCGGACCCATCCGGTTCCGGCACGCGCTGGTGCGGGGCGCGATCGGCGTGGTCGAGATCCTGCTGACCTTCGGGGTCGTGGCCTCCATCGCCTCGCTGGTGTCGGCGCGAGGACGCCGGCTGGGGGACGTCTTCGCGGGCACCCTGGTCGTACGCGAGCGGATTCCCGTCGGACGGGCCGGCCTGGTGCCTCCGCCTCCGCCATGGCTCGCGGGACGGTTCGCCGAACTCGATCTGTCGGCCGTACCGGACGGGCTGTGGCTTGCCGTCCGGCAGTACCTGACACGGACGCAGCAGCTCGATCCGCAGGTGTCCGCGGACATGGCGCAGCGGTTGGCCACCGACCTCGCAGCTCGTACGGGAGCTCAGGTACCGCAGGGCGTGCCCCCGGCCGCCTTCCTGGCGGCGGTGGTCCATGAACGGCAGGCGCGCGAGGCCCGGCAGGCGTTCGGGGGCCCAGGTCCGATTGCGCCGTGGGGCGCTCCGTCGGGCTTCACACCCGGCGTGCCCGGTGGCGCCGTGCCTGGTGGCTACCCTCTGCCGGTTCAGCAGACGCCTATGCCGCAGGCGCCCGTGGCGAACGCCTACCAGCCACCGGCTCCCGTTGCTCAGCCCGTGTCGCCTCAACGGGATGAGCGGCCGTCCGACCGCCCGTCCACCGGTTCCGGCTCCACTGGATTCGCGCCGCCGGCGTAGCGAATCACGTCGCGCCGTCGTCGGCGCCGGATCGCTCGGATCAGTCGAATCTCGACGGCGGTGACTGGAGCTCCTCCAGCTCGATGCCAGGCGCGGCCAGGACCACGTCGCCGGCGATGTGCACGGTGTGCTGCTCGCCCGTGTCCAGGGCTGTGACCTGGTATTCGTCCACGATCAGTGGGGCGTTGTCAGTGGGGTGTGCTTCGCTGTTCACCAAGGCCCAGGACTGGTCCAGGGTGCGTGGGGCGAGGACCGGGTCCGTGAAGGCCAGGAGGCGTACGCGGGTCGCGGCCGAAGAGGGGGTGAGGCGCAGCAGACGGGCGGTGGCGATAAGGAACGCGGGGGACGTGCCGGTGAAGGCGTGGGCGCGCACATTGCCTTCGGTGGCATGAGTGCCGGTGGGGTCGGTACGGACCCACGTGACGCCGTCGAGGGCGGCACCGCGCACCTGCCAGCCTCCGGCGTGCAGCTCGAGGCGGATGGGGCGGCCGAGGTCGTCGAGGGCGAGGTCGACCGAGCCGCAGTGATCGCCCGCTGGATTGGTCAGCTGGGAGACGTAGCGCCAGCCGGACGGGCCGGGGGCGCACTGGAAGTGTTCTTCTGCGAGGGGGGTGTGATCGTGCGGATCGTAGAGCGAATAGCGGCCGCGGGGCATGGGGGTCCTGGGTCTTGACGGGCTGGTCCGGCCAAGGTTCCAAAGGGGCAGGCCCCCGGCACGGGGGTGCGGGGGCCTGCCTCGGAGGATCTGCGGACCTGCGGACTCAGTAGCGGTAGTGGTCCGACTTGTACGGGCCCTCGACGTCCACGCCGATGTACGCGGCCTGCTCGGGGCGCAGCTTGGTGAGCTTCACACCGAGCGCGTCCAGGTGCAGGCGGGCGACCTTCTCGTCGAGGTGCTTGGGCAGCGTGTAGACGCCGGTCGGGTACTCGTCGGGCTTGGTGAACAGCTCGATCTGGGCCAGGGTCTGGTCCGCGAAGGAGTTGGACATCACGAACGACGGGTGACCGGTGGCGTTGCCCAGGTTCAGCAGGCGGCCCTCGGACAGCAGGATGATCTTCTTGCCGTCCTGGAAGGTCCAGGTGTGGACCTGCGGCTTGACCTCGTCCTTGACGATGCCGGGAACCTTGGCGAGGCCCGCCATGTCGATCTCGTTGTCGAAGTGGCCGATGTTGCCGACGATCGCCTGGTGCTTCATCTTCGCCATGTCCGACGCAAGGATGATGTCCTTGTTGCCGGTCGTGGTGATGAAGATGTCGGCGGTCTCGACGACCTCGTCCAGGGTCGTGACCTGGTAGCCGTCCATCGCCGCCTGCAGAGCGCAGATCGGGTCGATCTCGGTGATGATCACGCGGGCGCCCTGGCCGCGCAGCGACTCGGCGCAGCCCTTGCCCACGTCGCCGTAGCCGCAGATGACGGCGGTCTTGCCGCCGATCAGGGTGTCCGTGGCGCGGTTGATGCCGTCGACCAGGGAGTGGCGGCAGCCGTACTTGTTGTCGAACTTGGACTTGGTGACGGCGTCGTTGACGTTGATCGCCGGGAAGAGGAGGACGCCGTCGCGCTGCATCTCGTACAGGCGGTGGACACCGGTCGTGGTCTCCTCGGTGACACCACGGATCTCGGAGGCCAGCTGGGTCCACTTCTGGGGGTTCTCGCCCAGGGTGCGGTGGAGCAGCTGGAGGATGACGCGGTGCTCGTCGGACTCGGCGGTCTCCAGGGCGGGGACCTTGCCGTCCTTCTCGTACTCGACGCCCTTGTGGACGAGGAGGGTGGCGTCACCGCCGTCGTCCAGGATCATGTTCGGGCCGCCGGTGGGGCTGTCCGGCCAGGTCAGCGCCTGCTCGGTGCACCACCAGTACTCCTCCAGGGTCTCGCCCTTCCAGGCGAAGACCGGGATGCCCTGCGGGTTGTCGGGCGTGCCGTTCGGGCCGACGGCAATGGCGGCGGCCGCGTGGTCCTGGGTGGAGAAGATGTTGCAGGAGGCCCAGCGGACCTGGGCGCCGAGGGCGACCAGGGTCTCGATGAGGACGGCGGTCTGCACGGTCATGTGCAGGGAGCCGGTGACACGGGCGCCGGCGAGGGGCTGGGCCTCGGCGTACTCCTTGCGGATCGCCATCAGGCCCGGCATCTCGTGCTCGGCGAGGGTGATCTCCTTGCGGCCGAACTCGGCCAGGGAGAGGTCGGCGACCTTGAAGTCCTGTCGGTTGTCGACAGTCGTCATTACGAGCTGCTCCTCGGAATCGGGTCGAGGTGGGTACGGCTGGTCTGCGCGGCGGCGGACACAGGGGTGCCCGAGGAAAGGACACAGGCATGCCCGCGTGCGCGCAGCGCAGTCCGTCGGAGGCCCTCTCTCCCTCGGTCGGTCCGCAGTGGGACCGCCCGACCGCCATCAGCAGCGACGTCTGGCTCCGTCCCAAGCTACACCGGAGGGCCCCGCCGTCCCCAGTCCGCCTCAGGACGGTTCTGGTCATCCCTCAGGCGTTCACGGGAGGGGCGTGGGGGTTCGCAGGGGGTGGGTGGATGGCCGGAGAGCGTGGGTCAGGAGGCTACAGACCAGCATGAACAGGGACTTTCGCACCTTTGAGCCGGGGGCGGGGTGTTGCAGGATGCAGGGAGATCGGGAGTTCCGATCGATCTCGCGAGGCGTCCGGGAAGGCGCCTCGTGTGACGAAGGCGTTAGGAGATCGACGTGACCAGTCCGGCCGGCCCTCCCCCCACGGGCGGTGGTGACGAGCAGCGGCGGATCAGGGCGGCATGCTGGTCCCCACCGGGATCGAGCCGGGGAGCGGTGCCCTCGCGGTACGGCGGCGAAGGGCGGCGACGGTGCCGTCGGCGCCTTGGTCCGTACAGCAGGTCTGACGACTGCCGTGCCCAAAGGCGACGGGGCCTGCCCGGCCATGGGCGGGCCCCGTCGCCGTAGCGGAACTCAGTGACCGGCAGGCTGCGGGGTCGGGCCGCCCGGGGTCGCCTCCGGGTCGGGGCCCTTGGCTGCCTCGGCCTCGCTGTAGATGTCCGGCTCCAGGTAGATGACGCGGGCGATGGGGACGGCGGCGCGGATGCGGGCCTCGGCGGCGTTGATGGCGTTCGCGACCTCGGCGGCCGTGTCGTCGTGCTGGACGGCGATCTTGGCGGCGACGAGCAGCTCCTCGGGGCCGAGGTGGAGCGTGCGCATGTGGATGACGCCGGTGACCGTGTCGCCGTCGACGATCGCGGCCTCGATCTCCTTGACCTCCTCGATGCCCGCGGCCTCGCCGAGCAGCAGCGACTTGGTCTCGGCGGCCAGGACCAGGGCGATCAGGACGAGCAGGATGCCGATGCAGACGGTGCCGATGCCGTCCCAGATGCCGTCGCCGGTGAGCAGGGCCAGGCCCACGCCGCCGAGGGCGAGGATCAGACCGATGAGCGCGCCGAAGTCCTCCAGCAGGACCACCGGCAGCTCGGGCGCCTTGGCTCGGCGGATGAACTGCGACCAGGAGAGCTTGCCGCGCAGCTCGTTCGACTCCTTGATGGCCGTACGGAACGAGAAGCCCTCGGCGATGATCGCGAAGACGAGGACGCCCACCGGCCAGTACCAGTGCTCGATCTCGTGCGGGTGCAGGATCTTCTCGTAGCCCTCGTAGATGGCGAACATGCCGCCGACGGAGAACAGGACGATCGAGACGAGGAAGGCGTAGATGTACCGCTCGCGGCCGTAGCCGAAGGGATGCTGCGGGGTCGCCTCGCGCTGGGCCTTCTTGCCGCCGATCAGCAGCAGGAACTGGTTGCCCGAGTCGGCGAGCGAGTGGACGCCCTCGGCGAGCATCGAGGAGGAGCCGCTGAACGCGAACGCCACGAACTTCGATGCCGCGATCGCGAGGTTGGCGCCGAGTGCCGCCACGATCGCCTTGGTACCGCCTGACGCGCTCATGTGTCCGCGTGTCCCTTCGCCCTCGTACGTCTACGCCGTCCAGGCGTGTGCCGGTCTTTGCCCGTGCTTTGCCGGTGGGCCATTCTTGCAGCCCGGCCGGGCAGCGGCGCGTCAGGTATCCACAGCCCCGGTCATACGATCACAGTGGCGCGGAAGACCGTGCCCGTGCCGGACACCTCGGCCTTCTCACCCGCGGGGACGAAGACCGACTGGCCGGGGGCGAGTTCGAGTTCGCCCGCCCGAACGGAACCGGCCGTGCAGAGCAGGATCTGCGGGGTGTCCCGGGTGAGGTCGTGGGCAGTCCCGCCCTCGGGGAGGACGTACCGGGAGAGCCGGAACTCGTCGATCGGCGTCTCGTAGACCTCCTCGCCGTCCGGGGAGGCCTCGGGGCGCAGCACGCCCGCGTCGCCGGCCTCGAAGCGGACGACGCGCAGGAGTTCGGGGACGTCGACGTGCTTGGGGGTCAGGCCGCAGCGCAGGACGTTGTCGGAGGTGGCCATGATCTCGACGCCGAGGCCGCTGAGGTAGGCGTGCGGGATGCCGGCGCCGAGGAACAGGGCCTCGCCGGGCTGGAGACGGACGTGGTTGAGGAGCATGGCCGCGATGACGCCGGGGTCGCCCGGGTAGTGGTGGGCCAGGTCGGCGTACGGGGCGTACTCGCCACCGAGGCGGGTGCAGGCGGCGGTGGCCTCGGCGACCGTGCGGGCCATCTCCTCGGGGTCGGCGGCGAGGACGGCCGTGAGGACCTCGCGCAGGGCGGCGTCCTCGGGGTGGGCGTGCAGCAGGTCGACGTACGGCTTGAGGGAGTCGACGCCGAGCCCGTCGAGGAGGTCGGCGGTCTGGACGGGGTCGCGGAAGCCGCACAGGCCGTCGAACTCCGTGAGCGCGCAGATCATTTCGGGCTTGTGGTTGGCGTCCTTGTAGTTGCGGTGCGGGGCGTCGATGGGGACGCCGCGCCGCTCCTCGTCGGCATAACCCTCCTTGGCCTGCTCCAGGTTGGGGTGCACCTGGAGGGAGAGGGGCGCGCCGGCGGCGAGGACCTTCAGGAGGAACGGCAGCTGCGGGCCGAACTTCGCGACCGACCCGGCGCCCAGTTCGCGCTCCGGGTCGGCTGCGATGACCTCGACGAGCGTCCCACGCGCGGTGCGCGAGGGAGCACCCGGGTGCGCGCCCATCCACATCTCCGCCTGCGGTTCGCCGGTCGGCTCGACGCCGAGCAGGTGCGGGATGGCGGTGGCGGAACCCCAGGCGTAGGGGCGGACGGTGTTGTCGAGGCGGTCCATGTGGCTTCTCTGTCTCCGTACGTACGCTGCTCGGCCGGCGCCGTCGCCGGTTTCGTGCCGCTGGCGGGCGCGGGTCGGTCGACCCTGAGCAAGGTCAGGCCCTGGAAGCGAGCGCCAGGTAAACGGCGGCGAAATCCGTGATGGCGATCAGTTCTGCGAGCGTCTCCAGGTCCCCGCCCTCTTCCGGTTCGAGTTCGCTGATCGGCGTGTCGTGGCCGAGGGCCAGGTCACGGGCTGCGGGGGCGGCGGTGAAGCCGCCGATCGGGCGGTCTCGGAGCAGCACCACGCGCGCGTGCATCGCGGGCGTCTCCTCCACGCGGTCCCGGAAGAAGTCGTCGGGGTCGGCGCTGGCCGCGAGCGGGCCGGCCAGCAGGGCGCTGTGCACGGCGAGCGCCTCGGGGAGTTCGGCGACCAGGGCCGGGCGGCCGGCCAGTTCGGCGAGGGCGGCGGCGAACCGGCGGCCCGCGGGCCCGGCCGCGCTGCCTTCCGTCCATACGACGGGCAGCGCGTCGGCGAGCTCGGCGGCGAGGGTCTTGGCCGGGTTGCTGTAGGTCGCGATGGCCGGGCCGCAGCGCTCGGCGATGTGGTCCAGGCGGTCGGCGATCTTCTCCAGGTCCTCCGGCGGGGCGGTGAGCAGGCCGATGCGGTCCAGGAGCGCCAGCAGTGGGGTGAGCAGGGCCCAGAAAACGCCCGAGGAGGACGCGGCGAGGGGTTCTTCCTGGTCGTACGGCGTCGTCGCCATCGGTACGAACAGCCCGTGCGCACCGGCCATCGCCTCGGCGAGCGGGGTGCGGGCCGGGGCCACGGCGACGACCGAGCAGCCGCGGCGGTAGGCCTGCTCGGCGAGCAGGGTGAGGCTGGGTTCGGTGCCGTCCGGGGTGGCGATCAGCAGCAGGTCGACGGAGCCGGCCCAACCCGGGAGTTCCCAGCGCAGGGCGCCCGCGGCCGGGGCGACGCCCGTGGGGGCCAATCGGGTGACGGGGCTGCCGGGGCCGGCGAGGCTGCTGATGAAGTCGGCCGTGTGGGTGGCGGCCGCTCCCGGGCCGGCGATCAGGACGGCGCGGGGGCGGCCGTCGGGCTTGAGGTCTCCGACGCCGGCCTCGGTGGCGTGCCGGGCGGCGGTGCGGACGCGGGCGCCGGCCTCCGCCGCGCCGCGGAGGAGGCCTCGGCGGTCGGCCTCGGTGAGGCCCTCCGGGGCGTCTAGCAGCGATTCGTCGAGCATGGTCGGCAGCCTCCGATCGCCGGGGGTCCTGTGCGGGGGTTCTAGCGCGGGGTGGGCGCCTCGTCGTGACGCGGCGGCGGCCCGGTTACGCGGGGCGGCGGGCCTCGTCGACCAGCAGGACCGGGATGCCGTCACGGACGGGGTATGCCAGGCCGCAGTCCTGGCCGGTGCAGATCAGCTCGGTGTCCTGCTCCTTGAGGGGCGCGTGGCAGGCCGGGCAGGCGAGGATCTCCAGGAGGCCGGCTTCGAGCGGCATGGGGTGTCCCTTCGGGGGCGGGTACGTCTTTTTCTGGATGTGCCTGGTCAGCGTACCGCTGGGCGTTGACTGATGGGCTCGGTTGGCTCCAGTGCCGCCCAGGGGGCTCCACCCCTTGGCCCGCGTTTGCCGACCCGCCCGTCTCGGTCGACTGAGAGGCAAGGTCCCGGCGACACGGCACGAGCGGCGGGGAAAGGAGGGGCGGGCCGGGGGCATGCACGAGCCCGGCCCGGCTCCGGCGCAGGAAAAGCGGCTTCTCAGGCTCGGATGATCGCCAGTGCCTCGTCGCGGATCTTGGTCATCGTCGCCTCGTCCTTCGCCTCCGCGTTCAGGCGGAGCAGCGGCTCCGTGTTGGACGGGCGGACGTTGAACCACCAGTCGGCGGCGGAGACCGTGAGGCCGTCGAGGTCGTCGAGGGTGATGCCGGGGCGGCCCTCGTAGGCGGTGCGGATCGCGGCGAGGCGGGCGGCCTGGTCGGCGACCGTGGAGTTGATCTCGCCGGAGCCCGCGTAACGGTCGTACTGGGCCACGAGGGCGGACAGGGGGCCGTCCTGGCCGCCGAGGGCCGCGAGGACGTGCAGGGCCGCCAGCATGCCCGTGTCGGCGTTCCAGAAGTCCTTGAAGTAGTAGTGGGCGGAGTGCTCGCCGCCGAAGATCGCGCCGGCGCGGGCCATCTCGGCCTTGATGAAGGAGTGGCCGACGCGGGTGCGGACCGGGGTGCCGCCGTTCTCCTTCACCACCTCCGGGACGGTGCGGGACGTGATCAGGTTGTGGATGACCGTGCCCTTGCCGCCGTTGCGGGCCAGCTCGCGTGCGGCGACCAGCGCGGTGATCGCCGACGGGGAGACCGGGTCGCCGTTCTCGTCCACGACGAAGCAGCGGTCGGCGTCGCCGTCGAAGGCGATGCCCAGGTCGGCGTCCTCTGCCGGGACCCGCTTCTGCAGGTCCACGATGTTGGCCGGGTCGAGCGGGTTGGCCTCGTGGTTCGGGAAGGTGCCGTCCAGTTCGAAGTACATCGGCACGACGGTCAGGGGCAGGCCGGCGAAGACCGTGGGGACCGTGTGGCCGCCCATGCCGTTGCCGGCGTCGACCACGACCTTCAGGGGGCGGATGGAGGCCAGGTCGACGAGGGAGCGCAGGTGCGCCGCGTAATCCTCCAACGTCTCGCGCGAGCTGAGGGTTCCCGGCTCGGCGGCCGGCTCCGGGGCGCCCGACTCCAGCCAGCGCTCGACCAGTTCGCGGATCTGGGCGAGGCCCGTGTCCTGGCCGACGGGGGCAGCGCCCGCGCGGCACATCTTGATGCCGTTGTACTGCGCCGGGTTGTGGGAGGCCGTGAACATCGCGCCCGGGAGGTTCAGCGCACCCGAGGCGTAGTACAGCTGGTCCGTGGAGCACAGGCCGATCTCGGTGACGTCCACCCCGCGGTCCGTGGCGCCGCGCGCGAAGGCGCGGGACAGGGCGGGGGACGAGGGGCGCATGTCGTGGCCGACGACGATCGCCGCCGCACCCGTCACCTCGGCGAAGGCGGCACCGAAGAGGCCGGCCAGCGACTCGTCCCACTGGTCCGGAACCACTCCGCGTACGTCGTACGCCTTCACGATCTGCGACAGATCAGCAGCCACGGCCAACCCTCCTGAAAGTCCTATGGGTGCCCACAAACTACCCGTCGGGGGTAAGGGTGCGGTGTGCGGACACCGGGTGGACTCCCAGCCGTAACCCGGGACGCGAGGTGGCGCGGGGTGACGGGAACTGGTGAGCGAGGGCTCAGTTGTCCGGGGAACGCAGGACGCGCAGGTGGCCGCGGCGGGCGACCTCCATGGGGTCCGCGGTGCGCCCTCCGCCGCCGGCCTCGGCCGCCCGCTCCTGGGGGCGGGCCGCCTCGCGAACGGCGTTGGCAAGCGCTTCCAGATCGTCCCCGCTGGGGCGGGCGGGAGCGGAGCCGTCGAGGAGGCGGACGACCTCCCAGCCGCGGGGGGCGGTGAGGCGCTCGGAGTGCTCGGCGCACAGGTCGTAGCAGTGGGGTTCGGCGTAGGTGGCGAGCGGGCCGAGGACTGCGGTCGAGTCGGCGTAGACGTACGTCAGCGTCGCGACGGCGGGTCGGCCGCAGGCGGTTCGCGAACAGCGACGTACAGGGCTCACGACGTTGGACGGTACCGCACTCTTGAGCGGGCCGCGACGACTCTCCCCCAGGTCACTCCACCGTGTCGTGCTGTGAGACGCCCCACACGCCTTTCCGAACAGGCCCTGTTGACCTGCGGGTACGGGTGGGCGCGAGGTCTGGGGCGGGACTGCGTCCGGTCATGAGTAGGTACAAACAATGTCAATTGCCTTGAGTTCGCCGGTCTTGGAGGGTTACGGAAACGAGCCAGACCTTGGCTGGAATGGTCATCCTGTGACATGCGGTGGTGGTGACCGGTTGCCGCGTGGGGCCGGGCGGGCAGAGCGTGCGGGGACTACGCTTCACCAGTGATGGACAACCGTGTACCGCCCCGTGCCGCCGGCCCCGGGCCCCGTCGCCGTGATCGTCATGGACGGGGCATGCGGGGGCCGATCGCGCCGCCGCAGGTGCCGCTCGCGGCCAGCCGCGCCGATCTGTTCGCGGACCTGGTGCAGGACTCCGTGGAGCGGCTTGAGCGGCGGTGGCCGCAGTTGGCCGACGTCGACTTCCTGGTGCTCGAGGTGCCTCGGCTGGACGGGCGGGGTGCGGAGGCGTGGGGCGACGAGGCGGTGCCGCTGGGCGGGATCATTCCTGCGCGCGACGGGCGGCGGGCTCGGGTCGTGGTGTACCGGCGTCCGGTGGAGATTCGGACCAAGGGGCGGGACGAGCGGGCTGCGCTGGTGCACGAGGTGGTCGTGGAGCAGGTGGCCGAGTTGCTGGGGCTGACTCCGGAGACTGTGGATCCTCGGTACGGGGAGGACTAGGCCGCGGATGATCCGTTGCCCGGTGCTGTGGCTGGGCGGGGGTGGGGTTCGGTTGCCTGCGCCGGCGGGGTGCCTCCCCCGCTCTCGGCTTCGCTCGAGCGGGGGCCCCAATCCCGCGGGACGGCCCCGCTTCCGGGCTACCTCTGGAGTACCGACAAGTCCTCGTCCGCCTCGGGTACCAACACCAGGCCTCGGTCGTTCGGGAGGGTTTGGACGGTGAAGCCCGGGATGCCCGACTCGGTGGCTGCGAGGGTGCGGGAGGCGTAGAGGGGGCCGCCGGAGACGGTCTCCACCGTGAGGGCGTAGGTGCCCTTCAGGCCGGAGGGGACGAGGCCGGAGATGTCCTGGGTGGTGCCGGACTTGATCGTGTAGGTCTTGGTCACCGGGGTGCCGCCCTCGCTGCCCGCCGATGCCGTGACCTTGGCCGTGGTGGTGGCCGTGGGGGCGGTCAGGGAGAGGGTCGTGGTCTTGCCGCTGTTGTCGGCCGAGGTCGCGCGCGTGCCGACGGGGGCCGTGGCGGGGATGAACGCCGTCTCCTGCTTGGCCCCCTTGCCCCGGACCACCCGCAGTGCCGCCACGACCGGGACCGACTGGTCGGTGGGGGTCAGGATGAGGGAGCCCGCCTCGCCCCGGGTGACGTCGCCGAGGTCGGCCACGGTGGTCATGCCGGACTTCACGTGCAGGGTCTCGTGACCGGCCGGGGTGATCGGGCCGCCCGGGGAGGCCAGGCGGATCTTCAGGTCCGCGTCGGCGTCGCCGGGCGTGAACGCGATCAGGCGGACGTCGGTGGCGTCCTTCGGGATGCCGGGCAGGACCAGGCTGCCGGCCGGGTCGGCGGCCGGGGCCAGCCAGTCGCCGCCCGCCTTGTCGTCCAGCGCCTGTACGGCCGCGCCGACCCGCCCGCTGCGCACGCTGACGTGCACGGTCAGGTCGGTCTGCCGCTCGGCGGTGAGGGTGGACAGCAGGATGGGCTTGCTGGTGTGCGGCGGGATCGTGAAGCCGTCCGGGACCGTGGACTTGATCGTGCCGTCCTTGCCGTACAGCTCGATGTCGACGACCGCGGCGGAGTCGTCCGGGTTGGTGACGTGCACGTAGTCGGTGCGGTCCGCGGACGTGCTGGCGCCCGGGAACCAGAACTCGGTGTCGGGGGCGGTGCAGTTGACGCCCTGGAGGCCGCGGCCGGTGCCCGCGGCGACCTCGGTGGTCTCCTGGACGGTCCAGCCCGGCGCGAACTTCCCGTCGGCGGTGCCGACCAGCGCGGGCGTGTCGGCGCCGGAGGTGTCGCCGGTGTCCGGTTTGCCCGGCTCCTTCGGGGTGAGGACGGGCTTGTCGGCCTTCTTCTTGGTGTGCTTCCCCTTCGTACTGTCGCTCGTGTCGTCGCCCGACTGCTCGGTGGCCGCCTGGAGTTCGGCCTTGCCGTCGCCCGCCGTGCCCTTGGTGACGGGGGTGAACGACGTGTAGGCCGTGTCGGCGATGTCGGACAGGCTCGGCGCGGGGCACACCAGGCTGGTGCGCTCCACGGGCAGCTCGGCGGCGGCCTTGGCGGTGCTCGCGCCGGAGGCGGACGGCGAGTCGAGCGCGGCGAAGGCGGTGACGGCGGCCAGCGCGGTCGTGCCGGCGATCAGGGACAGGGTCGTGCGGTTCACTGCTGGCTCCCGTCGGGGCGCTCACTGCCGGTGCCGTAGGGATGCTGGGCCGGGTCGTAGCCCTGCTGGTACGCCGTCGGGTCGTACGGCATCTGCTCGGCCGTACCGCCGTAGGCGTAGGGGTCGTACTGGCCGGTCTGGTACGCGTCGGGCTGGTACGCCTGCTGGTCGTAGCCGCCTGCCGGGTACTGCCCGGCGCCCTGGTACGGGTCGGCGCTGTAGCCGTCGTACTCGGCGCTCTGGTAGGACGCGGCGTCCCAGTCGGCGTACTGCTGCTGGTGCGGCACGGCGGCCGGGGTCTCCTGCGGGAGCGCGGGCTCCCCGGGCTGGTCCTGGTCGGCGGGCTCCTCGGCCTGGGCGCGCAGGCGGCGGGCGCGGCGGCCCTGGCCGGCGCTGGCCTGGGCGGGCAGCGGCTGCTCCTCGGGGAGGTCGTCGTCGATGTCGCGGCGACGGCCCGGCAGGGCGAGGACGACGAGAACGACGGCAAGCGCCCCCTGGGCCCACAGCCAGGCGGTGTGGGTGATCGGGGCGTCGTAGGTGACGTCCAGCCGGCCGCCGGTAGAGGGCAGTTGGAAGCCCTGGGCCCAGCCGTCGACCGTGGTGCGGGTGAGCGGCTTGCCGTCCAGGGTGGCCGTCCAGCCGTCGGCGGCGGCGTCGGCCAGGCGCAGGACGCGACCGCCCGAGCCGGAGGGCACGGTGGTGTGGATCTCGACCGGTCCGGCGGCGACGGACCGGGCGGTGCCGGAGCCGCCCGCGGGCACGATCGTGGCGCGGGAGACCTGCTGGTCGACGCGCCACAGGGCGCTGCCGTCCTGCTGGCTGAGCCGGGTCAGGCCGGGTGTGGCGTCCAGGACGCGGGTGACCTCGCGGGGTGCGCCCTTGTGGACGAGGACGTAGCGCACCGCGAAGCCGCCGAGCTGGCCGGCCTGGTCGGCGCCGGAGCCGGCGACGAGGTTGGCGACGACCTTGTCGAACTTGGCGTTCTCGCCGTCGGCGGCGGCGAGTTCGGCGTCTCCCATGCGGGCGCCGGAGCCACGCACGAGGGTGTAGCGCACGCGTGCGGTGGAGTCGCTGTCGAGGATCAGGGTGCGGGCCTGGTCGCGGGTGGTGGCGTCCTCGGCGACGAACGCGGGGACCTGCACCGGGTCGCGGCGCTCCAGCGGGCCGTCGGCGCCGCGGATCATCCAGCCGGCGGCGACGAGCAGCGGGCCCGCCGCCGAGGCGAAGGCGATGAGGGCGGCGACCGGCTGGCGCCAGCCGAAGCTCTGCTCGGCCACACGTGCGCGTGCCCCGTCGGCGCCGAGGGCGGCGGCGGCCAGCAGGGCGATGCCGTAGACGAGGGTGGCCGGGCCGGCCCAGGTGGAGTGATTGGACAGGACGGCGAAGACGAGGCCGATCAGGGCGATCGCCCATGCGGTCCGGATGCCCGTCCGGCGTTCGGAGCGCAGGAGCGCGGCCAGGGCGGCGAGGACGATGCCGATGAGCATCAGGCCGTCGACGGTGCCGGGGCCGCCCGGGCTCGCGCCGAGCAGGTCGAGTGCGGAGGCGCTGGAGGAGCCGTACTCCAGGCCCGTCTCCTTGAAGAAGCCGGTCGGCAGGAGGGTGAGCGACCAGGGGGCGAGGACCAGCAGCGGGGTGCCGAGCTGGGCGAGGAAGCGCAGGCTGCCCGCGACGAGGTCGCTGCGGCGCAGGACCAGCACGCCGAGTCCCAGGATCAGGGCGATGGGCCAGACGATCGGCGTGAACGCGGTGGTGATGGTCAGCAGCAGTGCGTACGCCCAGGTGGCGCGCCAGCTGCCGCGTGCGCCGGAGGCTCTGGCGAGGCCGCTCGCGGCGACGCCCGCGCGCGCGATGAGGGGCAGCAGGACGGCGAGGACGGCGGTGCCGATGCGGCCGCCCGCCAGGGCGCCGGTGGCGGCGGGCAGGAAGGCGTAGGCGATGGACGCCCAGGCGCGCAGCAGGCGGGAGGTGACGAGGGGCCGGGAGGCGAAGTAGGCGGTGAACCCGGCCAGCGGCACCGAGCAGACCAGCAGGACGGTGACCGCGAGTCCGGTTGAGCCGAACAGGATCGAGGCGAGGGTCGCGACGACGGCCAGGTAGGGCGGTGCGGGCGGGGTGCCGCCAGCGCCCACCGGGTGCCAGACGTCCGCGAAGCGGGACCAGAGGTCGCCGGCGTCGGGCGGGGCGGGCAGCAGGGCGCCGCCCGCGAGCGCGCCGCTGCCGAGCAGGGCGCGGCAGGCGACGAGCGAGACCAGCAGCAGGGCCAGGAAGAGCACCGGGCCGGGCTTGCGGGCGATGCGCTTGAGCCGGGCGAACTGCTCGATCTCCAGGTACTCGGCGTCGTCGCCGCCGGGCCCGGACTCCACGGCGCCGCCGTGCCGGCCGGCCGAGGAGGTGTCGTCGGAGCCGCCGGAGAAGTTGCCCGCGATCTGTTCCACGGTGGCGCGGACGGTCGCGCCGGGCGGCGGGAAGAGCTGGCGCAGCTCGCCCTTGTCGATCTGCGAGGGTCCGCGGCGGCGCCGTCCGGCGAGGATCCGTTCGGGGCGCAGCAGGGTGCCGAGCAGGCCTCGGATCTCGTCGACGGCCTGGCCCGGGACCTTGCCGACCAGATAGGCGACCGTCCTCAGGACGGTGCCGACGACGAGCCGCAGCAGGATCCAGGGCAGCACGGCGGCGCGGGTGTTGACGAGGAGGGTGTAGACGGCGCCGGCCTTGTCGACCTTGTGCGGGGAGGCGGCCGTGCGGCCGACGCAGTCGACGGTGCGGCGCTCGCGGGAGGCCGCCTCGGCGTGCCGTACGACCGCCTCGGGGGCGACGAGGACGCGGTGGCCGGCCGTGTGGGCGCGCCAGCACAGGTCGACGTCGTCCCGCATCAGGGGCAGCCGGCGGTCGAATCCGCCGAGCTGTTCGAAGACGTCCCGGCGGATGAGCATGCCTGCGGTGGAGACGGACAGCACGGTGCGGACGTGGTCGTGCTGGCCCTGGTCCTGTTCACGGCGGTCGAGGCCGGTCCAGCGGCGGCCGGAGTTGGCGATGGAGACGCCGACCTCCAGCAGTTGCCTGCGGTCGTACCAGCCGAGCAGCTTGGGGCCGACGACCGCGACGTCGTCGCGGCCCAGTTCGAGTTCGTTGTCGACGACCCGGAGCAGCTGGGCGAGGGCGTCGGGTTCGGGGGCACAGTCGTCGTGCAGCAGCCACAGCCAGTGGACGGGCTCGCCGTGCGGCAGTTCGGGCAGGTCGTAGGCGTCGTCGCGCCAGCTGCGCGTGACGGGGTCCCAGCCGCTGGGGCGCTTCAGATACGGCAGCTCGTCCGGGGTGAGGACGGGGGCGATGCGGTTCGCCTCGTCGACGGCCTGGCCGAAGCCGGTGCGCCGGGCGAGGTGCAGCACCCGGTCGTCGCCGAGGGCCTCGGTGACCAGCTGGGCGGAGTCGTCCGCGCTGCCGGTGTCGGCCGCCACCGCGTACTGGACGGGGCGCTCCTGGCCGAGCAGCCCGGTGAGCGCGTCGGGCAGCCAGCGGGCGCCGTCGTGGGAGACGAGCACCGCGGTCACCACATGACGCGGGAACTCAGGAGTGGCAGCCGGGTCTTGGGCTGCCGTATGGCTGTGCACGGACATCGAGGTACGGGCCCCGGTTCGATGGACTGCGGTGGACGCCTGTGCCCCGAGGGGACAGCGGGGCGTCTCGGACGAGCGACCACACTATCGGCTGCCCATGACGACGGCCCGCCGCCTGTGGATAACCCACCCGCGACGGGCCGTTCGTGGGGTTTGTGTGGAGATGTGCGCTCAGACGGCGGCCTTCTTCAGCCGACGGCGCTCCCGCTCGGACAGGCCGCCCCAGATGCCGAAGCGCTCGTCGTTGGCGAGGGCGTATTCGAGGCACTCGGAGCGGACCTCGCAGGCGAGGCAGACCTTCTTCGCCTCTCTGGTGGAGCCGCCCTTCTCGGGGAAGAACGACTCGGGGTCGGTCTGGGCGCACAGCGCGCGCTCCTGCCAGCCGAGTTCCTCGTCCGCGTCGTCGACCAGCAGTTGCTGCACCAGCTCGGTCATGTGCGCCCCTCGTCTGTCTTTCGCGTCCCCGTGCCGCAGCCGTTACCGATTTCGGCTGAACGACACGAGTGAAATTACAAGTGTGCTGCTCCGGGCGAGTCAAGCCGAGATCTGCTATTGGGCCCGTTATTCACTCTGCGGAACCAAGGCCGTGCGGAAAGTGTTCAAATCGGCATAAACCTTGACGTGCAGCTGAGGCCGGAGGGGCGGGACCCCGTACGGACCTCTGTACGAAGAAGGACGCCCCCGCGTTCGATCGCGTTCCGTGAGGCCTGAGCTCTCGGATGTGCGCCATGTGTCCCCGGTGTCGAGTGAACAAACCTTTCGCCTGACAGGTGAACCGGATGAGGTGAAACCTGTCCCACATTCCGGGCGCCGAGTTGACAGTGCGGGTGTGAACCGATGTCCTTGTGGGCATGCTCGCGAACTTGGCACTCACCTCGACCCGCACCGCCGGGTCCCTCGGTGCTGCCCCGGTTCGCTGTAGCTGTTGTTGCTGTTGCAGCTGTTGAGCCGACGCGCTCCGGCTGTCGCCGAGTCTCCTGACTCGGCCGTTCCCTCCTTCGCAGAGCCCCGGTCCAGGGCACCCCACTCTTCCGCCGAGGAATCACAGCATCCCTATGAACAGCGACAACGACCTCCAGATCGCCGGCGACATCCTCGAAGTCCCGCACCTGCTCCAGCCGCCGCGCGAGCACCCGGCCACCGTCGCCGAGTTCGTGGGCCTCGCCCGCGCCGTCGCCGCCGACCGCTCCCAGTGGGCGCACCTCGTCCGCTACGACGCCACCACCCGCTGGTACCACCGGCTGCGCACCGGCCCCGGCTACGAGGTGTGGCTGCTGTCCTGGGTGCCGGGACAGGGCAGCGGGCGGCACGACCACGGCCGCTCCTCCGGTGTCCTCACCGTCCTGGAGGGCACGCTGACCGAGCACACCGAGCGCGGCACGCGCGCGTTGGCCGCCGGCGCGCAGCGGGTGTTCGCGCCGGGGTACGTGCACGAGGTGGTGAACGACGCGCTGGAGCCGGCGGTGACCCTGCACGTCTACTACCCAGGCCTGACCGAGATGCCGATGCACACGGCCCAGCACTGCGAGGCACGCACCGAGCCGCGTGCGGTGACTGCCTGAAACCCGACCCGTGCGCGTCCGGCGACTGCCTGACGCGTTGTCGTACCCGCCTGCCAGACTTGCCCCATGCGCATTGTGGTTCTGGCAGGCGGCATCGGCGGTGCCCGTTTCCTGCGCGGTCTGAAGCGGGCCGTGCCGGACGCGGACATCACGGTCATCGGCAACACCGGCGACGACATCCACCTCTTCGGGCTGAAGGTCTGCCCGGACCTCGACACGGTGATGTACACGCTGGGCGGCGGCATCAACGAGGAGCAGGGCTGGGGACGGACCGACGAGACCTTCCGCCTCAAGGAGGAGCTGGCGGCCTACGGCGTCGGCCCGGAGTGGTTCGGGCTCGGCGACCGGGACTTCGCCACCCACATCGTGCGGACGCAGATGCTGGGCGCCGGCTATCCGCTGAGCGCGGTCACCGAGGCGCTGTGCGACCGCTGGCAGCCGGGCGTGCGGCTGATCCCGATGACCGACGACCGGGTGGAGACGCACGTGGCCGTCGAGCTGGACGGCGAACGCAAGGCCGTCCACTTCCAGGAGTACTGGGTACGGCTGCGCGCCTCGGTCCCCGCCGAGGCGGTCGTGCCGGTCGGCGCCGAGCAGGCCAAGCCGGCGCCGGGTGTCCTTGAGGCGATCGCCGAGGCGGACGTCATCCTCTTCCCGCCGTCCAACCCGATCGTGTCCATCGGCACGATCCTCGCCGTGCCCGGCATCCGGGAGGCGATCGCGGAGGCGGGCGTGCCGGTGGTGGGCCTCTCCCCCATCGTCGGGGACGCGCCGGTGCGCGGGATGGCCGACAAGGTGCTCGCCGCGGTCGGCGTGGAGGCCACGGCCGCGGCGGTCGCCGAGCACTACGGCTCCGGGCTGCTGGACGGCTGGCTGGTCGACACCGTGGACGCGGGCGCGGTCGAGCGGATCGAGGCGGACGGGATCCGCTGCCGGGCCGTACCGCTGATGATGACCGACGTGGACGCGACCGCGCAGATGGCCCGGGAGGCGCTGGCGCTGGCCGAGGAGGTGCGCGGAGCGTGAGCGAGGACCGCGCGGAGTACCGGGTCTGGGCCCTGTCCGGCATCCCCGAGGTGCAGGCGGGCGACGACCTGGCCAAGCTGATCGCCACGGCCGAGCCCGGCCTGGCCGACGGGGATGTGCTGCTCGTCACCTCCAAGATCGTGTCCAAGGCCGAGGGACGGATCCTCCAGGCGGCCGACCGGGAGGCCGCGATCGACTCCGAGACGGTGCGGGTGGTGGCCCGGCGCGGCACCCTGCGCATCGTCGAGAACCGGCAGGGCCTGGTCATGGCGGCCGCCGGGGTCGACGCCTCCAACACCCGTGCCGGAACGGTGCTGTTGCTGCCCGAGGACCCGGACGCCTCCGCGCGCGCGATCCGCGACGGGCTGCGCGACACCCTCGGCGTCCATGTCGGTGTCGTCGTCACCGACACCTTCGGGCGCCCCTGGCGCTCGGGACTCACGGACGTGGCGATCGGCGCCGCCGGGGTGCACGTGCTGGACGATCTGCGCGGGGGCACGGACGCGTACGGCAATCCGCTCAGCGCCACCGTCGTCGCCACGGCGGACGAACTGGCCGCCGCCGGCGACCTGGTCAAGGGCAAGGCGACGGGGCGGCCGGTCGCCGTGGTGCGGGGGCTCGGCCATGCCGTGGCCGAGGAGCACGGCGAGGGAGCGCGGGCGCTGGTGCGTACCGCGCGGGACGACATGTTCCGGCTCGGCACGTCCGAGGCCGTGCGCGAGGCCGTGACCCAGCGCCGTACCGTACGGGCCTTCACCGACACCCCCGTGGACCCCGGCGCGGTCCGGCGTGCGGTGGCCGCAGCGGTGACCGCGCCCGCGCCGCACCACACGACGCCCTGGCGGTTCGTGCTGCTGGAGTCGGAGGAGTCGCGGGTACGGCTGCTCGACGCGATGCGTGAGGCGTGGATCGCGGACCTGCGCCGGGACGGCAAGAGCGAGGAGTCCATCGCCAAGCGGGTCCGGCGCGGGGACGTGCTGCGGGGCGCGCCGTATCTGGTCGTGCCCTGCCTGGTCATGGACGGCTCGCACACCTACGGGGACGCCCGGCGGGACGGCGCCGAGCGGGAGATGTTCGTGGTCGCGGCGGGCGCGGGCGTGCAGAACTTCCTGGTCGCGCTGGCCGGGGAGCGGCTGGGGTCGGCCTGGGTGTCGTCGACGATGTTCTGCCGGGACGTGGTGCGCGAGGTGCTGGGGCTGCCGGCGGAGTGGGATCCGATGGGGGCGGTGGCCATCGGGACCCCGGCGGAGGAGCCGAGACCGCGGCCCGAGCGGGATGCGGGGGCGTTCATCGAGGTGCGGTGAGAGTCCCGTACGGCCGTGCGCTCTCGCCTAGTCTCATAGGACAGCAAAGGCTCCGCAGCAGCGCCCCCCCACCCGGACTCATAGGACGCATAGGACTCGATCGTGGCTGGACGTTTCGCTCCGCGCCCCACCCGTACGACCGTGCGCGGCGGGGAGGTCGCCGTGCCCGCCGGGGTGCCGCGACAGAGTACGGCGGCACGGGTGCGGAGCTGGGTGCCGGACGGTCCGCTCGACCTCGGGCTGGTGCTGGGGCCGCTGCGGCGCGGGCCCGCCGATCCGACGTTCCGGACGACACGGGACGGGTCCGTGTGGCGGACCAGCCGGACGCCCGCCGGGCCGGGGACGCTGCGGGTGTACGTCCGCGGCGGTGAGGTGCGCGGGGAGGCGTGGGGGCCGGGTGCCGAGTGGCTGCTGGAGCAGTTGCCGCAGTTGCTCGGTGCGGCTGATGATCCGGACGCGTTCGTGCCGCGGCACCGGGTGGTGGCGCTGGCGCGGCATCGGCGGCCGGGGCTGCGGTTGACGCGGACCGGGCTGGTGCTGGAGTCGTTGATTCCGTCGGTGCTGGAGCAGAAGGTCACGACCGATGAGGCGTATCGGGCGTGGCGGTTGCTGGTGCGGAGGTTCGGGGAGCGGGCGCCCGGGCCTGCGGGGGTGAGCGAGCGGCCGATGTGGGTGATGCCCGCGCCTCGGAGCTGGGCGCTGATTCCCTCCTGGGAGTGGCATCGGGCGGGGGTCGACGACAAACGGGCCTCGACGATTCTGCGGGCCGTGCGGGTTGCTGCGCGGCTGGAGCAGGCGGTGGCGATGTCTGCGGGGGAGGCTCAGGCGCGGTTGGAGGTCGTGCCCGGGGTGGGGCCGTGGACGTCGGCGGAGGTCGTGCAGCGCAGTCATGGGGCGGCGGATGCGGTGACCGTCGGCGATCTGCATCTGCCCGGAATCGTGGGGTGGGCGCTGGCCGGGAATCGGCATGCGGACGACGCGGAGATGCTGCGCTTGCTTGAGCCGTACGCCGGGCAGCGGCATCGGGCGGCTCGGTTGATCCTGCTCAGCGGGAACGTGCCTGCGCGCAGGGCGCCGAAGATGCCTCGGGTGGACATCGGTCTGCTGTAGGGCGCCCTGTGCTGCGGCCGGGGTGGGTTTCGCTCGCCCGCACTGGCGGGGTGCCTCCCCCACTCTCGGCTTCGCTCGAGCGGGGGGACCCCATCGCCCACCCGTGCCGCCCCAAGCGGCACGACTGCCCGCAGCTACGCGGGTTGTACGGCAGCCGCTGCTGGGTGGCCGCCGCCCCAGCGGCACGACTGCCCGCAGCGGCGGTGCGATGTGAGTACGGACGCTGCAGCTCCCCAAGGGGCGCGGGGAACTGCGCGATCAGCCCCCGCGCGCCCGCAGGCAAGAGGCGGCCCATGGGGGTTCGGGGGCGCAGCCCCCGTGGCGGTGCCCCCTGCCGACCGCGCCCTTACTGGTCGGAAGAGAAGCGGAGCGCGCCCGCTGGGATGCGGGCGTCGCACCACACCCGTGCGCCGTCCCTGAGTTCGTTGTCGGGACCGACCACCGCGCCGTCGCCGATGACCGTGCCGGTGAGGATGGAGCGTTCGCCCACGCGGGCCCGGGTGCCGATGAGGGAGTCGGTGATGACGGCGCCGGGTTCGATGACGGCGCCGGGCAGGATCGTCGAGCCGAAGACCCGCGCGCCCTCCGCGACGAACGCGCCCTCGCCGACCACCGTGCCGCCCGTCAGTTTCGCGTCCGGGGCCACCGTGGCCGTGGGAAGGATCAGGCGGTCGCCGCAGCGGCCGGGGACCGCGGGCGAGGGGGCCCGGCCGAGGACCAGGTCCGCCGAGCCGCGGACGAAGGCCGCGGGGGTGCCGAGGTCCAGCCAGTACGTGGAGTCGACCATGCCCTGGAGGTGTGCCCCGGCGGACAGGAGGTCCGGGAAGGTCTCGCGTTCGACCGAGACCGGGCGGCCCGCCGGGATGGTGTCGATGACCGAGCGGCGGAAGACGTACGCCCCCGCGTTGATCTGATCGGTGACGATCTCCTCCGGTGTCTGCGGCTTCTCCAGGAAGGCGAGCACGCGGCCGGTGTCGTCGGTGGGGACCAGGCCGTAGGCGCGCGGGTCGGTCACCTTGGTGAGATGCAGGGAGACGTCCGCGCCCGTCGACTCGTGGGTGGCCACGAGCCGCCGGATGTCCAGGCCCGTCAGAATGTCGCCGTTGAAGATCAGTACCGGGTCGTCGGGACCGGAGTGCAGGCGCGAGGCCACGTTGCGGATCGCGCCGCCCGTGCCGAGAGGCTCCTCCTCGGTGACGTACTCGATGTGCAGGCCGAGAGAGGCACCGTCGCCGAAGTAGGGCTCGAAGACCTCGGCGAGGTAGCTCGTCGCGAGGACGATGTGCTCCACGCCCGCCGCTCTCGCGCGCGCCAACTGGTGCGTGAGGAACGGCACCCCGGCCGCCCGGACCATGGGCTTCGGCGTGTGCACCGTGAGCGGACGCAGCCGGGTGCCTTTGCCGCCGACCAGGAGGATCGCTTCTGTCACCTGTCGTCTCTGCTTCCTGCCGGGACCGGCCGAACATCTCGTTTCGGCCGGCCAGTGTATGCAGACCGTGCGACGGCGCCCTCGACAGCCACGCGGTGTCCCCGCGAAATCCCGCCCTCAGCGCCCTTGGTACTTCGCCGCGCTGGAACGGGCCGTCCCGAGCTTGGCGTAGAGCCGCTTGCCCGGGCAGTCGGTCGAGAACCCGTCCCGATGGCCGGAGATCACGTTCAGTCGTACCTTCTTACCCTTTGGGTAGAGATTGCCACCTCCCGACGTCAGATATGTGTGTCCCCGCGGATTGGCGCCGAAGAGCCCGAGCTTCCACGCGGTGAGCCGGGCGATGGCCTTGACCGCCGCACTGGACGGCTTGGTGGAGCCGTAACTGCCGATCACGGCGATGCCCATGCTGTTGGTGTTGAACCCGCGGGTGTGGGCACCCTGGACCGCCTTCGTCACGCCCCCGGCCCGGCCCTCGTAGAGGGTTCCGCACTTGTCGACGAGGAAGTTGTAGCCGATGTCCCGCCAGCCCATGCTCTTGACGTGGTAGCGGTAGATACTGCGGATGACGGAGGGGGCCTTGGAGCAGGCGTACTTGTTGCCCGAGGACGTGTGGTGGACGAAGGCCGCCTTGACCTTCTTCATGTAGAGGAACCCGCCTTCGCGCAGTGACTCGTCCGCGCCCCAGCCCCGGCGCGTCACGATCCGCGGGCGCCGCCCGATGTGCGGTTTCGCACGCGGAACGCCCGTGTCCAGACGGGCCAGTTCCTGCTCGGTGGCCAACTGGTCCAGCTCCGGGATCTCCAGGGCGCCGAAGGGCACGAGGTCGGCGTTGGCCCCGTAGGCGGCGATCGTCGGGTTCGGCTGGGTGCCGATCCCGGTGTGGGGCACCTCCGCCGGCGAGCCCTGGGGCGGGTCCTCGTCCCCCGGGTCCACGAGTTCCAGGCGCAGCCCGGACGGCAGGAGCGAGTGCGGGCCGCCGGAACGGTCGACCCGGACTCCGGCCACCGGGCCGGGCACGGAGTTCGCGCGCACCCGGACGTCCACGCCGTCCGAGTCGCCCACCCACAGCGGCGCGGTGCCCCCGCGCACACGGCCCGGGGAGTGTTCCGCCGCGCCCGGGTCGGCGCCGTGGTCCCCGTTGTGCGTCTCGACGTCCTGCCAGCCGGACCACGTTCCGGACGCGGCGGCCCGGGTACGGACCTGGACCCGGCCGTCCAGCTCGGTGTCCGGGTCGTCCCAGACCACGCCGACCAGCGAGAAGTGCCGTACGTCGGTGCGGTACAGGCCCTGTTCCGGGACCGCATCGAGGACGCGCGCGCGGGTGAGGGGGACGAGGGGCAGCGACTGGGTGCTGCCGGGGATGCCCTCGCTCAACCGGCCCGTGGCGGCCGTCCGCTCCGCGCGCACGGGCGCGGCGGTCGCGGGCGGGGTCAGCGGGAGCGCGAGGGCGAGGGCGGCCGCGCACGTGACGCCGATCGAAGTGGCACCGACGGAGGAAGTGAGGAATCCATGCATGCCCATGATCATGGACATAGTCAGACAAATTTATCCATAGGCAAACTGACGGTCCGTCGGAAACCGTTGCGCCGAACCGGTGGCTCCGGCAGTCGGTGCACAGGCCCGCCCCGGCGTACTCTTGCCCGGGTGACTGCCACCGATCGCACCCCTGCCGACCTGCTGAGTTCCGCCCTCGCCGCGGACCCCGGCCGTCCCCTGGTGACCTTCTACGACGACGCCACGGGCGAACGCGTCGAACTGTCCGTGGCCACCTTCGCCAATTGGGTGGCCAAGACCGCGAATCTCCTTCAGGGCGACCTGTCCGCCGGGCCCGGCGACCGGGTCGCGCTGCTGCTGCCCGCGCACTGGCAGACGGCCGTGTGGCTGCTCGCGTGTGCGTCGGTGGGAGCGGTGGCGGATGTGGCCGGGGATCCGGCGTCCGCCGACGTCGTCGTCAGCGGGCCGGACTCCCTGGAGGCGGCGCGGGCGTGCCGCGGGGAGCGGGTCGCTCTCGCGCTGCGGCCGTTGGGCGGGCGCTTCCCGCAGCCGCCGGACGGCTTCGCCGATTATGCGGTGGAGGTGCCGGGTCAGGGGGACCGGTTCGCGCCGTTCGCTCCCGTGGACCCGGAGGAGCCGGCGCTGATTGCCGCCGGGGCCGAGTTGAGTGGGGGCGAGGTGGTCGAGCGGGCCCTGGCGGACGCGCCGTCGCTGGACTTGACGGGGCCGGGGTCCCGGTTGCTGTCAGGGCTGTCGTACGACACGTGGGAAGGGCTCAGCGCGGGGTTGTATGCGCCGTTGGCCGTCGGGGGGTCCGTGGTGTTGTGCCGGCATCTTGATCGACTGGGTGAGGAAGGACTGGCCCAGCGGATCGAGAGCGAGAGGGTGACTGCGGTTCGGCGTTGAGCCCGGCCGCCTTCCCCCGTATGGAGTAGTACAGGGCGCCTTCGGTCCCTCTCCCCGCCATCGTCGTAAGAGCAGGACGTGACGCCCGTACGGCATGAGGGGGCCCGCACGTGAGCGACAGCGGCGGTAAGGCCTTCGGGGCCGGGGTCGGCGCCTCGGCCAGTGGGGACGGGCCGGTGCGGCGGCGTCGGCGGCGGTGGGTGCGGGGGACCGCGCTGACGGTGGGCCTGGTCGTCGTGGCGGCCGCCGGGGCCGGCTGGGCCCTGTACGCCAAGCTCAGTGCCAACATCACCCCCGACGAGGCGGCCGCCGCGGAACTCGCCCGGTACGAGCGGGAGCGGCCCACCGCGCTGGTGCGGGGCGCGCAGAACATCCTGCTGATCGGGTCGGACACCCGGGCCGGGGGCGGCAACCAGCAGTACGGGCGGGACCTGGGCAGCGAGCGGTCGGACACCACGATCCTGCTGCACCTGGCCGCCGACCGGCGCAGCGCCACCGCCGTCTCGCTGCCGCGGGACCTGATGGTGGACATCCCCGGCTGCCTGAAGGCGGACGGCACCCGCAGCGAGCCGGTGTTCGCGATGTTCAACCACGCCTTCCAGGTCGGCGGTTCGGCCTGCACCATCCGTACCGTCGAGAAGCTCACGGACATCCGGATCGACCATCACATGGTGGTCGACTTCAGCGGGTTCAAGGAGATGGTCGACGCCGTCGATGGCGTACAGGTGTGCCTGAGGGAACCGATCGACGACAAGGCGGCCAAGCTGAAGCTGCCGGCGGGCAGGGTGACGCTCGACGGGGAGCAGGCGCTCGGGTACGTACGGGCCCGCAAGTCGCTCGGCGACGGCAGCGACACCGAGCGGATGGAGCGGCAGCAGCTCTTCCTCGGCGCGCTCGTCGACAAGGTCCAGAGCAACGACGTCCTGCTGAACCCGGTGAAGCTCTATCCGGTGCTGGACGCGGCCACCTCCGCGCTCACCACGGACCCGGAACTGGCAAGTCTGCGCGGTTTGTACCAATTGGTGCGCGGACTGCGGAACATCCCCACCGAACATGTGCAGTTCCTGACGGTGCCGCGGGAGTCGTACGTCTACGACGCAAATCGCGACCAACTCGTGGAGCCGGAGGCCGAGAAGCTGTTCGCGCGGCTACGGACCGACCGGCCGGTGGCGGTGCGGCAGGACGCTGCACCGGAAGTTCCCGGCAATTCACCAGAAGTTACCGGCGAAAGCCCGCGAGGAGTCCGTGAGAACGGCCCCTCCCCCGCCCCGACGTTCCGCGGAAACACGGCCGCCGAGCACCCCTGCGAGTAATGCGCGCACCAAGGCGACGAACCTCTGTCCAGAAAAATGAGGCGGATTGCCCAGTTGTAGGAAGGTGGAATTTGTCACCGGCGTCGCCTGACGCTGAACTGGGCGGATAGTGTGAGCGACCCGGTGCACCCGGCCGCGAGGTCAGCCCTGAGGTCGCGCACCGATTCACCGAGACCCGAGCGCCTTTGAGGGGGAAGGCGCCGCGTGGCCCCGACGGAGGATTCGGACAACCGTGGACGCGCAAGGCCGTGGGCGGGCGGACAACATCGACCCCGCAGACCAGTGGGTACTCAATCCGAACACCGGCGAATACGAACTGCGACTGAGCCCTTCCGCAGCGCAGTCGTCGGTCCCCGGTCCGCGGAGAGCGAAGCCCCGCGACCCCGGCGGTGCGGCGCGCGGCCGCGGCGACGCGGCGGCGCGGGAGACGCGCGAGGTGCGCGAGATGCGGCAGGTGCGCGGCGCCGACGTGCCGCAGCAGCGCCGACGCCGGGGGGCCGAGCCCGAGACGCCGCCGGGGAGGCGCAGCCGGCGGCCGGTGAAGAAGAAGTCGAAGGCGAAGAAGATACTGCTGTGGACCGGAGGGTCCATGGCCTTCGTGCTGGTCGCCGTGACGGCCGCCGGATACCTCTACATAAAGCACCTGAACGACAACATCACGTCCGTCCCCGACGACGGCGCGAGCACCGGTGGCTTCCGTAAGGACGAGGCCATCAACATCCTGCTGATCGGCACGGACAAGCGCACCGGCAAGGGCAACGAGGGCTACGGCGACGCGGGCAGCGTCGGGCACGCCGACACCAACATCCTGCTGCACGTCTCCAAGGACCGGTCCAACGCCACCGCGCTGAGCATCCCGCGTGACCTGATCGTCGACGTCCCGGACTGTCCGACGCAGCAGGCCGACGGCAGCCAGAAGGTCATTCCGGGCACGAACGGCGTCCGCTTCAACACGAGCCTCGGGCAGGACGGCCGTACACCGAGCTGCACCATGCGCGCGGTGACCGAGCTGACCGGGATCAAGCCGGACGACTTCATGGTGGCGGACTTCAACGCGGTCAAGACACTGACCGAGGCCGTCGGAGGTGTCGAGGTCTGTCTGGGCAAGGACATCAACGACAAGGACTCGCACCTCAAGCTCTCCAAGGGCACGCACAACATCTCCGGCGAGCAGGCGCTCGCGTTCGTGCGCACCCGGCATTCCGTCGGCTTCGGCGGTGACCTGAGCCGGATCACGCTGCAGCAGCAGTTCCTGAGTGCACTGATGCGCAAGCTGAAGGGGAACGCCACCCTCACCAACCCCTCGAAGATGCTGAGCCTGGCGGAGGCGGGCACCAAGGCGCTGACCGTCGACGACAAGCTGGACACCATCAGCAAGCTGAAGGACCTGGGTCTGGAGCTGGGCAAGCTCAATCCGAAGAACCTGACCTTCACGACGGTGCCGGTCGTGGACAACCCGGCGGAGAAGGTCAAGACCACGGTCGTCCTCAACGAGTCGAAGGCCCCCGCGGTCTTCGACGCCATCAAGAACGACGTCTCCTTCACCGAGGTGAAGAAGAAGGAGAAGGCCGCCAAGAACGCGGCGTCGCAAGCGGCGGCAGCCCGCCTGAAGGGCAGCAGGTCCGCGCCGTCCGAGGTGCGGGTGCGCATCCTCAACGGCGGTGCCGAGGCCGGCAGCGCGCAGGAGACCCTCCAGTGGCTGCAGACCGACAAGGGCGTGCTCAAGTCCGAGAACGCGGGCAACGCGCCCGCGGAGCTGGGCAAGACCACCCTGGAGTACGCGCCCGACCAGGCGTCCCAGGCGCGTGAACTGGCCGCCCTGATGGGGCTGCCCGGCACCGCGCTGAAGCCGGGCAAGAGCGTGACCAACTCCCAGGGGCTGCCGGCGATGATCCTGACCCTGGGCAAGGACTTCAAGGGTGCGGGCGTCTCCCTCACGGCTCCGACGAAGGCGCCCGACGTCGACAAGTCCACGGCAGACAAGGTTCAGTGCGCCTCGTAGGTAACCCAACGGGTCCGTCGTGCGTCTAACTCGGGGCGGGACGGACCCGTTGCGTGGCGCATGGTGGGGAGGGCAAGGAGTTGTCGCAGAGCGGTGTACGGGGGGAGCCTCCTGCGGTCGAGGACACGATGGCGCTCACGCCGCAGGCGGCCAACGCGCCGGAGGGTTCCGGACGGCACGGCGGCGGGAGCCGCGGCGGCCGTCCGAAGACCGGCCGACGCGGGCGCCGGCGGCGCGTGCTGCGCTGGTCGGCGACCGTGCTGTCCGTGGTGATACTCGGCACGGCGGGCGCCGGCTACCTGTACTACCAGCACCTCAACGGCAACATCCAGAAGGGCCTGCGCAGCAACGGCGACTCCAAGGCGCAGCGGACCCGGCCGAACGCGGCCGGCCAGACGCCGCTGAACATCCTGCTGATCGGCTCCGACAGCCGTAACTCCGACGAGAACGTGAAGCTCGGCGGCAGCAAGGACAGCCGGGGCAACCCGCCGCTCGGCGACGTGCAGATGCTCATCCACCTCTCCGCGGACCGCCAGAGCGCCGCCATGGTGAGCATCCCCCGGGACACCCGGGTCGACATCCCCGAGTGCAAGGACCCCGGAACCGGGCGCGTCTACCCGGCGACCAACGCCATCATCAACACCTCGCTGGCCCGCGGCGGTGCCGCCTGCACGCTGGACACCTGGGAGAACCTCACCGGGGTCTACATCGACCACTGGATGACGATCGACTTCGCGGGCGTGGTGAAGATGGCCGACGCCATCGGCGGGGTCGAGGTCTGTGTGAACCAGAACGTGTGGGACCACTCCACGCCCGCGCAGCACGGCGGCTCGGGGCTGAAGATGACGGCCGGGCGGAAGAAGGTCAAAGGCGTGCAGGCGCTGCAGTGGCTGCGCACCCGGCACGCCTGGGGCAGTGACCTGATGCGGGCCCGCGCCCAGCACATGTACCTGAACTCGATGATCCGCACGCTGAAGCAGCAGAACGTGTTCACCGACACCGGCCGGCTGATGGACCTGGCCGAGGCGGCCACCAAGTCCCTGAAGGTCTCCGAGGAGATCGGCACGGTCAAGAAGCTCTACGACCTCGGCATGGAGCTGAAGTCGGTGCCGGCGAACCGCATCACGTCGGTGACGATGCCCCACGACGAGGATCCGCAGAACGGCGAGCACGTCGTGCCGTCCAAGGCCGCCGACCGGATCTGGCAGATGCTCCGCGACGACGTGCCCTTCGACAAGAACGGCAAGCCGTCGGGGGCCAGGAAGGCGGCGAGCAAGTCCGAGCCGACGAAGGCTCCTTCGGTCGACGCGGCCCGGCTCGGGGTACTGGTGCAGAACGCCACCGGGTCCTCCACCGAGGCCGCGGTCCAGGGCCGCGCCCGGACGATCGGCCAGGCGCTCGTACAGAAGGGGTACGGCAGGGCCTCGGCCGACACCTCGGCAGCGGTGTCCGCGGACGAGACCGTCGTGCGCTACCCGAGCGCCGAGCTGGAGGGGGACGCGCAGGCCGTCGCCAAGGCGCTGGGGATCCCGATGAGCCAGGTGAAGAAGTCGACCGACGTGTCAGGGGTCACCCTCGTCGTGGGCGCGGACTGGCGCACGGGCACCGCGTACCCGAAGCAGTCCGCCCCGAAGGCCGGCGACCTGCCGAGCGACTCCGACGCCCTCAACGGCTCGGACAGCTCCAAGTGCATGGACGTGTACAAGCCCTATCAGTGGTGAGCGCGACAACAGGGCCCTTCCTCGCCGAGGAGGGGCCCTGTTGTGCACGAACTCAGCGGGCTTCGAGCACCGCCGGCCGCCGCGAGGCGATCACCCGCTTCGCCAGGGACCTGGGGCTGGTCAGAAAGCCCCAGCCCCACGACATGTGCATGGTCGCCAGGGCCACCGGGATCTGCAGCCGGGCCTTCAGCGGCAACCCCTTGCCCGCGGGCACCGAACCCGCCACGATCGCGGCCAGATAGCCGCCCGGGATCACCAGGCCCCACGGCGTGAGGGCCGCGCCCACCACGAGGCCCGCCGCGATCGCGCACACCGCCGTCGGCGGGGCGAGGTAGCGCAGGTTGATGGAGCCCTCGTGGTAGCGGGCGACGACATGGCGCCAGCGGCCGTAGTCCTTGTACTGCTTGGCGAGCGCCTTCACGCTCGGCCGCGGCCGGTACGACACCTTCAGCTCCGGCGAGAACCAGATCAGGCCACCCGCCTCGCGGATGCGGAAGTTCAGCTCCCAGTCCTGGGCGCGGATGAACTCCTCGTTGTAGCCGCCCTGCTGCTCCAGCGCCTCGCGGCGGAAGACACCGAGGTAGACCGTCTCGGCGGCGCCCGCCTGGCCGCCCGTGTGGAAGGCCGCGTTGCCGACGCCGATCTTCGAGGTCATGGCGGCGGCGACCGCGTGCTCCCAGTCGTTCTCGCCCTCGGCGTGCATGATGCCGCCGACGTTCTGCGCGCCGGTCTCCTCCAGGAGCCGCACGGCGGTCGCGATGTAGTTCGGCGAGAGCATGCCGTGGCCGTCGACGCGCACGACGACCGGGTGCCGGGAGGCCTTGATCGCGGCGTTCAGGGCGGCCGGCGTGCGACCGGTCGGGTTCGGGACGGTGTGCACGCGGGGGTCTTCGGCGACCAGCTCGGCGGCGATCTCGTCCGTGCGGTCCGTGGACGGACCGAGGGCGATCACGACCTCCATCTCGCCGGCGTACTCCTGCGCGAGGATCGCTTGGACGGCCCCGCGCAGATGCCGCTCCTCGTTGAGGACCGGCATGATCACAGAAACGGCGGGGAGCTGCACGTGGGGCTTGGCGTTCATAGGGGCCTCACGTTACCGCGAATGGGGGACACCGGTGCGCGCCGCCGGGGCGTGAACGCGGGCTGGAGATCGTATCGGCCTACGGTGCTCACAAATCCCGCGTACGGCCGCAGTCCGGAGGTGTCCGTTGCCAAGCCCGCCGAGGTCCCCCGCCCGGCCGCAGCGCCGACCTCAGCCGCCCGCCCGTGTGCCACGGCAGCCCCAACGGGCCGTGCAACCCCCGCGCCCCAGGCGGCCGCGCTGGGCCATGCGGGCGGTCACCACACTGTCCGTGGTGGTACTCGCCTCTGCCGGGATCGGCCACGCGGTCGTCACCAGCCTGGACGCCGGCATCGCCCGGGTGGACGCCTTCAAGGACATGAAGAACCGGCCCCGCGCGGGGCACGGCATGAACGTCCTGCTGGTCGGCACCGACGGCCGCGACAAGCTCAGCGAGCAGCAGCGGCGCGCGTACCGGCTGGGCGGGGCGCCCTGCCACTGCACGGACACGATGATGATCGTGCACATCTCGGACGACCGGGAGCGGGCGAGCGTGGTCAGCCTGCCGCGCGACTCCTACGCCGAGGTGCCCGAGCGTGTCGACGCCGCCACCGGGCTGCGGCACGCCGCGCACCCCGTCAAGCTGAACGCGGCCTACGCCGAGGGCGGCCCCCAGCTGACCATCAGCACGGTCGAGAACATGACCCATGTGAAGATCGACCACTATCTGGAGGTCGACTTCACCAGCTTCATGAAGACCGTAGACGTGCTCGGCGGGGTCCGGGTCTGTACGGCGACACCGCTGAAGGACTCGTACACCGGTCTCGACCTCGCCCCCGGCACCCACACCCTGGGCGGCGGGCAGGCGCTGCAGTACGTACGGGCCCGGCACGTCGACGCGGGGAGCGACCTGGGGCGGATGAAGCGGCAGCAGCGGTTCCTGGCCGCGCTGATCGACCAGGCCACCTCCTCCGGGGTGCTGCTCAACCCGATGCGGTTCAGGGACGTGACGCGGGCGGTGCTCGGCTCGGTGCGGGCGGACGAGGGCTTCGGCACCGACGAGCTGCTCGACCTCGGCCGGGCGATGCGGAACTTCTCCCCGTCCTCCTCCGAGTTCATCACCGTGCCCATCGGGCAGATGAACTTCCCCGTCAAGGGCATCGGCTCGACCCTGAAGTGGGACCCGGCGGCGTCCGGCCGGCTCTTCTCGGCCCTGCGCGAGGACAAGCCGCTCGCCGTGGACCGCCCGCACCGCGGACCGCTGCCCACGCCCGTCGAGGTCGACCCGCGCCAGATCCGGGTCCAGGTGGAGAACGGCACCGGCACGGCCGGGCTCGCCAAGCGGATCGACGCGGCGCTCGTGGCGGCCGGCTTCGCCACCACCCGTCAGCCGACCACCGCGGCCGTCCACGACGTGACGCGCACGGTGATCTCCTACGACCCCCGCTGGGACCGCTCCGCGCGCACCCTGGCCGCGGCCCTGCCCGGCAGCGAAGTGCGCGCGGTACCGGGCATGGGCCAGATGCTGAAGGTGACCGCCGGGGCCGACTTCAAGGCGGTGCACCAGGTGAAGGTCGAGGACCCGGCCAGACCGGAGCAGAACGTACTGCGCGGCAACGAGGTGATCTGTTCAGGAACCGAGGGGGTCTAGCGCTGCACGGCCGAGGGCTGCCAGGGCCTGTCCGGCGGATCAGGCTGGCTCCAGGCAACGGTGCCTCATCGACGCAGGTCAGCGGGGTCTGGTGCGTCCAGCTGCAAGGCGGAGGAGGGAGTCGACGCGGAGCGTCGGGGACCGACGACAACGCGGCAGATGGGCGTGCCAGACCCCGCGTCTCCGGC
>NZ_JBVIGN010000029.1:0-13737 GCF_055570785.1 Streptomyces sp. NPDC031100
CCCCCCCCCCCCCCCCCCCCCCCCCCCCCCCCCCCCCCCCCCCCCCCCCCACCCCGCCCCCCCCCCCCCCCCCCCCCCCCCCCACGTCCACCTGGCCAGACTCCTCACGGCCGACGGCGAGCGGTCCGAGGCGCGCACAACGCTGACCACGTTGGTGGCGCTCTCGGACGAGCTCGGCCACCCCGTGCTGCGCGTCTACTCGCGCCTGCACCTCGCCCGCGTCCAGCGCGACCTGGGCGAGGCCGGCCCGGCCCGGACCACCGCGCTCGAAGCGCTCCGAATCGGCAGCGAGGACTCCCTCGACAACCACGACATGCTCCGATGTCGCCTGTTGCTCGCCTCCGTGACAGCCGAACTCGGGGACCTCGCCGAGGCCTTCCGCCTCAGCGAGGAGGCCTGCGCCCGAGTCGGCGGGCAGACCGGCGTGCTGGCGGCCCAGGCCCTGTGGACCGCCGCGACAGTCTCGACCCGCAAGGGCAACCACGAGCTGTCCGCCTCCCTCCTGGAGCGGGCGATGACCGCACTGTCCAGCCGCGAGGACCTGCTCCTGTGGATGCGCCTGCGCCACGCCGCCGCGGCGCTGGCCCTGCAGGCACTGCCGCCCGCCCCCGACAAGGCGCAGCGCTACCTGGACGAGGCACGCCCCGCCCTGGAACTCGTCGGCACGGCGCAGCACCAGCAGGAGTACGCCTTCCTGCTCGCCCAACTCGCCTACGTACGAGGCGAGTACGAGGAGGCCGCCCGCCACTGCGAACAGGCCGCCACCGAGAAGGTTCAGCTCAACTTCCGGGACCGGATCCGCCTGGAGATGCTCAAGGCGCAGATCCGCGTCAAACAGTCCGACCCGACGGCCCGCGCGCGCCTCTACGCCCTGGCAGCCGAGGCACAGGCCCACGGCATGCTCGACCTCACCGCCGAGGTATGGCGCGCGGCCTGCCTTGGGGACCAATAGAACAGCCTGGCTGTGTTCATGAGAACGGGGTTCTGGCACAGATCGTCGTCGCGGAGGGTGACGGTGCGTTCGATTAGAGGGAAGGTACACGAGCTCCAGGCACGTCAGCGTTCACGCATTCTGGTCCACCACCAGCCGAACGTCGCCAACTCGATGTAGTTGGGTTCAGGCAAAGTGCGGCGCTCGAATTCCTCATCGATGCGCGTGATCAGTCGGCCCAAGTCCCGCTTGGCTCCCAGAGGAAGGTGCCGCGTCGCCCACTGCAGGTCATCACGGGCATCGTTTGTCCCAGGCGAGCAGAACGCGGAGGCATCCAGGTATCGGCCAGGTTGCTCGAAAGCCCACTCGATACGAGAGAGCGCGTCAGCGACCGCGTTGGGCCACATCTCTTGGTCTTCGACCCTGCGGATCGCTGCACGAGTCCGCGCGGAGACACCGTGGACCTTCAGGACGGGACACTGCCATCGTGGCCGGCACCGCTCTGCGCGGACGGCCTTGGGACGCCTACGCGGCATCGCCCTTTCGGATCAACATGAGGCCATCTTGCCACGGCTGGGCACCTATCTGGGCCTCGATCCGCACGCCCGCCGCAGCAGGTGTTGCTGCATCTCGGTCCCGGTGTAGATCTTGGGTGGCGTCTCGGGTTGCTATTGGAGCAGGATCATCTTCCGGAGTAGTTCGAATCAGGCTCGTCCGTCGAGCTGCCTCTTGATCTTCTTGATGCGATTTACCGCCCCCTCGATGCTGCCGGAGCTCCAGTCGAGGGTGAGTCCTGCTGTCACTGCGTCGAGGTCTCGGAGCAGGTGGAGTGCGAAGCCGGTGAGGCCGGGTAGTTGGCTGGCGTCGACCGCGTCGATCCAGGCAGGGAGCCTGGCCCCCAGACGGTCGCTGAGTATCTCGCCGAAGTCACGGACATGGCCGGCAGCCGTGTCCAGTTCGGGGCAGCGTGCCAGGACATCCTTCAGGCCGGCGCGGTCGTCCTCGCTCAGCGCGGTGGGGTGCCGGGTGAGCCAGCCGGTCATCTGGCGCACCGTCGGAGGCCGGGGCGGCGCGCCGGTCGGAGCCCCGCGGAGGGTGGCGACGTGGGCGCGGACCATCTGGTAGGTGACGGGCGCGTTGTGGGCAACGAGTTCGCTGTGTAGGCGGGTGACGCTGGTGCATCCCTCGGCGAATCGGCGCTCCAGATAGGGCTTGTAGGGGTCCAGCCTGCTGGGTCGGGGACGGTTGTCGCGGATGGTGTCCTGCCAGCGCGTGGCGCTCGCGTACCGGAGTACGGTGTTCAGGCCCCAGCCCAGGTGCCGGGCGATCGCACGGCGTGAGTGGCCTTGGGCGAGCATCTCGTGGACCAGGGTGTGCGCGGCCTTCTTACGTTCGGCCCGCCGGCCGAGGGGTCCCGAGCCGCTCAGCGGCCGGCCGGACTCCGGGCAGGTCGCCTCCGGCAGCGTGCCGCTGGTCGACGGGCTGCGCAGACAGTCTCAGTGGGCGGCGACACAGGTCTCCACGGCCCGGCCGAGGCCCTGCCACAAGTGAAACCGGTCAGCGACCCGCAGAGCGTCGGGGGCGCCGCGCCGGGCCCCCTCGGCGTAGGCGCCTGCCCGGTCCCGGCAGACATCCCAAGTCCTTGAGTGTCAAGCGGCGGCCGGAACGCTGCTTGTGGGCCGCTGGTTGGGGAATGCCCTCGACTCGGCGTAGGGCTCGTCATGCTGAAGACAGTAGAAGAGCATGCCCACGAATCGGATGAACAGCTGGCGTTGGGCGGAAACATGTCGGTCTCCGACTTCACGGCGGCGGTCGTAATGGGCCCTGGCGCCCGGTGAGGTGCGGAGAGAGGAGAAGGCCCACAGATAGCCGACGGCGGCCAGCCTCTTATTCATGATCTTCCGATGCATGACGTAGTGACTCTTGCCGCTGGCTCGGGTCACGGGGGCACTGCCGGCATACGCCCTGAGTCCTTGAGCGGTAGTGAAACGTGAACGGTCATCGCCTATCTCTGCAAGGACTCGAGCGCCAGTCAGGAAACTCAGACCTGGAAAGCTGACGATGATTTCTGCATCAGGGTGTTGCTGGAAGGCTTCGATGCAGGAGATCTCAAGGTCCTTCGGGTTCATGCAGGCAGATTCCAGCTGGCGAAGCAGGGCTGCAGTCTGCTGCCCGAGGGCCTCCTCGACCAGCGGCAGATGGTGCAGGTACTCGCGGTGGAAGATCTCATGGAGTCGATCGGCCTCGGCATCAATTCCTCGGACACGCCCTGCGCGTTTGAGGAGAGCCCTGAGTTGGCGACGCGTGAGCTGGGCAGCCTGAGTCGGAGTGGGGGCAACGGCAAGGACCGTGCGGGCCTCAATCGAGCACAATCCGTGCTTATGGTTCACGAAGGCGTCCAGGATCGCCGGGTAGAACTCGCGCAGCTGTGAACGGAGCTTGTTTTGGGCCTGGTTATTACGGTCCCAGACCGCGTCCTGCTGGGCCCTCGCGAGCACGGCGACCGCTTGGGCAAGCTCTGTGTCTTTGGGCAGCGGCCGGTGCACGGCCATGTCGGTGCGCAGGATGTTCGCCAGCGTCGCTGCGTCAACGGAGTCGGACTTCTTCCGCGCGACCGAGTGCCGGTCGCGGTATCGGGCCACTGCAAGCGGGTTGATGGCGAACACCGGACGCCCTGTGGCTCGCAGGCAAGCAACCAGCAGTCCACGTGACGTCTCAATCGCCACCGGAATCGGGCTCTCCTCGGCGTCCCCGTGGTCAGCGAGCAATGACATGAGCTGGGAAAGCCCGACAGCATCGTCACCTATCCGCTGCTTGGCCAGCTGCCTCCCCTCAGCATCAACCAAGGCAATATCGTGATGCCCCTCTGCCCAGTCCACCCCGCAGAATACTGTTGTCGGCTGCTCCGCACTCTCCATACCGGCCTCCCTTGCACCTCGAACTGTTCTCGCAGGCCAGAGCCTGGGCAGGGTGCGCGTACTCTCTAATGGCAGTGCTCAAGGCACGACATCCCACCAGCCGTTCGCAACCCCAGCGGGCCGCGTGGGCCTCGGTCCTCATCAGAGCTGAATCACTCATGATCTATCGAGAGGTAATCCACGCGATCGGCTCAGGCCACGAATAGAGAACAGCATCAGCGTGGCGATTCGGGCACAGTGATCTCAGATTGTTTGTCCCAGAACGTATTCGCATACCCGTGACGGGCTGTCACCTGTCCATGCCTCAGTAGCGGAACTGCGGTGACAGATTCTGAGTACAGGGCCGGCCCCGTCTGCCGATAGGACTCGAGGGCCCAGATGATCTCTAGGACTCGGCCCCGTACCAGCGCGGCATGAGCCCGCCTGAAAAGAGGCTCGTGAACCGTCTTCAGGACCCATTAGATGATCTCTGCTCCGGGATGCTCAGTGAGCCAGGCCGCGAAGGTCTCGGACGTGCGGTCGGGCAGCACGTCCACGACCCGGCCGGCCTCGACGTCGCCCAGCACGGTGCCGTAGGTGCAGCCCTTCCGGAAGGCGAACTCGTCCACCCCCAGCACCCGCGGGGCACGGTCCGGCACCTCCGGTGCCGTCACCAGCCTGAGCAGACGCGTCCGTCCCGCGGTCAACCGCAACCGGCGGCACAGCCGTGCGGCAGGACGGCCGCCGAGCTCGATCGCGATCGACCGCAGCCAGCCCGACAGCCCTGTGCTGGAACGGCGGTAGCGCGCGGACAGCCCCGGCACCTGCTCGACGAAGGTCGTGCGGGAGCAAAGTCCTGCGGTCGCAGAAGTATCGGCGCACTCGCAGCCGGACGATGACCCGGCGCGAGCCCAACGGCCGTTCGTCCAGGGTGCGTTGATACGTGCTGTGTACGCGGCGGGCCGGCTTGCGGCAGTTCGGGCACCGGCCTGGGCGGGCCGTCGACACCGCCTCCACCACCAGGATGCCGGAGGAGTCGCTCACCCCTTCCACCCGCACATCGATTCCGGGAAACAGCACATCCTCAACCGTCTTGCTCGCCACGGCAGGAAGTACGCTGCCGAAACGATCCCGCGTTCCTGTCGCTGACCTGGGGATTCACGGAACTGCGGACAGAGCCGATTTCACGAATTCCCAACAGGATCCCGACGCCGAACCACGCTGGAGCGCTTCGTGCACCTGAGCCAGCCAGTCATCGGTTGCGGAGTCGATTGACCGTTGCCTGGCCGTGAGCCGTGGCGGCGAGGTCTCCTGGCCGGCTCGTCCCTGCGCTTGGGCTTGAGCGAGGGTGTAGGTGCCGGCGCCCGTGCCTACGGGCACTGCCTGCGCTGGCGGCGACAACGGCCGTTGGCGGCCGTGCGTTACCGAGGGATAGTCTCGCGCTCGCATTGATCATCATCCGACAGTCAACGACGGGGTTTTCCAGGCATGTCGACGCCTCGGCCGCAGTACCAGGATCAGCCGCCGTACGGGCAGCCGCAGCAGCCCTACGTGTACCCGCAGCAGCCACAGGTGCCGGTCGGATACCCGCAGCAGCCACAGCCGCAAGCCTGCGGGTCCGAGTACGACTACGGCATCAAGGTCACCCGCCGGGGCCTCGGCTCCACGATGTGCTTCACCAAGCTCTGAGCCTCTGATCCCGTTCGCGGCCGGCGTTCGCAGGAGCGGGCGGCGGCCGCCTTGTTGCCGGTCGTGATCGAATGGGCCGACGACACGCTGCGGCACCTCGCCCGCTACTGGGAGACGTTCCGGCAGGAGCACGACCCGAAGCGGTCCCCGGCCATCGCCGCCCTCGAGGCCGTTCTGTACGAGGGGCGCCAGGCCCGCATCCACTGATCAATGACGACATCGGGGCCTAAAGGCTGTCCCGTAAAAGATCTTCGGGGGTCGGTGGTGGGCTGTCCCGTGGCCGCTCGGGCTGCGTCGAGAAGCGCCACTCGGTTGTCTTCCATGTCCCGCGCGCTTTCGTCGTCGGGCGAGCCGTCCCGCATGGTCCAGTTGAGGTCTATCAAGTAGGCGTGCCGCGTCATGCACGGGCAGGGCGGGACTGGGTGCGGAGGAGCCGTTCCGCACCCACAGCTTCTAGCCGTGTCTGAGGACGGGGGCTCCGCCGTGGGCGACGCCTTGGAGGACGGTGCCCGGAACCGATGACTACATGACCTGGGACGACGCGTCCGCTGGCAGATCCCGTGAAGGTGACTGAGCCTACGCGAGTTCCTTCCGCATCAACGTGCACATCGTTTCGTAGCGGCGCAACGATCCATCAGGGGCTTGCTGGTCCCACGAGTCCGGCTGACGGTCGTACGCGACATATCCCAGTCGTTCGTATAGTGCACGTGCCCGGGGGTTGCTTTCCTCCACACCCAGCTCGGCCTGCCGCAGACCTCGGTTCCTGATCCGCAGTTCTGCGGCTTCGACAAGGAACGTGCCGATCCCACACGACTGCAATGCGGGGTGGACTGCCAGCTGCCACAAAGTGCCGACGCCCTCCTTGACCTGGTAGTCGACGCCGCCCTTCGCCACAGGGATGTTGGTTGCAGGGCAGACCGCGAGGTAGTCGACCTCACCGATCCGGGCACGTTCCAACTGCTCAGCGACGCCCGCCAGGTGGTGGTCAGACCCTGCCCACCCGCACGACGCCAGGTCCGCATGCGCCAAGTCACGGGCTGACAGCTTCAACACAACGTTGATCATCTTCACTACCTCCGGCGAGCCAGCATCCAAGCCGATCACACGACACGCAAAGCTGTTTCCCCAGATCGGCTTCCTGGCTCACCGGCCACCGTCCCTCAGGCAATCAGACGAAGCGGTGCTGCTGAAAGCGAACGAGGCCGGCCGCGTGAGGCCACTGCGAGTGGTCGGCAGTTGAGATGATCGCGCTGTGGCTGGTGTGATCAGGGCGTCGGAGCCCTCCTGGATAGCCCCGTTCACCGGGCTGAGCCCACGTCAGTTCGGCAAGCTGATCACCGCGCTGCGGCGCGAGGGCGCGGACCCGGTGCGCAAGGGCCGGCCGTGGAGCCTGCCGCTGGAGGACCGGGTCCTGCTGGTCGCCGCGTACTGGCGGACGAACCTGACACTGCGGCAACTCGCCCTGCTTTTCGGTGTCTCGAAGTCAGCCGCCAGCCGCATCATCGACCGCCTCGGACGATCGCTCGCACTCCACCCCCGCAAACGGTTCCGCAAGGACACCGTGCTGATCGTGGACGGCATCTTGGTCCCCACCCGCGACCACACCATCGCCGAGCAGTCGAGGAATTACCGGTACTCCACTAACCACCAGGTCGTCATCGATGCCGACACCCGGCGCGTCGTGGCCGTCGGCCGGCTTGTGCCTGGCAACCGCAACGACTGCAAGGCATGGGAGCTGTCCGGCGCGAAAGACGCCGTCGGCAACGCCACGGTCATCGCGGACGGTGGATACCGGGGCACCGGCCTCGTCATCCCCCACCGCCGTGAGCGCGGTCAGGTCGAACTCCCGGCTTGGAAGGAGGAGCACAATGCCTCCCATCGCAAGGTCTGTGCCCGCGTCGAACACGTCTTCGCCCGCATGAAGAACTGGAAGATCCTGCGGGACTGCCGGCTGAAGGGCGACGGGGTCTTCTGGGCCACGAGCGGTGTCGCCCACATGCACAACCTTGCACTTACTCAAGCCTGAACAGGGCGAAGCGAGATCACCTTCGTGGCTCCTCAGTCACGCCAAAATCACGACGCATAGCCTCAAGCTGCTCGCGATTCGGGATGACCGAGTGTGGGTCGTCAGTTACGCCGAGATCGCTGCGCATGGACTCCCTCATGGTGTCGATCAGGGACCAGAGCGAATGTTGTGCTTCAGCCGCTGATTGTAGGGTTTCACCCGGCCGCGGGTTTCCCTGCTCCAGACGCTTGACCTGTCCGTAGACGAGGGTCAGTGCCTCGTTCATGTCGTGAGCCGAAGGGATCACCGTGTCAGAAGCGATCATCAATGCCTCGGACCAGCGGTCGCGGTAGGTGTCCTTGGTTTCTTCCAACGCCCGAATGTCCTCGGCCTCGGCCGTACGGTCCCGCATGACGTACAGGTGACGGCTGAGTGCTGTGGAAAACTGCCGCGCGTCCCTGTGAAGCTCCGTATAGCAGCTGCGCCGCAGCTCGCGGTGCTCGCGAGCCTCCTCGAAAGCATGGGTCATCTCCAGCTCACGTCGCTTGGCCCGGTCGGCACCGCGCTGGGTAAGCAGTGCGCCCCCGAGCGTCCCCCCGACACCGGCGACCGCGATCAGTACCGCACCGACATCCATCCGACCACCCTAACGGCCGTCCCCGCGGGAGCCTTTGGCGCCCGATGCGAGATGGCACGGCGACTCGCGGGCAACGACGGAGTCGGGCTATCCGCACGGGCGGTGCAGCGCCTTCAAGAGTTGCGGGACAACGCTAGAGCTCGTAACACGATCTTGTTTGCACGGCGGTTTACTGACTTCGGCGTCTCGGGGTCTGGATCTGCGTCGGGACCGGTGCTTCTGCCCGCACCGGCTACCCACCGAGCACGTCGGCGAGTTGGGTGCGGGAGCTGATGCCGAGCTTGGGAAAGGCCCGGTAGAGGTGGTGTCCCACCGTGCGCGGGCTCAGTAGCAGCTGGGTGGCGATCTCCCTGTTGGTCGCGCCGGTCGCGGCGAGCCGCACCACCTCGCGCTCCTGCGGACTCAGCCGCGCGATCGGCGAGTCCGCGGCGAGCGCCGGGTCGTGGTGCCCGCCCGCCGCCCGTAGCTCGGTCCGGGCTCGCCGCGCCCACGGCCGAGCGCCCACTCGGTCGAAGCGCTCCAATGCGGCGCGCAGTCGCTCGCGCGCGTCGAGCTTGCGGCGTTGCCGGCGCAGCCACTCGCCGAAGAGCAGCTCGGTGCGGGCTCGCTCGAAGCTGTCGTCGGCCGGGTGCAGGTCGAGGGCGGCGAGGTAGTGCTCCTCGGCCCGGGAATCCGGTCCGGCAAGGGCCCGGCAGCGGAGGAGCTGCGCGTGGACCGCGGGCTGCCGGAGGGCGTCCGCGCAGGCCGCGAGGGCCTGCGCGGGTGCCTTCGCCCGCTCCGGGCGGCCGGCCCGCACGGCTGCCTCGACCAGGTCGGGCAGCAGGTGGCGGGCCATCAGCGGGTGACCGGCCTCATCCAGCGCCGTCTCCAGTCGGTCCAGCGCCCGCTGGCTCTGCCCGGAGCCGAGGTCGAGCAGGCCCAGCGCCCACAGCGCGTCGGAGGTGCCCCGGCCGACGCACCGCGGGCTGGTGTACTCCAGGGCCAGGTCGGCGAGTTCACGGGTGCGGTCCTCCTCGCCGCGGGCCGCGGCCAGCACGGCGAGCAGGGCGCGCAGGTGGGCGACCCGGTGGTCGAGGTCGTAGTAGTCGGCGAGCCGCAGCGCCTCGGCGGCGTGCGCCTGGGCGTCGTCGCGGCGGCCGAGCGCGAGCTCCACCTGGGCGAGCAGGTGCAGTGTGGTGGGCAGCCAGCCGCCGACGCCGCGGTCGCGGCAGTGCGCCACGGCGGCGGAGACGGCTCGGTGTGCGGTCGCGTGGTCGGCGAGCAGGTGGCAGTAGTGCCCGGTCATCAGCCGGTCCATCAGGCTGACTTCATCGCGGTCGCAGGCGGCCACCAGCTCGGCGAGCGGCCGCCGCGCGCCACGGACGTCTGGGTCAGCGGGGATGTCGTCCGCGGCCGCATTCGCGTTCTCGTGCCGGGTGGCCGTCGCGTCGGCGAAGACGTGCGCCGGCACCGCGAGGACCGGCAGACCGGGCGCGCGGGCCGCGATCTGGGCGATCAGCGCCGCGTCCCCCGCGGCGAACGCCGCGTGCAGCGCGTCCGTCAGCAGCACGGGGAGCTTGTCGGGGCGCTGCGCGGCGGTCGCGTCCGCGCCCTCGGCGAGGATCCGGGCGGCCCGCGCCGGGCTGCCGAAGCCGAGCTCGACCACGGCCCGCACCCGGGCGAAGTCCGCCGCCATTCCAGGGTCCTGCAGCGGCTGCGGCACCTGGTCGGCGAGGGCGCCGCAGCGCTCGTCCTGTCCGGCCTCGCTGGCCCGCTGCGCCGCGCCGATCAGACGCCTCGCCCGCAGCGCCGGGTCCGCGGTCAGCTGAGCGGCCCGCTCGTAGGCAGCGGAGGCCGACGCCATCGCCTGCCGGCTGCCCGCCCACTCGGCGACCCGCTCCAGCTCCGCGGCCACCCGCTCGTTCGGCCCGGTCGCCGCCGCGGCCAGGTGCCAGGCCCGGCGGTGCGCGTGCCCGGCGCCGTCCAGCGTCTGCGCCAACGCCAGGTGCGCCGCGATCCGCTCCGCGAGCGGCGCGCTGCGGTAGGCAGCGAACCGAACCAGCGGATGCCGGAAACGCAGCCCTGTGCCGGAGACGACCAGCAGCCCGGCCCGCTCGGCGGGCGCCAGATCGTCGACCGACCCCCCGGACCGGGCCGCCGCCGCCAGCACTGCGGCCAAGTCCCCGGTGTCGTCCGCGGCGGCCACCGCGAGGATCCGGCGGGTGGCCTCGGGCAGCCGACGGATCCGCTCGGCGAGCGACTCCTGCAGCCGGCTCGGCAGCGCCGACGGCACCTCTGGCAGCACCAGCGGCCCCAGTTGGCCGGACCGCTGCGCCGGGGTGAGCGCTGCTGACAGCTCCCGCAGCGCCAGCGGATTGCCTTGCGCCTGGTCGATGATCTGCTCGGCGACGTGCGGCGCGAGCCCGGGCAGCAGCGCCGCGGCCGCAGTCCGGTCGATGCCAGTGACGTGCAGCCTGGGCAGCGCCCGCCCGGTGCTGCCGGGCCAGTCGCCGCGGGCGGCGAAGAGCATCGCAACGCCCTCGGCGCGCAGCCTGCGGGCGGCGAACGCCAGCACATCCACAGACGGCTGGTCCAGCCACTGCACGTCGTCGACGAGACACAGCAGGGGCGTGTCGGCGGCGGCCTCGGCCAGGACGGACAGCGCGGCGAGGGCGACGGTCAGCCGGTCCTGCACCGGCGCGTCGACGAGGCCGAAGACGGAGCGCAGCGCCTGGGCCTGCGGGGCGGGCAGCCGGTCGAGCACCTGGAGGATCGGCAGGAAGAGCTGGTGCAGTCCGCTGAAGCCCAGCTCCATCTCGGACTCGATGCCCTCGACGCGCAGCACCCGCAGGCCCTGTGCGCGAGCGGCGGCGTGGTCGAGGAGCGCGGTCTTGCCGATGCCGGCCTCACCGTGCAGCAGCAGGGCGCTGCTCTCGCCGCGCAGGGCGTCGGCGAGCATCAGCTCGATCCGCCGCAGCTCCTCGTCGCGCCCCTGCATCCGTGCCCCCCAGGATCCGCCAACCCGGCCGCCGCCGGGCCACGTTGATCGTCACTGTACGCGGACCGGGCGGGACGGACCGGGGACGGACTCGAGGGCGGCGACCGCCGCGCCTACCGCGCTCGCTCCTGCTCGGCCACCGGCGCCGACCAGATCATCCGGATCTGCGTGGTCCGGTAGCCGGCCCGGGCGAAGGCCGCCGCCATCGGCGCGTTCCCGGTGTCGGTGGTGGCGGTGATTAGCTCGGCGCCGGCCTCCGCATGGCTCCGGGTGACCTCGGCGAGCAGGTCGTCCACATAGCCGCGGCCACGGAACTCGGGCAGCACACCGAGGAATCCGACGTTCCGGGCGTACGGCGTCGCGGAGGGAATCACCAGTCCGGCGAGCCGCCCGTCGGGGCCGTACGCCAGCCGCCACCACTCCCGCTCGCCCGGGCAGCCGAGGTAGAACTCCAACTCCTCTCGGGCGGCCGCCTCGACACCCATCGCGGCGACGTTCCGGCGGGTCTCGTCGTCCAGGCTGCCGACCGCGATCCGCCGGAACATCCCGAGGAACTCCTCGTCGGAGGCCGGCGCGAAGTTGAGCCGGCCCTCGCCCCCCGGCAGCGGATCGCCGCTGGTCCACTCCAGCCGCAGCCGCTCCACCTCATGGCTGAGGCCGGCGGCCCGCGCGGCGCTCCGGCGCCAGGCCACCGCGTCCGCCGCCACCGCATCGTCGCGCCAACCGACCGGCAGCGTCAGGTTGTACAGCGGCGGCTTCGGCGCGCCCGCGGCGGCGAACGCCTGCAGCCCGGCGGTGAGCAGCCCGGTAGCCACCCGGGCCCGGTCGCCCGCCCCGGGGTCGACGTGCAGGCAGTCCAAGGCGATCGGGTGGGCGCTGTCCGCCCGGCCCCACCACAGGGCGCGGGCCAGCAGCCGGCCGTCGCCGTCCTCGGCGATCCAGGTCCACTCCGGCCGGTACATCCCCTGCCCGAGCTCATCCCGGTAGCGGTCGGCGTCGATCCAGCCGACGGGTTCGGTGACCGTCACCGCGGCGACGCGGTCGACCTCGGCCCCGGTCGTGGGTCGAAACAGCATCGGTGCTCCTAGCGTCGGACGTAACTGGTCAAGGTGGTGCCGGTGAGGAAGACCCGGGAGTCGCGGAGCAGCCATTCGCCGGGGGCGAAGCGGGCGCGGAACAGTGGGATGCCGCTGCCGAACACCACCGGGTAGCGCTTCACCACCAGTTCGTCGATCTCGCCCAGCAGCTGCCCGGCCAGGCTCGCCCCGCCGCACAGCCAGATGCCCGCGCCCGGCTGCCGCTTGAGGCCGCGGACGAGCTCCACCGGGTCCCCCGACACCACCTCCACCTCGGGGTCGGTCCGGGTCAGGGTGGAGGAGCAGACGTACTGCCGCAGGTGCGGATAGGGGCTGGTGACGCCGATCTGCAGGGCGGGATCGTAGGTGGCGCGGCCCATCAGAATCGTGTCGAAGACCTTGTTGGGCACATCGACGAGACCCAGCGCCTCACGGGCATGGCCGGGGATCGTCTCGGGGTAATCGGTGAGGATCGCGTCCTTCAGGTCGCCGTCGAAACCGGAGGAGTCGGTCTCCCCGTCCGGTCCGGCGATGAAGCCGTCGAGACTGCAGCCGATGTAGTAGGTGAGCCGGCGCATGGGCCGCCTTTCACTTCGCTGGGTGACCGTCGGGCCGCGGGCGACCGACGAGGACAGCCCGAACCTAGGCCCCGGTCACCGCCCCGGGCATCGGTCACGACGACCCAATGTGCCAGTCCGACTTGCCGGCCCTGCCAGCTGCCGTCGTCAGCTGTCGACCTGGACAGCTCCCGGATCGCGGGAGCGCTCCGGACGATCCGCCCGTGCTGTGACCACATAGGTCGCCGAGCTCGGAGCAATCGTGCGGCGTGTGGGCCGTCCGGGTCTGACAGCCGCCGGCAACGGCACCGAGGGCAGAGCGCGCCCGGACTGAGTCGTATGAACGCTGCTCATTGATCTTCCACAGCTACGACACCGCATAGCCGTCATCCGGTGACCTCATACGATGCCGGCATTTGCTGACTTCGGCGTACTAGGGTCCTCCCCGTCCATCGAGAGTGAGCCCCGTCCCGGCGAGGAATCCGCCGAGGACGCCATGTCGGTACTGCAGCGCCTTGAGCCGACTGCGGAGCAGAGTCTCCAACTCGCTCAGGGTGCGGGCAGCCAGGTTGGCCAGGCTCCGCTTGATGTGCGCCCACAGGCCCTCCACCGGGTTGAGGCCGGGCGCATACCCGGGCAGCAGGACCACTGTCAGCCAGTCCCGTTCGGCAACGAGTGCCTGCATCGTCTTGGAGGTGTGGGTGCTCAACCGGTCCCACACCACGATGAGCGGGGCCTTGAGCAGTTGGCGGGCGCCGTCGAGCAGGCGGATGTAGTCCGTCTCGCTCAGCGAGCGACGCTCCCCCTTGCGGCCGGGGAGGACTGACCCGGCCGGGCATGCGCCAGGCCCCGGTGAGAAGACAACCCCGGGGCCTAGCTGTATTGACCCGCAGGGTTGTTCACGCGGGTGATGGGTGGCTGGCCGCCGAGTGCGGTGTGGCAGCGGTGGTGGTTGTAGGTGTGGAGGA
>NZ_JBVIGN010000030.1:0-6767 GCF_055570785.1 Streptomyces sp. NPDC031100
CGCCGTCAACACCGCCCTCGTCCTCATCACCACCCTCACCAGCACCTTCCTCCGCACCCCCACCACCAAATAACCCCACCACCACGGACGGGGAGGCGACTTCCGGGCCTCCCCGCCCCCGCCCAAGGGAAACCGATGGACCTTCAGCTCAAGGGACGGGTCTACCTCGTCACCGGTGCCTCCTCCGGGATCGGCCACGCCACCGCGCGTGTTCTCGCGGCGGAGGGCGCGCGGGTGGTGGGCGTGGCCCGCGACACCGCTGCCCTGCGCGACCTGGACCCGAACATCACCGCCCACCCGGGCGACCTCACCCATCCGCGGACCGCGGACGACGCGGTGCGGCGGGCCGTCGACCTCTTCGGCCGCCTCGACGGCCTGGTCAACAACGCCGGAGCCCTGCGCTCACGCACGAGCTTCCTGGCGGTCACGGACGCCGAGTGGCACGAGACCTTCGAGCTGAACGTCCACGCCGCGGTGCGCGTCACCCGGGCCGCGCTCCCGCACCTGATCGAGAGCGGAGGCGGCAGCCTCGTCCATGTGGCGAGCGAGGCGGCCCGCTTCCCGGATCCCTCCATCGTCGACTACGCGGCGTCCAAGGCGACCCTGCTGTCCCTGTCCAAATCCCTCGCCGCCGAGTACGGCCGGCAGGGCGTCAGGTCCACCGTCGTCTCGCCCGGACCCACCCGCACCGCTCTGTTCGACGCCCCGGGCGGCTTCGCCGAGCAACTGGCGCAGCGCTTCGGCATGGAGCCCGACGACGCAGTCGACCACTTCGTCCGGGAGGAACGGCGGCTGCCGAGCGGGCGCATCGGCACGGCGGAGGACGTCGCCACCGTCATCGCCTACCTGCTGTCGCCGCTCGCCTCCCAGGTCACGGGAGCGGAATGGGCCGTCGACGGCGGCGCCCTGCGGCAGATCTGACCATGTCCGCCACCACGACGGCGACGTCCCCGGCGCATGTGGAGGTCTTCGAGGCGGAGGCCCTGCCGTACCGCTCCGACCTCCTCGCCGCGGCCAGGCGCCTGGTCCGCTCGCACGCCGACGCCGAAGACCTCCTCCAGGAGACCTACTTGAAGGCGTTCCGCTCCTTCCACCAGTACCGGCTCGGCACCAACATCCGTGCCTGGCTGTACCGGATCCTGATCACCACGTTCCTCACGGACTACCGCCGCTCGCAGGCCCGGCCGCGGACCGCGGAGGTCTTCGACGAGGACCTGCACGCCCGGCCGGCCCAGCATCCGGCGTCCTGCCGGCTGGCGTCGGCGGAAGAGCAGTACCTGGCGAAGCTCACCCATCCCGACATCGGACGGGCGATGCGGGCCCTTCCCCAGGAGTACGCGGCGGCGCTGCGCCTGGCGGACATCGAGGGGCTCACCTACCAGGAGATCGCGGAGATCCTCGGGGTCGCCACCGGCACGGTGGGTTCGCGGGTGCACCGCGGACGCCGCCGGATGCGGGAGCTGATCCCCCACATGGATCCCCGCCGCACGAACGTCACACCATCCACGCATGCGAAGGAGCCCATGACATGAGCGGAATCGACCGGCGCACCGTCCTCGGCCGCGGTGCGGCCATGGCCGGCGGTGCGGCCGTGGCCACCGCCCTCCTGCCCACGGACGCCGGTGCGGCGGCGCCCGCACGGAGCGCCGCCGAGACAGGCAGCACCGTCACGCGCGGGGACTCCCGCTATCCGACCCTCAGGACGGGAAACAACCAGCGGTTCGTCGCCACACCGGACTACGTGAAGATGATCCGCTCCTCGGCCGACGCCGAGCGCGCGCTGGCGAAGGCGGTGAAGGACGGGAAGAGAATATCCGTGCGCAGCGGCGGGCACTGCTTCGCCGACTTCACCTCCAACCCGGAGGTCGAGGTGATCCTCGACTTCTCGGAGATGACCGAGGTCGGCTACGACCCGGCGATGCGCGCCTTCTTCGTCGGGCCCGGAGCACGCCTGCTCAACGTGTACGAGGCCCTGTTCAAGGGCTGGGGCGTCACGGTGCCGGGCGGCATCTGCTACAGCGTCGGCGCGGGCGGCCACATCGTCGGCGGCGGATACGGGCTGCTCTCCCGCGCCCACGGCCTGGTCGTCGACCACCTGTACGCCGTCGAGGTGGTGGTCGTCGACGCGGCGGGCAGGACCCGCACGGTCACCGCGACCCGGGAGGCCGACGACCCGAACCGGGACCTGTGGTGGGCGCACACCGGAGGCGGCGGCGGCAACTTCGGGCTGGTCACCCGGTACTGGTTCCGCTCGCCCGACGCACGGGGCACCGAGCCGGCGGACCAGCTGGTGAAGGCGCCGGCGACGGTACTGGTCAGCGCCGTCGACATTCCCTGGGACGGCCTCGACGAGAAGTCGTTCAAGCGGCTGGTGAAGAACTTCGGTGCCTGGCACGAGACCCACAGCGCCCCGGACAGCCCCTACCGGCACCTCAGCAGCCTGTTCAACGTGTCCGCCAAGGCGCACGGCAGCCTGGGGATGTTCACCCAGATCGACGCCTCCGTCCCCGGCGCGCGGGAGATGCTCGACTCCTACATGGCGGCGATCACCAGTGGCACCGGGGTCAAGGTGCGGTCACTGGACCGCGGCAACGGCGAACTGCCGGCCATGCCGGGGCTGCACCGCCCCAGGGAGCTTCCCTGGCTGCAGGCGACCCGGCTGGTCGGCACCGACAACCCGACCATCACCAACCCCACGTCGCGCGGCGGGCACAAGTCCGCGTACATGCGCAGGAACTTCTCCGACGCGCAGCTCACGGCGCTGTACAAGCACATGACGCGCCCCGACTTCAGCAATCCCGACACCATGCTGGTGCTCTTCTCGTTCGGCGGCCAGGTCAACGCCGTGCCGGAAGACGCCACCGCCAACGCCCAGCGGTCCGCGGTCTTCAAGATGTGCTTCCAGACCTTCTGGAGCGACCCGGCTGAGGACGATTTCTATCTGGGGTGGCTCCGGGACCTCTACGGTGAATTCTTCGCGGCCAGCAACGGTGTGCCGGAAATCAATGACATGACGGACGGCTGTTACATCAACTATCCGGACCGCGACATGACCGATCCGCGCCACAACCGTTCCGGGACCCACTGGACCACGCTCTACTACAAGGGGAACTATCCCCGGCTGCAGCGCGTGAAGCGCCGCTACGACCCCGCCAACGTGTTCCGCCACTCCATGTCCGTCGCTCCTGCCAGGAGTTGAACGGACTGAATTGTCGACCGGCCCTGCTCCGCGGAGCAGGGCCGGTTTTTTGTGTGCCGGCGTACAACTGGGAAATTGCGCGCGTTGACCCCGTGCGGCCCGCAATGGAACTCTCTTTCCCGTCAGCGCATCGCCTCCAGGAAATGAAATGGACGGCGATGGAGGATTCGACGGGGAGAAAGAAAATGCGAACTGTTTCCGTGGTCATAGGAACGAGGCCGGAGGCCATCAAGATGGCTCCCGTGATCAAGGCGCTGCAGGCGCATCCGGACCTCGATCCCGTGGTCATCTCGACCGGGCAGCACCGGCAGATGCTGGACGAGACGCTCGACGCCTTCGGTCTGTCGGCCGACATCGACCTGCGGGTGATGGCTCCCCAGCAGACCCTGTCGCAGGTGACGGCCCGGATCCTGAACGGTCTGGAGGAACGGCTCCCCGGCCTCGGCGCCGACGCCCTGCTCGTGCACGGCGACACGGCCACCACGCTGGCCGGCGCCCTGGCCGGCTTCCACCACGGTGTGCCGGTCGTCCACGTCGAAGCCGGGCTGCGCAGCGGCGAACTGTCCTCCCCCTTCCCGGAGGAGGGCAACCGGCGCCTGGTCGGCCAGGTCTCCGCGCTCCACCTGGCGCCGACCCCGGCCAACCGCACCAACCTGCTGTGCGAGGGCATCCCCGACGAGACGATCGTCGTCACGGGCAACACCGTCATCGACGCCCTGCGCTGGGCCGGCGACCACGCCACGGACTACGGCCACCCCGCCCTGCAGGACCTCGACGACGACCCGCGCCGCGTCGTGCTCGCCTCCGCCCACCGCCGCGACGCCTGGCCGCAACTCGCCGACATCGCCGCGGCGTTCCGGCGGATCGCCGACGAGCCCGGCACCCGCGTGGTGATTCCGCTCCACCGCAACCCCGCGGTGCGGGCGGCGATCCTGCCCGTCGTCGCCGGGCACCCCGACATCACCGTCACCGACCCGCTGCCCTACCTCAGCTTCATGAAGCTGCTCAAGCGGGCCGATCTCATCGTCTCCGACAGCAGCGGCGCCCAGGAGGAGGGCCCCGCCCTCGGCAAGCCCACCCTGGTGCTCAGCGAGGTGACCGAGCGGAGCGAGGCCGTCGTGGCCGGCACCGCCAGGCTGGTGGGCAAGACGACCGAGGGCATCGTCGCCGCCACCCTGGAGCTGCTCCGCGACCCGATCGCCTACGACCGCATGGCCAGTGCCGCCAACCCCTACGGAGACGGCAGGGCAGCCCGGCGCACGGTCGACAGCGTCGCCTGCTTCCTCGGACTCGGCGAGGGGCCGGAGCAGTTCGTCCCCGAGACCCCGGTCGACCAGATCGCCGCCGAGCTCGCCCGCAGCGCCAGCTACCAGCAGCACGCCCCCCAGCCGGCCTCCTGACGACCGAGGAACCCGATGAGCCAGAACACCGTTCGTCCGCTGGACCTCGGCACCGGGCAGATGCCGGCCCAGCTGGTCGAGAACGTCGACCACTACCGGGTGCACGGGCCCGCCGTGGTCATCAACCCCCATCCGGAACCGATCCGCCTCGACGTCCAGCCGCCCGTGACCATCCCGGCCCTGTCGTCCACGATCCTCACCGGCACGACGATCGTGAGCGCCCCGTCCGTCATCGTCGTCGCCACCACCGACGCCCCGGCCGCCGACGTGATCCGCGCACCGGGCTGGCACCTCCTGGGCGACCTCCTGCCGCCGCCGGACCCGGCCGACCCGGCGGGCTTCCCACGGGACACCCCGCTGTGGAAGGGCCCCCAGGCGGCCGCGGGTTCGGCCCGGCTGGACGCACCCCACCTGCTCGGGGAACGTCCCGACCGGCGGCAGCAGGAGACCTTCGACATCAAGGTGAACCTCTGGTACGCGCCGGCCGGCACGGACTGCGCCATCCACAACGAACACGACTTCATCGAGATCCACACCCAGATCACGGGCGTGGGCCGGATGCAGAAGTTCCACGCCCGCGATCACAGCACCCTCTACCAGGACATCGCGATGGCGCCCGGCTACACCACACCGCAGCCCTTCTGCGCCACCGGCCCCGACGGCGGCTACCGCTACCCCTGGCACCAGTACCGCGCCGACACCGACTGTGTCTGGCTCGCCGTCGAGTACCACCGCCCCGCCCACTGACCTTCCGAGAGGACCTGCCATGACCGACAACCACCGCACCGCCCCGATCCCGCCGGCGTTCACGGCCGAGGTCGTCGCCGAGCAACTGCGCGACGGCTACTGGCTGGAGGCCCCGGACATCGACCAGGACGGCAGGCCGGACCTGTTCGGCTACGGTCTGCGCCTCGGCGAGATCTACTGGTACCAGAACACCGAGGCCGACAAGGCGTGGACCCGCCGCCTGGTGGCCGACGGCATCAGGATGCCCGTGGGCGCCGACTTCGCCGACATCAGCGGCAACGGCCACCCGGACGTCGTCGTCTGCTACGAGCTGTACGGCCCGATCGGCACCATCCACGACCCGGACCCGGCCGGCGGAAAGATCGACTGGCTGGAGAACCCGGGCAGTCCGGACAAGGACGAGTCCCGCTGGAAGCGGCACTACGTCGGCCGTGCCACGGGCATGCACCGGCTGCGCGTCGGGCACTTCACCCGCACCGACCGACTGCAGATCGTCGGTGTCCCGATCGTCGCGGAGGCGGACGTCCACGCGGTGCTGCCCGTCGTGATCTTCACCCAGCCCGACGACGTCCACACCGCCGACGAGTGGCCGATGGAGACCATCGACGACAGCCACTTCCGCATGATCCACGGAGCCGAGAAGAAGGCCGGGCTGATACCGGGCTCGGACCTCGACTCGCTGCTCTTCGCCTCCGACGAGGGCGTCACCTGGCTGTACTTCGACGAGGCGACGGGCCAGTGGGTGCGCCGGCTCATCGGCACCGGCGAGCTCACCCAGTTCGAGCAGACCGGGTTCCGCGGCAGCGGCGACCTCAACGCCGGCCGCATCGGCGACGACCCCATGGCGTACGTCGCGGCCATCGAGCCCTTCCACGGCAACACCGTCGCCGTGTACACCAAGACGGGCACCGACGAGCAGGGCGCCCCGGTCTGGGGACGTACCCTCCTGGACGTCTACGGCGACCCCAACGAGAACGGCGAAGGACCCGGCCACCAGATCGTCTGCGCGGACTTCGACGGGGACGGCGAGGAGGAGTTCCTCGTGGCCCTGCGCGGACCGTGGCCGTGGCAGGGCGTCATGTACTACAAGGCCATCGACCTGGCCGCGGGCGTCTGGGCCAAGTGGCGCATCGGCGACGAGTCCGTCGCCCGGATCGCCACCGGCGACTTCAACGGCGACGGCCGCCTGGACTTCGCGACCATCGCGTACTCCGTCCAGAACTACTACGTGGCCAAGGACGCCAAGATCATGCTCTACCGCAACCGGATGCCGCACGGCGACGCCGAGTAGTCCGCCCTCTCCCCGACCCGGCAAACGCTGCCCCGGCCCGGCCCGCCGTCACCGGCCGGGCCGGGGGGGGGGCGCCCTCAGCCAAAAGCCGTCGTCCTGTCCTCCTCCTTCGTCCCCCCGGGGAAGCCCG
>NZ_JBVIGN010000030.1:6776-11691 GCF_055570785.1 Streptomyces sp. NPDC031100
ACCCCCCCCCCCCCCCCCCCCCCCACCCCCCCCCCCCCCCCCCCCCCCCCCCCCCCAAACCCCCCCCCCCCCCCCCCCCCCCCCCCCCCCCCCCCGCCCCTGCCCGGCGCCGCCCTCAGCAGAAAGCCGCCGTCATGTCCTTCGCCGTCGTACCGCCGGGGAAGTCCGGACCCCAGTCCCGGCCGTCGAAACTGCCGTCGCTCACCGGACTGAGGTTCTTCGCCGCGCTCCTGGTGTTCTTCTTCCACTCCTCGCTCTCCAACAGCCCCATTCCGCCCAACGCGCCGATCAACCCCTTCGCCGACCGCACGCTGGCGCACCTGTACGAGAAGACCTTCGTCTCCACCGGCTACATGGGCGTGTCGTTCTTCTTCGTCCTGTCCGGCTTCGTACTCGCCTGGTCCGCCCGGCCCGGTGAACGCATCACGTCGTTCTGGCGCCGCCGCATGACCAAGATCTTCCCCAACCACCTCGTCGTCTCGGCCGCGGTCGTCGTGCTGTTCGCCGGAGCCACCATCACCGGCGTCTCCCAGTGGCTGCCGAACCTGCTGCTGATCCACACGTTCTTCCCGCAGCCGTCGGTCAACCTCAGCCTCAACCCGCCCAGTTGGTCCCTCGGCAGCGAGCTGCTCTTCTACCTGCTGTTCCCGCTGCTGATCATCCCGATCCGCCGGATCCGCGGCGGCGCGCTGTGGGCCTGGGCGGCCGTCATGGTGGCCGGGACGGTCGCCGTCCAGCTCGTCTCCACCTACCTCGTCCCCGACACCCCCAAGTCGGCGATCACCCCGATCTCCGACACGCAGTTCTGGTTCGGCTACCTCTTCCCGCCCGGCCGCCTCTTCGAGTTCGTGCTCGGTGCGCTCCTCGCCCGGATCGTGCTCGCCGGCCGCTGGCCCCGGCAGCTCGGGATCGCCGTCTCGCTGGTGCTGGTCGCCGTCGGCTACGGCGCGACCTTCCTGGTGCCTTTCCAGTACACCTTCGTCACGGCCACGATCGTCCCCATCGCCCTGCTCATCGCCGCGGTCGCCGACAGCGACTCCCGCTCCCGCAGCACCTGGCTGAGCAGCCGCCCCATGGTCTGGCTCGGCGAGGTCTCCTTCGGCTTCTACCTGGTCCAGGGCGTCACCATCTTCTACCTGCGGACCCTGCTGGGAGACGAGACCTTCAGCACCCCGGTGGCCGTGGGCGTCGTCGCGCTGTTCTTCGCGGCTTCCCTGCTCGCCGGATGGCTCCTGTACCGCTTCGTGGAGATGCCCGCCATGCGCCGCTTCGGCCGCAGCCGGCGCCCCGCCCCCGCCGAGGCGCCGGTGGCCATCCCGGCCCAGCGCGCCGCCGCGTCCGCACCGACCGCCGAGAAGGAACTCACCTGAGAGGGGGCCACCGTGCCCGCCGTCACCACCGCCGAGGGAACCGAGGTCGACTACCGGATCACCGGCTCGGGACCCCGACTGCTCCTCGTCCACGGCTCCACCAGCGACGCCGCGTCCGGCTTCGCCCCGCTGGAGCCCCACCTGTCCGAGCACCGCACACTGATCCTCCCCGACTACGCCGGCAGCGGACGCACACCGCTCCCGGCCGGGGGCAGCCTCACCGTCGACGCCCTGGCCGGTCAGCTGGCCGCCGTCGTCGAGCACCGGTCCGAGGGACCGGTGGACGTCGCCGGGGCCTCCCTCGGAGCCGTCGTCGCCGCGGCGCTCGCCGCCGACCACCCGCACCTGGTCAGGCGTCTGATCCTGATCGTCGGCTGGGCCCGCAACGACGACCGGCGCCAGTCGATGGCCCTGGGCCTGTGGCGTCACCTGGCCGAGACCGACGAGTGGGCCTACCAGCGCTACATCACGCTGCTGGCGCACTCGCCCGAGTACCTGGCGTCCCTGGGCGGCGAGCACCTGCACGCCCTCGCCGCCGCGCCCACGGTCACCGAGGGCGCCCGCCGCCAACTCGACCTGGACCTCGTGGTCGACATCCGCGACCGCCTCCCGCGCATCCTCGCCCCGACCCTCGTCGTCGGCGCGAGCCGGGACCAGGTCATTCCGGTCGCCCACAGCAGGGAACTGCACGCCGGGATCGCCGGATCCCGCTACGCCGAACTCGACAGCGGGCACAACGTCCTGCTGGAGCAGCCGCGGCCACTGGCCGCGCTGATGGCGGACTTCCTGGACTGACGCCGACGTTCCGGAACGACGAAGGTGGGGCCCGCTCCCGTACGGGGGCGGGCCCCACCCGCGCGCACGAAAGCGGGCCTCGTCCCCTGCGGAAGGGGACGGGGCCCGCTTTCGTGTACGACCGGCGGTCTCAGCCCGCCGCCGTGACCACGGATCCCGCGGACGGCGTGCCGGACAGCTCGAAGCCCTCGGCCAGCAGCTGGTAGGAGCGGACCCGGTCGGCCGGGTCCTGCGTCAGCGTGTTCACCATCAGCTCCCGCACCCCGCCCGCCTCGGCCAGGGCGCGCAGCCGCGGTACGACGTCCTCGGGCGTGCCGTGGATCAGCGCCTGCCTGTGATGGGCCGCCCGCTCCGACTCCGGCCCGGTCCACCGGTGGCGTCGTACGGTCTGTGCCGAGGGAAGCGGCCGATCGTCGCCCAGGTCCTTCCGCGCACGCCACAGCAGCACGGCCTGCGCCAGCTCGTCGGCCCGTGCCTGCGTGTCCGCGAGGACGGCCCGCACGGCGAGGAGCCCGCCGTGCCCCTCCTCGCCCGTCGCGGCCGCACGCGCGGCCCGGTACGCGTTCAGCGCACGCGTACTCGGCCCGGGCACCAGGAAGTGCGCGAAGGCGAAACCCACGCCCAGCTCGCCGGCGGCCGTGGCCGAGCCGCTGCTCGCGCCCAGAAGCCACAACTCCGGGGGCACCGGCGGCACCGCGGTCAGGGCATCGGCGTACACGTCCTCACTGCCCGGCAGTCGCAGCAGCGAGCGCAGCTCCCGCAGCCGTGCCGGGAAGTCCGCGGCCGGACCGCCGGCCCGGCCGATCCCCATGTCGACCCGGCCCGGGTGCAGAGCGGACAGCACACCGAACACCTCGGCGACCTTCAGCGCGGGATAGCGCGGCAGCAGCACCCCTCCGGTGCCGACCCGGATCCGGTCGGTCGCCGCGAGGGCGGCACCGGCCAGCACCTCCGGGGCGCTGCCGGCGAAGCCCGGCGAGCGATGGTGCTCCGCCACCCAGAACCGGGCGAAGCCCAACCGGTCGGCGTGCCGGGCGAGTTCGAGGGAGGCCTGCAGGGCGTCGGCGCCCGTGTGCCCCTCACCGACGGGGGACTGGTCCAGAACGGAGACACGCATGGCGCTCATGCCTCCTCCCGGCCGGCGGCGACGACCGACGGCACGATGCGGAAGTCCCGCTGGAACACCAGGTTGTGCAGGTCCGCGGAGGCGATCGCCCGCAGCGTGGGCACCTCGGCGGCCGCCTGCTCCTCGGTGAAGACGTTCAGGGGCCACTCGCCCACCGTGGCACCGCGCAGATGCGGATGGTGGAAGCCCCGCCCGTAGAACGCCATCAACGTGATCGGCTGGATTCCCGCCTCCGCCTGTTCGGGCCAGGACAGCGTCCACAGCGCCGCCAGCCCCCCGTCCGGGGTGCGGCCGGCTCCGGTGGCCCCGAGGGTTCCGGTGCCCCGCAGCATCCCGCGGTCGAACTCCCGCAGCACCTGGCGGGCGTACGGGTCCAGCAGCGCCACCGCCTCGTGGAACAGCCGCTCCTTGCCCTGCCGCGACACGGCGTCCCCGTGGGTTCCGTCGCGCAGGTCCCCGAAGTGGCGCTCCAGGGCCTCCAGGTGCGCGGTCGCCTCCGCGACCGCCGGGGAAGCATCCTTCGTCGTCACATGTCCTCCTGATGCAGGTTGTTGTTCGTCAGCGTGCTGAATCGGGCCGCGACCATCCGGCCCAGCCACTGGCGCATCGGGTGCGCACGGCCCGCGCCCCACTGCTGGGACGGCATGAGCAGTGCCGCGTGCGGCGTCTGGTGGAAGAGGCGCAGCGACGTCGTGACACCCGCCCGCCGCAGCGTGTCCGCGTAGCCGCGGACGTCGTCCAGCACCGGATCGTGGTCGCCCACGGCCAGCACCGCCGGGGCCACGCCGCTGACGTCCGGTGCCTCCAGCGGAGTGGAGTAGAGGACGTTCGCGCCGGTGCGCGGACGCACCGGCGCGGCACCCCGGTAGCGCTGCCAGGCCTTCCGCAGCTGTTCGGCGGAGGGGAACGCGGCCGGATCGGTCCGGTACGACGGGGCACGGCACCCGGGATCGACGGGCGGGTAGGCGAGGAACTGTCCGGCCAGCGGCTCGCCGGTGTCCCGCAGGACCAGCGCCGCCGAGGCCGCCAGTGTCCCGCCGGCGCTGTCGCCGCCCACGGCCACCAGCGGTGCGCCGGTCTCCCGGACCGCCTCGTGCCGCGCCCAGCGCACCGCTGCCAGCACGTCCAGCAGTCCGGCCGGATGAGGGTGCGCGGGCGCCAGGCGGTAGTCGACACTGACCACGGTGCAGCCCGAGTACCGGGCGAGATCCGAGGTGGCCTCGTGCCACTGGGCCGCCGAACCGTGCTGCCAGCTGCCGCCGTGCGCCCAGACCAGCCAGCCGCCGCGCGACGGAACGGGCCGGTACACGCGCGCCGGCACCTGGTGGCCGGGGGACGGCAGCAGCGTCTCCTCCCAGCGGACGGGTCCCTGCACGGGGGCGAGCCGCAAGGCCGGACCACGATTCACGACGTTCTCCTTTCCGGGGCGGTCCGTCCGCGGCCGGAGTGCGGCCGTTGACGGGAGCCCCTCGGCACTGTGACGGCCCGCACCGCGCGCGCCAACCGACAGATGGCTAGGTCGCACCGCGCTCCCCGTCCGTGGTGGTGGGGTTATTTGGTGGTGGGGGTGCGGAGGAAGGTGCTGGTGAGGGTGGTGATGAGGACGAGGGCGGTGTTGACGGCG
>NZ_JBVIGN010000031.1:0-3438 GCF_055570785.1 Streptomyces sp. NPDC031100
GTTCGGCGGCGTCCTACTCTCCCACAGGGTCCCCCCTGCAGTACCATCGGCGCTGTGAGGCTTAGCTTCCGGGTTCGGAATGTAACCGGGCGTTTCCCTCACGCTATGACCACCGAAACACTATGAAACTGACAACCAGGCCATGTGTGGCCACATGGGGCTGTTCGTGGTTTCAGAACCAACACAGTGAACGCGAGCGTCTGAGGACAAGCCCTCGGCCTATTAGTACCAGTCAACTCCACCCGTTACCAGGCTTCCATATCTGGCCTATCAACCCAGTCGTCTACTGGGAGCCTTACCCCATCAAGTGGGTGGGAGTCCTCATCTCGAAGCAGGCTTCCCGCTTAGATGCTTTCAGCGGTTATCCCTCCCGAACGTAGCCAACCAGCCATGCCCTTGGCAGAACAACTGGCACACCAGAGGTTCGTCCGTCCCGGTCCTCTCGTACTAGGGACAGCCCTTCTCAAGACTCCTACGCGCACAGCGGATAGGGACCGAACTGTCTCACGACGTTCTAAACCCAGCTCGCGTACCGCTTTAATGGGCGAACAGCCCAACCCTTGGGACCGACTCCAGCCCCAGGATGCGACGAGCCGACATCGAGGTGCCAAACCATCCCGTCGATATGGACTCTTGGGGAAGATCAGCCTGTTATCCCCGGGGTACCTTTTATCCGTTGAGCGACGGCGCTTCCACAAGCCACCGCCGGATCACTAGTCCCGACTTTCGTCCCTGCTCGACCCGTCGGTCTCACAGTCAAGCTCCCTTGTGCACTTACACTCAACACCTGATTGCCAACCAGGCTGAGGGAACCTTTGGGCGCCTCCGTTACCCTTTAGGAGGCAACCGCCCCAGTTAAACTACCCATCAGACACTGTCCCTGATCCGGATCACGGACCCAGGTTAGACATCCAGCACGACCAGACTGGTATTTCAACGACGACTCCACCTGAACTGGCGTCCAAGCTTCACAGTCTCCCAGCTATCCTACACAAGCCGAACCGAACACCAATATCAAACTGTAGTAAAGGTCCCGGGGTCTTTCCGTCCTGCTGCGCGAAACGAGCATCTTTACTCGTAGTGCAATTTCACCGGGCCTATGGTTGAGACAGTCGAGAAGTCGTTACGCCATTCGTGCAGGTCGGAACTTACCCGACAAGGAATTTCGCTACCTTAGGATGGTTATAGTTACCACCGCCGTTTACTGGCGCTTAAGTTCTCAGCTTCGCCCCACCGAAGTGGAGCTAACCGGTCCCCTTAACGTTCCAGCACCGGGCAGGCGTCAGTCCGTATACATCGCCTTACGGCTTCGCACGGACCTGTGTTTTTAGTAAACAGTCGCTTCTCGCTGGTCTCTGCGGCCACCCCCAGCTCACCGAGTAAATCGGATCACCAGGTGTGGCCCCCCTTCTCCCGAAGTTACGGGGGCATTTTGCCGAGTTCCTTAACCATAGTTCACCCGAACGCCTCGGTATTCTCTACCTGACCACCTGAGTCGGTTTAGGGTACGGGCCGCCATGAAACTCGCTAGAGGCTTTTCTCGACAGCATAGGATCATCCACTTCACCACAATCGGCTCGGCATCAGGTCTCAGCCGTATGCAAGGCGGATTTGCCTACCTTGCGGCCTACACCCTTACCCCGGGACAACCACCGCCCGGGATGGACTACCTTCCTGCGTCACCCCATCACTCACCTACTAACCGCTTGGTCCGGCGGCTCCACCACTTTCCTTTCCCCGAAGGGTCCGGAACGGCTTCACGGCCTTAGCATCACGATGCTCGATGTTTGACGCTTCACAGCGGGTACCGGAATATCAACCGGTTATCCATCGACTACGCCTGTCGGCCTCGCCTTAGGTCCCGACTTACCCTGGGCAGATCAGCTTGACCCAGGAACCCTTAGTCAATCGGCGCAAACGTTTCTCACGTTTGTATCGCTACTCATGCCTGCATTCTCACTCGTCAACCGTCCACGACTACCTTCCGGTGCCGCTTCACCCGGCAGACGACGCTCCCCTACCCATCACAGCACCCGTTGGGGCTTACTGCTGCAATGACACGACTTCGGCGGTACGCTTGAGCCCCGCTACATTGTCGGCGCGGAATCACTAGACCAGTGAGCTATTACGCACTCTTTCAAGGGTGGCTGCTTCTAAGCCAACCTCCTGGTTGTCTGTGCGACTCCACATCCTTTCCCACTTAGCGTACGCTTAGGGGCCTTAGTCGATGCTCTGGGCTGTTTCCCTCTCGACCATGGAGCTTATCCCCCACAGTCTCACTGCCGTGCTCTCACTTACCGGCATTCGGAGTTTGGCTAAGGTCAGTAACCCGGTAGGGCCCATCGCCTATCCAGTGCTCTACCTCCGGCAAGAAACACACGACGCTGCACCTAAATGCATTTCGGGGAGAACCAGCTATCACGGAGTTTGATTGGCCTTTCACCCCTAACCACAGGTCATCCCCCAGGTTTTCAACCCTGGTGGGTTCGGTCCTCCACGAAGTCTTACCTCCGCTTCAACCTGCCCATGGCTAGATCACTCCGCTTCGGGTCTTGAGCGTGCTACTAAAATCGCCCTGTTCGGACTCGCTTTCGCTACGGCTTCCCCACCCGGGTTAACCTCGCAACACACCGCAAACTCGCAGGCTCATTCTTCAAAAGGCACGCAGTCACGAGAGTGTGCAAGCACACTCCGACGCTCCCACGGCTTGTAGGCACACGGTTTCAGGTACTATTTCACTCCCCTCCCGGGGTACTTTTCACCATTCCCTCACGGTACTATCCGCTATCGGTCACCAGGGAATATTTAGGCTTAGCGGGTGGTCCCGCCAGATTCACACGGGATTTCTCGGGCCCCGTGCTACTTGGGTGTCTCTCAAACGAGCCGCTGACGTTTCGACTACGGGGGTCTTACCCTCTACGCCGGACCTTTCGCATGTCCTTCGCCTACATCAACGGTTTCTGACTCGTCCTGTCGCCGGCAGACGACAGAAGAGAGATCCCACAACCCCCACGACGCAACCCCTGCCGGGTCTCACACGTCGTAGGTTTGGCCTCATCCGGTTTCGCTCGCCACTACTCCCGGAATCACGGTTGTTTTCTCTTCCTGAGGGTACTGAGATGTTTCACTTCCCCTCGTTCCCTCCACACTGCCTATGTGTTCAGCAGTGGGTGACAGCCCATGACGACTGCCGGGTTTCCCCATTCGGAAACCCCCGGATCAAAGCCTGGTTGACGACTCCCCGGGGACTATCGCGGCCTCCCACGTCCTTCATCGGTTCCTGGTGCCAAGGCATCCACCGTGCGCCCTTAAAAACTTGGCCACAGATGCTCGCGTCCACTGTGCAGTTCTCAAACAACGACCAGCCACCCATCACCCCACCAGACAAGCAGGTGAGTGCACTGGGGCCGGCGACTGAAGGCAGCCATACGGCCGTGC
>NZ_JBVIGN010000032.1:0-4104 GCF_055570785.1 Streptomyces sp. NPDC031100
AAGTCCCACCGAAGCCTCACCCCAGCCAGTTGGAGACAGCCAAGCCGGTCACAACGCGACCTAGCCCGAACCACCCCCGTACCCCTTCGAGGCAGTCAAGACTGGCGGAACGCACAACACGGGACCTGCTCAGGGATCCCGACTTGTGATCGGGTGGCCGGATCACATACCGGCGTACGGCGATTCGCCGTGGGAAAGTCCCGTCTCCTTCGCGGGGCCTCTACGCCGCAGCCCGCGTTTCAGCAGGTCAGCGAATTCCGTCGGTTGGCCTATATGGCCAACCCGTCCGGTCCAGGCGATCCTCGCTCTCCACCCCAGCGCTTGAAGCCGAGGTTGGACAATGCTGACTCACTCGGCCGTGTAGGGATCAACAGCGTGGGTGAGCCTGTCAACTGATCTTCCTGCGACGTCTTCTCGAACGCTGCGACACGATCTGTTTATCCAACTCGGCGGCGCGAGGATCACGCAGCACGCGGAGCTCCAAGACCGCCCACTCGTGGAATACGAACGTGGTGTCGGTAGCCAAGGCGTGCAGCAGACCGGGGGCCCTAGGGTCACCCAGCCTGGCCAGCTTCGCGGCCGCCATCATGCGGAGGATGTCCTCGACGGTGGTGTCGGTGGCCAAGGTGTGCAGCAGGTCGGTGGCGCGGGAGTCGCCCAGCCCCACCAGTGCCTCGGCGGCCCGCACGCGGTCGTCGCTGCGGAGGGTGGTGTCGGTGGCGAGCGAGGCGTAGAGGTCGCGGACGCGGGAGTCGTTCAGCTCGGCCAGCGCCTCGGCGGCCCGTACGCGCTCATAGTCATCAAGGGTGGTGTCAGTGACGAGCAAGGCGTAAAGGTCCGCAGCACGGGCGTCACCCTGCCTGGCCAGCGCCTCGGCGGCCCGCATGCGGTCGTCGCTGCGGAGGGTGGTGTCGGTGGCCAAGGTGTGCAGCAGGTCGGTGGCGCGGGAGTCGCCCAGCCCTGCCAGTGCCTCGGCGGCCCGCACGCGGGCGCCGCCGAGGGTGGTGTCGGTGGCCAAGGTGTGCAGCAGGTCGGTGGCGCGGGAGTCGCCCAGCCCCACCAGTGCCTCGGCGGCCCGCACGCGCAAGTCGCTGCGGAAGCCGGAGTCGGTGGCGAGCGAGGCGCAGAGATCCGTGGCGCGGGGGGTGTCCAGCTCGGCCAGTGCCTCGGCGGCCCGTACGCGCTCATAGTCATCAAGGGTGGTGTCAGTGACGAGCGAAGCGTAGAGGTCCGCAGCACGGGCATCGCCCTGCCTGGCCAGCGCCTCGGCGGCCCGCATGCGGTCGTCGCTGCGGAGGGTGGTGTCGGTGGCCAAGGCATGCAGAAGGGCGCGGCCGCGGGGATCGTCCAGCCTGGCCAGCTGTTCCGCCCCCTGGACGCGTAACCCGCCGCTGGAGGTGTTGTCCGTGGCCAAGGCGTGCAGATGGTCGCCGGCCGCGCGGAGGACTTCCTCAGGGAGTCGGGTGCGCAATTGGACTTGCTCGCCGAGGAAAGCGTAGCCAGACGGGCCTGCTCGGGGAGAAGCCAGACGGGCCAGGTATCGGGTGCACAGCCGGCTCAGCTCGGGGTTGGGCAGCACGGCATCGATGAAAAAGCCTACATAGGACCAGCTTTGCCGCGGAGGATTCCAGTACCTTCCGAGCCGCAACCTCAGACTGACGCTTGGTGACCTGGTGAGGAGGCTGTCGTCCCGAAGAGGTTGGTGAAAAAGCCGGTGGAGCGCGCGAGCCGCGGCACGGGAGTCACGCGCGGCGTAGCGGGCGGCGAGATATTCCAGGAACGTCTGGTGGAGGAAGAAGAAGTCGCCTGCGACTTCGGTCACTAGGCCGGTTGCTCGTAAAAGCGTGCCTAGAAAGCGATTCCAGTCCTCCCGGTCCACCTTGTTGGGGCAGTGAGCGAGTGGGTGCTCGGCCAGCACCTCAACTGCCAGGTCAGCGATCCGTATACGGCGGAGGTGAGCGAGTAGTGCTGGCTGCTCGGCCAGTATCTCGAACGGGAGGCCAGTTCCAGCGACGCCGGTGGGGCGCCGGTAGGCGAGGTACTCGATCAGCTCTGGGAGCTTGTTTTGCACTTGCACTGCCGCGGCTTTGACGGCGGCCCTTTCTGAGGGGATCTGGAAGGATTCCGTCAGGGCGGTGATGGCCCTGTCGTGGATGTTCTTGACTTCTTTGTGGGCGTTTTGTTCATAGATCAGTGTGACGAACTCTTCGTAGGCGCCGGTGCGGTCTTTGGGAAGCGGCTTACGAGGGTTCGCGGCGTGGAGCTGGCAGAGTACGGAGGCCATCAGTGGGATGCGGGCCAGCTCGGTCAGTCGGGCCTGGGCCAGAGCCTCGATGTACTGGTGGGCTTTCTCAGTGGCATCGGGCAGTTGGAAGAGGCCGAACCAGCGGGCGGCGACCTGCTGCATGTCATCACGGTTGAAGGGCTGCAGGTCGTAGCGGGGCACCTCGGGTCCGAGGATGTCGAGTTCGCCGTCGGGCAGGGGACGGGTGGCTACAGCGAACCGGTACAGGTCGGCGTGCGGGTCCTTAGCGGCGTCGGCGATGCAGCGCAGGATCTGGCGTCGGGTGTCCGCGTCGGGGATCTCGTCCAGGCCGTCGACCAGCACCAGCCAGCGGACGTCCGGCCGCGGCGGGGTGGCGAAGAACGCCGGGGGCAGTGAAGCCCTCAGATTCTCCCTGGCGAGCTCGGTCTTGACAGCTGCGGCGAGAGCCTCGGAAAGCGGTCCGACCAGGGCCGTGGCCCGGACCAGCACAGGCACAACGTCTTCGCCGGGCCCGGTTAGCCAGCTCTCGGCCCCGTTTGCGAGGCGGGTGCGCAGCAGACTGGACTTGCCGCCGCCCGGTCCGGAGATCACTACGGTTGTTTGCTCCCCGGCCAGGATTTCCTCGGCTGGCGACGGGCCGGTATCGGGGCCAAGCGCGCCGCTCTGCTCGTCGCCGCCCGCAGGTGGGCGCTGCAGAGTTGCCTGCTGGCCTTGGTAAACGGCGGGGAGCCGTCGTTTCTCTTCGGAGATGTTGATGACGAGTGGATAGGGGTGCCGCTGAGCTGCGTTCCTGGCGGCTGTGAGGTAGTCCCGGAGGCGGACATCATCGGGTGACTCGGTGGTTGGCTCCAGGTCCTGGAGTACGCCGATGGCGGCTGCGGCCGCGTTCCTTGCGGCCTCGCGCTGGGAGCCCTCCGCGTCCCGTTCGTGCTTCTGAGTGTCGGCCTTGTCGCTGATGCCGCGGATGATCAGCGTGTCCAGCTTGCCGGTGAGGTGGGCGGCGTGGGCAACGCCGGCGCTTTCCATCTCAATGGCGACGGCGTCGTTGTAGTGCTCGTGGAGGTGGCGTGCGATCGCGGACTCGGCGTCGGCCAGGACGACGTCCCCGACGGCGATGGGCTTGAAGTGGGCTTTGCCGCGCAGGGCGTGGCGGGCGGCCTGCTCCAGGCGGTAGGAGGAGTGCCAGGCCTCGGGGCGTACGAGAAAGCCTTCGGGGGTCTGCTTGCCGCCCTGGATGCCGTACACCTTGGTGGCGACGACGACATCGCCGACCTTGATGTCGTCCTTGAGCCCGCCCGCGACTCCGACGAGGAACAGCACCTCAGGCTTCAGCCAGGTGTTGACGCGCTCGGTGATGGCGGCGGCGGTGAGGGTGCCCTCGCCGATTTCCGCGAGGGCGACGTACCACGGGGTGCCGTCGAGCCGGCCGCGCTCGGCGCGGGTGCCGGTGGGCTGGTGCAGGAGCTTCTCGACTTCGGTGAGGTGGGCCCGTACGGCCTCGTACTCCAGCGGGAGAGCCGTCAGGATGACGGCGGTGGGGCGCCTTACGTAGCCTGCTGCCACAAACCACCTCGCCGCGTACGGACCAGAAGCCTGGAATTGCCGGAGTCCACGGTAAAGGACACGAGAGAGGGCTGAGCAGTTCCCCTTCGCGATCCCTGTCTACTCCTACTGATTGATCACGCCACTGGCGCCTCGCCCTCGTGTCCGTCCTGCCGGATCCGGCCGCGGATGGCGAGGGCCGCCGTGCCGGTCCATACGCTCGGATCGGCCCCGGCGAGGCTGCTTGAAACGACGTAGTCTTCACGGAAGAGCGGTCACAACCAACTGAAGCGCTA
>NZ_JBVIGN010000033.1:0-1463 GCF_055570785.1 Streptomyces sp. NPDC031100
CATGTCTGTTGTTGATGGTGTGGTTGAGGGGGCGGTGGGTGCCGGGTCGGGGGGTGTGGGGCCGCAGCGGTTGACGTCGCGGATGCGGTTGACGCTGGTGGTGCTGCTGGTGGCGCAGTTCATGCTGGCGGTGGACTTCTCGATCCTGAACGTGGCGTTGCCGGTGATCGGTGAGGGGCTGGGGTTCTCGCTGGCGAACCTGCAGTGGATCGCGACCGCGTTCGCTTTGTGCGCGGCCGGGTTCACGCTGATGTTCGGGCGGGTCGCGGACCTGTTCGGGCGGCGCCGGCTGTTCCTGGGCGGTCTGGCCGTCCTCGGGCTTGCGTCGCTGGCCGGGGGGCTGGCCACCAGCCCGGAGGTTTTGATCATCGCCCGCGTCTTCCAGGGCCTGGCGACCGCGGCCGTCACCCCGGCCGGCCTGTCCCTGCTGACGACCTCCTTCCCGGAGGGCCCGCTGCGGGAGAAGGCACTCGGTCTGAACGGGGCGCTGATGTCGGCGGGGTTCACCACCGGCGCGATCCTGGGCGGGGTGCTGACCGACCTTCTGTCCTGGCGGTGGTCGTTCTTCATCAACGTGCCCGTCGCCGCGGCCGTCCTGGTGATCGCCCCGATGGTCATCGCCGAGTCCCGGCCCGCCCAGCGCCCGCGGCTGGACCTGCCCGGCGCGCTGAGCGTGACGCTGGGCCTGCTCGCGGTGGTGTTCGGTTTCACCCGGGCCGGCGAGCACGGCTGGGGCGACACCACCGCGCTGGCCTCGCTGGCCGCCGGCCTCCTCCTGCTGGCCGTGTTCTACCTGATCGAACGCAAGGCGAGCGCGCCGCTGGTCCCGGTCACCGTCCTGCACCGCCGCTCGGTCGCCTTCGGCAACATCGCCGGCATCCTGGCCTTCGTCACCGAGACCTCCCTGGTCTTCCTGATGACCCTCTACCTCCAGCAGGTCCTCGGCTTCTCCCCGCTGGCCGCGGGCCTGTCCTTCGGCGTGCTGGGCCTGGGCACCGTCCTGGGCGGCGCACTCGCCCCGAAGGTCATCGCCCGCACCACCACCCGCACCACCCTGCTGGCCGGCGCGCTCATCCAGACCCTGGCCACCGGCGCCCTGCTCGGGCTGGGCACCACCACCACGAGCCTGGCACTGCTGCTCCCGGCCACCTTCATCGGCGGCGTCGGCAACATGCTCCTCATCGTCGCCTTCATGGTCACCGCCACCAGCGGCCTGCCCGACCACGAACAGGGCATGGCCACCGGACTGGCCACCATGAGCCAGCAGATCGGCATCACCATGGGCACCCCCGTCATGAGCGCCATCGCCACCGGCGCCATGACCACCACCACCGTCACCGGCATCCTCCACGGCATCCACACCGCCGTCGCCGTCAACACCGCCCTCGTCCTCATCACCACCCTCACCAGCACCTTCCTCCGCACCCCCACCACCAAATAACCCCACCACCACGGACGGGGAG